>JBFWUS010000065.1:0-31843 GCA_050247155.1 Rhizobiaceae bacterium
TTTGGGCGCAGGACAATATCGATCAGGTGCTGGCCGCACAGGCCAAATACGATGCAACGGTAGTGCGGTAAAATAATACCTCAAACGTAAGCGATTGTTTTTATGGATATTTCCATGAAATCTACCACATTCTGGTGCTTGACGCGGTAATTTCCCTCGCCTATAAGCCAGCCCGGAACAGCGGCCCGAAATGGCCGCCGTTTCATTTTTTGGCAACCGGCTCCGGCTGGCGGCCAATCCAAGCAACAAGAAACGCCCTCATGTCCGAGGGTCCTTTAGGAAGAAAACTCATGACAACCTTTTCGCAGAAGCCTGCGGATGTGGTGAAGAAGTGGGTGGTGATCGACGCCGAGGGTCTCGTCGTCGGCCGTCTCGCCTCCATCGTCGCCAACCGTCTGCGCGGCAAGCACAAGCCGACCTTCACCCCGCATGTCGACGATGGCGACAACGTCATCGTTATCAACGCCGAGAAAGTCGCGCTCACCGGCAAGAAGTACACCGACAAGATGTACTACTGGCACACCGGCCATCCCGGCGGCATCAAGGAGCGCACCGCGCGCCAGTTGCTCGAGGGCCGTTTTCCGGAGCGCGTCGTCGAGAAGGCGGTTGAGCGCATGATCCCGCGCGGCCCGCTCGGCCGTCGCCAGATGAAGAATTTGAAGGTCTATGCCGGCGCCACGCACCCGCACGAGGCCCAGCAGCCGCTGGTCCTGGACGTCGCGGCGATGAACTCCAAGAACAAGAGGGCCTGATAGATGGCTGAGCTCAATTCCCTCGCCGATCTCGGCACGGTCGCCCAGTCGACCCAGCCGGCCGCACCGGTCCATGTCCAGAAGCTGGACAAGCATGGCCGCGCCTACGCCACCGGCAAGCGCAAGGACGCCATCGCGCGCGTCTGGGTGAAGCCCGGCACCGGCAAGATCACCGTCAACGAAAAGGAATACGCGGCCTATTTCGCGCGCCCGGTTCTGCAGATGATCCTGCAGCAGCCGATCGTCGCGGCCAACCGTTCCGGCCAGTTCGACATCATCGTAACCGTCGCCGGCGGCGGCCTGTCGGGTCAGGCGGGCGCCGTGCGTCACGGCATCTCCAAGGCGCTGACCTACTATGAGCCGGGCCTGCGCTCGGTGCTCAAGAAGGGCGGCTTCCTCACCCGCGACAGCCGCACCGTCGAGCGCAAGAAGTACGGCAAGGCCAAGGCCCGCCGCAGCTTCCAGTTCTCGAAGCGCTGATTTTTTCGGCGCAAGCCGAACGATCTTTCGGAAGGGCCGTGCGTTGCGCGGCCCTTTTTCGTTACGCGAAGGAGGCCTTACGGCTCGATTAGCCGCTCGACCCCATTCTCCACCATCTTCAATCTGGTCTCGGCGCCGTCCGCCTGAAGGATCGTGTAGCTCTCGTTGTCGCCGCCGACGAAGCTCAACCCGGCTCCAGTCATCGACGCCGAGATTTTGGCCGAAGGCTGGCCATTCGGGTGGATCAGCCGAAAGAGTACAGTCTCGGTCGCGCCAGTGGTTTCGGGCTGGATCGTGATGCTGGCGCGCAGGCGTCCCTGGCCGTCCACGATTTCGAGCGCGTTGGCGCGTAGAGGTCCGCTCGTCGATTGGGCGACCGCCGGCCATACTTGCGTCAGGCCAATCGCAACAAGCATGGCGAGGTTGATGCCCGCCAACGCGGCCAACATCCGTTCATGGCGCATCATTCGATCCTCCCGAATTGTGAAGCCTGGGCAGCATCTTATGGTGGATCGGTCGGGTTGGCTGCGGCGTTTCACACAACCCTCGCATTTGTGACTGGCCGGTGTTGGGTCTCCCGTGATCGAATGCGACGATGAAACGATCCCTGCCATTCGCCCTGGCGGCCGTGACCTGCATCGCCTTGGTGGCCACGGGCGTCCAATCTCAAGAGCCGACTTCGAAACTCGAAGCGGTGGCTGAACGCGTCGAAAAACTCGTCGAGAGCGACTTCTACCGTAAGGTGGATTTCCCGATGCTGCTCGGCGATCTCACCGACGACACGATTGACGACGCGCTGGCCGATCTCGGCGTTTCGCATACGCGGCGGATCAAGCCGGACACGATGGATTATTATGAAGTGCTCGACATCTATGATCGCAGCCTTCGGCGCGACGTGGGGCGGCTGTTTCCATCCGGCATCCAATATCAGGGCGTCGGCTTGGTTACGCGTACGATCCTCGGCAAAACGTTTGTGAGCCACATCTATCCGGGCCTGCCCGCAGCCAAAGCCGGCGTCCTCGTCGGCGATGAGATCTTCGCGGTGGACGGCAAGCCCTATCGCCAGATCGAGACGTTCAAGGGCCGCTTTGGCGTCACCGCCAAGCTTTCGGTGCGCCGCCACGAAGGTGCTGCTCCGATCAACATCTCAGTGCCGGTGACCACAATCCGGCCCGATGCAGCTTTCCGCACGGCGACAGGGCAAAGCATGCGTGTCATCCAGGATGGCAACCGCAAGATCGGCTACCTGCGGCTCTGGACGTTACACAATTCAGACGTGCACGACGAAGTCCAGGAGCAATTGGCGACCGGCAAGCTGAAGGATGTCGACGTCCTGATCGTCGACCTGCGCGGCCGTTGGGGCGGTTATGTCGGTCGCTTGAACGATGTCTTTTCGCCCAAGGGCGTGCAGGTCGAATTCATCGATCGCGACGGCAAGCCAAACTTCACACCGTTGCGGTGGCGCAAGCCGGTCGTCGCCATCATCGACGATGGCGCGCGCAGCGCCATGGAGATCCTCGCCTACACGATGAAGAAAAACGGCGCGACGGTGGTCGGCTCCCCGACGGCCGGCGCGGTGCTCGGCGGTGGAGCCTATGTGCTGCCTGACGACAGCCTGCTGATGCTGGCCATCCGCGATGTCGTGACGGACGGCGAACGCCTTGAGGGCAAGGGTGTCGCGCCCACAATCCGGGTGGACAATCCCCTGCCCTATGCCGCCGGCGCCGATCCGCAATATGACGCGGCGCTCAAGGCGGCAAAGAACCTGCTGGGCGTCGAGGCGCAATAGAGCGGTGCTCCGCTCACGCTCGCAACAAAAAAGCCGCCTCGCGGGCGGCTTTTTGGCTGTGCGGAGAACCGTGCTTACAGCGCCGATGTAATCTGCAACTCGTCGACACCGTCGCGCGCGTAGACATCGTCGCGGAACTGCACGACGCCCGGACCGGTCGACCAGGCGGAAATGTAATTCCAGTAGACCGGCACGGGATCGGCGACGTTCACCGGCGTGTTCTGCCCACCTTTGATCGTCTCCTCGAAGCGCTGGCGGTTCCAGCCATCGGTGTTCTTCAGGATCCAGGTCACCAGATCGCGCACATTCTGCACGCGCACGCAGCCAGATGAATCGAAGCGCATCAGCTTGTTGAACAGGCTCTGCGAGGGCGTATCGTGCATGTAGACGCCGTCAGGGCTTGGGAAGTTGATCTTCACCGACGCCATGGCGTTGATTTTGCTAGGGTCCTGGCGAAGGCGGTACTTCGCCGCCTCTTCGGTGCTCCAGTCGATCGCTTCCGGCGGGATCTCCTGACCATCCGGGCCGATGATGCGGATGCCGTTCTTGGTCAGATACTGCGGGTCCTTGCGCATCAGCGGAATGATGTCCTTGCGAACTATCGATTCCGGCGCGTTCCAGTACGGGTTGACGATGATCTCGTTGATCTTCGAATTCACGATCGGCGACTGGCGATCGATCTTGCCGACGATCGCCGTGTGGCGCAGCACAACGCGATGGTTTTCGACGGCTTCGACCTGTGCCGCGGGGATGTTCACCAAGACATAGCGCTGGCCGAGATCGCCCGCCATCGAGCGCAGCCGCACCAGATTGGTTTCAAGCTGGCCGAGCCGCACCTGAGCGGAGACGTTCATCGCGGCATAGGTATATTTGCCGGTCACACCATCGGCCGGCAAGCCATGACGGCGCTGGAAACGCTTCAGGGCCGCATCGACATAGGTGTCGAACGACTGCGAAATGCCAGCCTCGGCGGAAAGGTCGCCGGCGATGATCAAGCGCTTGCGCAGCAGCTCGACATCGGGATCGGTGACACCGAGCTGCAGCTTTTTCGTCGCCGGCACTACCGGCCAACCGCCCTGCGCGACGATATTGGAGTATTGCCCGATGGCCTGCTCGGTGTAGCCGATCGTCTCCGGGCTGAAGATTGGCGTCGTGGTCGAAACCTTGGCGTTGGCGGCCTTGGCGCTCACTTGCGCGTCGAACTGGTCATCCCAGTTGCCCCGCTTGGGCGATGACAGGATATCGCCGATCAGGTCCTGTTCCTGGGCAAAGGCGCGGCCCGCCGCGCTGGACAGCGCTAGCATGCCGACACCGGTCAGAAACAAGCGGCGCGTGGCGTTGGTGGCAGTCTTCGACAAGGTCTTCTCACCCGTTGGTTCGGTGGCTCGGTCAGCCAAAGTTTAGGTCTGTCAACCTTAACAGTTTGCCAATGTCCCCGCGAAACCAAACCGAAGTAGAAGTCCCGCTGACGCGATCGCTGAGCGCCTGGACCGGCAAAAGTCCATCGTCAAGGCGTTTTCATGGGAATATGGCGGCAATGGGGCTCATCGTCGGCACGGCGACGTGAATCCATGTTTTGATCCTGCCGGAGGCCGCCGCCTCCTCAAGATCAGCCAACAAACCCGGACTTTCGATCAAGGCTTATGGCAGCTCGGCCAAAGACCGCCTGCTCTCGCCCATCTATGGTCGCGTGAAATGGCAGGCTCTCTTTCGCGAGCCTGCCCGATCTTAAGAGGCGAACATGGCGCAAGTTATCGTGCATGATGACACTGGTTCCTCCTTTCAGGATTGGGTCACCGATCTGCTGGAAACGGAAATTCTGCGCCAGGCGGATACCAGCTACGGAATCTACTCCTCGAACGGCACCTGGATGGTCTTCGAGGGCACGGGCTTCACCTACGACGCCAACGGCGTGCCGACGGGTGGAGCGGTGACCAGAATTGTCCTCGGCCAAGGCTTTGGCAACGAACCCGAGATGGAAATCACCGGCCTGCAAATCTCGCTGACTGAACTTTACGGCGCTTCCGCCAACGAAGTCCCCCTGTTCGCCGCCATCGCCATCACAAAGCTCATGGGACCGGTCGACTTCGTCGGAGGCGATGGCGATGATTGGTGGCCGGGGAGCAGTGACATAACCGGCTCGCAATCCTTCGATGGCCGGGGTGGCAACGACTTTTTCTGGGGCGCTCGCGGCGACGACCGTGCCGATGGCGGCGCGGGTGACGATCTGCTCGTCGGATATGACGGGAACGATTTGCTCATAGGCGCAGATGGGCATGACAAGCTCGACGGCGTCGAAGGCAACGACACGCTTCGAGGCGGAGCCAACAATGATGGCCTCGAGGGAGGCTCTGGCGCGGACGTGCTCGACGCCGGTGACGGTTACGACAAACTCTACGGCGAAGACGGCGAAGACAAGCTTTTCGGGGGCAATGACGGAGACTATCTACTGGGCGGCAGCGGCGCGGACCAGCTTCACGGCGGCGATGGCCACGACAATCTGTATGGCGGCGCTGATGCCGACTCGCTGTCCGGTGACAGTGGGAATGACAGTCTCTATGGCGATGATGGCAACGACACGCTTTGGGGGAACGCCGGCGACGATGTTCTGATGGGCGATCCCCTGGACCGGCCAGAGGAAAGCGGTCGTGACCTGATCTTCGGCGGCGATGGCGACGATCTGCTCATTGGAGGCGCGTTGGTCGACCAATTGTTCGGCGGCGTCGGCAACGACATCGTCGCGGGCGGCTCCGGCGCGGATCAACTGCATGGCAACGACGGCGACGACGTGCTCGCCGGCGGAGCGGATGTCGACCAACTGGCGGGCGGCGCGGGTAACGATGTCCTGGTCGGCGACACCGGCAATGACGTCCTCGACGGCGGAGCCGGCGCGGACAGGATGGTGGGCAGCACCGGAAACGATACTTATTTCGTCGACAACATTGCCGATACCGTTGAAGAGGCCGAGGCCGACGGCATCGACGTGGTCTACTCCACGATCTCCGTCTCCCTTTCCAACCAAACTATGTTCAATGGCGATGTCGAGCGGATTGGCCTCCTCGGGACCGCAAGCCTGTCAGCTACAGGAAACGCCTTGAACAATGCGATCGAGGGAAATTCCGGCGCCAACATCCTTGTCGGGCTTGGCGGAAACGACACGTTGGCCGGCGGCGCCGGCACTGACGAGTTGGATGGCGGCGACGGCAACGACCTGCTCAACGGAGGCGTCGGCAACGATGCGCTGAACGGCGGCGCGGGAAACGACATCCTTGTGGCTGGGACTGGCAACGATACGCTTACGGGCGATGCTGGTAACGATACGCTGCTGTTCAATGCCGGTCTCGACGAGCCCACCAGCATCGTCGGTTTCGGGAATGCAGTCGGCAATAACGACACGATTCATCTAGAGAACGCGATTTTCACCAGGCTCGCCGCCGGCGCGCTGCGCAGCGATAATTTTCGGATTGGCGAGGCCGCGTTCGATGCCGACGACTATGTGATCTACAATCAGGCGACCGGCGCGCTCTACTATGACGCCGATGGCAGTGGCGCCGGTGATGCTGTCCAATTCGCGGTCCTCGGCGAGATGACGGCGCTCACGATTTCGGATTTCCTGATCGTCTAGAGGTGGCGGGGACCTGCGTCCGCTGGCCGCCCCCAGCCAGCGGACGCAGGCTAGTTCAAACTTGAAATCACACTGTTCTGGATGGGTATAATGTCTTTGCCTTGGATCATGGCGATGTTGGCGGCAGCTTCCGTAATCACCGTGCTTTTATGCACAGTGCTCTACGGGCTGTGGTCCCTGGGCAAAGCACTCGACGAAAGCGCGACAGGACAGCCTTTTGAACACGGGGACAACGACGAGATCTTGGGGCGCCAGCGGAGCGATCACGGCGTTAGCTCCGCATCTCGCATATCTTCGCGCAAGCAGACCATCAGCCGTCATCGAGCATCCGGTGTGGACGCGCAACCCGCTCGACCGCCGGCCAGTTTGCGACCGCTTAGAGCGGGGGCGCTGCACCCGCCGGTGGCGCCGGCCGGCGGGTGCAGGCATAAGCCGTCATTTACATGCGATAGGCGATGGTGTCGTTCCAGAACCGGTCCAGACGCTGGAGCACACGGTTCATCTGCTTGAATTCATCCTGATTGATGCCGCCGACATGCTCGATCGAGCCGATATGCCGTTCGTAAAGCCCGGCCACAACTTCGGCGACGTCCTGCCCCTTCGGCGTCAGGCTGACGCGGACCGAGCGACGGTCGATGCGCGAGCGCTGATGGTTGATGAAGCCCAGGTCTACCAGCTTCTTCAGGTTGTAGGACACGTTAGACCCCAGATAGTATCCACGGGTGCGCAATTCGCCGGCAGTCAGTTCGGCGTTGCCGATGTTGAAAAGCAGCAGCGCCTGGATCGCATTGATGTCGGAGCGGCCGTTGCGATCGAATTCGTCCTTGATCACGTCAAGCAACCGCCGATGCAACCTTTCAACAAGTTGCAGCGATTCCATGTATAGGGAACGAATAGCTTCGCGGCGATCGTCGGACGCGGGGGCGGGTTTCGCCGCCTGGCGAGTATTGATCATGGTAGTGCCTCTCGTTTAACGCCTGGCAGCTTTTTGTTTTTTGCTGCCTTGATCGCGAAACTAACCGGCACCCATAAAATTCGACTTAAACGCCAGACTTAACAAAGGCCTAACATCCGTCCGTTCATAGAGATGGTTAACTTTCTCTTCCAGCGACCAATTCGTTAACCATCAACCCTGCGACGCATCGCTGCGCTGGCGCGCAACGACGATCCGGAAGGCGATATAAAGCGCCGCCACCGCGATATGCGAGAAGATGATTGATGGCCTGTCGCCAAACAGGTTCGGCAGCCCGAGATACATCACCCCTTCCAATGCAGCGCACAGGAACCAAATGACTGGACCCCAGGACGCCAGCATCCAAAGGCCGATGGCAGCGAAGGGAAACAGCGACGCCAACGCCACCGCGGCAATCTGCCAATGCACCGGCATCAGGTCGAAGCGCCAAAGCTGGCCGGGATAATAACCGACCAGCCTGATCCAATACAGGATCCCGAACAGCAGGCAGTAGGCCGCGATCAGCCGGTGAAACCAGATAAAGGCCACCTCCGCCAAGGTCGGGACCAGCGCCGATTGCGGGGTCAGCCTATCCCTCACAGTTTGAGGTCCCCGCCCTCAGGTTGGGCGAAGTAGGTCTCTACCTGGGCCGGATCGACTTCATCGAGCGCAGCCGGGCTCCAGTTCGGCTTGGCGCCTTTGTCGACCAGAACGGTGCGGATGCCCTCGTAGAAATCATTGCCGCGCAGCATGCGACTGACGATGCGGTATTCCATGCGCATGCAATCGGCCATCGACATCGTCTGACCGGCCTTGATCTCCCTGAAGGCGACAGCCAGGCTGGTCGGGGACTTTTGCCGCATGGTGGCAAGCGTCGCCGCCGCCAGTTCATCGTGACCGGCCTCACGATCGAGAAGCGTCACAACATCTTGCAGTGCTGGCTGGCCAAACCAGCGATCGATGGCCGCCAGCTTTTCGCGCTCAGTCTCACGCCGGGCCATGAAAAATACGCCGCGCAACGAAGCTTCCGGTTCGCCGGTCATGGCCATGCTTTCCAGCAGTGAGCCGAGATTTTCCGCCTTCACCGCATGTGTGGCGAGGCCTGAAAACAGCGCGTCTCCCCATTTCACCCGCGCCCCGGTCAGGCCGAGATACATTCCGTAATTGTCGGCGAGATCCGGCAAGAGATGGCTGGCGCCCACGTCAGGAAAGAATCCTATGCCCACCTCCGGCATGGCAAATTGCGCATTCTCCGTCACGACGCGATGAGACCCGTGGAACGACACCCCGACCCCGCCGCCCATGACGATGCCGTCGATCAGGGCGACATAGGGTTTTGGATAGCCTTCGATCCGAGCGTTGAGGCGGTATTCATCCGCAAAGAAGTCGGCGGGCGGATCCTGCCGGTTGTTGTAGATCGCCATCAGGTCGCCACCGGCGGAAAATGCCCTGCCCTCGCCCTTGATGACAACCATCGCCACCGTTGCATCACTTTCCCAGTGATCCAGGGCGCGCGACATCGCCTTCACCATGCCGTGGGTCAGCGCGTTGAGTGCATTCGGCCGGGTCATGATGATGAGGCCCACCGCGCCCATGCGCTCAAAACGCACGTCTGCGCCGCCGCCGAAATCCACAGGCTCGGATTTGATGCTCAAGACGCCGCCTCCATGATCCTCGGACGAGTGCTATGCGCAGTGGTCGATAGCGTCAACGGCAAGCCTGAAGTCGGGCGGCCGAGTTCGCCGTGGCCACGAAAAATTTCGCATTTGTCGCAAAAGTGTACAGCCGCCGGCGGAACCACAAATTGAATCGGTTGCTTTCTGGATTGCTCGGTTGATGATCGTCAAGCGGATGATTCGGCTGGGGAAAATTAGAATTCAATCCCAATAAACCCAAGGGAGAAAGCAACATGGCCAATATTCCTGGAACACAAGGCCCCGACGTTCTGTCCGGCACCTCGCTGAACGATTCGATATATGGGCTGGGCGGCAACGATACATTATATGGCCTGGAAGGAGATGACTTCCTTGACGGCGGCCTCGGCAACGACATCGCCCACGGCGGCGAAAACGACGACAGGATCACTTTGAGTGACGGCGACGACTTCGCCACCGGTGGACACGGCGAAGACACGATCAACGGCGGCAATGGCAACGACTTCATTTTTGCCGGCTCCGGCGACAAGGGCGACGACGTCCTCTACGGCGACGCGGGCAACGATCAGATCGGCGGTGGGGCCGGCGACGACACGCTGTTCGGCGGCGCCGGCACCGACACGTTGTTCGGCGGCCAAGGCAACGACTTTCTATTCGGCAATACGGGTGGCGATGCGTCTACAACCGATGGCGGAACGGCCTGGGCCGGAATCGGCAACGACGTGCTTCGTGGGGATGCCGGCGACGACGTAATCGGTGGCGGCGCAGGAGACGACGAGGCCCTCGGCTTTGACGGCGACGATACCATTTATATGTTCTCGGGCACGGATTTTGTTATAGCCGGGGAAGGGGATGACACGATCTTTCTCGGTGACGGCGACGACAGCGCGGATGCTGGCGACGACAACGACCTCATCTACGGTGGCTCAGGCAACGACAATCTCTTTGGCGGCGGCGGCAGTGATACGCTGCACGACGGCGAAGGAGACGACACGCTTGCGGGCGGCGACGATGACGATTTCTTCGTTTTTGCCAATGCAGTCGGCGCTAACCTGATCAATGGCTTCGTCGATGGCGAAGATACGATTGATCTGTCGGCATTCGACGTGACCTTCGCGGATCTGAACATCGTGAATGATGGCGGAGATGCCGTTATCACCATCGATGGTGTGGACGATTTCGAAATCCGTGTCGACGCGACGGCCGTCGGCGACCTGACTAGTCCCGATTTCGTTTTCTGATCGAATGAGCACTTTAACTGGAAAAGGGCCTTCGGGCCCTTTTTTCGGTTTTTTGGCCTGATCGTGAGACGGTCTAAATAGTACCAGCATTGCCGGAACCCGGATCGAGAAGCCCAGCGCCCGGTGCCGATGCCCCCGACTTTGGCGAACGACATTGCCACAGATTTCTATTTGACTATATTTCTCGACAGCCAATTATAAAATTGCAGGTCGATATATTACTTGGCGCTAACGGAGCAAACATTTGGCCACGATTCCAGGAACGGACGGCTCTGACACGCTCGTTGGGACGGAATACGGGGACTACATCTTCGGACTCGGCGGCAATGACCTGATCGACGGTCTGGGCGATAATGATGCGATCTACGGCGGCCAGGGCCAGGACGTGGTCTGGGGTGGCGGCGGCAATGATTTTATCAACCTCGGCGGCGATGCCGATCTCGCCGTGGGCGGAGCAGGCAATGACACCGTCAACGGCGGCGACGGGAACGATTCCATTTTCGCCGGCCGCGACGATCTCGGCAAAGACAAACTGGTGGGCGACGCCGGCAACGACCAGCTCGGCGGCGGCGCTGGCGACGACCTGATCTATGGCGGCGCTGGTTCGGATACGCTGTTCGGCGGCATCGGTGACGACCGGCTCTATGCCAGCGCTCCCGACCTGCGCCATCTGATTGACGGCGGCACGATTTGGGCCGGCGTGGGCGATGACAGCCTTGTCGGAGACGATGGCTGGGACACACTCGGCGCCGGTATCGGCGACGACTTCGCGCGGGGCTATGACGGCAACGACGTCTTCTTCATGAATGCCGGAAGCGACGAGGTATACGCCGGGGTCGGCGACGACACGGTTTTTGGCGGTGACGGTGACGATTGGATCAGCGGCGTCGACATCGCTGCCGAAGTCATCCAGGGGTCTGATAACGATCTAATCTACGGCGGTTCAGGCAATGACACTGCTTTAGGATGGGTCGGGCTGGACACGATTTTCGGCAATGAAGGGATCGATGAGATAAGCGGCGGCGACGGTAACGATAAGCTCTACGGCAACGAGGGAGACGACGTCGTTCGCGGCCAGAAAGATGATGACTATCTGGACGGCGGCGCGGACGACGATGAGTTGGATGGAGACGAGGGCGACGACCAAATCCTGGGTGGGTCAGGCGACGATAGTCTCTGGGGCGGCGCGGGCGACGACACGGTTGAAGGCGGCTCAGGCGACGATCAATTATCCGGCGGCGGCTCTCTCAATTCGGGGGGCGAAGACCACGTCAGCGGCGGCGCAGGCAACGATACCATCTTCGACGATGGCGGCAATGACTCGTTGACAGGGGACGAAGGAGCCGATGTGTTTGCGTTCTCCCTATCCGGCGAGAACCACATCACTGACTTCGTCGACGGTGAGGACAAGATCGATCTATCGGTCTTCGCCGTTGGGTTTGCGGGCCTCGACATCGTTGATGATAAGGCAGGGAACGCGATCATCACCATCGACGAAGCCCCCGGCCTTTCGATCATTGTCGACTCGACTGCCGCTGCGGACCTGACCGCCGATCACTTCGTGTTCTGAGCCAAGGCGAGATCAAATTGGCAAAAGGGCTCCTCGTGGGTCCTTTTTCTTTGTGCTGACGGAAGTTCACCGATGGCGGCAGGCCGCCGCATTGGTTGCGCTCGGCACGGCGTGCTATGAAGCCGCCGATAGCGAGGCTTTGAGACATGAACAAATTCAGCCCGTTGCCCACAACGCCGGGACGTTCCGTTGACGAGATAACGGGCAGCCGGCGGCTGCGCCGCATGCGCAAGGCCGACTGGTCACGCCGGCTGGTGCAGGAGAACCGGCTCACCGTCGATGATCTGATCTGGCCGATCTTTCTCGTCGACGGCAAGGACGTGCGCGAGCCTATCCCTGCCATGCCCGGCGTTTTCCGCCTCAGCGTCGATATTGCCGTCAAGGAAGCGGAACGCGCCGCAAAACTTGGCATTCCGGCAATCGCGACCTTTCCCAATATCGACCGCGGCCGCAAGGACATCACCGGTTCGCACATCCTCGACCCGGACAACCTGCTTAACCAAGCGACGCGCGCCATCAAAAAGGCCGTGCCGGAGATCGGCATCATTACCGACGCTGCATTGGACCCATTTACCAGCCACGGCCATGACGGCATCTTGCGCGATGGGATTATCGTAAACGACGAGACCGTCGGCCAGATCGCCGCGGCTGCCGTGCTGCAAGCCGAGGCCGGCGCCGACATCATCGCGCCGTCCGACATGATGGACGGGCGCATCGGGGCGATCCGCGATGCGCTCGACGCGAACGGCTTTCAGGATGTCGCCATCATGTCCTACGCGACCAAATTCGCCTCCGCGTTTTATGGCCCTTACCGCGAGGCTATCGGCACGCTCGGGCTGCTGAAGGGCGACAAGAAGACCTATTATCTCGACCACGCGAACTCAGACGAAGCCGTGCGCGAGGCCGAGCAGGACATCGCCGAGGGAGCCGACATGATCATGGTCAAGCCGGGCCTGCCCTATCTCGACATCATCCGGCGTCTCAAGGATGAATTCGCGATGCCGACCTTCGCCTATCAGGTGTCGGGCGAATACTCGATGATCAAGGCGGCCGCCGCCAATGGCTGGATCGACGGCGAGAAGGCGATGCTGGAGAGCCTGCTCGCCTTCAAGCGCGCCGGCTGCGACGGCATCCTCACCTATTTCGCGCCAGACGTGGCGCAGATTCTGAAGGGCTGATGCGTTAGTTCCTCAGCCGGATCTG
The DNA here is from genome assembly GCA_050247155.1 of Rhizobiaceae bacterium. Lineage (GTDB taxonomy): Bacteria > Pseudomonadota > Alphaproteobacteria > Rhizobiales > Rhizobiaceae > Mesorhizobium_G. Next base: position 13,268 of record JBFWUS010000065.1, read on the forward strand.
AGCAGGTCAAGGGCGCCCGGCGTCAGTGCCGTGCGCCCAAAAGCGGATCAGAGCGACCCCAACTTGCCGAGATGCTTGGCGACGAGATAGTAGAACGTCACGCGGCTCTTGGTGTTATCCGCCGACATCGCCTGGCAGACCTTTTCGATCGCCGCATCGGCCTTGGCGGCATCGGTAACGCCGAGCTTCTTTGCGGCCCAATTGTTGCGCACCCGCTCCAGCTCCTTCGGGTCGGTGCAAGACACCAGCGACGAATCGCGATTACGCAAGGCAATTCCCAGATGCTTGACGATCTTCGCCACCGCGTCCGTATCGGCCGCCGCATCGTATTTCTTTACGTCTGCTGCATAGTCGGTCATGGCTTCCCCTCGTAGACTCCCTGGTGACGGAGCAGCCGCCGCTTGCGGCCTTTTCGGTCGCACTCCTCACCGGCGCAGACATTCTGCCGCACCGGTGGCCAAGTCAACCCGTTCATTCCCAACGCCTATTTGATTAGGAAGGCCGGATGGAAGGCAGCCAACGGCCCTTCCCTTTTCAACGCCGGCTCCCTATATTCGGTCCGTCAGCTCGACTGACTATGGCGATAAACTGCCGATGAAATAAGCCATTCGGACCCGGGGGCGGTACCCGGCGCCTCCACCACGAACCGCAGGTTCTGCGGCTGGTGATGGGGGCGAAATAGGATCGACGAGGGTGTAAAGATCGGACTTTTGCCCGGCATTGTACCACCGTTATCGGGCTAACCTTATAGTTGCCAACGACAACTATGCTGAGGCACGTCTCGCTGCTTAATGCGGCGCGATAGTCTCGATCAAAGCCCTAGGGGTTAGCACCTCTAGGCGGGGCTCGGAGGCGCCTGGCAACAGAAGCCTCCACTTCATCTCTCCCATTCCCTTGAATTGTTGCACCGCCATGCTGCGGATGGCGTCGCCGCATCGATCGCGAATTGACATGACATCCCAATTTTTCGTTTTCACCGGCGGGCCGGGATCGGGCAAGACAAGCCTCATTCAAGCCCTGGCCCAAAAGGGTTTTGCCACCGCGCCGGAGGCTGGCCGGGCCATTATCCGGGCGCAGCAGGCTATCGGCGGCGACGCCCTGCCTTGGCGCAACCGGCAGCTTTTCGCAGAATTGATGCTGAGCTGGGACATGCGCTCGCACGACAGCGCCGCAGGCGGATCAACGGTTTTGTTCGACCGGGGCGTTCCTGACACTATCGGCTACATGCAACTATGCGGCCTGGAGGTGCCCGCGCCCATGTGGCTCGCCACCGAACACTACCGTTACAACCCGCATGTTTTCGTCCTGCCGCCCTGGCCGGAGATCTACGCAAACGACACGGAGCGCAAGCAGTCTCTGGGCGAAGCCGAGCGTACCTTCGAGGCTGTTACGGCCGTCTACAGGCAGCTTGGGTATACGCTCGTTGAAGTCCCGCGCGGCAGCGTTTCCGAGCGCGCCGCATTCGTCGCCGGCGAGATCATGCGGGCGTTGGAACCCGACCCTATTCAATCTGGTTTACGTGCGACGCAAGCTTGATTAGAGGTAGATTCGACAGAGCCGGAAACGCGTGCAGGATGCCCGACGACCAGATACGATATGACATTCTCGCCCAGGAAGCTTTGCGCGGCGTGATGCGCAAGGTGCTGGCAGAAGTCGCGCGGACCGGCCTCCCGGGCAATCATCATTTTTTTATCACGTTCCTGACCAACGCTCCGGGCGTGCGCATCTCGAGCCGCTTGCGCGAACGCTATCCTGAGCAGATGACGATCGTACTCCAGTTCCAGTACTGGGATCTGAAGGTCACCGATTCCGGCTTCGAAGTCGGGTTGTCATTCTCCGACACGCCTGAAAAACTCGAAGTGCCGTTCTCCGCGGTGCGTGGTTTCTATGATCCGTCGGTCAATTTCGAACTTGAGTTCGATGTCAAGACGGAGGTCGCCCAGCCAAGCCCCCTGCCCGTCGCGGAACAGAAGAAGTCGCCACAGCTTGCCGAGCCGCTCAAACCGGTGGCCAAGCACGAAGAGACCCAGGCCGCGCAGGAGAAGGAGCCTGCCGATCAGGCCGGCAAGAGCGCCGACGTCGTGTCGCTCGACGCTTTCCGAAAGAAATAAGCGGCGCTTATGGGTGACATCGTCAATCTCAGGCTGGCGCGCGAGGCGAGAGCATCGGGCGATAACTCTGATCCATTCTGCCGGCGATGGTTTGGGACAAGACCAAGGACTTCGGCGAAGGTCGGACTGGTTGTCCGGCCGAGACGGAGGCCGCTGGAATTGGCCCAAACCAGCCCGGCCCTCCGGGTTTCCGTTTGGCGGGCGCCCGGTTCGTCGAGCCGCTCGGCCGGGCAACCAGCCCGACCTTCGCGTCCCTCCTGCCGGATCGCACACGCCAAACGAGAAACAGAATGGACCAGAGTTGTCGCCCGATGCTCTAAGGCGCGAGCCGAAAAGGAAAAGCGCGCCGACGCCAATCGCGCGCAATCGGGGCGGTCGAAAGCCGAACGGGCGGCTCAGCGAGCCGAGCGTGAGCGCTTGGCATCGTTCGTCGATGGCCACAAGCGCGGTCCGGCGACCTGATCGGCGTGCGCAAGCGTTCCGTAACGATCCGGGGCCATCGCACCAGCATTTCGCTTGAACAGGAATTTTTCGACGAACTTGCGGGGTTCGCCGAGGCGCGCGGCATTGCCTTTGCCGCGCTGGTTGCGGAAATTGACAGCACGCGCCCCCGCAACACAAATCTGTCGTCCGCCCTTCGGCTTTTTGTGCTCGCGGAATATAAGCGCCGAAACGGGTAGAGCGTCGGGCGGTAATTCTGATCCATTCTGTTGTCGTTTGGCGAGGCGATCCGGCAGGAGGGTTGCGAAGGTCGATGTGGTTCATCGGCCGAGCAAGCCGACGAACCGGGCGTCCGCCAAACGGCAAACAGAATGGATCAGAATTACCGCCCGACGCTCTCAACCGAACGCTATTGACCGATCGAGCGCAGCAGGTCGCCGAGGGTTTGGGCAGGAGGAGGTGGTGGTGGCGGAAATTGCGCCGCCTTCGGCTTCCCGCTCGCCGGCGCTCGCGCGGGCCTTGGCGGAACGGTTTCCGGTTTCGCCTGCTGTTCCAGGACCGTCTGTCCTTGAGCCTCGCGTCGGGCGCTGTCGGCTTCCGAGGTTGCGGCAGCGGCAGGCTGCTGGGTCGTTTCCGGGTTGCCCGAAGGGGGGACCGTCGCTGATGGCGGCGCAGGCGATGGTGGAGTTGCAGGTTCGGCGGCATCGGGCGTCGGCGCGTTTCCAGTCTCGGCCAATGCCTTTGCCTCGCTTTCCGCCTTGGCCCGCGCCTCTGATTCTGCCCTTGCCTTGGCGGCAACAGCGGCAGCCGCTTCGGCCTTCGCCTCTGCTTCGGCCTTTGCTTTTGCGTCCGCTTCAGCCTTTGCCTTCTCCGCGTTAGCCTTGGCTTGGGCCTCCGCTTTCAGGCGGGCTTCGGCCTCGGCCTTGGCGCGCGCCTCTGCTTCGGCCTTCGCCTTTTCCGCGACAGCCCTCGCTTGGGCCTCCGCTTTCAGGCGGGCTTCGGCCTCGGCCTTGGCGCGCGCCTCTGCTTCGCGCTTCAACTGCTCCTGCAATCGCGCCGCCGCCTCGCGACGCCGCGCCTCGTCGGTTGCAAGGATGGCGCGGGCCTCGCGTCTGGCCACGTAGTAGGCGGTTTCGCGCCGCAGCCGCTGCTTTTCCAGGAGCGCGGTCTGCATGGCCTCCACCCGCGCCTGCTCGATCTCCAATTGCCGTTGCGTGAGAAACTGCGCCAACGGGGCTGTGTCGAGCGTCGCTTTCGGCTGTGTCATCGGGCCGTTGAAGACCAGACGCACGGAAGGCTCCGAACCGACCTGGGCAAAGTCGCCGGGCTTCCATGTGAATGAGCCTTCACCCGCCAGTTCCTGCTTCGCCAGATCGGCGCGCAACTCGACCGTCAGCTTTGCCTGATCGCGGTCGAACGCCGTGGCAGGCATACGAATGATGCCGTTGGCGACGCTGAACGCGAATTGCGAATCGCCTGCCTGAAAGACGCCGTCGCCGACGATCGCCGGCGCGAACGACGCTGTCTTCGCGGCATCCAGGTCTCGGCCGATCTTGTCCGACTGCTGGACCAGTGGCGCGAGCGCGCCGGCGTTCAATGCGCGCGCCTCTAGGCTGCGCAATGCCACAGTGCCGGATCCTGCAAGGGCCGACACCATGCCGCTCACCGATTTGCCACTCGACGACAGGCTGGCGGTGGCGTCGGCCTGACCTTTTGCGGCCGGATCGTCCATGCCGAAGGCGGCCAGCAGCAGTGCAACATCAACTGCACTCAGCTTTAGCTGGCTGCCCAGCAGCCCAACGCCGCTCTCGTTCTTGAGTTCGACTAGCCCGTTGACCTTGCCGTTGGCGAACTTGGCGTCGAGGTCGGCAATCCGAAGACGCTGTCCATCCACCTGCAGGCCAAAACTCGCTTCATGAACCGGCGGCAGCGGCCCCGCCTCCAACGTTCCTGCGGTCAAAGCGACGTCTGCCGCAAACGGCGCGGCCGGCTTTTCTTGGAACGGCGCCGCGACCCACCCACCGTCGGCGGACGAGGCAAGGGCCGGTCCGCCGAACACCATTTCGGCCAGCGGAAACAGATCCAGCCGATCCAGCGACAGAGCCCCGCTGAATTTGGGGCTGCCGGCCTCCATGGCGACGTTCAGGTCGCCGGAAACGGCGGTGCCCGCCAGCGATCCTTCGATGTCGTTCAACACGAGCAGCCCTTTGCCATAGTCGGCGTCCGCCACGATCGCCACCGGAGTACCCAGGCCCATGCCAGGGATCGCCGCGCCGACCGTCATCAGCCAGGGTTCGACATCTTTGCTCTCGATCTCCGCCTTGCCGCGCGCCGCCAGTCCGTCCGCGCCAGGCATTGCGGTGCCGTCGAATGAAGCCCTGAATGTGTCGCCCGAAATGGCGATCGAGGTATCCAGGCCGCCAGCCAGCGTGCCTTTGAACAAGGCCTCGAGCTTGCCCGGCCCGACAACGCCGAGCGGCAACGTCGGCAGGCCGGTCATTGCCAACAGGGCCGTCGCGTCGGCGTTGCCTGCCTGGTACATCATCTCGAAGGGGGCTTCGGGCGCTATGCCATTGTTATAGTTGCCCGAAATCGTCGCGGCGAAATCGGACCCGCCGGCTCGGCCCTTGGCGCTCAGCGCCACGTCGACGACCGGCCAGGCCGCCATTGCGGCACTGCCCGTAACATCCAGCCGCGTGTCGGTCAGCAGAGCGGGAAAACCTGCCGCGCGTTCGCTAACTTCGCGAAGCGCGCTGTTGGCGGGGAACGTCCTCGCCAGCAGATCGACCAGCGGTTTCAGGTCGCCCGCAACGATGGTCGTGTCGATATCACCGACAGCTTCGCTGCCAAGGCCGCGCACCGAGCCGGTTGCCGACAGCGACGCTCCGGCAACATCGGCAATCGACAATTTGTCGATGTCGAGACGTTCGTCCTTGACGCGCAGCGCTGTGTCGAGTGCGGCCGCCGTCAGGCCGGAAAAATCCACCGGCCCGGCCTTCACCTTCAGGTCAACGTCATGCCCGATATAGCGGAATGCCCCGGTGTCGCTGACGAAGAGCGAGGCCAGCGCCGAAGCGGTTTCCGCGTTGAGCGCCCCGCCCTCCAATCGCGCCGCCAGCACAGGCTTTGCATTTGCGGGCACGGTGCGATCGATTTCGCCCGTCAGCTTGGCGTCGCCCAGGATGATCTCCATCCTCTTGAACGACTGGCGTGCCGCATCGAGATAAACGTCGCCGCTGAAGCCGGCCGCCGGGAGCTGCCGGATCGCCGCGTCGACATCCTTCGACAGCCACGCCGCAAAACCGGACGGCTGCTTGACCGCCAGAAGCAACGAGCCTTCGAAGCGCGGCTTCTTGCCGGTGGTTAGAAAGCCCTTCGCCTCAAGCGTGGAGCGACCCGGCAGCGTCGCCGAAGCCGAACTCAGGTACCAGCCGTCGAGGGCCGGAGCGGCCGACAGCGCGACATCCCGGATCGTCGTGTCGCCGGCGACGACCGCCGGCAGGTTTACATCCACGACGCCGGGGATCGGCGGCTTTGGAAACAGCGTCAGCATTTCCTGCAACGCGGCAAGCCGATCGCCGATCGTCGCGCCGGCATTGACGTTTTCGCCCCAGTTCGTCAGCCGTACCTGCGCGCCGTTTGCAGTGACGTTGAACTTCGGCTCCTTGCCCAGTTCGATATAGGCCTTGCCGTCAGCGACATAAGGATCGGCGATCGGCCCGGTTTCAAAGCGGAAACTGTCGAAGTCGAGCCTGTCCTTGCCGAGCACGAACGTGCCACTCAGCCGGTTGGGCGGCGCATCGGCCACCACTTTTGGCGGCTCGCCATCCGTGCCTCTTAGCTCGTCCTTCACGGGCGTGATGCCGACGACGCGGAAGGTTCCCTGGTAGTCGATCACGCCATCCGCCAGACCCACGTTGCCGTCCGATTCGATTTCGACCGGAAAGGCTTCCGGCCGCGCGGTGAGCCTCAGTCGCGTTGCGCCGCTGCCATCGGCAACGCCGCTCGACGCCGTGATGGTCGTGCGGTTGCCGTCGACGCGCAGGGATCCGCCGACGCGCCAGGGCCCGCGCAACGAGCGGGCCGAAACGGTGCTGTTCACCTCCGACAGCAAATGCTCGCGTCCGCCGGCCTGGTCGATGATGCGCAGCTTGCCATCGACGATGGTCAGTTTTTCCAGCGCGATGCGACTCGGGTCGAACGGCGTCGAAGGCCGCACCGTCCAGTCGATCACCCCATCCTCGCCGACCATCACCCGCGCGCTGGGTTTGACGATGCGCATGTCGAAGATCAGCACCTCGCCGCTCAGGAAGGGCGCGAGTTCGGCGTCCATCGAGAAGCTCTCGGCGGTAAGCACCGGATCCTCGGCGCCGCCGACGACGATGTTGGTAAAACTCAGCGACGGGAACGGCAGGATGCGTGCATCCGCCTCGCCTTTCACCTCGACCTTGCGGCCGAGAATAGCGCTGGCCTCACGCTCGAAATCGGCGCGGTACGACGTCCAGTCGACAAAATAAGGGCCGATCAGCGCGGCGCACAGCGCCACGACGACAAGGCTACCGACAAGGACAAAAATTCGCGCGAGCATCCGACCTAGCTTGAGGGTTCGTAGAGATTCGGCCGCGGCTGAGTCGAAAATGGTGTTCTTCGAGAACCGAAGCGAAGTGTACGTTGGTGTACATGAGCATCGGAAGCGCAGAAAAACGCCATTTGCAGGCCAGCCGCGATCGAATATCGACGGACCCTAGTCCGCTTCAACCCCGCAAGACCATAAGCAAATCGGCATGTTCATAAAGTGGCAAAAGAGCACGCTATGACGGTAAAATCTTGCCCGGGTTCATGATGTTATGCGGATCGAGCGCCACCTTGATCTGGCGCATGAAGTCCACCGCATCGCCGAGCTCCTGGCGCAGAAAACCCATCTTGCCCTGCCCGATGCCGTGTTCGCCGGTGCAGGTTCCATCCATGGCGATGGCGCGGTCATTCAGCCTGGCGACGAATTTCTCCGCCAATGCAATGTCGTTCGGATCGTTCACATCCATCAGCACCAGCGTGTGAAAATTGCCGTCACCGACATGGCCGACGATCGGCGCGATCAGCCCCATCTCGGCAATGTCGGCCTCGGTCTCGGCGATACACTCCGCGAGCCGGGAGATCGGCACGCAGACGTCGGTCGACAGGCCCTTGGCGCCTGGCCGCAAGGTGAGTGACGCCCAATAGGCGTCGTGCCGCGCCTTCCATAGCTTTGCGCGTTCTTCCGCAACCGCTGTCCACTGGAATGGCCCGCCACCGAATTCCGTCGCGATCTCGCCAAAAGTCTCGGCCTGCTCGGCGACGCCGGTTTCCGAGCCGTGAAACTCGAGGAACAGGCACGGGCTCTCCGGATAATCCAGCTTCGAATAGTTTTTCAGCGCCCGCATCTGCAAGGCGTTGACCAATTCGATGCGAGCGACAGGGATGCCCATCTGGATGGTCATGATCACCGCGTTGCAGGCGGCTTCGACAGAAGGGAACGGGCATACGCCGCCCGAAATCGCCTGTGGAATGCCGGCCAGCTTCAGCGTCAAGGACGTGATGACGCCGAGCGTGCCTTCCGAGCCGACCAGCAAGCGCGTCAAATCATAACCGGCAGAACTCTTTTTCGCGCGCTTCGCGGTGGTGATGGCGCGGCCATCGGCCATGACGGCGGTCAGCGACAAAACATTGTCCTTCATCGTGCCGTAGCGCACGGCATTGGTGCCGGAGGCGCGGGTCGCGGCCATGCCGCCGAGGCTGGCGTTGGCGCCGGGATCGATCGGGAAGAACAGGCCGCTGTCGCGCAGATGGGCGTTCAGATCTTCGCGCGTGACGCCCGGTTCTATCGTGCAATCAAGGTCTTCGGCGTTGACGCTCAGAATCCGATTCATGCGCGAGGTATCGATCGAGATGCCGCCGCCCGGCGCATTGACGTGGCCTTCCAGCGAGGTGCCCGTGCCGAAGGGGATCACTGGCACGCGGTGCTCCGCGCAGGTTCGCACGATCGCCTGCACCTCTTCCGTGCTTTCCGGGAAGGCCACGCCGTCCGGCGCCTGATTCGGAATGTAGGTGGTCGTGTGAGCATGCTGCTCGCGCAGTGATTGTCCGGTCTGAAAACGCTCGCCGAGCTGCTGCTTCAGGATGCCGAGTACCGCCGCAATGCCTTGTTCATTGCGTTCTACCTTCTGCAAATCCTTGAGCGCCATTACGTTTCTCCCGGTAGACCCTTGCCGGTCGGGTCGTGTCAGCGTTTATGCTGGGCCGCTACAGGTTTTGTCCAGCCAAGGAACGAGCATGCCCTACAAAGTCCCCTTCGTTTCGAAGCCGATGGCGGTCGAGCCGGCCTGGACCGACTACAACGGTCATATGAACATGGCCTACTACAACGTCCTCTTCGATCGATGCGCGGACGAGGCATTCAACATCCTCGGCATCGGCGCGGAATATGCCAAGACCCGTCGACTGACCATTTACACCGCGGAGGTCCATGTCTGTTATGTCCGCGAACTGCATGAAAACGAGATCGTGACTGTGAGCTTGCAACTGCTCGATCACGACCCCAAGCGGCTGCACCTCTATCAGGAGATTCGGCACGAGGACGGCTGGCTCGCGGCAACCTCCGAGTCGCTGGCGCTGCATGTCGACATGTCCGGGCCAAAAGTGGCCCCCTTTCCCGCTGACGTGCTCGGCAACATAGAAGGCATGCACGCCGCCCACGCCGACCTTCCGACGCCGGAGCGTGCAGGCCGCAAGATCGGTATCGTCCTCAAAAGCTGAGAAAATGAGCGCGCCAGACCGGGCAGCCGAAAGAAGAGCGACATGAGCGGCAAGTTGATCGGCGGCTGCCTGTGTGGCGCGGCCAGGTTCGAGGTTACCGGCGCGTTCGACGGCTTTTTCCTTTGCCATTGCTCGCGTTGCCGAAAGGATACCGGCTCGGCCCATGCGGCCAACATGTTCTCGTCGACAGCGACGATCACCTGGCTGACCGGCCGTGAGACGATCAAGACCTATGGCGTGCCGGACAGCCGGCACATGCGAAGCTTCTGCGCAGAATGCGGATCGGCGCTGCCGAGCCTTCAGATCGATGGGACTGTGCTGGTCGTCCCGGCCGGATGCGTCGACAGCGAGATCGACATCCGGCCAACCGCCCATATCTGCTTTGCCAGCCGGGCAAACTGGGACGACCATCTGGAAGACATTCCGAAGGTCGATGGTTTGCCCGGGTAGGGCACCACACGCAGGGATGTTTGATGGTATCGGTGTTTCGGCCTGCAAGAAGGAATTTACCCCCACCCCTAACCCCTCCCCACAAGGGGGAGGGGAACTTGGCGTCGACGCTTCTGTGTCCCCCTCCCCCTTGTGGGGAGGGGTTAGGGGTGGGGGTAAATCTCGAGCGATTGCCCTCGCCGCCCGAGCGAACTGAAAAACCTAACCGTCAGCTCCTCGGCTCATACCGCATCGCCACCGCGCCCGAGGCGAACTCCAGCCGGCTTGTGAGCCGCAAATCGACATACCTCGACAGCCCCGCAAACAAGGTCGGCCCGTGGCCCACTAACCTCGGATGCACGATGAACTCGTATTCGTCGATCAATCCCATCTCCGCCAGCGCCAGCGGCAGCGTCACGCCACCCAGGAACAGCCCCCTGCCCGGTTGCTGCTTGAGCCGCTGCACGGCCTCCTTCAGGTCCCCGCGCAAAAGCTCCGCATTCCAATCGACTCGATCCAACGTGCTCGACACGACGTATTTTTTTGCCGCGTCGATCGTCTTGGCGAAGGGGTCCGTCCAATCGGGCCGCGCCTCCATCTGCGCCGATGGCCGGAACGCGGCCTCCATCATCTGGTATGTCACCCGCCCAAACAGAAGAGCATCGGCGCGTTCGAGGTTCTCGATCGCGTGACGATGCAACTCCTCGTCCGCGAGACCCGCGCGATGATCGCAGCAGCCGTCCAATGTGACGTTGATGGAATACCTGAGAGGTCGCATCGGGCGAAACTGCCACGATGGCATTGGGATTGGAAGTTTCGCCGATGGCCGGGACGGCTCAAACGCTGCGGCTATTTGCAAGCCGCCAGATCTCGACGATCCCGTCCGTTTGGCTGTTGATCGGGTCCGTCTTCGGCAGCGCAACGGCGGCAATCTCCGCTACGATTCGCGCGTCGTCCAACTCGCCCGGTCGCACGATATTGCCGCTCTGGCCCGGCGGATAACCGCCAGCCATCAGGAAATCAGCGGAAGAACTCAACCGCTTGTGACCGACACCGGCCGGAATGATGGTGACATCGCCGACGGAAACCTCGGCGACGATCCCGTCCTCGCCGCCGAGCGCGATGCGCGCCGAACCCGAGACGCAGGTCAGCACTTCATGGCCGTGCGTGTGAAAATGCCAGAACGGAAAGACGCCATAAATCCAGGTCCCTGCCCAGCCATTGCGCTGATACAGCGCGCAGACCGCCTCGCCGCCGCTCACGCCTGCCGGGACGCGATTTCGCCAGAAAACAAGCGGCAAATCACTGTTCGGGATGCCGCTTGAAGGCTCGAAATGGTGGAGCTCCGGTTGCATCAGCGCCCCTCCGTCGGCAAGCACATTAGCGGTGGATAAATCAACATAACGGGCCCAACCGGCATGTTCGAATCGCCCGTATGGTCTAGCGAGAGCGTGGGCGGCCGAACCATTCGACTCGCAAGATTTGCATGATGAAAGATATCGAGATCTGCGCCGACGTGCTGGCGAACGATCCCACCCTGACCGACTACGATTGCTGGCGCACGCTCAAGAACGTCAACTACGACCTTCACGACCTGACGGCGGCCAATAAGCCTATCCCGTTCGAACTCATCCGCCTGCGAGCCGTGCTGACGCGCATCAGCGAAACGCGTCGATTGCCCTACGGCCCTTTGGAAGGTCTCAGTGTCTGAATCGAAAAGCGGCAGGCCGTGGCGAAAATGGTGATTTCGGGGTCGCGAAGCGACGAGCGCAGCGTACTTTTGGGTACGTGAGCACCGGAAGCGCAAAAATCGCCATTTGCAGCCCGGCATGGCGACTTTTGGATCAGACACTTAGGCAAGCTTCGCCTTGAAGAACTCCACCGTCCTGCCCCAGGCCAGATCGGCCGCCTCCTTATTGTAGCGGGCCTCCGACGTGTCGTTGTTGAAGGCGTGCTGCGCGCCGTCATAGATATGGACCGTATATTCCTTGCCGGCCGCCTTCAGCGCATCTTCGTAAGCCTTGATTCCGGCATTGATGCGCTCGTCCATGCCGGCATAATGGAGCAGCAGCGCCGCCTTGATCTTCGACACGTCCTCCACCTTCGCCTGCCTGCCATAATAGGCGACGCCGGCCGCGAGATCGGGCGAGGCCACTGCCAGATCGTTCACCGTTCCCCCACCCCAGCAAAAGCCCACCGCGCCAACCTTTCCATTGCCGGATTCATGACCTTTCAGGAAATTCACGGTTGCAACGCCGTTGGCCGCCGTTTTGGCGGCGTCGAGTTCCTGAAACATTGCCCGAGCTTTTTCTTCATCGGCCGGGGTGCCGCCCAGCGGCGACAGGTAATCGACGGCCAACGCGACAAAACCTTCCGTGGCCATACGCCGCGCGACGTCCTTGATATGCGCGTTGAGGCCGCGGTTCTCGTGGACCACGATCACGGTGCCCACCTTGCCCGACAAATCGGCCGGCACAACCAGATAGCCCTTCATCTCGCCGCCATCGCCCGGCCAGGTGATGTCCTGCGCCTTCACCCGCGCATCGTCCTCCGGCACGATCGCCGCATGGGCGGAATTTGCCGCCAGCAGCGGCGCGATTGCGGCGGCCGCCGCGCCCGAACCTGCCAGCTTGGTCAGCTTCTCCATGAAGCCGCGCCGGTCGAGCGTCAGATGCGTGTATTCGTCATAAGCGTCGATCATGGCCTGGGTGATGACGTGCTTGTTCATCTCTCTTCCTCCAGCTTTTCGTAGCCGTGCACGATAAGGTTGTGCAGTCGGAGGTCCAGTAACGCCTGAGTGAGTGTCTGAATCGAAAAGCGGCAGGCCGTGGCGAGAATGGTGATTTTCGAGCATCGGAGCGGAGCGTACATTCGGGTACGTGAGCACCGAAGCGCAGAAAAGCGCCATTCACAGCCCGGCATGGCGTCTTTTGGATCAGACACGGAGGCTCGGGTTGCTTCCCTGCCTATGCTCGCCTATGAACCGCCGCCGAGGCACATGATGGACATATTCGTCACCGACGCGGTGCTGAAACGCGACGTGTTTTCAGAAACGCACAAAGGTCATTTCGAAGGCGCGCCGCAGCGCCCCGCGATCCGCCGTATCGTCACCGCCAGTCCCTGGTGGTCGCGTCCGCTCGCCTGGCTGCTGGCGCGGCGCGAAATCGCCGCGCTGCAAGCGCTGCACGGGATCAAGGGCACGCCGCAGCTCCTGTCGACCGACCGGCACGGGCTCTACCGCCGCTGGACCGAAGGCACGCCGCTGCATCTCGCCCGCCCGCGCGATCCTCAATGGTATCGCGACGCGTTCCGGTTGCTGCGTCAGATGCGACGCATGGGCATCACCCATAACGATCTCGCCAAGCCGCAAAACTGGCTCATGGCGCCCGATGGCTCGGCCGAAGTGATCGACTTCCAGCTTGCCTCTCGCCATGCCCGGCGCGGCCGGGCCTATCGCTTCATGGCCTACGAGGATTTCCGCCACCTCTTGAAGCAGATGCGCGCCTTCGCGCCGGAACTGATGACGCCGACCGCCCAGCGCATACTGGCGCGCCGCTCGCTGCCGTCGCGCATCTGGCGGGCGACGTTCAAGCCGGTCTACAATGCCGTGACGCGCGGTTTTGGCTGGTCTGACGGCGATGGAACCGGCGACCGCATCGACAAGGAGGGTGCGGCGATCATCGAGGCGCTAAGATCCGCCCCCGGCGTGGATGATGTCGCGCTGGCCGTCTTCCCGCTGCCGAAAAAAGGCACCGGCGTCTATGCGTTCGCCGAGGCGCCACGCCTCGCCGATCCGGAATCGCTGCGTGACCTGTCGTCGGCCGATCTGGTGCAGGCGGTGCCCGCCCTGCCCCGCGCGCCCGACGGCTCGCCGCGCCTCGACCTTCTGTCGCTCATCGCCATGAATCAGATGACGGAACTGGACGCGCGGCTCAAAGCCGAGCCGGCAATCGCCGAGCTAGTGAAGCCGATCGCCGACGGCCGCCTGAATTTTTCCGATCGCCGCATTTCGCGGCTGGAGAAGGCTTAGCGCCTATTTTTCTCCTCTCGCCTCCAGAAACCGGATCTGGTTTCTGAACGGGTCGATCACCGTGCATTCCAGACCCCAGTCCTGCCGCTCCAGGCCGGGCCGGTTGTATTTATAGGGCTTGGCGATCAGCGTCTTTTGCCACGCCTCCACGCCCTCCATATAGACCAGCGCGGTCGAACCCGGCGACGCATCGCCGGAATGCTCTGATAGGTGGAATTTCAGCGCGCCCAGCGAGACCTGGCAGTAAAGCGGCGCGCCATCGTGGAAACGGTGTTCAAAGTCGACCGTCATGCCGAGCCAGCCGAGATAAAAGTCCCTCGCCTTTGCTTCATCGAAGATACGGAAGATCGGAATCGGCGGCGTGAAGACGATACCCGATGAGTTCGGCTCGGCCATTGCAGTCTCCAAAGATGAGAGACGCAGGCTAGTTTTGAAGTTGAGGCCGGTCAATCGACGGCTCTGCTACTTTCGAGGAAATAATTCCTCTTATTGTATGCCTCACCCCTTGAAATTTGGTACAAAACGGAAACACTGCTGGCCTTTCTCGTCCGAATCACTACATTCGGGGCAATGTCCGCTCTGCCCGACGATATGCCCTTTTTTGACGAGGAGCCTTCTAGGCCCACGCCTGCGCGGCCAGAGGGCGGCATCGCCGCGCGCGCCCTGGCCGCACGAGCAGGCAACGCCTCGCAGTCCTATCTCAACGGGCTGAATCCGGAGCAGGAAAAGGCGGTGCTGACCACCGAAGGTCCGGTGCTGGTGCTCGCCGGCGCGGGCACCGGCAAGACGCGCGTGCTCACCACCCGCATCGCGCATATCCTCGCCACAGGCCGTGCCTATCCCAGCCAGATACTCGCCGTCACCTTCACCAACAAGGCCGCGCGGGAAATGAAACAAAGGATCGGGCTCCTGGTCGGCGAAGCGGTCGAGGGCATGCCCTGGCTCGGCACGTTTCACTCGATCGGCGTCAAGCTTTTGCGCCGCCATGCGGAGCTCGCCGGGCTGAAATCCGATTTCACCATCCTCGACACAGACGACCAGATCAGGCTGATCAAGCAACTTATCCAGGCCGAGGGACTCGACGATAAGCGCTGGCCGGCCCGGCAGTTCGCGCAGATGATCGACGGCTGGAAGAACAAGGGGTTTGGGCCATCCGACATCCCCGAAGGCGATGCCCGCGCCTTCGCCAACGGCAAGGGCCGTGAGCTCTACAAGGCCTACCAGGACCGGCTGAAGACGCTCAACGCCTGCGATTTCGGCGACTTGCTCCTGCACCCCATCCGCCTCTTCCGCGCCAATCCCGATGTCCTGGCGGAATATCACAAGCGCTTCAAATATATCCTCGTCGACGAGTATCAGGACACCAACACCGCGCAATATATGTGGCTCAGGCTCCTGGCGCAGCGGCCGAAAGCAACCTCCCCCTCGAGGGGGGAGGTCGCGCCGCAACGCGGCGCGGGTGGAGGTGGGAACATTGATCACCCCACCCCGTCGCTTCGCGCCGACCCTCCCCCTCGAGGGGAGGGTAAAACCGCCGTCAATATCTGCTGCGTCGGCGACGACGACCAATCCATCTACGGCTGGCGCGGGGCTGAGGTGGACAACATCCTGCGCTTCGACAAGGATTTTCCGGGCGCGACCATCATCCGGCTCGAGCGCAACTACCGCTCCACCGCGCATATCCTCGGCGCGGCCTCGCACCTGATCGCCCACAATGAAGGCCGGCTGGGCAAGACGCTGTTCACAGACCATGCCAAGCCTGAAGACCCCAAGGTCAACGTCCACGCCGCCTGGGATTCCGAGGAAGAAGCCCGCGCGGTCGGCGAGACCATCGAGCAATACCAGCGCAAGGGCCATCTGCTGAACGACATGGCCATTCTCGTGCGCGCGTCTTTCCAGATGCGCGAGTTCGAGGACCGTTTCGTCACGCTGGGCCTGAACTACCGCGTCATTGGCGGCCCGCGTTTCTACGAGCGCCTCGAAATCCGCGACGCCATGGCGTTCTTCCGCGTCGTCGCCCAGCCGGCCGACGACCTCGCCTTCGAGCGCATCGTCAACGTGCCGAAGCGCGGGCTCGGCGAAGCGACCATCGCGCAGATCCACGCCACCGCCCGCGCGCTCGGCGTGCCGATGCTGGAGGCGGCCGGCAGGCTGGCCGAAAGCGACGAGCTGAAGCCGAAACCGCGCGCCGCCTTGCGCGAGGTTTTCGCCAATTTCACCCGCTGGCAGGAGCGTATCGACACCACGCCGCACACCGAACTCGCCGAAATCATTCTGGAAGAGTCCGGCTACACCGAGATGTGGAAGAACGACCGCTCGGCCGAAGCCCCCGGCCGGCTGGAAAACCTGAAGGAGCTCATTCGCGGCATGGAGGAATATGAGTCTTTGCGCTCGTTCCTCGAACATGTGGCGCTAGTCATGGACGCCGAGCAGAACGAGCAGCTTGACGCCATCTCGATCATGACCCTGCATTCGGCCAAGGGTCTGGAGTTCGAGACCGTGTTCCTGCCCGGCTGGGAGGAAGGGCTTTTCCCGCACCAGCGCGCGCTGGACGAAGGCGGCCGTTCCGGCCTGGAGGAAGAGCGCCGGCTGGCCTATGTCGGCCTCACCCGAGCGAAGAAAAACCTGCACCTCTGGTTCGTCTCCAACCGTCGCATCCACGGCCTCTGGCAATCGACCATTCCGTCGCGTTTTCTCGACGAGCTGCCGGAACAGCATGTGGAAGTGGCCGACGCCGGCAATTCGTTCGGCGGCTACGGCTCGCCCTATGGCGGCGGCGCGTTTGCCGGCGGCAGTTTTGCTTCAGGTAGGGGCGGCTTCTCCGCCGGCCGGCAGAACCCCTATGGCGCATCGCGCTTCGACAGCGTCGGCTCGCCGTCAGGCGGCTTTGCATCGCGCGGCGACCAGTCCTCCTCTCCCCTGCGGGGAGAGGGTGGCCGAAGGCCGGGTGAGGGGGCGTCGAATGCCGGCCGCTCGTTCTCCAACACTTACGCCACGCCAGGCTGGCAGCGGGCGCAACAAAACCGCACGGAAGCAACCGACCGCAACTGGGGTTCGCGCTCCGGCCATCAGGTCGAGCGAATCGGCTATGGCGAAACCGATTCCGGCTTCGGCGCCGGCCGCACCTCGGTCAAAGGCCGCACGATCGAAGGTGAGCTGGTGGCGAAATCCGTCTCCGACGCCGCCTCGCCGTTCTCGATCGGCGACCGGGTGTTTCACCAGAAATTCGGGAATGGGAATGTGGCGGCCATCGACGGGAACAAGCTGACGATCGATTTTGATCGGGCCGGGCAGAAGAAGGTGCTGGACGGGTTTGTGACAGGGGTTTGAGGTGGATTTGTCCGGATTCATAGACGCTATGTGGCAGTACAAATTTTCATTACTGCCGGTCTTTAGTGCGTATTTTGTCTTCGAAATCTCGACCATCATTAGGCGACTGGCTAGAATCGCTTACACGCCTATATATTTTGTATTTTTTCCACTCGGACACGCTGATAGCCTGTACGCTCAATACTTTAACGAAGATGATTTTTACGGAATCGGGGAGACGCAAACTCGCGAAGAAAAGAACTACTTAAGAAAGAAGATTGTATCCATATCTATATTCTCTATGATTTTCGCTACCGTTATTAATCCCGCATTGGCTGGAGTATTTTCAGCCATCTTCTTATCCAATTCTGAATTTCAGGAGTTTTTTTGGTTCCTGGCACTCGTCAAATTATCAATGATATCTATATCCCTATATCGCGCCAGATCGATCTCGTTTGTGGCCGTATCCAGTTCGTTTTTCTGGCTATGTCTTATTTATGTGGCGTATTTTGTCCTCATACTGCGCGTTGTGGACGTATCTTATGTTTGGGCAGTAAATGAAATCTCCATTGTTGGTATCGTTGCAACTTTACTAAAGATACTTGATTTGCTGGTATTTGATTTTGCGATATACATAATAATGGTTGCAGCAATAGGAGCCGCGATAAGCTACTGGATGACCGATCCGGACAACATTGCGAAGGTTGAGGCAAACGATGCGATCCCCGCCGAGTTGGAAGAGTAGACATTTCTATTGGGCAGTCGCCCGGCACCATGACCGACATTCGCTCGATCTTCGCATCGTTGCACTCATTTTGACCGAATGTCATTTCCGGCGGACAGCTTTTCGATTTTGCGAGTTATTTATCACCGTCATTCAGTTGCTTTTGCTGAAACGACGACCAAACCTGACGATTGGACACGCGCAACTTCACGTCGACTTTTGGCAACATATATTTGGGAAAAGCCGAATCTCGATGTTGATTTCTGCCTGCACGATCGCGGGCAATTATGACGCCTGTAAGTCGTTTGTCAGCAATTTCGGCGATGTGGATGACCGTGCTCTTCTTATCAAATATAATGGTAGGCCTTCGAATCTCTACGTTTCTGAATATCATAGAAGGCTTCGGGAAGTGACGCGCTGCCACCAAATCTTCCGTCATATTCATCGCAACTGAGCGCTCGGGTTTCCGCAGAAATGCTTTGCCGCTTTAAGATACGCGCAGCCGGAATTTGGCCGCCCACCATTTTGCGCAATACGGCAATCCTACACCGATTCTGATGGCCGGTCGGGTCAGGCATGGATTCCTGATGACCTCCGCTCCGCTTCGCTCGCTCCGGCACAGGAATGAAGCATTGCGGTTTCGTTGCCGCCAGTCGTCAACGCTGGTGATTTGCGGAATCCACAAATTAAGTCCGTCATTCCTGTGCCGGAGCGAGCAAAGCGAAGCGGAGGTCATCAGG
>JBFWUS010000066.1:0-31396 GCA_050247155.1 Rhizobiaceae bacterium
CACCGAGACACGAATGCCGGGCCGAAAGGCCGTCGCCAGCGTGATCTCGCCGCCTGGCCGGTCGCCGATGGCCTCCGCGGCATTCTTCACCAGATTGAGGAAAACCTGAATGAGTTGGTCGCGATTGGCGTGCACCATCGGCAGCGAGGGATCGTAGTGCTCGACAATCTTGACGCGGCGCGCAAAGCCGTTTGTGGCAATGGCCTTCACGCGATCCAGCACAACGTGGATGTTGACCGGATAACGATCGATTGGGCGCTCGTCGGAAAAGACCTCCATTCGGTCAACCAGCGCAACAATGCGGTCGGTCTCCTCGGTGATTAGCCGCGTCAGGCTGCGATCCTCATCGTTGGCGGATAGCTCCAGCAATTGCGCCGCGCCACGGATGCCGGAAAGCGGGTTCTTGATCTCATGCGCCAACATCGCCGCAAGGCCGGAGACCGAACGCGCGGCGCCGCGATGCGTCATCTGGCGGTCGATCTTGTCCGCCATCGACCGTTCCTGGAACATCACCACGACCGAGCCGGGCAACTCGACCACCGGCGCGACATAGAGATCGACCAGTTTATCCGGTCCCATGCGCGGAGACGAGATATCGACGCGGTATTCGTTGACCGGCGCGCGGCGCTCGCGCACCTGCTCGACTAGCGCCAGCAAGGGGCTGCCGAACGGCACGAACCGATCCAGCCGATTGCGCGACAAGACGGCAGCGCTGGATCGAAAAAAGTCCTCCGCATCGGCGTTTGCGTAGCTGATGATATCGTCCGGACCGACCATGATGACCGGCCGCCGGATGGTGTTGAGGACAAGCTGAGCCGCGTCTTCCAGTCGATTTTGGAACGTGTCGGCCGGCATCAGGCAGCCACCGCGAATCTGGTTTCGTGGTCGAATGCCTGCCGCAGCGCCGCAATCACTGCCGCCGGCTCGAACGAGCGCATGATGGTGTGGCGAAGGTCGACAGAGACGCTCGGCACATGCCGGTCCAGGTACCAGCCGAGATGTTTACGTGCCTGGCGCAAGCCGCTCTCGACGCCGTAGAGCGCGAGTATGTCCTTGTAGTGAGAGACGACGTAGGACGCGAGGGCGTCGCCGCAGGGCGCGTTCTCGTTGGGCTGCGCCGCTGCCTGCGTCGCGATGGTTCCCGCCGTCCAAGGCGCGCCATAGCTGGCCCGGCCGACCATCACAGCATCAGCCCCCGACAGGGTCAGCGCCTTTTCGGCATCGGCGATCGAGCCGATATCGCCGTTGACCACGAGCGGAACGGATATCGCCTGCTTCACCGATGCAATTGCCACCCAGTCGGCGGACCCTTCGTAAAACTGGCAGCGCGTGCGGCCATGCATCGTCACCATTTTGACACCCGCCTGCTCGGCGCGAACAGCCAATACCGGGGCGTTGCGGCTTTCGTCGTCCCAGCCAAGCCGCATCTTGACGGTAACCGGAACCTTGACCGCGCCAACCACCGCGTCGATCAACGAGACGGCATGATCCGGATCGCGCATCAGCGCCGAACCGCAGTAGCCGCCTGTCACCTTCTTGGCCGGACAGCCCATGTTGATGTCGACAATGTCGGCGCCCTCGCCTTCGGCGATCCGAGCCGCCTCGGCCATCGCCCAGGCTTCGCGGCCCGCGAGTTGCACGACATGTGGCGCATCAGAAAAGCGGCGGATGCGGCGCGCGGTATCGCCCCTGCCCTTGGCGAGCTCGCCGCTCGCCACCATCTCGGAGACGACAAGGCCAGCGCCGGCGTCATAGGCTCGCTCGCGGAACGGCAGGTCGGTCACGCCCGACATCGGCGCCAGAAAGACGCGGTTGCGGATCGTCACCGGCCCAATCTGGAGCGGGGTCGACAATCTCGCGTAATTTGAATTGCACAAAAACAATGCATCCACCCTGTATGCTCAATTCCTAGCCAGAACCATGCACCGGCGCAATCGCAAATTGCCCAACCGGCAAAATGCCGCGCTTTCGCTCTGGCTTTGTCGCGCGCCCGCACCTATGCGTCTGGCGATGGACGAACGAAATGCCGTGGAAAACAAAGGCACAGAGCACAGTGTCGCTGCTGTTCTGGTTGCGGCAGGCCGCGGCGAACGGGCCGGCGCCGGCGGGCCGAAGCAGTACCGGCAGATTGGCGGCAAGGCAATCATCCGGCACACGATCGAACGATTCGCTGCCCACCCCGCCATCCGCAAGGTCGTCGTCGTGATTCATGCCGACGATGAGGATTTGTTCCGGCAAGCTGCGGGGCCACTAGCCGACCGCCTTCGGGTTGTCGTCGGCGGGCCTACACGGCAGGACAGCGTGCACCGTGGCCTGGAAGCGCTCGCAACAGAGAAGCCGGATATCGTCCTGATCCACGACGCGGTACGGCCGTTTGTAGAAGACCTCCTGCTTGATCGCGTGATCGATGCGGTGTCATCGCAGCAGGCCAGCCTTCCGGCCACGCCCCTCGTCGAAACGATCAAGCGAGCCGATGAAAACCGCACGATTACCGAAACGGTCGATCGTCAAAATCTGTTCAGCGCACAGACCCCGCAAGGCTTTCCATTCGCTCCGATCCTCGCCGCGCATCGTAAAGCTGCAGAAGCTGATCGCGCCGATTTCACCGACGACGCGGCGATCGCCGAATGGGTCGGATTGCCTGTCAAGCTGGTCGAAGGCTCGCCTGACAACATCAAGATCACCTGGCCGAGGGACATTGAGATGGCGGAACAGCGCATGAGCGGCGGCTTTCCGGACGTGCGCACCGGCAACGGCTACGACGTGCATGCCTTCGAGCCGGGTGACCACGTTACGCTCTGTGGCGTGTCGATCCCGCACGACAAGAAGCTGTCGGGGCATTCGGACGCCGACGTCGCACTGCACGCCTTGACCGATGCGCTGCTGGCAACCTGCGGCGCCGGCGATATCGGAACGCACTTTCCTCCGTCTGATCCGCAATGGTGTGGCGCTGCCTCACGCATTTTTGTCGAGCATGCCGCCGCTATTGTGCGGGCACGCGGCGGGCGCATCGCCAATGCGGACGTCACGCTGATCTGCGAAGCGCCGAGGGTCGGGCCACATCGCGAGACTATGACAAAGGCCCTGGTGGCGATGCTCGGCATTTCCGAAGACCGCGTGTCGATCAAGGCAACCACGAACGAGCGGCTGGGTTTCATTGGACGGCAAGAGGGCATCGCCGCGATCGCCACCGCAACAGTTATATATCCAGGAAATCTGCCGGCATGACCGATATTCCCGACAAGAAACATCTTGGCCAGTTTTCCGATTTGCCGGAGCTCGCGGACCGCTTTTTGAAAGCATGCCTTCGCAACAAGATTCTCGCTGCAACGGCGGAATCCTGCACCGGCGGCATGATTATCGCGCTGCTGACCGACATCCCAGGCTCATCCTCGATGGTCGATCGCGGTTTCGTCACCTATTCCAATGACGCCAAGATCGAGATGCTGGGCGTATCGCCGTCGACGCTGGACGCACGTGGCGCGGTGTCGCGAGAAACCGCCTTGGAGATGGCGACCGGCGCACTGGCCCGGTCACATGCCGGCATCGCGCTGGCGGTCACCGGCATTGCGGGGCCAGATGGCGGCTCGGCGGACAAGCCGGTCGGGCTCGTATGGTTTGGACTCGCGATGACAGGCAAACCGACGATCGCCGAAAGGCGGCAGTTCGACAACCAGGGCCGCGACTATATCCGCCGCCAAACGGTGCGGACGGCGCTAGAGATGGGTCTACGCCAGCTCAATGGGGGCCAGATGCCTGGCGCAGAAGCGCCGCGATGATGTTGGAGTAGTCATCCGTCCAAGCTGCGGTCGAACCCGCTTCCGGGATTTTCCAACGTGGATCGACATCCATTTTGGCCAGAACATCAATGTTGTCGGTCATCACCGCCACGACTGACGCGCTGGAAAGCGGCAGAGCCGGATCTGCCGGAAATGCCCCCACGCGAATGTCGACACCGAGATCGTTTGCTATTGCAGCCATGACGCTGGGCAGCTCGAGATAACGGTTCGAAATATGAAAGACGAGCAGTCCTCCTGGCCTCAGCTTCGAGCGAAACAGCGCTATCGCCTCGCGCGTTATGAGATGGGTCGGGATCGCGTCGGACGAGAACGCGTCGATCAAGAGATAGTCGAAGGACCGGTCCGCCTCCGCGGCAAGCGTGAGCCGCGCATCGCCCAGAATGATCGGCATATTTGGACCGCAACTGCTGATAAAGCGGAACAGATTAGGGTCGCGCGCGACATCGACGATCACCTGATCGATTTCGAACATTTTCCAGCTTTCGTCGGAGCGTGCGTAGCACGCAACGCTGCCGGTTCCCAAGCCGACAATGCCGAAGTGTCGACCGTCAGCCTCTTCTTGCGAGAGCCTGATCGTTCCCGCGATGCCGCCTTTGGCATGGTAATAGGTCAATGGAACCGGCATGCTAGCAACCGCGCTGCCGTCCGTCTCTCGGAGTCTTTCGGCCCCATGGGTCGTCGTGCCGTGGGTCAGTTGATGAAACTGGCCATCGTCTGACTGTCTCACCTGTACGACACCGAAGAAAGATCGGCCGCGAAAGATGCTGGGCTTGGCCTCGTGACAAATGAAAACCAGTGGCAGCAACGCGCCGGCGCAGAAAAAATATGCCGATCGCCACCGGAACTGGGCGATGACGACAGCCACAACCGCCATGATGAACAAGCCGATCGCCGTATTGGTGGCGGATTCGATCGACAGGAGCCCCTGTTGCACCAGAAAGAGCCCGCCGACCACCGCAAAGCCCAAGCCGACCCAGCGAAACGAGGCAGGGTCGCTCCAACCATGTGGTCTCACCAGAAGGAGCGCTACAATCAGCAGCGGGTACTCGGCCACCCAGTTGAACGCGGCCGGGGCAGCCAGGGAGGTGAAAATGCCGCCCAAGACGCCGCCAAACGACATCGCCAGGTAAAATCCGGTCAACCGGCTGGCTTCGGGCCGCAGTCCGTAGAGGATCGTGTGGCAATACAAGGCCGCCAGAAAAAAGAAGCCGACATGAATGACCAGCGGCACCCAGATCGGCAGGTCGAGATCGACAAAAATCGACGTCAACGCCACCGCGGCAAGTGGCGGCACCGCCTTGCTGAGGATCGGCAACGAAAGAAATGGCTTCGCCCTGAAAGCCAGAACAAAAGTCAAAAGGAACAGTGCGAGCGGAAGAACCCAGAGGAACGGCGTCGATGCGACGTCCGTCGTGATGTGCGCCGTCACCCCGACCAACAGGCCGGACGGGATGAATCCTAGCGCCACCCATACCGCCACCTGGCTCCATGCGATCGAAGTTTTGCTGGCATCCTCGCTGCTCCCGGGGACAGCAACGCCGGTTTTGATCAGCAGCAGCGCGCAGGAAATGATCGAGATGGCAAGAAGCCCGTATCCTGCGGTCCAGCTCCAGGATTGTTGTTGAAGGGTGAGCAAAGGTTCGAACATGACGATGTAGAGGATCAGCGATGCAAAGCTTCCAACATTGCTGGCGCCATAGAGAAAATAGGGATCATCCGCTTGCGGGTGGCGGCTGCGGGCAAACCAGGCCTGGAGTAGCGCGCCGTTGGCCGAAACCGCGAAAAATGGCAGGCCGACTGCAACCGCGAACAAGGAAAGCAGCCAGAATGCCTGGCCGCTGGCCGGCGGCGCGTCCCAGCCCTCCGGTATGGCGATGGGCAGTACGGCAAACGCCAAGAGCAGCACGACAGCGTGCAGCGCCGCCGCTTGGGGAACCGATTTGAAGCGTGCGAGAAAATGCGCGTAAGCGTAGCCCGCCAGCAGGACCGCTTGAAAGAACACCATTGCGATGGACCAGACGGCCGGTGATCCGCCGAGGCGGGGCAACAACATTTTCGCGAAGAACGGTTGCACGGAAAACAACAGGAACGCGCTGAGGCACAGTGTAAAGGCAAAGACGGGCATCAGCAGTCGCGACGCGGACCTTTCGTTCGCAGATCGTGAACGTCGAAGCGGCTCGGCAATTGCCATGGAGAAACGTCCGGTTGGAATCGTTCCTGCATAACGTAGGAAGGTTAATAGCGGATTGGGCGTTACCGACCTACGTCGCGTCGTAAATCTGATCCGCCCGCTTCTCAAATGCTTCGGCAAACATACGAAAAGCGCGTTCGAACATGGCGCCCATGACGGCGCTCAGGATGCGGCTCTTGAACTCGTAGTCGATGAAAAAATGCACGGTACAGCCGCCCGGCGCAGGATCGAAGCGCCATGTATTCGTCAGATATTTGAACGGTCCGTCGAGATATTTGACGTCGATGACGTTCTCGTCGGGCTTCAAAAGCACTTGGCTGGTAAACGTTTCGCGGATCGCCTTGTAGCCAACCGTCATGTCGGCCACCAGAATAGTGCGTCCATCCCGCTCCTTGCGCGAACGCACCGTCAGCGCTTCGCAAAGCGGCAGGAATTCAGGGTATTTTTCGACGTCGGCCACCAGCGCGAACATCCTGTCCGGCGAATGGCGGACCGCGCGCGTGGTTTCAAATTGCGGCATAAAGTGAGGCGCTTAGGCCGATTTCTTGAGTTGCGCTTCGCGCGCCGCCCTGAGCTTGGCGAAATCGTCGCCGGCGTGGTGCGACGAGCGCGTCAGCGGGCTGGACGCCATCAGGAGAAAACCCTTCGACTTGCCGATCGTCGCATAGGAAGCGAATTCGCCCGGCGTCACGAACTTTTTCACCGGATGGTGCTTCTTCGATGGCTGGAGGTACTGGCCGATGGTCATGAAGTCGACATTAGCAGAGCGAAGATCGTCCATGAGCTGCAGCACCTCGTTCCGCTCTTCGCCCAGGCCGACCATGATGCCGGATTTGGTGAAGATCGACGGATCGAGTTCCTTCACCCGTTGCAACAGCCGTATCGAGTGGAAGTAGCGCGCGCCGGGGCGAACGGTGAGATAGTTTGACGGCACGGTTTCCAGATTATGGTTGAACACGTCCGGCCTGGCGGCGACGACGATTTCCAGCGCGCCCTCCTTGCGCAAAAAGTCGGGCGTCAGGATTTCGATCGTCGTGTCAGGCGTTTCGCGCCGGATCGCGTGGATGACATCGGCAAAATGCTGAGCGCCGCCATCGTCGAGATCGTCGCGGTCAACCGAAGTGATGACGACATGCGTCAGCCCCATCTTTTTGACCGCCTTGCCGACGCTGTCCGGCTCGTTGGGATCAAGCGCCGTCGGGATGCCGGTGGCGACGTTGCAGAAGGCGCAGGCGCGGGTGCAGATCTCGCCCATGATCATGAAAGTAGCGTGTTTCTTGTCCCAGCACTCGCCAATATTCGGGCAGCCGGCCTCCTCGCACACCGTCACAAGCTTGTGCGATTTCACGATCTCGCGCGTTTCCTGATAGCCCTTGGAGACCGGTGCCTTGACGCGAATCCAGTCGGGCTTGCGCAACACTTCCTGGTCCGGGCGATGCGCCTTTTCAGGATGGCGGGCGCGGGGGCGGGCAATCGTATCGAGGACGGTGACCATGTTTTACCTTACCGCGCCGATTGAGCACGGCCGAAAAGCCAAAGAATGATGATCGCACCGACGATGGCGACGATCAGATTACCGAAGAAGCCATAGTAGACAACGTTCATGACACCGGCCAGCGTGCCGCCGACGAACGAACCGGCGATGCCGACCAGGATATTGGTCAGAAGGCCGTGGTTGCGATTCATCGTGCGCTCGGCGATCCAGCCAGCCAGAAAACCGATGACTAGCATGCCGAAGAAGCCGACGCCCGGCATGCTCATGATTGCGGCGGTGTTCTCCATGATTTGCTCCCGCTCCGCTCGTCAAGCGATCGCCCGAGCCACCAGCACGACGACAATCGCGCCGATGGTGGCGGTGACGATCTGCCCGATCAGCGGGTTGGCGATGCCAAGGGAGATACCGAGCGCCGACAGCAGAAAACCGCCAACGAACGCGCCGACTACGCCGCTGAGAAGATATTTGATCAGGCTGCCGCCACCGACGACAAAACTGGCCAGCCAGCCGGCAACAAGGCCGACCAGCAGGAAAATGATGAGCGCCTGGATTTCCATGTCAGCTCTCCTCAAGCCGCAAGAATTGGTCCCTCATAGCCCATATAGTCGGAGAGACCGCCGCCGAACAGTGCCGGCGGCGCGGGCGGCCTATGCATTCAGCGCGCGGCCATAGGCGTCGAGAACGCTTTCCTTCATCATTTCCGACAGTGTCGGATGCGGGAAGATCGTGTGCATCAGCTCTTCCTCGGTGGTTTCGAGGTTCATAGCCACGACAAAACCCTGGATGAGCTCGGTGACCTCCGCGCCGACCATATGCGCGCCGAGAAGCTGGCCGGTCTTCTTGTCGAAGATCGTCTTGACCAACCCCTGATCCTCGCCCAACGCCACAGCCTTACCATTGGCCACGAACTGGAAGCGACCGACACGAATGTCCTTGCCCTGCTCCTTGGCCTTGGCTTCCGTCAAGCCGACCGAAGCGACCTGTGGATTGCAGTAGGTGCACCCGGGGATTTGCAGCTTGTCCATCGGATGGGGATGCAGTCCCGCAATCGCCTCGACGCAGATGACCGCCTCATGCTCTGCCTTGTGCGCCAGCATTGGCGGGCCGGCAACGTCGCCGATGGCGTAGACGCCAGGCACGTTGGTCTTGCAATAGCCGTCGATGACGATCGCGCCGCGATCGGTCTTCACGCCGACCGTTTCCAGCCCGATGTTCTCGATGTTGCACTGGACGCCCACGGCCGAAATCATGCGGTCGGCCGTCAGCGTCTGCGTCTTGCCGTCCTTGCCTTCGACGGTCGCCGTTATCGAATTGGCGCCCTTCTCGACCTTTGTGACCTTGGTCTCCAACAGGATCTTCATGCCCTGCTTTTCGAGCTGCTTCTTGGCCCAGGTGGAGATCTCGGCGTCCTCGACAGGCATGACCTGCGGCATGATCTCGACGACGGTCACGTCTACGCCCATCGTCCGATAGAAGGATGCGAATTCAATGCCGATCGCGCCGGAGCCCATGACCAAAAGGGATTTTGGCATTTCCGGCGGCACCATCGCCTCGAAATAAGTCCAGATCAGCTTGCCGTCCGGCTCGATGCCGGGCAGTGCGCGCGGCCGAGCGCCGCTGGCGATGATGATGTGTTTTGCGGTATATGTACCCTCGCCCTTGGTGTTCTTCGGCACAGGGCCGACGGGCTCCATGGGCTTCTTGGTAGGCTTACCGACGACGATCTCGTTGGGTTTGGTCAATTTCGCCTCGCCCCAGATCACGTCGACCTTGTTCTTCTTCATCAGGAAGCCGACGCCGTTGTTCATCCGGTGCGCGATGCCGCGTGCGCGGTCGACGACGGCCTTCAGGTCCGGCGTGATCTTGCCTTCGAGCTTCAACCCGTAATTCTTGGCATGTTCGCCATAGTGCAATATCTCCGCCGAGCGCAGCAATGCCTTGGTCGGAATGCAGCCCCAGTTCGAACAGATGCCGGCAAGGTGTTCGCGTTCGACGATGGCCGTCTTGAGACCAAGCTGGGCCGCGCGGATGGCGGCAACATAGCCGCCCGGGCCGGAGCCGATAATGATGACGTCGTAGGAATCAGCCACAGCCATTCTCCTGTCTCACAAACCCAAAATCGTTTTGATAACCGGCGCCAGTGCCGCGCCGATAGCCCGCGTGTTCTCCGCGTCGAGGTGCACGCCATCAAGCGGCGTGGTTTTCGCCACCGTCGCGGCATCGAAGAAGGCGCAGCCCGTCTCGTCGGCGACAGCCTTGTAATGCGTTGCCAGTTGGAGCGACGCTTCCGTGCCGCGTGCGAACATGACGGCGAAGTCGGCATTGCTCGTCTGCGACACGACCGGCGGCGAAACCAGCAGCACCTTTGGCGCAGGCGCATTACCGAAATAGGCGTGGCCGCGCACGATTTGCACCAGCCGCTTCATGCCGTGGGCGGCGGCGAGTGGGTCGCCATGGATCCACGGCTTCATATCGTTGGAGCCAAGCATGATGACGACCAGATCGAGCGGCATATGCGTGCCGAGGATTGTCGGCAGCATGCGCGCGCCATGCCGGTCCTCGCCGGCCAAATCGTCCGCGAATGCCGTCGTGCGACCATTCAAGCCTTCCGCGATGACCAGCGCGTTCGGCCCGACGGCTTCCTGCAGCACGGTCGGCCAGCGGTCTTCCAGCCGATGCCGGCCAACCGTCTCGGCATCATAGCCCCAGGTCAGCGAGTCGCCGTAGCAGAGGATCGTCTTCATGCAGACCCCCGCCCGAACTGCGGCAGGGCGCGACGCACGCGCCATCGCGCGAACAGCCATTGCACCAGGATGATCGCCAGACCCGGCAGCACTAGGCCCGCGATAATCGGCAGGTCCTTATTGTATTTTGCCGGATCACCCTCAGCGCCGATGTAGGCCCAGACGCCGAGGACAACCAGCAGAACGACAAAGATGATCGTCAGCCATCTGGCGACACTGCCGACCGCGCCAAGCGGCTGAGGCCGATATTGTGCGATGAAAAACGGGATTGTCACGACGATGGCAACCAGAACCGTTGCGATGAAGACGATGATGTATTCCTCCTGCGCCCCAGTCGACACCGCCAGTTGCTGCGCTACCAGTCCCCCTGCGAACAGGGAAAGAAAGAAGGCGAGCGCCGAGGTGACGACAGGGCGCATGGCCCTGCCTTAGACCAGCATGCTCATCGGGTTTTCGATGTATTTCTTGAACGCTTGGAGCAGTTCGGCCCCAAGCGCGCCGTCCACCGCGCGGTGGTCGGTCGAGAGCGTGACGGACATCACGTTGGCGACCTTGATCTCGCCCTTCTTGACCACTGCTCGCTCCTCGCCCGCGCCAACCGCCAGGATCGTCGCATGTGGCGGGTTGATGACCGCGGCAAAGTCCTTGATGCCGAACATGCCGAGGTTCGAAACGGCCGTCGTGCCGCCCTGATATTCTTCCGGCTTCAGCTTGCGGCTCTTGGCGCGGCTGGCGAGGTCCTTCATCTCGTTCGAGATGGCCGACAGGGTCTTCTGTTCGGCGTTACGAATGATCGGGGTGATCAGGCCGCCGGGGATAGAGACGGCAACACCGACATCCGAATGCTTGTGCTTCACCATCGCGCTCTCGGTCCACGAGGCATTGGCATCCGGCACGTCACGCAACGCCAGCGCCATCGCCTTGATGACCATGTCGTTCACCGACAGCTTGTAGCCAGGAACTTCGCCCTTGTCGGTCTTCTTGGTCGGCGCGGAGCCGTTGAGCTGGGTGCGCAGCGCCAGCAGCGCGTCCAGCTCGACATCGAGCGTCAGATAGAAATGCGGAACGGTGCTTTTCGCCTCGACAAGGCGGCGGGCAATCGTCTTGCGCATATTGTCATGCGGCACGAGCTCATATGAGCCCTGAGCGAACAATTTGAGAGTCGCTTCGTCCGACGCGCCCTTCGGCGCGGGAGCAGCGGCCGGCGCGGCAGCGGCCTGTGGCGCCGCAGCCGGCGCGGCCTTCGCTCCGCCACCGGCGATGGCGGCTTCAACGTCAGACTTGACGACGCGGCCATGCGGGCCGGTGCCCTTGACGGCAGCGACATCGACGCCCGCATCCTTGGCGATGCGGCGCGCCAGGGGCGACGCAAAAGTGCGGTCGCGGGCTGCAGGCGCTGCCTTACCCTCCCCGGACGTGGGGAGGGTCGGCGGCGCAGCCGCCGGGGTGGGGGGTGATGCGGATGCGGCGTTGCCACCCCCACCCGCGCCTACGGCGCGACCTCCCCCCTCCGAGGGGGAGGTGGCCGGAGCACCCCCGCCCGCCGCCGCCGCGGCAACGTCTTCACCCTCGCCGGCCAGGATCGCGATCAGCGCATTGACTTTGACGCCTTCGGTGCCGGCCGGAACCACGATCTTGGCGACCGTGCCTTCATCAACCGCTTCCACTTCCATCGTGGCCTTGTCGGTCTCGATTTCAGCGATCACGTCGCCCGGGCCGATCTTGTCGCCCTCCTTGACCAGCCATTTGGCGAGATTGCCCTCCTCCATCGTGGGCGAGAGGGCCGGCATGGTGATGTTGATGGGCAAATGAGCCTCCCGAGCTTTTGTCAGTGCGTGCGTGTCGGAACAGTCGCCAGACGGCGGCCAAAACTAACGATAAGTCACAGCCTTCACCGCCTCGATCACCTCGGCGACGTTCGGCAGCGCGAGCTTTTCGAGATTGGCGGCGTAAGGCATCGGCACGTCCTTGCCGGCGACCGTAATGACCGGCGCATCGAGATGGTCGAAGGCGCGCTGCGACACCTGGTTGGCCACGAAATCGCCGACCGACGACTGCGGGAAGCCTTCTTCCACGAAAACCATGCGATTGGTCTTCTTCACGGAAGCAAGCACCGTGTCGAGGTCCATCGGGCGAATGGTGCGCAGGTCGATGATCTCGACATCCAGACCCATGCCGCGCAGTTCGGCCTCGGCCTTCACGCAATAGGTCATGCCGATGCCGAAGGAGACCAGCGTCACGTCCTTGCCGGCCTTGTGAATGCGCGCCTTGCCGATCGGCAGGACAAAATCGTCCATCTTGGGCACGTCGAACGATTGACCATAGAGGATTTCGTTTTCCAGGAAGATCACCGGGTTCGGATCGCGGATCGCGGCCTTGAGCAAACCCTTCGCGTCGGCCGCCGTGTAAGGCTGGATCACCTTGAGCCCCGGAATGTGACCGTACCAGGCGGCATAGTCCTGGCTGTGCTGGGCGGCGACGCGCGCAGCCGCACCATTCGGGCCGCGGAAGACCATCGGCGCACCCATCTGGCCACCCGACATATAAAGCGTCTTCGCAGCCGAATTGATAATCTGATCAATGGCTTGCATGGCGAAATTGAAGGTCATGAACTCGATGATCGGCTTCAGGCCCGTCATCGCGGCGCCCACGCCGATGCCGGCAAAGCCGTGCTCGGTGATCGGCGTATCGACCACGCGCTCCGGTCCGAATTCCTGCAACAGACCTTGTGTGATCTTGTAGGCGCCCTGGTACTCGGCGACCTCCTCACCCATGACGAAGACGTCCTTGTCGCGGCGCATCTCCTCAGCCATCGCATCGCGAAGCGCTTCGCGTACGGTGGTCGATACCATTTCCGTGCCGGCTGGAATGTCTGGATCAGACGCGGTTGACGCGGAGGGCGCCGCCGGTGCGGCCGGGACCGAAGCCTGCTTGGCCGGTTGTTCGGCAGCGGCGGGTGCGGCCTCCTTGGGCGCTTCGGCCTTTGCTGCCGGTGCGGCAGCCTCTTCGCCTTCGCCCTGAATGAAGGCGATCGGCGTGTTGACCTTCACCCCCTCCGTACCGGCCGGGATCAGGATTTGCGTCAGCACACCTTCATCGACGGCTTCCACTTCCATGGTCGCCTTATCGGTCTCGATCTCTGCGATCACATCGCCGGAGACGATCTTGTCGCCTTCTTTCTTGACCCATTTGGCGAGGTTGCCCTCCTCCATCGTCGGGGACAGTGCGGGCATCAAAACTTGCGGCATGACAATCTCCGAAGAGGCTTAATTGCTGTTCGAGGCATTCCCGGCGAGCACACCAGCCAAGGCGGCGCCCAGAACGCAGGCGAAAAAGACGAAAAACGCGTTGCGGTAGCGGTTCAGGATCGGGCGCACTTCAGGTCCGATCCGGCTTTCAAGTTCGGCGAAACGCCACCAGCCCAGCGCAAAGTAGTTTTTGAGCTTCTGGCCATTTCGCGACAGGTTCGTTACCTGCCAGGCCGAATAGACGGCGACGCACCAGGCTGCCACGGCAATCGTGAAGATCGCGCTGAGCAGGATGGACACCAGCGCCGCCATGGCCGAGATCAGGCGGCGACGTAGATGTCGGTCCAGAGCTCGGACACATCCGGCTCCGGGTCGTTCTGGGCGAATTCGGCGGCGTCGGCGACAATGTCGCGAACCTCCTTGTCGATCGCCTTCAGATCGTCCTCGCTGGCCCACTTCTTCTCTGTCAGGCGCTGCTTGACCTGCTCGATCGGATCGCTCTCGGAGCGCATCTTCTGCACCTCCTCCTTCGAGCGATACTTGGCCGGGTCCGACATGGAATGGCCACGATAGCGGTAGGTCAGCATTTCCATGATGATCGGGCCGTTGCCGGAGCGACACCAGTCGGTCGCGACATCGGTCGCCGACTTCACGGCGCGGACATCCATGCCATCGACCTGGATGCCGGGGATCTTGAACGACACGCCGCGATGCGAGAAGTCGGTCTCGGCCGATGAGCGGTGCACTGCGGTGCCCATGGCGTAGCGGTTGTTCTCGATCACATAGATGACCGGCAGCTTCCACAGCGCTGCCATATTGAAGCTCTCGTAGACCTGGCCCTGGTTTGCCGCGCCGTCGCCGAAATAGGCTGCCGCCACATTATTGTTGCCGCGATATTTGTTGGCGAAAGCGAGGCCGGTGCCGAGAGACACCTGCGCGCCGACAATGCCGTGGCCGCCGTAAAAATGCTTCTCCTTGGAGAACATGTGCATGGAGCCGCCTTTGCCTTTCGACAGGCCGCCCCGGCGTCCGGTGAGTTCCGCCATGACGCCACGCGCCGACATGCCCTGCGCAATCATATGGCCATGATCGCGGTAGCCGGTGATCATCTGGTCACCTTCGATCATCGACATCTTCATGCCGGTAACCACGGCTTCCTGGCCGATATAAAGATGGCAGAAACCGCCGATAAAACCCATGCCGTAGAGCTGGCCCGCCTTCTCTTCGAAGCGACGGATCAGCAGCATGCCGCGATAGGCTTCGAGTTCCTCTTCCTTGGTAAAGTCGGCGGGTTGCGGCGTAACCGGGGCAGCCCCGGATTTGGCGTCAGCCTTCCTGGCTGGCGCCCGCTTGGCGGCGGTTGCCATCAGCACTCTCCCTGATTGTCTCTTCCCAACGCGGAGGCTTCCCCTCCGTCATGATCAGAACGCTAGCACGGAAATTTTCGCCTTGCTACGCGCAAAATCGTTCGAAATTGCATGGCTGCCATGCAACTAAGCGATTATTTTCGTTGCAAGAAAAGGGAATGAACTGAAATCGAGTTAATTCACTTAGGAAGCTGGACGCATGATCGTCAACTCGCCGGGCTGGGAATAATCCAGTGCCCGACGCGCATATTCGTCCAGCATGTCCTTTTCGATCGTCCCGTCATGCAGGAGTTGGACGCGCCGCTCCAACTCCTTGCGGCCTTCGGTAGTGTGCTCAAGTTTCTGCTTCAGCTCGACGATCCGCTCCTCGGCACGATATTTCGAGTTGATGCCGTATTCGCCATGGTAAGCGTGGAAGCCGAAATAAGATAGGAAAACGACCGTGATCGCCGGAACGATCAAGCGGCCCGTGTTGCGCTGCTTGTGATGACGCGTCCACATAAGCGAATGTCCCATGCGAACGTTGTCGCCGATTGTACTTAATGGAGGGTTACGAGCTGACTCCAAATTTTAAGGTTTTGGAGTCCGTGAGTCCCTGAGCCAGGCAGGCTGGTCAATAGACCTTCTGGGACGACCTTGAGAGGTCAAAGCCGGCGCCACGGCGGTTGCGGCAGCTCATCCCGGTCTGGCTGGAACGGCATACGAGACCGTTGCGCGACCACATTTGCCCGTAGGCCAGGATAGGATAGCGGCCGACGACTGTATCGCCATGGCAGATGCGTCCGGCATGGCGTGAATCCGCGTCCATGGTGAAGGCTGTACCCCAATCGAGATCGCAATCCGCCGGGGGCTGCGGCAGCCGGTTGGTGATCTGCTTTATGTCGCAGCGCAGGGATGCGACGCCGTCGAGGCGGAGGAAGAGGCAATGGATATTGCCGGTCGGCGAACGGAAACCTTCATCGCCCTGCGCGAAAGCACCGCCAGCGAGAAGCAGGAGAGCCGCAAATGCCAAGGCCAATTTGGACAACATCGCCGGCGCCACTGGTCGGCTCATCGTCACACAACACAGCTGCATTTGCGTGCCTAAGGGGCGCATCGCGACCAAGTTTCGTCATCCTCGAGCTTGTCCCGAGGATCCACAATCATATCAAAAACAGAGGCTTTTCCTACACTGATCGCCGGTGGCAGATTCTCGGGACAAGCCCGAGAATGACGACGCCTACTTGCCGGCAAAACGGTCAACGGTGGTGGTCACACAACAGCACGAAAAATGTCGTGCGTTGACGCCTAGCCTCTCAAAATGCTCTTGCCGGCATAACGCGCAGCCTTGCCGAGCTCTTCCTCGATACGGATGAGCTGGTTGTATTTGGCCAACCGGTCGGAGCGCGCCAGAGAGCCGGTCTTGATCTGTCCGCAGTTGGTCGCGACGGCAAGGTCAGCGATCGTGGAATCTTCGGTTTCGCCGGAACGATGCGACATGACCGCCGTGTAGCCCGCCTTGTGGGCGGTCTCGACGGCGTCGAGTGTTTCCGACAGCGAACCGATCTGGTTGACCTTGACCAGGATGGAATTCGCGACGCCCATCTTGATGCCGTCGCGCAGGCGCGCCGAATTGGTGACGAAGAGGTCGTCGCCGACGAGCTGGCATTTCTTGCCGATCAGGTCGGTCAGATATTTCCAGCCCTCCCAGTCGTCTTCCGACATGCCGTCCTCGATCGAGATGATCGGATAGTCGGCGGCGAGCTTGGCCAGATATTTGGCCTGCGCCTTGGGATCGCGGGTCTTCTTCTCGCCTTCGTAGACATAATTGCCGTCCTTGAAGAATTCGGTCGCGGCGCAATCGAGGCCAATGCCGACCTCCTCGCCCGGCTTGAAACCAGCCTTCTCCACCGACGCCATGATGAAGTCGAGTGCCGCCTGCGCACTCTTAAGGTTCGGCGCGAAGCCGCCCTCGTCGCCGACATTGGTGTTATGGCCGGCTTCCTTGAGGCCCTTCTTCAGTGTGTGGAAGATTTCGGAGCCCCAACGCACAGCCTCGCGCAGCGTCGGCGCGCCGACCGGCATGACCATGAATTCCTGGAAGTCGATCGGATTATCCGCATGCACCCCACCGTTGATGATGTTCATCATCGGCACCGGCAGGATGCGGGCGTTCGGCCCTCCGACATATTTGTAAAGCGGCAGGCCGGATGCTTCGGCCGCAGCCTTGGCGACGGCCAGCGACACGCCGAGAATGGCGTTGGCGCCGAGACGCTTCTTGTTCGGCGTGCCGTCGAGATCGATCATCGTCTGGTCGATATGAAGCTGGTTTTCGGCTTCCATGCCGCCGATCGCCTCGAAAATCTCGCCGTTGACGGCGTCAACCGCCTTCTCGACACCCTTGCCGAGATAGCGCGCGCCGCCATCTCGAAGTTCAACCGCCTCATGCGCGCCGGTCGAAGCGCCCGAAGGAACCGCGGCGCGGCCCATCGAACCGTCTTCGAGAATGACGTCGACCTCCACGGTCGGGTTGCCACGGCTGTCGAGAATCTCGCGGCCGACAATGTCGACGATGGCGGTCATGGGGCGCTCCTGATTGAGGCTAACTGGAAGGTCGGCCTCTCTTAGCGGAAGCCCGACAAAAGGCAACGCGAAACACTTTAGCGATTTTCAGAACAAAGCACCGGCCATGGCATTGGCGGCCCGCTTGAGGTAGAGACGGCCGGCGCGAGGCCGGCCGCCGATCAAGACGCGACAAGCGATCACGCTCAGTCTGTCAAGATGAAGGTGATTTTCAGGTTGACCCGATATCCGATGATCCTGCCATTTTCGACATCGACCTTCTGGTCTTGAATCCATGCGCCGGTGACGTTTTTCAACGTCTGGTTTGCGCGGTCGATACCAAGATTGATGGCGTCTTCAAAGCTCTTCTTCGACCGGGACGTGATTTCCGTTACGCGTGCGACTGACATGGAATCCTCCTCGTTTGTTGCCCCCAACCGACAACCTACAGAAGCGGTTCCATCATTCAAGCCGACGCTAGGAAGCCTTTGCAACCCGGTCCAACGCCATCAGCTTTTCAAGCAAAGCCGGCATGTCCTTCAGCGGCACCATGTTGGGGCCGTCGGACGATGTGGAATTGTCAGGATCCTGATGCGTTTCGATGAAAACGCCAGCTACGCCCACGGCGACGGCAGCCGACGCCAATGTCTTGACGAAACGCCGTTCGCCGCCGGACGAACCGCCCTGCCCGCCCGGTTGCTGCACCGAATGTGTCGCGTCGAAAATCACCGGCGCGCCGATCTCGGACATGATCGGCAGCGCGCGCATGTCGGAAACAAGCGTGTTGTAGCCGAACGATGCGCCACGCTCGGTGACGAGCACATTAGGATTGCCGGACTCGGTTACCTTGGACACGACGTTCTTCATGTCCCAGGGCGCCAGGAACTGGCCCTTCTTGACGTTGACCACCTTGCCCGTCTTTGCGGCAGCCACCAACATGTCGGTCTGGCGCGACAGGAAGGCGGGGATCTGCAGCACATCGACCACCTCGGCCACAACGGCGCATTGCTCCTCGGTATGCACATCGGTCAGGATCGGCAGGCCGAACTCCTTCTTCAAGTCCGCGAAGATCGGCAGCGAGGCATCGAGCCCCGCGCCGCGCGTGGCGCCGAGTGAAGTCCGGTTAGCCTTGTCGTAGCTCGACTTGTAGACCAGCCCGATGCCGAGCTTCTGCGTCAACTCCTTCAGCGCACCGGCCATATCGAACGCATGTTGCCGCGACTCGAGCTGGCACGGCCCGGCAATCAGCGCCAGCGGCGCGTTGTTGGAAAAACTGACATCGCCAAGGGTCACGGTGTGATTAGGTTTGCTCATGATCAACCTCGAATGCAAAAGTTGGTCCCGGCCCAGTGGCTAGACCGGCGATCAGCCTGTTGTCGGCGGTGTGCAGCAAATCGCGCTCCCGTTCAAGCCGAAGCCTTGTTGCACGGCTGACACAAGACTCGTGCAATGGGGAAGCGTGCAATCGGGTCAGACCGTCTTGACGATCAGCCAGCGCGTTCTTCCATCAGGCCGTGCAGCAGATGTGGCGACGCCGTTAGGCGCATACACGCGGACAACCACCGTCACACGCATCCTGCTCGTCACCGACGCCTGGAAACCGCAGGTCAACGGCGTCGTGCAGACGCTGGAGCGCCTGTCCGAACAACTTGAAGCGATGAACATCGAGACGGCGTTTCTGACGCCATCCGAGTTCACGACAGCGCCTTTACCGACCTATCCAGACATCAAACTTGCCCTTGCAACGCAGGGCGCGGTTCGCCGCCGCATCGCCACGATCAAGCCGGACCATATCCATATCGTGACCGAAGGCCCGCTCGGCATGCTGGCGCGCTGGCACTGTCTGGCCGTGAAGCGGCCCTTTACCACGAGCTATCACACGCGCTTCCCGGAATATGTACGAGCGCGCGCGCCGATCCCAGAAAGTTGGACCTATGCCTGGCTGAAACGGTTCCACAATGCGGGTGCGGGAACGCTGGTGGCCACGCCCTCGCTACGCGCCGAACTGACCGCGCGCGGCTTCGACAAGATAAAACCCTGGACACGCGGCGTCGACACCGAACACTTCCACCCGCGCCATCGTGGCGACTTGAACTTGCCCAGACCGGTTTTTCTGTTTGTCGGGCGTGTCGCGGTTGAGAAAAATATCGAAGCATTTCTGGCGCTTGATTTGCCAGGCAGCAAGGCCGTGGTCGGGACAGGGCCAGCCCTCAACGCGCTGAAATCCCGTTATCCCGACGCGCATTTTCTCGGCCAGAAACGTGGACTGGACCTTGCGCAAACTTACGCATCGGCGGACGTCTTCGTCTTTCCTAGCCGCACGGATACATTCGGCGTCGTGCTGCTGGAGGCGATGGCGAGCGGCCTTCCCGTTGCTGCCTATCCTGTCACCGGCCCGATCGATGTCGTGGGGCCAGGCGGCGCGTTGTCAGAAGATTTGCGAGCCGCAGCCTTGCAGGCGTTCGATCTCGACCGCGATATCCCACGCAAGCACGCGCTGACCTATAGCTGGTCTTCTTGCGCGGAAATGTTCATGCAGCATGTGCGGGCGGTGTATGTCTAGCGGTCAAGGCCGACCGCTACACCAGCCGGCTTTGCTCCACTGCAGCATTGATGAAGCTGGCAAACAGCGGGTGCGGCTCGAAAGGTCGGCTTTTCAGTTCCGGATGATATTGAACGCCGATGAACCACGGATGGTCGGGATATTCGACTGTTTCCGGCAGCACGCCGTCGGGCGACATGCCGGCGAAGACGAGACCGCACTCTTCCAGCCGCTGCTTGTAGTCGATGTTGACTTCATAGCGATGGCGGTGGCGCTCGGAAATCTGGGTGTCGCCATAGATATCGGCGATCTTAGAGCCGCCAGCCAGCCGCGCTTCATAGGCGCCGAGCCGCATGGTGCCGCCGAGATCGCCGGCCGCGCGACGTTTTTCCAGCATGTTGCCCTTCAGCCATTCGGTCATGAGACCGACAACCGGCTCGTCGGTCGCGCCAAACTCGGTCGACGACGCATGATCGATGCCGGCCAAAGACCGCGCGGCTTCGATGCAGGCCATCTGCATGCCGAAGCAGATACCGAAATACGGCACCTTCCGCTCGCGCGCGAATTTGGCGGCCAGGATCTTTCCTTCAGAGCCCCGCTCGCCAAAGCCGCCGGGCACCAGGATGCCATGCACCTTTTCCAGATAGGGCGACGGGTCTTCTTTCTCGAAAATCTCGCTCTCGATCCAGTCTAGCTTGACCTTCACGCGGTTCGCCATGCCGCCATGCGACAGCGCTTCCATCAGCGACTTATAAGCGTCCTTCAGGCCGGTGTATTTGCCGACGACGGCGATGGTCACCTCGCCTTCCGCATTGTGGATGCGGTTGGAGATTTCCGTCCAGCGCTCCATGCGCGGCTTCGGCGCGGGATCGATTCCAAAGGCGGCCAAAACCTCGGAGTCCAGGCCTTCCTTGTGGTAGGCCATCGGCACATCGTAGATATGACCGACATCCAGCGCCTGGATGACAGCGTTTTCGCGCACATTGCAGAACAGCGAGAGCTTGCGCCGCTCCTCCTTGGGGATCGGCCGGTCGGCGCGGCAAAGCAGAATGTCCGGCGCGATGCCGATCGAGCGCAATTCCTTGACCGAATGCTGGGTCGGCTTGGTCTTAAGCTCGCCCGCCGTCGGGATATAGGGCATCAGGGTCAGGTGGATGTAGACACACTGGCCACGTGGAAGATCGTTGCCGACTTGCCGGATCGCCTCAAGGAACGGCATCGCCTCGATGTCGCCGACCGTACCGCCGATCTCGCAAAGCACGAAATCGTACTCGTCATTGCCTTCGCGGATAAAGTTCTTGATCTCGTCGGTGACGTGCGGGATCACCTGGACTGTCGCGCCGAGATAGTCGCCCCGCCGCTCGCGGTCGATGATGTTCTTATAGATGCGGCCGGTAGTGATGTTGTCGGACTGGTTCGCTGAACGCCCGGTGAAGCGTTCATAGTGACCGAGATCGAGGTCTGTCTCGGCCCCGTCGTCGGTCACGAACACCTCACCATGCTGATACGGCGACATCGTGCCGGGATCAACGTTCAGGTAGGGATCGAGCTTTCGGATGCGTACGCGGTAACCACGCGCCTGCAAAAGCGCGCCGAGCGCCGCCGCCGCTATGCCTTTGCCGAGTGAGGAAACCACGCCGCCAGTGATGAATACATATCGCGCCATGGGAGTCGGTGCTTAGCGCGGCGGATTCGATTCCGCCAGCCTAAAAAGCGGACTGCCTGGGTTTTCCCCGACCTGGCGTAAAAGCGTATCGATGAGCGGAGCGTACTTGGCGAAACTGAGAATCAAAAAGGGCTCACGTGGAGCCCTTTTTCGCAATTCTGAATCGTCGGCCTGCCTCACATCACGACGACGTTCGTTCCAATCTGCACGCGGCGGTACAGATCGATCACATGGTCGTTGACCATGCGGAAACAGCCGTTCGACGAGTTCGTGCCGATTGTTTCGGGCGCGATCGTGCCGTGGATGCGCAGATGCGTATCCTTCTTGCCCTGGTAGAGATAGATCGCGCGGGCGCCGAGCGGATTGGCTCCGCCACCGGGCATGCCGTCCTTGTACTGGCCATACTTCTTCGGTTCGCGCTGCTGCATCTCCAGGGTTGGGATCCAGCGCGGCCATTCCTGCT
This sequence comes from Rhizobiaceae bacterium, assembly GCA_050247155.1. Lineage (GTDB taxonomy): Bacteria > Pseudomonadota > Alphaproteobacteria > Rhizobiales > Rhizobiaceae > Mesorhizobium_G. The sequence continues at coordinate 22,058 of JBFWUS010000066.1, forward strand.
TGTCGCCAACTTTGACGTTGCCCTTGTACTGCAAACCGTCCTTACCGACGGCAATGCCGTAGCGACGGGCCGTGCCGAAGGACTCGACCAGATAGAGGAAGTGGGCGTTGGTATCGATGACAATCGTGCCGCGTGGGTAACCGTCGAACGAGACGACCTGCGGTTCGAATTCCGGCTTCACCCGAAACTTCTTCTTTTGGTCCTTCTTCTTCTGGACGCCATCCAGCGCCCGTGTCTGCGGCAGCATCTGGTCTTCGGCGCCGAAGATGGAGGCGATGAAGCCGCCGGCCTGCACGTTGTCCGAACGCAACTCACCGTTGTTGCCGTTCGAAACGACCTCGGACGCTTCCGGCGTCAACGCCACGGGCTCGACCGGCAACGGCTCCAGCGGGGGCAGTGGCGCGACGGGTTTGCGCATCGGTCGCTTCTTGGCCTGCGCAAGCTTGGCCTTTTCGGCTTTCTTGTCGTCTGCCGACTTGACTGGACCGCCGAAGAGCGTCGCAAACAGTCCGCGCGGCTTCTTCTCAACGACCTCTTCCTGAACCGGCTTGGCCTTCTTGTTCTTGGCGTTTTTCACCTTGGCCCTGGCAACCTTCTTGGCGCCGGGCTTGGCCTTGGCGGCCGCCTTTTTCTTCACGATGGGTTTTTTCGCTTCCATGGAAGCAGTGGTCTGCGGCTTGGCCTGAGCGAAAGCCGCAACGGGGGCTGCAACGGCAAGGGAGATGCCGAGGCCCAGAATTGCAAGGCTACGAGCGAGCATGGGATGTCGTCCTGAAATACAAATGCATTCGTGGCAGCCGGCCATGACGCATCGTATGCCTGCCCCGCCTTGCCGCCGGCGCGCTTTATACGATTCGGACGCAGCGCCCTCAAGCACGCCATCCCGGAGCGGCCACTCACAACGGCTTGATACAGCGGGAATTTATCCGACTGTGCTTCCACGAACACAGAAACGGCCCGGATTAACCATCCAGGCCGCTTCAAATTGCTGACATCGCGCCAGATTTAGTTGTTCGGCACCGCCGGCTGTGCAGGTTGCGCCGGAGCAGCCGGCGTTACCGCAGGCGCTTCGGTGGTCGGAGCGGCGCCCTGTGGAGCGGGAGCTGCCGGAGCCGGCGCGGTCGCGCCGCTGGCTGCCGGCGCAGGAGCCGCAGGCTGAGTCGGTTCGCCACCGAGTTGGTCAAGCACGCCCTGCCCGCCACCAGTCTGGCCGGCAGGCAGGCGGTCGAGAATGTCGATCGGCCGCTCGCTGTAGCGCGCGAGGATAGAAAGACCGAGCGACGTCACGAAAAAGGCGGCTGCGAGAATGGCCGTTGCGCGCGTCAGCGCATTCGCAGCGCCACGCGCCGTCATGAAGCCCGAGCCGCCGCCGATGCCGAGGCCGCCGCCTTCGGAGCGCTGCAACAGGACAACCCCGACAAGCGCCAGGACGATCATCAGATGGATGACGATGATAACAGTCTGCATGAAAATTCCCGAAAAAGCATCGTGCCGGCGTGTCAACGCTACGGCAAGCGCGGCTCATTACAATCAATTGGCGGCAATTCCAAGGCTCCCATCGCCGCGAATATTGGGCGCGCGGCAAGGCATTGCAATGAGAGCCATAACAATCTGAACACCGGCGACGAAATTACCCGATACGGTAGGCGTCCGCGATGCCGAGGAAATCGGCGGCTTTCAGGCTGGCTCCGCCGACCAGCGCGCCGTCGACATTCTCGACATGCATCAGTTCCTTGGCATTCGATGGCTTGACCGAGCCGCCATAGAGAATGCGCATCTTTTGCGATGTCTCGCCCAGCTTGCGCGACAACCGGTCGCGAATGTGGGCATGCGCCTGAGCCACATCCTCCGCCGTCGGCGTCTTGCCGGTGCCGATCGCCCACACCGGCTCGTAAGCGACAATCGTCGTCTGGGCTGTCGCGTTTGAAGGCACGGAACCGTCGATCTGCCGCGACAGAACGTCCAGCGTGTGCCCAGCCTCGCGCTCGGCCACGGTCTCGCCGATGCAGATAACGGGGATCAGCCCCATCGCCAGCGCTGCCTCCGCCTTCGAGCGAACCGTCGCATCGCTTTCGTTGTGGTCTGTGCGTCGCTCGGAATGGCCGACGATCACATAGGTTGCGCCCGCTTCCTTCAGCATGCCGGCCGAAATGTCGCCGGTGTGAGCGCCATGGTCCTTCTCGTGGCAGTCCTGGCCGCCGACCTTGACGGGGGTCTGCTCCAGCATTTCCGCCGCGCGTGAAATCAATGTCGCTGGCGGGCAGACCAGCGCATCGACCTGCGTCTCGATGCCTGACACGAAAGCGTGACCGATGGTCCGCAACTCCTCGAGGCCCGAAATCGAGCCGTTCATTTTCCAGTTGCCCGCAACCAGCGGCTTGATTCCCGGCGTCATCGTCACATCCCGTCTTGTCTCGATTTAGCCGCGTTCCCTATCAAATTGGCATGACAAAGCAATCGACACCCGCCGGGAACGGCGCTATGCGCCAGTTTCCATTCGTGTTACGCGCCGGAGTGTCTGGATCGAAAGTCGGCAGGCCGTGGCGAAAATGGTGATTTTCGAGCATCGGAGCGGAGCGTACATGAAGTACGAGAGCACCGAAGCGCAGAAAAGCGCCATTTGCAGCCCGACATGGCGACTTTTGGATCAGACACTGGCAAAAGATAACAACCGGAACTGATAATGCTCGAATCCTTGAGAAAGGCCGCCGGCACCTGGGTCGCCAAACTCCTGCTTCTGATCCTGGTCGTCAGCTTTGCTGTGTGGGGTATCTCCGGTAATCTGGTCAATGGTATTGGCTCCAACGCGGTCATCACGGCCGGCAACACGTCGGTCAGCGCAACGGATTTCCGGCTCGCCTACAATCGTCAGCTCAATTTGCTGTCGCAGCAGTTCGGCCAGCAGATCACCCGCGAGCAGGCGCAGGCCATGGGCATCGAGGACCAGGTTCTGGCGCAGCTTGTTTCTGGAGCTTTGCTGGACGAGCAGGCCCGCGAGATGGGCCTTGGCCTCTCGAAGGACCGCTTGGCCAACCTCACTGCCGAGGATCCCGCCTTCCAGGGACCGGACGGCAGGTTCGACAGGGAACGCTTCGTCTATCTGCTGCAGCAGATCGGCATGCGGCCAGAAGATTATTTCAACAACCGCGCCAATGTCGCGATCCGCCAGCAGATCATTGATGCGAGCACCGACGGGCTGAAGGCGCCGGACACCTTCCTGCGCGCCGTCGCCCTTTATCGCGGCGAAGACAGGACGGTCGAATATCTGAACGTCCCACGCTCGATCGTCGAACCCATAGAGGAACCGTCGAACGAAGTTCTGGCAAAATGGTTCGACACGGTGAAAGCCCGCTATGCCGCGCCGGAATACCGCAAGATCGCTTATGTGAAGCTGGAGCCGGAGGATATTTCCGATCCGGCGGCAGTCACGGATGATCAGGTTCGCGAGGACTACGAGAAGAACAAGGCGCGTCATACGACGCCTGAAACGCGTGCCATCGAACAGTTGGTGTTCGCGTCAGCCGACAAGGCAAAGGCCGCCAAGGATGCCATTGCTGGTGGCAAGACATTCGAGCAGGCGATGGCCGACGAAGGCAAGACCGCCGCCGATGTGCAGCTCGGCACGCTGGCCAAGGACAAGGTGCCGGATGCCGCAATCGCGGAAGCCGCGTTCAAGCTCCAGTCCGGCCAGGTGAGCGACCCAATCCAGGGTGCGTTCGGCACGGTGCTGGTGCGCGTGACGGCGATCAATCCGGAGGTGGTGAAACCGCAAGCCGAAGTGGCTGACCAGATCCGCAAGGACATCGCGCTCGGCGAGGCCAACCGCATCCTGCTTGACGTTCATGACTCCTACGAGGACGCCCGCGCCGGCGGCGCTTCGCTGAAGGAAGCAGCCGAGAAGATGAAGTTGAAGCTCGTCACTATCGAAGCGGTCGACGTCACCGGCAAGCGTCCCGACGACACGATCATCAACGACCTGCCGGCCTCGGCCAATCTGCTGCGCGCTGCCTTCGAGGCCGAACAGAACACGGAAAACCAGCCGCTCAATATTGGTTCCAACGGCTTTGTGTTCTACGAGGTCGAGGGCATTACCCCGGCTCGCGAGCGCACCCTGGATGAGGTGAAGGCCAAGGCGATTGCCGACTGGAAGACCGAGCAGGCCGATAGCCGCTTGGCTGACAAGCTGAAGGAATTCCAGAAGCGGGTTACCGATGGGGCGACACTCGACGTTGTGGCCGGCGAACTGAAGCTGGAAAAGCTGACCAAGCGCGGCCTCAAGCGCGAGGGTAACGATCCGGACTTCGGTCAGGAAGGCGTTTCTGCGATCTTCGATCTCGCTAACGGCGGTGTCGGCGTGGCACCCGCATCAGACGGAACCGGCCGGCTGCTATTCAAAGTGACGGAGGTCATCGAGCCCATGGCGGCCGATGCCACCGCCATACCGGAAGACGCGCGCAAGAATTTTGCCGAGGGCCTAGCCGGCGACATGTTGGACGAGCTGGTCGCGCGGCTGCGCGGCGAATTCGACGTCGAGGTCAACCGGGCCGCCGCCCAACAGGCGCTGACACTGCAATGAGCACCGGCCTGAAGCCACACATCGCCAAGGTTTCGTCAGGCGCCTCGCTCAGCTTCGATGAGGCGAAAGAGGCGTTCGGCATCATCATGTCGGGCGACGCGACGCCCGGCCAGATCGGCGGCTTTCTGATGGCGTTGCGCGTGCGCGGCGAGACTGTCGACGAGATTTCGGGCGCCGTCGCCATCATGCGGGAAAAAATGGTGCGCGTTCAAGCGCCCGACGACGCTATCGATATCGTCGGCACGGGTGGGGACAACCAGCACAGCGTTAACATCTCAACGGCTTCCGCGCTGGTGATTGCAGGCGCTGGCGTGCCGGTGGCGAAACACGGCAACCGCGCGGCATCCTCGCAGACCGGAACGGCCGACGTGCTGGCGGCGCTGGGCGTCAAGCTAGACATCGAGGCGGAGCTCATCGCGCGCTGCGTGCGCGAGGCCGGCGTCGGTTTCATGTTCGCCCCCCAACACCATCCGGCAATGCGCCATGTAGGCCCGACACGCGTGGAGCTCGGCACACGCACGATCTTCAACCTGCTCGGACCCTTGTCGAATCCCGCCAGCGTGCGGCGGCAGATGGTTGGCGTCTTTGCGCCGGAATGGGTCGGACCCGTTGCTGAAACCCTCAAAGGATTGGGTTCGGCCAGCGCCTGGGTGGCGCATGGCGACGGTTTTGACGAGATCACGACCACCGGCGAAACCTTCGTTTGGGGTTTCGCCGACGGCCGGATGGACAACTTTGTCCTGAGGCCCGAGGACTTTGGCCTGCCGCGCTATCCGCGCGAATCACTGCGCGGCGGCGATGCGACCTTCAATGCCGAAGCAATGCGCAATGTTCTGGCCGGCATGCCCGGCGCCTATCGCGACACGGTGCTGATGAACGCCGGCGCGGGGCTTGTCGTCGCCGGCAAGGTCGCCAATCTGGCCGAAGGCATCGCGCAGGCGGCAGGCGCGATCGACAGCGGCCGCGCGGCCGGCGTGCTGGCGAAACTGGTCCAGGTGTCGAACGGATAGACCATGGCCGACATCCTGAAAAAGATCGAAGCTTACAAGCGCGAGGAGATCGCCGCAGCGAAGGCTCGCGTTTCACTCGGCGAACTCAAAGCCCGTATCCGCGACGTTGACGCACCGCGCGGTTTTGAGAATGCACTGCGCGCCAAGCGTGCCGCCGGCGACTTCGCCTTGATAGCCGAGGTCAAGAAGGCCAGCCCCTCGAAAGGTCTCATCCGGGCGGATTTCGATCCGCCAAGCTTGGCGCAGGCCTATGAAGCAGGCGGCGCGGCTTGCCTTTCAGTGCTCACCGATACGCCGTCATTTCAGGGTGCGCCGGAGTTTCTCACCGCCGCGCGCGCCGCGACTGCCCTGCCGGCGCTGCGCAAAGATTTCATGTTCGAGCCCTATCAGGTCTACGAAGCGCGAAGCTGGCGCGCCGACGCGATCCTGATCATCATGGCTAGCCTCAGCGACGACGAGGCGAAGGCATTGGAAGATGCCGCCTTCGAGCTCGGCATGGAAGTGCTTGTCGAAGTCCACGACGAGGCCGAAACCGAGCGTGCCCTAAAGCTGTCGTCGAAGCTGCTGGGCGTAAACAATCGCGACCTGCGCTCCTTTAGCGTCGATCTCGCGACCTCCGAGCGGCTGGCCAAGCTGGTCCCGGCCGACCGCCTTCTGGTCGGCGAGAGCGGTATCTTCACCCACGATGATTGCCTGCGACTGGAAAAATCAGGCATCGGCACGTTCCTTGTCGGCGAGAGCCTAATGCGCCAGGCCGATGTCGAAACCGCCACCCGCGCGCTGCTGCAAGGCGAGGCGCCGGCGCGCCGAGCGGCCGGCTGACGCGATGGCCGATGCAGGCAAATTGACCCATCTCGGCGCTTCCGGCGAAGCGCATATGGTCGATGTCGGCGGCAAGGCGGAAACCCAGCGCCAGGCCGTGGCCGAAGGCGCGGTGGTCATGCAGGCGCAAACACTGAAGACGATCCTCGCAGGCGACGCCAGGAAAGGCGATGTGCTGGGCACGGCGCGCATCGCTGGCATCATGGCCGCCAAGCGCACACACGAACTGATCCCGCTCTGCCACCCATTGATGCTGAACAAGGTGTCGGTGGACATCGAGCCGGACGATTCCCTGCCCGGCTTGCGGGTCACCGCGACCGCCCGTGTCACCGGCAGGACTGGCGTCGAGATGGAGGCGCTCACGGCCGCCTCTGTCGCCTGCCTGACGATCTACGACATGGCCAAGGCCATCGATCGCGGCATGACGATCACCGGCATCCGGCTGATGCAGAAATCCGGCGGCAAGTCCGGCGACTATCTTCGCAAGGACGACTGACATGGCCCTGCTCCCCGTCGCCGAAGCGCTTGCCCAGCTTCTTGAAGGCGCCGAACCGAAGCCGGCCGAAATGGTTTCGCTGCATGACGCGGCCGGCCGCGTCCTTGCTGAGCCGTTGAAGGCGTTGCGTACGCAGCCGCCTTTCAACGCTTCCGCGATGGACGGCTATGCGGTTCGCGCCACGGACACGACCGACGCTGCCAAGGCGCTCAAGATCATCGGCGAAGCGCCCGCCGGCAGGCAGTTCTCCGGCAAAGTCGGCCCCTGCGAAGCAGTGCGCATCTTCACTGGTGCGCCGGTGCCTGAGGGCGCAGACGCCGTTCTGATCCAAGAAAATGCCGAGGCGGCGGGCGACCATGTGCGCGCCCTCGAGCCGGTCACCGCCGGCCGTAACATTCGCCGCCGTGGCCTTGACTTCAAGGAAGGCGACGTGCTGCTGGAAAAAGGCCGTGTGCTGGATGCCGCCGCGCTCGCCCTCGCCGCATCAGCCAACCACCCTGCGCTCCCGGTAGTTGCAAAGCCGATCGTTGCGATCATCGCGACCGGCGACGAGTTGCTGCTGCCCGGCAGCACGCCCGGTCCCGACCAGATCATCTCCTCCAACGCCTACGGCGTCGCGCCGATCTGCGCCGAGGCCGGCGCAACCGTGCTCGATCTCGGCATCGCCCGAGACAGCATCGACGCGATCACCGCGCTCGTCACCAAAGCGCTCGAAGCGAAGGCCGACATCATCGTCACGTTGGGCGGTGCGTCTGTCGGCGACCACGATCTCGTCCACCAAGCGCTGACCCAGGCCGGAATGTCGTTGTCGTTCTGGAAGATCGCGATGCGGCCCGGAAAACCGCTGATGTTCGGCACGCTTGGCCAGGCACGCTGCATTGGCCTGCCCGGAAACCCGGTCGCCAGCCTGCTCTGCACGCAGCTCTTCATCCGTCCGCTGGTCCGCCGGCTGGCCGGACATGCCGACGAGATGGCCCAGCTTCAAAGCGCGGTACTCGGCACGGACATGGCGGAAAACGACCTCCGGCAGGACTATGTGCGCGCCAGCGTCGAGCGCTCGGACGGCAAGCTCGTCGCGACCCCGTTTCCGACACAGGATTCGTCCATGCTGCGCGTCCTGGCGGACTCGAACGCAGCGATCGTCCGTCCGCCTTTCGATCGGGCTTTGAAAGCCGGCGACGCCTGCCACGTGATTATGCTGCGCTGACCAGGCGACAGCTTGGTGAATTTTTTGTTCTCCAATTCATTAAAATTTAAACAGTTGCGGAACACAACTGGAACAGATAGTGATTGTTCCGGGTTTGTTTTCTATTTGATTCTGCTCCTCAAGGGAGGCTTGTTATGCTCACACGCAAGCAACATGAGCTGCTTCTGTTCATCCACGAGAGGTTGAAGGAATCCGGCATTCCACCCTCCTTCGACGAGATGAAGGAGGCGCTGGACCTCGCCTCGAAATCCGGCATTCACCGCCTGATTACGGCTTTGGAAGAGCGCGGCTTCATCCGCCGTCTGCCGAACCGGGCGCGGGCTTTGGAAGTGCTGCGCCTGCCTGACTCGATCGCACCCGGCCTCGGCGCGCCGAAGAAGTTTTCGCCCAGCGTCATCCAGGGTAGCCTGGGTCGCCCGCCGGAACCGGCGCGCAAGCCGGTCGCCAGCAACGACGACGCCGGCTTCTCGATCCCCGTCATGGGTCGTATCGCGGCGGGTGTGCCGATCGACGCCATCCAGCACCAGACCCACTCGATCACCGTGCCGCCGGACATGATTTCAGGCGGCGATCACTACGCGCTCGAGGTCAAAGGCGATTCGATGATCGAGGCCGGCATTTTCGACGGCGACACGGTCATCATCAAGCAGTCCAGCAACGCCAATCCCGGCGACATCGTGGTGGCGCTGGTAGACGATGAAGAGGCCACGCTGAAGCGCTTCCGCCGCAAGGGCGCGTCGATCGCTCTGGAAGCCGCCAACCCCGCTTATGAAACACGCATCTTCGGTCCTGACCGCGTCAAGGTGCAGGGCAAGCTTGTTGGGCTGATCCGGGTCTATTGATGATGGACGACGAGGCTCTGCGCGAGATCTTCGCGGGCCTCGGACCCGTGACGATCAAGAAAATGTTCGGCGGCCAGGGCATCTGGCACCAGGGCATCATGGTTGGTGCCGTCGTCGAGGGCATTGTGCGACTGCGCGGCGATGCTGTCAGCGGCCCGGAATTCGAAGCGGCCGGTGGCGGGCGCTGGGTCTATTCGGCCAAGATGAAGAAGGCCGTGAACATGCCCTATTGGACAATTCCCGACAGCGCGATCGACGACCCGGATGAGTTGGCCGTCTGGACACGCAAGGCCTATGAGTCGGCGCTCAGGGCCAAGAAGAAGTAGATTCTCCGGCCTCCCGCGACGTCATCCTCGGGCTTGTCCCGAGGATCTGCCTGCCCGACT
>JBFWUS010000067.1:0-31026 GCA_050247155.1 Rhizobiaceae bacterium
ATGCCGCGCAGCTTCTGGCGCAGGAAATCGCCATAGGCGCGCTCCACGCCGGTGCGCACCATGCGCGTGGCGAACAGAAGCAGCGCGATCGCGCCAGCCAGATTGAGCAGAACAACCGAGCCGCTCACCGCGCCGTTGACCTATGTCGAGATGGGGCCATGAAAATCCGAATTCCTTCCGCAGCTATCCTTGAGCCGAACGCGTTAACAGGCAAGTGAATAACATTAGCCGCATAACGAAAAACAGCGTATCGAGGAAATCGTTTAATTCAATATGATCCATAGATCTGGCTAATAGTCGGTGGGCACCGGTTCATGCTTGCCGTACTATGGCTTCCGTAGTATCATTCCTTGGTGATCAGAAGCTGGGCCAACAGTGCGACACGACGCTTTACTGAAGAAGGGCGCAGCAAATTCTCTGGCATCGATGAGGACTCGGCAGAGGATCTCTTGGCCATGCTCGATGCCGCGACAAGTCTCGCCGATCTCAGCCCGCTGAAGTCGGTGGGGCTACACAAACTTGGCGGAGATCGCAAAGGGCAGTGGGCTATGACGATCAATGGTCCGTGGCGTCTCTGTTTCAAATTCAAGGACGGAGATGCCTGGGACGTCGAGATTGTCGATCATCATTAGAGGAGCGAGCACATGATCGCGGTTCATCCTGGCCGGATATTGAAGCGGGAACTGGTAGCGCGCGATCTGTCCGCCAACCGACTCGCCTTGGCCTTGCGCCTGCCATCCGGCCGGATCACGGACATTCTGAACGGCAAGCGGGGGATTTCCCCCGAAACGGCGCTGCGGCTGGCGCGCTTCTTTGGCAACAGTCCACGCTTCTGGATGAATCTTCAGACCAGTTACGAATTGGCGATCGCCGAACGTGAGATCGGCCAGCGGGTCGCCGAGGAGGTGTTGCCAGCTGCCTGAGACTTTGATTCCGGCCCTCCTCCAACATTACAGCGATGTAATGAATTCGCCTTGTAACAATATGTATTCATTACATAATTGTAATCTGCAATTCAGTTTCGGTTCATCTGCGGAGGCCTAGCGTTGGCTGGTAACCAACGAGGAGTACCTCCCATGAAAAAGACCCTTCTTTCCGCTCTTGCCGCTGCCATGCTGGCCGCGACATCGCTGGGTGCGGCCGCCGCGCCGCTCCAGGCGCCGACCGTGCCGCAGGGACAAACGCAGCTTGTGGACTGGAAGCCGAACAAGACGGTCGTGAAGCGCAAGGTCGTGCGCAAGAACGGCGTCGTGAGCAAACATGTCGTCAAGAAGCGTTGGACGCGTGGTCACCGCGTCGATGGCTGGAAGCGCTATCGCACGGTCGACTACCGGCGTTATCACCTGCACCGTCCGGCGCGCGGTTATCACTGGATCAGAGTCGACAACGACTTCCTGCTGGTCAGCATTGCCGGCGGCCTGATCGCCAGCGTTATCGCTGCGCACTAATCTTGGGCGGCTTTGGGGCGGCGGTCATTGCCGCCCCAAAAGTCCGGCTGGCAGCAGTCTTCTGTGGAAAGCGGGCAGAGCGACGATCTTATGTAGCGCGGGCCATGACGCTAACTTATGTCTGCTCGTGACTGGACCCGACCGATGCGCTTTCCGCCTGCCTTTCTCGACGAAATCCGCGACCGCGTGCCGATCTCCTCGGTGATCGGGCAGCGCGTGACGTGGGACCGCCGCAAGACCAATGTGCCGCGCGGCGACTATTGGGCCTGCTGCCCGTTTCACGGCGAGAAGAGCCCGAGCTTCCATTGCGAGGACAAGAAGGGCCGCTACCACTGCTTCGGCTGCGGGGTAAGCGGCGATCACTTCAAATTCATGACCGAACTGGATGGCGTGACGTTCCCCGAAGCCGTCGAGCGTGTGGCGGAGATGGCTGGTGTGGCGATGCCGGCGCGCGATATCGAGGCGGAGAAGCGGGAAAAGCAGCGCGCCAGCCTGACCGACGTGATGGAGATGGCGACGGCCTATTTCCAGCAGCGCCTGCAGTCTGCGGAAGGGGCGAAGGCCCGCGCTTATCTGCGGGACCGCGGCCTGACACCGGCGACACAGCAGCGCTTTCGTCTCGGTTATTCGACCGACAGCCGCAATGGCCTGAAGCAGTTCCTGGCCAGCAAGGATGTGACGCAGGAGCAGATGGACGCCTGCGGGCTCATCTATGCGGGACCGGATACGCCGGTGTCCTACGACCGCTTTCGCGACCGCATCATGTTTCCGATCCCGGACTCGCGCGGGCGCATCATCGCGTTTGGCGGGCGGGCGATGTCGGCGGATGTGCCGGCGAAATATATGAACTCGCCGGAGACCGAGCTGTTTCACAAAGGCAATGTGCTGTTCAACTTCGCCAACGCACGCAAGGCGTTGCAGAAGGGCGGGGCAGTGATTGCCGTCGAAGGTTACATGGACGTCATCGCGCTGGCGCAGGCCGGGTTCGAGACAGCGGTCGCGCCGCTCGGCACGGCGCTGACGGAAAACCAGCTCGAACTGTTGTGGCGGATGTCGCCGGAGCCGGTGCTCTGCTTCGACGGCGACCAGGCTGGGCTCAAGGCCGCGTGGCGGGCCGCCGATCTGGCGCTGCCGGCGATCCAGCCGGGGCGCTCAGCGCGGTTCGCGCTGCTGCCGGAAGGGCAGGACCCCGACGATCTGGTGAAAGGGGCAGGACCGGATGCCTTTCGCGAGGTGCTCGCAGAAGCTAGACCGTTGGCCGACCTTTTGTGGATGCGGGAAACCTCGGGCGGCACGTTCGATACGCCGGAGCGTCGCGCGGAACTTGAGAAGACCCTGCGCGAACTCACCGGCCGCATTCGCGACGAGAGTGTGCGTTTCCACTATCAGCAGGCCATGCGGGAGCGCGTGCAGGCGTTTTTTGGGTCCAACCGTCGCGGCGGCCAGCAAGGGCAACGCGGGCAGGGCGGACAATGGTCGCGCGGCGGCAATGTCGCGGCGGGGCGGCTGGCCGTGTCGGAGAGCCTGGCGCGCTCAGCGCTGGTCAAGCGCGCCGGCGGTGTGATGCCACTTAGGGAAGCGGCGATCGTGGTTGCCTTGATCAACCACCCGCCACTGGTCGATCTCTATTTCGACGAGGTGGAACGGCTGGAACTCTCACATCCGGAACTGCGCAAGCTGCATGCGGCGCTGATCGATGCGCTGGCGCATGGAGTCGAACATACTCGGGAAGCGTTGATTGCCTGGATCGAGGCGGTCGGTCTTAGCGAGGCGTGGACGCGGGCGGTCGAGCACCTGAAGAGCTCCTACCAATGGACGGCGCTGGAAGGCGCGGCGCTTGACGATGCCCGCGACGCTTTCGCGCAGGCGCTGCATCTGCACCGATCCTCACGCTCGCTGGACCGCGAGCTTAGAGCCGCCGAACAGGCGTTGGCCGACGATCCGTCCAACGAGAACATGCTGCATCTCCTCGAAGTGCAGGCGCAATTCCGCGACGCGCAGGCGACCGAGGCGCTGATCGAGGGGTTTGGGACCATGTCGGGGCGAGGGGATAGAGCTTAAGGCTTGTTGCGCAACATGCTCTAAGAACTGCCCCAGGCGGTCACAAACGCCTTCATTTGATTCGCTTTTTTAACGCGAATCAGGTGAGAGGCGCTTGACGTTGCGCGCAAATGACGGAATCAGGACGTTTTGGACGGGGTATCGAACCGACTTTCGGCCTATTTGGCCGGTCGGGACTGGACGATTTGGGCCAAGCGCCCCACATAACGGGCAGTTTGCATATAGCGTTAGCGGACGAATGCGCGGCAACGCGCGGACCAGTAACATTGCGCCGGCTCATAGGGGTAACCCCCAAGAATCGGCAGTGGAGACGATAAAGCATGGCGAAACCGGAAAAGGAAGAGGCAGAAGACGAACGCGAGGGCACGACTGACGGCCCGCTGCTCGACCTCTCCGACGACGCAGTCAAGAAGATGATCAAGGCCGCCCGGAAGCGCGGCTATGTCACCATGGACGAGCTGAATTCGGTGTTGCCTTCCGAGCAAACCGACCCCGATCGGATCGAAGACACGATGGCGATGCTTTCCGAAATGGGCATCAATGTCGTCGAGGACGAGGAGCAGAGCGAGGAGGCGGAAGGCCAGGATACCCAGGCAGACGCCGAGGAAGACGCCAACGAACTGGCCGAGCAGACCGGCACCGCCGTCGCGGCCGTCGCCAAGAAGGAGCCGACCGACCGCACCGACGATCCCGTCCGTATGTATCTGCGCGAGATGGGCTCGGTGGAGCTTCTGTCGCGCGAGGGCGAAATCGCCATCGCCAAGCGTATCGAGGCCGGCCGCGAGACGATGATCGCCGGCCTGTGCGAAAGCCCGCTGACCTTCCAGGCTATCATCATCTGGCGCGACGAGTTGAACGAGGCGAAAATTCTGCTGCGCGAGATCATCGATCTCGAAGCGACCTATGCCGGCCCCGAGGCCAAGCAGGCGCCGATCGTGGTGCATACCGAAGAGGCCGAGAAGCCGAAGGAAGACCCGCGCGCCGCGCGCCGTTCCCGCGACGACGACGACATCACCAATGTCGGCGGCGAATCGCGCACCGAGGAAGACGACGACGACGAGGACGAGGCCAGCCTGTCGCTGGCGGCCATGGAAGCCGAGTTGCGCCCGCAGGTGATGGAGACGCTCGACGTCATCGCAGACACCTACAAGAAGCTGCGCAAGCTGCAGGACCAGCAGGTGGAAAACCGGCTGGCGGCGGCTGGCACGCTGTCGCCCAGCCAGGACCGCCGCCTCAAGGAGCTGAAGGACCAGCTCATCAAGGCTGTGAAGAGCCTGTCGCTCAATCAGGCGCGCATCGAGGCGCTAGTCGAGCAGCTCTATGAGATCAACAAGAAGCTGGTGCAGAACGAGGGCAAGCTGTTGCGCCTGGCGGAGAGCTATGGCGTCAAACGCGAGGAATTCCTGAAGGAATATTCCGGTTCCGAACTCGACCCGAACTGGATGAAGTCCATCTCCAATCTTTCCGGCAAGGGCTGGAAGGATTTTTACAAGAACGAGAAGGAGATGATCAAGGAACTTCGCGGAGAGATTCAAAATCTCGCCACCGAGACCGCGATCTCGACCGCCGAGTTCCGCAAGATCGTCAACCAGGTGCAGAAGGGCGAGCGCGAGGCCGCCATCGCCAAGAAGGAGATGGTGGAGGCGAACCTGCGCCTGGTGATTTCCATCGCCAAGAAGTACACGAATCGCGGCCTGCAGTTCCTCGACCTGATCCAGGAAGGCAATATCGGGCTGATGAAGGCGGTGGACAAGTTCGAGTATCGCCGCGGCTACAAGTTTTCGACCTATGCGACGTGGTGGATCCGGCAGGCGATCACGCGTTCGATCGCCGACCAGGCGCGCACCATCCGCATCCCTGTGCACATGATCGAGACGATCAACAAGATCGTGCGCACCTCGCGCCAGATGCTGCACGAGATCGGTCGCGAGCCGACGCCGGAGGAACTGGCCGAAAAGCTGGCCATGCCGCTGGAGAAGGTGCGCAAGGTGTTGAAGATCGCCAAGGAGCCGATCAGCCTCGAAACGCCTGTCGGCGACGAGGAGGATTCGCATCTCGGCGATTTCATCGAGGACAAGATGGCGATCCTGCCGATCGACGCGGCGATCCAGGCCAATCTGCGCGAGACGACGACGCGTGTGCTGGCGTCACTGACGCCGCGCGAGGAGCGCGTGCTCAGAATGCGCTTCGGCATCGGCATGAACACCGACCACACGCTGGAAGAGGTTGGCCAGCAGTTCTCGGTCACGCGCGAACGCATCCGCCAGATCGAAGCCAAGGCGCTGAGGAAGCTCAAGCACCCCAGCCGCAGCCGGAAGCTCAGGAGCTTCCTGGATAGCTAAGGCTTTCCAATCCTCGGTATCTAACAACGGCGGCGAAAGCCGCCGTTGTTATTTGCAAGCTTCTTCTACCCTCGTGGGTCAAATGCGTGTTCACGCGCTTGTTATTGCGCTGACTTCTAAACAAATTCCCGCTGGCACGACTGTTGCTCGTCACGATGGCTGACGGCGTAACTGTGCCAATTCGGCATAGATGATGCGGCGCGACTGCGATGTGATTGGCGCACCATCGCGGAGCGCTCATCGTGTCGGCGTCAGCGAGCACGGGTGATGCGCCGACGGCCATGCGATCAAACCGTCTGACAGACGGTAAGGAACATTCATGAGTGCACATTCGATCGATCTGAAGCGCTGGTTGGCCAAGAAGGCCGCGCGAGCGGCTGTGGGCGCCGTGTCGATGCCTCTTGTTGCCTCGCCGTCCCATCGCAACCACCTCAGGGTGCTGACCTATCACCGGTTTGCGCGTGAAGCCCGGTCGCCTTTTTCGGTTTCGCCGGAGGTCCTTGACCGACAGATGAAATGGATTGCGGCGGGGAATATGGCGGCGGGTCTCGATGCTGTCGCTGACATTCTGGCTGGCAACGATCCACGACGATGCCGTGTGGTGATCACCATCGACGACGGCGACCCGACGGTGATCAGCAATGCCGCGCCGATCTTCGCCAAGCACGGAATACCCTATGCGATCTATGTCGTGCCAGGCCTGCTTGGCCGCCGCCGGCATATGAGCGCTGCCGACCTGAGAGAACTCGCCGCGGCCGATGTCGAGATCGGGTCGCATACGATGACGCATCGTTCACTCACGTCCTTATCCCCGCGCGAACTTGTTACGGAACTGGAGGCTTCCAAGAAGCAGATCGAGGACATCGTCGGCAAAGCCGTGACATCGTTCGCCTATCCCTTCGGCACGATGCGCGATTTCGATGGACCGTCGGCGCAGGCGTTGCGAATGGCGGGCTACCGTGTCGCCTTTACGTCGCAGCACGGGACCATCGAGACGGATCTTGATCCGATGTTTCTGCCACGGGTCAAGATCGAGGGCGGCGATCCCGATTGGCTGTTTCGCGCGTCGTGCCAAGGCGCGATGGATCAATGGCGGTTTGTCGATCAGGGGATGGCAGGGCTGCAAAGGCCGCAGGCCAAGGATCTGGATGGCGTCAAGGAAGCGGATGTCCGCGCCTGAGGCGCCGATGCTGTGCGCAGGCCTGCTTGCCGGCATGGATCAGTGACTCTAGCAGGAGCTTGACGCAAATTCCGCTTTCCAACCGGTCGCAGCCGGATATGGTCGTCATATCCTGGCGCGGCTTCCAGTTTCCAAACAATCTCCCGGAAAACTGGCGAAACTGGAAACAATGATGTCTCCCGAATTTCTGCTGACTACACTGATCATCGTCGCATCGCCGGGCACCGGCGTTGTCTATGCGCTCGCCGCGGGGCTTTCGCGCGGCGGCCGCGCGAGCGTGCTTGCAGCTTTCGCCTGCACGCTGGGTATCGTGCCGCATCTGGTTGCCGCGCTGACCGGCCTGGCCGCGCTGCTGCACGCTAGCGCTTTGCTGTTCGAAATCGTGAAATATGCCGGCGTTGCCTATCTGCTCTACATGGCCTGGGCGACGATCCGCGAACGCGGCGCCATGAAGATCGATGCCAAGCCGGATCCCCGGAGTGCCCGGCAGGTATTGATCGACGGCGTGCTGCTCAATGTGCTGAACCCGAAATTGTCGATCTTTTTCGTGGCGTTCCTGCCGCAGTTTATCGCGCCTTCCGAGCCGAACGTGCTTGCCCGCATGCTGGAACTGTCGGGGGTGTTCATGCTGGCCACCTTCATCATCTTCTCGATCTACGGATTGTTTGCCGCCGCCATGCGGGACCGCGTGGTGTCGAGCCCACGCGTGATGGCCTGGATGCGCCGCACATTCGCCGCGGCTTTCGTCGCGCTTGGCGCCAGGCTGGCGTTGACCGAACGCTGACCAGGCCGGGCGATCCTAGCATGGCGGTGCATCAGGAATTCGTGACGATCGCGACGCGTGGGGCCGGACTGTATGAATTCACCGACAGGGCAGGGGCCTTTGTCCGCCAATGTGGCGTTTCGACCGCCCTGCTGACGGTCTTCGTGCGGCACACGTCGTGCTCTTTGCTTATCCAGGAAAACGCCGATCCGGATGTGCGCCGAGACCTGGACGCCTTTTTTGACAGGCTTGTGCCGCCAGCCGACGATCCGTCGATGGATTATCTCGTTCACCGGCTGGAAGGCCCTGATGACATGCCTGCCCACATCAAGGCTGCCCTGACGGCCGTTTCGCTATCGATACCGATCGTCGACGGTACGCTGGGGCTCGGCACCTGGCAGGGCATCTATCTTTTCGAGCACCGCCGGGGCCCCCACCGGCGCGAAATATTGCTGCACGTGGCGGGGTGAGGTGGAGCCTGGGCCACTGACCGTCTGGTACAACACGAAATGCCCGGTCTGCGATGCCGGCATCAGGCGGCAGCGCAGCCGGTTGATCGAGGCGGTAAAGTCAGGTCGCATCGAATTTCGCGACATCAATCTTGAATCGGAGGCGTTGCGGCGCCTGGACGTCGAGATCGACGCTGTCAGACGCCGTTTGCATGCAACCTACCCCTCGGGGCGGCTGCTTGTTGGCGTCGACGTGGTTGTCGCCATCTGGCGATTGACGCCGGGCGAGGGCTGGCTGGCAAGCCTGTTCGGCAATCGGCTCACGCTACCTATCAGCCGTTTCGCCTATGACCGGTTCGCGGATCTGCTCTATGCCTGGAACCGGCGGCGCGGCCACTGGTAGTGCAAAAAAAAGCAATGCCCGGGGGGAGGTAGGCCCGGGCATTGCGTCGGCAAGCGACGCGGTCAGACGTTCGCTCTTGCCGAATGGTTCGCTGCGGCGCGCCAGGCGCGGATGGCGCGCACCGCTTCAAAGCCGCGCTGCATGTGGTCATTGCCACGCTCGGCCTTTTCGCTCGATGTTGACGGCTCCGCCTGGTTGCCAGAGCGACCCGACCAGCCAACGGAACGCCGATGCAGGTGCTCGATAGCCAGTCGCACCATGGCGATCTGGTGTTCGATAACCGTCAAATTGGCGAGATGCGTTTCCACTTCCAGAACAAGCTCGGCCGTATCAGCGGAAGGGTGGCGATCCGGGTCGCGTTGGGTGCTGATCTGGAGCCTTTCACGCGCGACCTGAAGCATGCGGCGCTCGCTGCGTTCACTGACGCGAAGAGATGAAAGCGTGCGACTGGCTGCGGCCAGCCTGGTCTCAACGCTGCGGCGCGCGCGGCGGGGCATGCCGGCAACCAGCTGGTTCCATGCGTCGATATCGATTCCCACGGTGGTCTGGCGCAGGAATGCTTCATTGGACTGAGACATATGATCTCTCCTGTGGCCTCTGAACCTCGTTCACGACAGAGACCATAATCATCTTGAAACAATGTTCAAGCCCCTTTTTGAACTTTGTTCACTGATCACGGGTTTGTGATAATTTGCCTGAAAATGACGCTATCATATCGAATATGTGAACGAGTATGACCGATTTTGTGTGAAATGCTCCCATTAGCCCTAGCTATTTGGTCTATATGAGAGATGCCTTGATCGTTAAAATTGGCGGCGTTCACATCTGTTTTTGAACGGCTTTTCCAGTTGAAGTGAACTGAGTTCAGTGTCATAATGTGAACATGGTTCAGTGCGATTGGGCGCTCTGACAACGAACATGCCCGCGAAGAGGCGTGTCGGCTGAGAACGGAAAAGGGTTGCGGGAATGGCTCTGGACAGAAGCGAGATGAACGAACGTGTGCTCGATATCGCGGAGGCGCTGCTGAACGAAGGCGGCGCTTCAAATCTGAAGGCGCGGTCGATCGCGGAAAAAGCGGGCATCGCCGTCGGCTCTATCTATAATCTCTTCGGCGATCTCGACCAGGTGCACGGCCTGGTGAACATGCGGATGCTGGATGAACTGTCCGCCGCCGGCAACACGGCCGTACGCGATCTCAAGGAAATGGGCGTTTCCGATACGCGGCTGAAGCTGCTGGCGCTGTCGAAAGCCTATCTGACGTTCGTGCATGCGCATGCAGCTAGCTGGGCGGCCATGATGTCGTTCAGCCCTCGGCGTATGGCGCCGGAACATGTCTCGGCCTATGAGCAGCGGCTGGATGCGCTGTTCGACATTATCGCGTTGGTGCTTGAAGAGGATCCTGAGCTCGGACTGGACCATCATCGCTGCCGCGTGACGGCCCGTGTGCTGTGGTCGAGCGTGCACGGTATCGTGATGGGCAATGCCGGCCGTCACCAGCAGAAGCGGCCGGGCGAAGGCGTCTGGGAACAGATCGATCTTCTGGTTACGACTTTTCTGCGCGGGCTGGAGCGGCAGGTTCCCGCGCCGTCGCTGCAGTAGTTCCCAAATCTATCGCGCATTTGCGCAACGCGCCGAGTATGGTTTAGTTGGCGTGAAGCGGCCGCGCCGGTGCGGCCGCGAGGCAGACGGGAAGCGCGATGTCGTTTTGGAAAAAGCTGTTTGGCGGTGGCGGTGAGGAAGCAGCCAGCGAGCCGAAGGCGGCCGGCGAAGCCGAACACAAGGGCTTTCTGATCCGCGCCACGCCGTTCAAGCAGGGCGGCGAATATCAGACCTGCGGCATCATCTCGAAAGAGATCGACGGCGTCATGAAGGAACACAAATTCGTGCGGGCCGATCGTTTCGCAGGGCTGGACGATGTCGTGTCGATCACGCTGAACAAGGGTCGCCAGATCATCGACGAACAGGGCGAGCGGCTGTTCAACTAGCTGAACGGCAAAACGCCGGCCCGAAGGCCGGCGCTCTGGCTTTTGCGGACTGGCTCAGGCGGCTTTGGCGAGGTGCGGCGTGGCGGTGGCGGCAATCGCCTCGACCCGGCTTTCGGCCTTGGCCAGCGCTGCCTTCACGGCATCCTCGCCCATGCCGACGCCTTCGACACGGATCACCTCGACATCGGTCATGCCGTTAAAGGCAAGCACGCTCTTCAGGTACGGCACAGCGAAATCCATCACCGCCG
This sequence comes from Rhizobiaceae bacterium, assembly GCA_050247155.1. Classification (GTDB taxonomy): domain Bacteria; phylum Pseudomonadota; class Alphaproteobacteria; order Rhizobiales; family Rhizobiaceae; genus Mesorhizobium_G. Next base: position 10,880 of record JBFWUS010000067.1, read on the forward strand.
CTGGGCCTTCGGAATAAACGCCGCCGGAGGCCAGCACGATGTAGACCTTCTTGCCGGTGACCAGGCCTTCCGGACCGTTGGCGCCATACTTGAAGGTGCGGCCGGAGCGGGAGATGTGATCGATCCAGCTTTTCAGCGTCGACGAGATCGAGAAATTGATCAGGCCGGTGGCAAGCACGATGTGATCAGCCGCCAGCAACTCGTCGACCGCCGCGTCGGAGACGCCAACCACATCAGCCTGATGCGGGGTCCGGGATTCGGCCGGCGTGTAGATGCCGGAAGCGTAGTCGGGCTCGATATGCGGCAGCGGGCTGGCGACGAGGTCGCGCTTGACGATGTGGCTGCCGGACAGGGCAGCGTTCAGCCTGGTCGCGAGTTCGGTTGCAATCTTGGTGGAGTGCGAAGCCTCGCCGCGCGGGCTGGAGGTGACGAGCAGGATATTGGACATTTTTTCTCTCCTTTGAAGCGGCGCTTCTTGGCCGCCGAAATCTTCGAGATGAGAAATAGCGCTGGGCATCGATCGAAAAAATGGGTAAAATATCGATGCGATATATCCAGAAAATCGATTGATGATCCAGCCGAACCCGACCCTGGACCAGTTGCAGCTCTTTTTAGCTGTCGCCGAGACCGGCAGCTTTTCAAGTGCTGCGCGGCAGTTCAACCGTGCACAGTCGGTGATCAGCTACGCCATCGCCAATCTGGAGGCGCAACTCGGCCTAAAGCTGTTCGAGCGCGAGGGCACGCGCGAACCGACATTGACGGCCGCCGGCAAGGCGATGCTGCCGGACGCGCGGCGCATTATCGGGGTGCTGCAGGATATCCGCGCACGCGCGGAAGGGCTCAACGCCGGCCTGGAGGCGGAGCTTTCGATCGCGGTCGACGTGTCATTGCCGTCACCGGCGCTGATCGACGTCTTGAAAGCGTTCGAAGCCGAGTTCCCGACAGTGCCGCTGCGGCTCAGCATCGGTGCGCTGGGAGTCGTGTGGGACCAGATCATCAATGGCCACTGCCATGTCGGCTTCAGCGGCCAGCCGGAATCGCTTTCGCCGGATCTGGTGTCGGAACGGATCGGCGACGCCTCGATGACGCCGGTGGCGGCGCCCAGCCATCCACTGGCGCGTTACGCCGGCAAGGTGCCGCTGGCGGTGGTGCGCGAGCACAAGCAACTCGTCATCTCCGACGTGTCGAACATGACGAAGGGCCGGGATTTCGGCGTGTTCGCCTACGATACCTGGCGCATGACGGACATGCATACGAAGTACCGGCTGATCCTGGCGGGGCTCGGCTGGGGCGGTCTGCCGACCTGGATGATCTATGAAGACGTCGCGGCCGGGCGGCTGGCCGTGCTCGATCTCGAACCCTATCCGGTCCGGCAATATGTGCTTTCCGCCTTCCACCGCGCCGACTCGCCGCCCGGCCCAGCAGGCCGCTGGATCATCGAACGATTCAAGCAAGAACTGCCGAAAGTTTGCTCCAGTCTGGCGGGGGCGTTTCAACTGGATGCGAGCGGAATTTAAACGCAGCAGTAGAGCCTTCTACAGCCGCTACGAGCGGACAACCATTCCTTCTAAAAGCGTTTCCATCCCGAACCGATACTCCTCCGCATCCCCACCAGCCTCCACCGCAAGTGCGGCGCGGTCGTATGCGGCGGAGAGCAGGGCGGTGATCGCGTCGATTGGCAAGCTCTTCGGCATCGCACCTTCGCGCACCGCAAAGGTGATGCCGGCTTTTAGCGACCGCGTGCTGTGGCGGTCGTCGATGGCGTCCATCTCCGCGCGGCCAAGCACGGCCGGGCCGTCGAGCAGCAGCAGCCGCGTGCGGCCGGGTTGGCGCATCGCCGCCAGATAGGCCTCGCCGCCTTTGATCAGCGCCTCCAGCGCGGGCAGGCTGTCTGGCGAGGCAGCGTCCACTTCCGCCGCGACGGCCTCCGCCTCGCGCTCGGCCACCGCGCGGAACAACGCCTTCTTATCCTCAAAATGATGGTAGAGCGCGCCGCGTGTCACGCCGGCCGCAGCCACAATGTCGGGCGTCGCGGTGTCGGCATAACCCCTCTCGATGAACAGCTTTCGCGCGGCGGCCAAAAGGTCGGTGCGTGTGGCTTCTGTCCGCTCTTTGTTCGATTTCGGCATCTTTCGCTCTTTACATACATACTGTCTGTATTTATATGGGAGATACATACAGCGTGTATGTATCCGAAGAGGCAGGAGATGACAATGAAAACGACGAGCTATTATCCGGTGCTGATGGTGGATGACGTCACCGCGATCGGGGCCTTTTACAAAGAGCATTTCCGCTTCGAGGCACTGTTCGAAAGCGACTGGTATGTGCATCTGCAATCGAAAGAGGACAAACGCGTCAATCTCGGCCTGGTGCGGTTCGATCATGAGACGGTGCCGGAAGCGGGCAGGGCGCCGACGCGCGGCCTGCTGATCAATTTCGAGGTTCGCGATCCGGATGCTGTTTATGAACGCGTGACGGCGGCCGGCCTGCCGATCCTGCGCAGCCTGCGGGACGAGGAGTTTGGCCAACGGCACTTCATCACCGCCGATCCGAACGGGGTGATGATCGACGTGATCAAGCCGATCCAGCCAAGCGAGGCGTTTCTGGCGCAATATGCGGACGGCGCGGTAGGGCAATAACGCGGGCTTGCGGCCGAGCGCAGGCTCAACGCGGGCTTGCGAATGCTAGGGTCCTGACCCTAGCCCCTCGCCACCGGCTGCACCACCTTCGTCTCCACCCCACGGGTGGACAGCACTGACAGCACCGTTGCGCGCCCGATTCGCTCGCCGTCAAGCAAGCGGATCAGGTCGTCGACGCCCGTCACAGGGCGGCCGTCGATGGACAGGATCACATCACCATCGCGCAAGCCGGCCTTTGCCGCGGGGGTGTCCTTCTCGATCGAGCGGATGCGTACTGCGGTCGGGGCGTCGCGTCCGGCCAACAGCGCCGTGCGGCGGGGCAAGGTGATGGTGTCGGCGGAGACGCCGATATAAGCGCGGCGCACGCGGCCAAAGCGCAGGATCTCTGAAATCACGAAGTTCGCTGTGTTCGACGCGACCGCGAAGGCAATGCCCTGCGCACCGCGGATGACGGCGGTGTTGACGCCTATCACCTCGCCCGCCGAGGAGACCAGCGGACCGCCGGAATTGCCCGGGTTAAGCGCCGCGTCGGTCTGGATCACGTCATCGATCAGGCGGCCGGTGGAGGCGCGCATGGAGCGGCCGAGCGCCGAGATTACGCCTGCGGTCACGGTCCACTCATAGCCGAGTGGGTTGCCGATCGCGATGGCGATCTGGCCGCGCCGAAGCCGTTTGGAATCGCCGAGCGGCGCGTAGTGCGCCGGACTGCCGTCGGCGCGTACCAGGGCGATGTCGGTGTCCGGATCGCGGCCGAGGACGCGGCCCTCGCCGATAAAGCCATCGGGCATGGCGATGCGAACAGACTTCGCGTCCTCGATCACATGATAATTAGTGACGATCAGCCCGTCTGGCGAGATGACGAAGCCGGAACCGTGGCCGCCCCGGCCTCCGACGCGTTCGATGCGGCTGACAGCCGGGCCGACGCGATCCACTACGCCGGCCACCGTGTTGGAATAGGCATCCAGCAGCGCGGCATCGTCCGCGCGGATGTCTTTGTCCAAATAGCCCATTGCTGAGACCCTTGTTGATCAGCAACATGTGGGGCGGCGGTGGGCCTATTGCGAGGGCGAGACCAGGCTGGCGCGCTGAGCATCACTGAGGAGCAAAATTCATGAAGATAGACCGCTGCGGCAGCCGCCCTTCACGCAAGGCAAGCGCCGACTGGTTTACCGGGACTGTGTGGCAAGAGCCGGTTGTCGAGGCGCCGGAGCCGGCGCGCGTGCGGGCCGCCATCGTAAGCTTCGAACCAGGCGCACGCACAAACTGGCATACGCATCCGCTGGGGCAGACGCTGCACGTGCTTTCGGGTGCCGGGCTCGTGCAACTGGCGGGCAAGCCGATCGACGCGATCCATGCCGGCGATACCGTGTGGATAGAGCCCGGCGAGCGGCACTGGCACGGGGCGGGACCTGAGACGCGGATGGTGCATCTGGCAATTCAGGAAGCGCTCGACGGCAGCCCGGTGAACTGGCTGGAACCGGTCACCGACGAACAATATCGCGCTTGATGCGCCGATTCAGAGGAGGATGCTATGTCACTGAAAGGCAAAACACTCTTTATCTCGGGCGGTTCGCGCGGCATCGGTCTTGCGATCGCGCTTAGGGCGGCGCGCGACGGCGCCAATGTCACGATCGCCGCCAAGACCGCCGAGCCGCACCCCAAATTGCCCGGCACGATTTTTTCCGCCGCGCAGGAGATCGAAGCCGCTGGCGGCGAGGCGCTGCCTGTTCTGTGCGATATTCGCGAGGAGGCTCAGGTCGCCGAGGCGGTGGCGAAAACCGTCGAGCGTTTTGGCGGCATCGACATCTGCGTCAACAACGCCAGCGCGATCAGCCTGACCGGAACGCTGCAGACCGACATGAAGCGCTACGATCTAATGAACCAGATCAATGCGCGGGGCACGTTTCTCGTCTCGAAAATGTGCATTCCCCATCTGAAGCTGGCGCAGAATCCTCATATTTTGAATCTGGCGCCGCCGCTGGACATGAAGGCGAAATGGTTCAAGGGCCACGTCGCCTATACGATGGCGAAGTTCGGGATGTCGATGTGTACGCTCGGCATGAGCGCCGAGTTTGAAAAGGACGGCATTGCCGTCAATTCCTTGTGGCCGCTGACGGCGATCGATACGGCCGCGGTGCGCAACCTGCTCGGCGGGGAGGCGGTGGCCTCGATCAGTCGCTCGCCGGAAATCTTGGCCGACGCCGCCCATGCCATCTTCAACCGCCCGGCGCGCGGGACGACCGGCAACTTTTTCATCGATGAGGAAGTGTTGCGCGCCGAGGGCATCACGGACTTCTCGGCCTATGCCGGCGGCGCGACCGGTCCGCTGGCGGGCGATTTCTTCGTGCCAGATGAGGTGTTCGAGCGCTCGCCGACCAAGGTGCAGCGCGCCTTCGGCTGATTTCGACCGCTGGCAACCGACGATCGTGGCAAGCGGAGCTTATCCCCGGATTGGCATGCCGGCCATGACTTGTATCCGGTGCGAAAAGCACCTAATGCAGCGCGCGTGGGGCCTGTAGCTCAATGGTTAGAGCCGGCGGCTCATAACCGCTTGGTTGGGGGTTCGAGTCCCTCCGGGCCCACCAAAATCATTTAAGTTATTGATTTTGATGGATTATTATCCCTCCCGCACCTCGATATCGCGCGGTGCGGGCGTCGCCGACTAAATAACTGCCTACCATAGAAGGGTCGAGGAAAAGTGACCGGCATTCGGCCGTCTGGTCCGGGCTCGATGCCGAGTTCCAAGTGTGTGGCCCCTTTGATCGCAACATTCGCTTGGGCCGGTTGTATCAAGGGCTGCGAATGTTGCGATCGGACCACTAGCGAACGAACCATCGATTGGCTCTGGATCGCAATTGGACGGATCGTCGATCTTTTCGCACCGACCGAATGCCAAAACTACTTCACAGCTGCCAGCTACGATGCAAAATGGTCGGCTTCCGTTCCAGGTAGTTTGTGTGCGACGCGACATCCATTCAGACGGCGTTCCGGTGCTCTGCCTTGCCTGTGAGGCGAGGCACAATGGCATCTGCGGCGCGCTTCAACCGAACCAACTGGTTCAGCTCGCAAAATCGACGTCAAAGAAGAAAGTCGAAGCCGGCACACACCTCATCGAGGAGGCCGGTGCGATAGAGCGATACGCAAACATCCTCTCCGGCGTGGTCAAACTGTCGAAGACGCTTCCCGACGGCCGGCAGCAGATTGTCGGCCTGCAGTTCGCGCCGGATTTCCTGGGCCGGCCGTTCGAAAATGAAAGCCGCCTGCGTGCGGAAGCTGCAACGAACGTGTCGTTGTGCTCGTTCCCGCGGAGCGCGCTCGAGCGCGTGATGGATGAGTCTCCCGAGCTTGAACGCCGCCTGCTGAAACAGACGTTGAAGGAACTGGATGACGCTCGCGACTGGATGCTGACTTTGGGGCGAAAGACCGCAAGCGAGAAAGTCGCGAGCTTCCTTGTCCTGATCGCGCGCAACATCGATCCTTATGCCGAACGGGACCGAACCACGGCATCCTTCGATCTGCCGCTGACACGCGGAGAGATTGCCGACTTTCTGGGTCTCACGCTGGAAACGGTCAGCCGCCAACTGACCAAGCTGCGGACGGAAGGCGTCATCGAAATGGAGGGCGTGCGCAGGGTGACAATTCCTGATCTGGAGCGACTGGCGATCAGGGCCGGTTGACCCTCAGCCCTTCGATGCCAGCGCCGGGACGACGTGTTCCTGCTCGAACGCGATATGTCGCCGCTGTGTTTCAAAAAACGAGCGCAGCATGAAACCGAGCGCCTCGGCATTGTTCATCGGCTCTGTTTCCCTCACGTCGCCGAGAGCCGTGGCGATGTCTTCCGCGAAATATTGATCCCACAGATGCTCCGACCGCAGGCGCGTGATCGATACAGACAGATTTGCCATCCTGGCCTTGTCAATAAGCTGGAAGCATCGCTCTTCGATGTCATGACATTCAACCAGTAGCGGCACGAGAGCGTTTGCAAGTCGGTCGCAGCGACCAGTATCGAGCCGGTTCGGCAACGCGTCGGCAAATTCCTCCAATTCATCGCAGACTGCCAAGATGTGATCATGACAAGCCGACATCGCCGCATGCGCTCCAAGTTGCGTATCTGGCGCCTGGCCTCCAGAGCGTTTTGCGGCCTTCATTTCCACTACAGTCAATGTTGCTTCCTGGCGCGACACAATGGGCCGGTCATCGGCCTCGGTCTTTGATCTGGATCAAAGTCGCCTCCTCGAAGTCGCGGTATTCGGACCTGCACACACCGCAGCCCGGAGCACGGAAAATGATCTCCAGCTTGACCGTCAACGAACGCCAGGTGGCGCTTCTGACGCTTGGCCTGCTGGCGATCGCCGGGCTGGCCATGGCGGTCGGTGGCCGGGGCGAACCGCTCGGCGTGCACGGGTTCATCGTTATGGCGTCCGCGATCTGCCTGGCATTTCCGATGTTGGCGCGCCTGCTCGACCCCGAGCCGCTGGCCTCGCGCCTTCAGGAGTACTACGACGACCCGACACGGGTCGGCATTGTGCTGACCATGATCTGGGCAGTCGTTGGCATGGCTGCCGGCGTTTGGGTCGCGGCCCTGCTGGCCTGGCCAGACCTCACATTCGATGCGGCATGGGCGAGCTTCGGGCGGTTGCGGCCAGTGCACACAAGCGGCGTCATTTTCGGCTTCGGCGGCAATGCGCTGATCGCCACCTCTTTCCACGTCTTGCAGCGGACATCCCGCGCGCGTCTGCCAGATCAATTCAGTCCGTGGTTCGTGCTGATCGGCTACAACCTGTTTTGCGTGATCGCCGCCAGCGGCTACCTGATGGGCGTGACGCAATCCAAGGAATATGCCGAACCCGAATGGTATGCAGATATCTGGCTGGTCATCGTCTGGCTGGTCTATTTCTCGATCTACATCCGAACTTTGGCGCGGCGGAAAGAACCGCATATCTACGTCGCCAACTGGTACTACATGGCCTTCATCCTGGTCGTGGCGGTTCTGCACATCGTCAACAATCTTGCCGTGCCGCTGTCGCTCGGCTCGACCAAAAGCTACTCGCTGTTTTCCGGCGTGCAGGATGCGATGACGCAGTGGTGGTACGGCCATAACGCCGTGGCGTTCTTCCTGACAGCCGGCTTCCTGGGCATGATGTATTATTATCTGCCAAAGCGGGCAGGGCGGCCAATCTACTCCTACCGCCTGTCTATCATCAGCTTCTGGGGCATCACCTTCCTCTATATGTGGGCGGGTTCGCATCATTTGCACTACACGGCCTTGCCGCACTGGGTGCAGACGTTGGGCATGACATTCTCGGTGATGCTTCTGGTGCCGTCATGGGCCTCGGCGGGCAATGCGCTCGCGACCCTCAACGGCGCCTGGCACAAGGTGCGCGACGACGCCACTTTGCGCTTCATGATGGTCGCCGCCGTCTTCTATGGCCTGTCGACCTTCGAGGGCTCGTTCATGGCGATCCGGCCGGTGAATTCGCTGTCTCACTACACGGATTGGACGATCGGACATGTGCATGCCGGAGCGCTGGGCTGGGTCGCGATGATCACCTTCGGATCGCTCTACGCGCTGGTGCCTTGGATGTGGAAGCGCGAGACGATCTGGTCGCCGAAGCTGGTCGAAGTCCACTTCTGGTTGGCCCTCTCCGGCACCATCATCTACGTCTTCGCGATGTGGAACTCCGGCATCATCCAGGGCCTGATGTGGCGCACCTACAATGAAAGCGGCACGCTGCAATATTCCTTCCTCGAAAGCCTTGTCGCAATGCACCCCTATTACATCGCGCGCACCGTCGGCGGGTTTTTCTTCCTGCTTGGCGCGATCGTCTGCTCCTACAATGTCTGGATGACGATCCGCGCGAGCCGGCTGGAAGCTGCCCGCCATGACGACAGCGACATGCCGATCGCAGCGCCTGCGCCAGCGGAGTAAGGTCAATGGCTCAATTTCATCGCAAGCTTGAACGCAGCACGATCGGGTTTCTCACCGCCATCCTGGTGGTGTCGTCGATCGGCGGATTCATCGAGATCGCGCCGCTCTTCACGATCGACCAGACCGTCGAGGACGCGCCGGACATGCGCGTCTACACGCCCCTGGAGCTCGCCGGCCGCGACATCTACGTGAAGGAAGGCTGCTACGCCTGCCACAGCCAAATGATCCGCACGCTGCGCGACGAGGTCGAGCGCTACGGGCCTTATTCGCTGGCGGTCGAATCCAAATACGATCATCCGATGCTCTGGGGCTCCAAGCGCACCGGGCCAGACCTTGCCCGCATCGGCGGCAAATATTCCGACGCGTGGCATGTCGCGCATCTCATCAATCCGCGCGACGTCGTCCCGGAATCGGTGATGCCGAAATATGGCTGGCTGGCGCGCAATGCGCTCGACGTCGATGACATGGCGCTAAACCTGGCTGCCCAGCAGAAAGTCGGCGTGCCCTACACCGAAGAGATGGTGCGGAACGCGAAATCCGATGCCTATGGTCAGGCCTTTCCGGACGCGGATGCCTCAACCGGCGTCAAGGAACGTTACGGCGACGCCACCAACATTCGTGATTTCGACGGCAAGCCGGGCGAACTGACCGAGATGGACGCGCTGGTGGCCTATCTCCAGGTACTCGGCCGCCTGACGGATGTGGCTTACAAGCAGACGGCTGAAGCTCCGGCGTCCGTCTCGACCGCCAGCGTTACGGAGAAGTGAGATGGAACTCGATCACCAAACCGTCGTCGCCTTCTCCAAGAGCTGGGGGCTGTTCTATTTGATCGGCATGTCGATCGCCGTAGTTGCCTACGCGCTGTGGCCGTCCAAGAAGGCCGAGTTTGACCGCGCGGCGACAAGCATCCTCGACGCAACTGATCGGCCGGGAACATAAGCCATGCAGGAGGGCACACGCGATCCGATCACCGGACAAACCACCACCGGCCACGATTGGAACGGCATAGAAGAGCTGAACACGCCGGTACCACGCGTCGTCCTGTTCTTTCTTGGCCTGGCGTTCATTTTTTCGGTGATCTGCTGGCTGCTCTATCCAACCTTCCCGCTGGTTTCCACCTACACCAAGGGCCTGCTTGGCATCGACCAGCGCCAACAGGTGACGGAGCAGGTGAACGAAGCCGCGGCGGACCGCGCCGTCTGGGAGCAGCAGATACTCGACAAGAGCTTTGATGCAATCCAGGCCGACCCGGCGCTGATGCTGAGGGTTCAGGAAACGGGCCACACGCTGTTCCAGGACAATTGCGCCGCCTGCCACGGAACGAAGGCCAGCGGTGGACCGGGTTTCCCCAACCTGACCTCCAAGAGCTGGCTCTGGGGCGGCGAGATCGACAAGATCGCGGAGACCATTCGCATCGGCATCAACTCAACCAACGACGATACCCGCGTCTCGCAAATGCTCGCCTTCGGGCGGGACGGTATTCTCACACGCAGCCAGATCCAGGATGTCGTCGCCTATGTCCAGTCGCTGTCGGGAATAGCCGTCGATGCGGGGCGTGGCGAGGCCGGCAAGGAACTCTTTGCCGCCAACTGTGTCTCCTGCCACGGAGACACGGGCAAGGGCATGACGGATGTCGGCGCGCCCGACCTGACCGACAGCTTCTGGATCTATGGCGGAGATAGGCAGAGCATTTACATGACCGTCTATTCGGGGCGGCAGGGGCATATGCCGCATTGGGACGGACGGCTGCCTGAAGCGAGCCAAAAGATACTGGCGCTCTACGTCGCAAATCTCGAGGCGGCCAAGCCATGAGCCGGACGGTCAATGCGACAAGGTCGAACTGGCGCACGGTATCGATGCTTCTGGTCGCAGCTAGCGTGGCGGTTTTCGTCGCCGCGAACGCACACCTTATCTATGTCGCCTTTGCGTCGCGGCCCGATTGCGTCGCTCATGAAAAACCCGGCAGCGCCGACCCGACCTCGTTCGGCGCCGCGAAATCATCATGCTGAGGATGAGCCGATGACAGGTTCCGAAGGTCTAGCTGAGATCGTCGCGCCCTCGGCCGCCGACATGCGTCGTCGCCACCTTCCTGCCGTTGCCGCATTCGACTGGCTGCGCGCGGGCTGGCGCGACCTGATCGACCGGCCCGGCCCGAGCCTCGCCTACGGCTTCGCCGTCTTCGTCGTGTCGCTGATCATCATATGGTCGCTGTTCCGGCTTGGCCTCGACTACATCCTGTTTCCCGCACTTGCCGGGTTCATGGTGGTCGGACCGCTGCTGGCCGTCGGCCTCTACGAGAAGAGCCGGGCCATCCAGGCAGGCGAACCGTTCAGCCTTGCGAGCATGGTGTTCGTGAGGGCGAAATCCGGTGGACAGGTGCTCTACACAGGCGCCATCCTCTGTCTGTTGATGCTGCTGTGGATGCGGGCCGCGGTCATCATTTACGCCCTGTTCTTCGGCTACCGGCCATTTCCCGGCCTGGACCAGGTCGCGGCCATGTTGCTGGAATCGCCGACCGGGTGGGCCATGCTTGTGGTGGGAACGGCCGTCGGCGGTCTCTTCGCGGCGTTCTCTTTCGCCATCAGCACCTTTTCCATCCCGATGCTGCTTGACCGGCCGGTTGATGCATTCACCGCGATGGGGACTTCCATCTCGATGGTATTCCGCAATCTGCCAGTGATGCTGATGTGGGGGGCAATCGTCCTGGCGCTTTTTCTGCTCAGCGTCGCCACCGGCTTGCTCGGGCTCATCGTCGTGTTCCCATTGCTCGGGCATGCGACCTGGCACAGCTACAAGGCGATCGAATGAGCTGCTGCGCGCCCGGCATCGAAGCTGCTGCCGAGATCGGCCGTCCGGCCTCGCGCGAAGAGATTGCCCTCGCCAGCCGAGATTTGGGCGACGGCCTGCGGCAGACCGACCTGGCGGTGCCAGATATGCATTGCGGTGCCTGTATGCGCGCCATCGAGAGTGCTCTGACGCAGCTACCTGGGGTGAGCAATGCCCGCGCCAATCTGACGGCGCGCAGGGTGACGATCAAATGGCGCAGGGATAGCCAGGCCGATTTCATTCCAGCCCTGTCGAGCATCGGCTACAAGGCGCATCTGTATCAGCCGTCGGACGCGGACAGCGATCCGGAACTCGCGCGGCTGATCCGCGCCGTGGCGGTGGCCGGCTTCGTCTCAATGAACATCATGATGCTGTCAGTGTCGGTGTGGTCAGGCGCCGACGACGAGACGAGGCAGGCGTTCCACTGGATGTCGGCAGCGTTGGCGCTGCCGGCGCTGCTCTATTCGGGCGGTATTTTCTATCGCTCCGCCTGGCAGGCCTTGCGGCACGGACGCACCAATATGGACGTTCCGATTTCCATCGGCATTTCGCTAGCGTATGGTCTCAGCCTTTACGACACGCTGCACCTCGGCCATCACGCCTATTTCGATGCCGCGACCTCATTGATCTTCTTCCTTTTGATTGGGCGCACTCTGGATCATGTCATGCGCCAGCGCGCCCGCGTCGCGGTGCGTTCGCTTGTTCGTCTCGCGCCGCGTGGGGCCACTATAGAGCGCGCCGACGGCAGTCGAGATTTTGTTGCCTTAAGCGAGATCGAACCTGGCATGATCGTGCTGTTGGCCGTGGGCGACCGGCTGCCGGTTGACGGGCGGATCGTGCAAGGCGTTTCCAGCTTGGACTGCTCCATCGCCAGCGGAGAAAGTTTGCCGGTCTCTATCGGCCCCGGCTCCACAGCCCAGGCCGGCGCGCTCAACCTCGCCGGCCCTATCAAACTGGAGGCGACTGCGCGTGCGCAAGACTCTTTTCTGGCGGAAATCACGCGCCTGATGGAAGCGGCAGAGGGAGGTCGTGCGCGCTACCGGCGAGTCGCCGACCGCGCATCAGCTCTCTATTCGCCGGTGGTCCATTTGGCTGCTTTTCTGACATTCATTGGCTGGATGGCGGCCTCTGGCGACTGGCACCGGGCCGCCAGCATCGCAATCGCCGTCTTGATCATCACCTGTCCTTGCGCCCTGGGGCTGGCGGTGCCGATCGTGCAGGTCGTTGCCGCGCGCCGGCTGTTCGACGCCGGCATCATGATGAAAGACGGATCCGCCATCGAGCGGCTCGCCGAGATCGACAGCGTCGCATTCGACAAGACCGGAACACTGACGACCGGGTCGCCTCGGGTTTTGACGCAGGGCATTGCGCCGGACGTGCTTGCGCTGGCCGCCGAACTCGCCAGCCATTCCCGGCATCCGGTGTCACGCGCCATCGCCAGTGCTGCTCCGTCGCAGCCTACGGCGGGAATCACCGATATCGTGGAACATGCCGGACTCGGTGTGGAAGCGACAATCGGCGGCGCTGCCTATCGGCTCGGTCGCGCAGACTGGGCCTCAGGCCTGGCCCATGCCGAGTCAGGTCCCATCCTCGCGCGGGATGGCGAGATTCTGGCGGCCTTCAATGTCTCCGAAACGCTTCGAACGGGGGCAGGGGCCGCCGTCAAGCAACTTCGCGACAAGCAGCTTTCGGTGCGAATCCTTTCCGGTGATCGGCCGGGTGCTGTCGCAAGAGTGGCGCGCGCGCTCGGCATGAGCGACCATGCAGCCGGGTTGATGCCTGCGGACAAGGTTGGTCACCTTGCCGCGATGGCGGCTTCCGGGCATCGCGTGCTCATGGTCGGCGATGGGCTAAACGACGCGCCGGCGCTGGCCGCCGCGCATGTTTCCATGGCGCCTGCCACGGCAGCCGATGTCGGACGCAACGCCGCGGATTTTGTCTTCCTGCGAGACAGCCTTGCCGCCGTGCCTTTGGCTGTCGACATATCTCAGAGGGCGTCGCGGCTTGTGAAGCAAAATTTCGGCATCGCCGTCGTCTATAATCTGCTGGCCATGCCGGTGGCGATCGCCGGCTACGTTACGCCGCTGCTTGCCGCGCTGGCCATGTCGCTGTCGTCCGTTATCGTCGTGGCAAACGCGCTACGTCTGAAGGCTGCGCACGCACAGGAACCATCAGTCTGGCGCCAAAGCGCAGGCGCTGTCGCGGCGTCGGCAAAATGAATAGCTTGGTCTTTCTCGTGCCGCTGGCGCTGGCCCTTGGCGCGATTGCGGTGGGCGCGTTCTTCTGGTCGATGAGTAGTGGCCAGTATGACGACCTGGACGGCGCCGCTGAGCGCATGCTTTTCGACGAAAACGACAAGCCGGTGTTGTAAGCTGATTGTCGCAGGATAGATCGAGTCGAAGTGCGCAGGCCCCGATCCTCAGAGCGAGAGCATCGCGGGATCGAAGGCGGTGGCAGTGACGAGCAACTGGACCATCGTATAGGTCACCCGCACCTTCAGTTGCAGTTCTTCCAGTTCGGCCGCAGTCAAGCTGCGCTGGTCCCGGCAATGATGCTGCCGGTGAAATTTCTCGGATACTCGTCGTGAGAGTCTATCTCGTATGTGACTTTGGCGGCGCGCATCCGCGAACTGCTCCAGCCCCTTCAAGGCTGCCGGGCATCCGGCGGCACGTAGCCGTGCCTTGCGAAAAAGCGATTGAGTTCGCGCTGCTCGGGAGCCTGGCCGGTGAACGTCTCTACATATTTGGGAATGCGCCGCATGCGTACAGCAAGGGACTCGTCGGACTGCATTGAGATGTAGCCGATCTGCACCAGATAGATCGTCCGTGCACGAACGTCGGCGGAAACCTCCTGGTTGCCGAACCTCACGAACATGCGGGTCAGCGCCTCGATGCGGGTCTGATCCGCCTGCTGCACCTGCATCAGAATATCGGGAGACTGAAGCGCCCAACTGCGAACGGCGAACTCGAACTGGGAATCGAACAAGGACCGATCCAGCCAACAGTCGAAGACGTTCAGCACCGCTTCGCCGACAGACTCGGCATATGCCTCGGACTGTCTGACCAGGCTCCCCGTGTTCTTGTCCCGCCACCGGGCCACCAATGCGTCGAGCAACTCCTCGCGGTCCTTGAAAAACCAATAAAAGCTCGTGCGCGACAGGTTCAGGCGTTTCGCCAGCGGCAGAATCTTCACCGAATCCACGCCGGATTCTAAGAGGGCGCCGTAAGCCGCTTCCAGCCATCCTTCGGGCGAGCCGCGCCAACCGCCGTCATTCGAAGTGTGATCCATGGCGAACCGGTAGCAGGCTTATCGGACTGACACAATTGAAATAAACATCACTGCGCATTTAGATGACGCTGATGTAATCTTTATTGACACTTGTGTACATTTTGGGCTAAAGGATCAGCGGAAACACGCCGGGAGGAAATCGGGTGTCCAACGATCCCTTGCTGCAGCCGTACAGGCTCAAGCATCTGACTTTGCGGAATCGGATCATCGTGACCTCTCACGAGCCGGCCTATCCAGAAGACGGCATGCCGAAGGAGCGGTATCGCGCCTATACGGTCGAACGCGCCAAGGGCGGTGTGGCGATGACCATGACCGCCGGCTCGGCGGCGGTCTCCAAGGACAGTCCGCCGGTCTTCAACAATCTGCTGGCCTATAAGGACGAGATCGTGCCCTGGGTCCGGCAGATGACCGACGCCGTTCACGAGGCAGGCGCTGCCATCATGATCCAGTTGACCCACCTTGGACGCCGCACGCGCTGGGATAAGGGCGATTGGCTGCCCGTGGTCGCGCCTTCGCACCGCCGGGAGGCTGCTCATCGGGCATTTCCGAAAAAGATCGAAGACTGGGATATCGAGCGGATCGTGAAGGATTTCGCGGACGCAGCCGAGCGGATGAAGGCTGGCGGCATGGATGGCGTCGAGATCGAAGCCTATGGCCATCTGATCGACCAATTCATCTCGCCGCTGACCAACGAGCTGGACGGCCCTTACGCCGGCTCGCTCGACAACAGACTTCGCTTCTGTTTCGAAGTCTTCAAAGCCATGCGCGAAAGGGTCGGCGACGATTTCATTTTGGGTGTGCGCTACACGGCCGACGAGAGCCTCGACGGGGGAACCGACAAGGCGACGGGTATCGAAATATCAAAACGCCTGAGAGACAGCGGCCTCATCGACTATCTGAATGTCATTTGCGGGCACATCGATACCGATGCCGGCCTGACCGACGTTATCCCGATCCAGGGCATGGCCAACTCGCCCCATCTGGATTTCGCAGGCGAGATCAGGGCCGCGACGCAGTTCCCAACTTTCCACGCGGCGAAAATTCCGGATGTGGCGACTGCCCGCTATGCAATCGCGTCTGGCAAGGTCGACATGGTCGGGATGACCCGAGCCCATATGACGGACCCCCATATCGTCCGCAAAATCATCGAAAAGCGGGAAGACGATATTCGCCCCTGCGTGGGCGCCAATTACTGCCTCGATCGGATTTACCAGGGAGGAGCGGCTTACTGCATTCACAACGCCGCCACGGGGCGTGAACTGACCATGCCACACGCCATCCCCAGGGCCGAGATCCGCAAGAAGGTGGTCGTTGTGGGCGCGGGTCCCGCGGGACTGGAAGCAGCGCGCGTGGCGGGTGAGCGTGGGCACGAGGTTGTCGTTTTCGAAGCGGCGAATGAGGCTGGCGGGCAGATTCGCCTGACCGCGCAAAGCCCTCGCCGCAAGGAAATGATCAGCATCGTCGACTGGCGCATGGCCCAATGCGAAAAGCTTGGCGTTGTCTTTCGCTTCAACACCTGGGCTGAAGCGGAAACGATCGAGGCCGAAAATCCGGATGTCGTGATCGTCGCGACCGGCGGCATGGCGCACACGGACGTGCTGCGCCAAGGAAACGAGTTCGTCGTGTCGTCGTGGGACATTATCTCCGGCGACGTGAAGCCTGGCGCGAACGTTCTGATTTTCGACGACGCCGGCGATCACGCCGGACTGCAAGCCGCCGAAGTCATCGCCAATGCCGGCAGTACGGTCGAGATCATGACGCCGGATCGCTCTTTTGCGCCCGAAGTCATGGGGATGAATCTGGTTCCTTACATGCGGTCTCTGCAGAAGCTCGATACGACGTTCACGGTCACCTATCGGCTGGAGTCCGTCGAGAAACGGGGGAACCAGTTCGTCGCTCAAGTCGGGTCCGACTACGGCGGCGTCCGCAAGGAACGCGTCGTCGATCAGGTCGTGATCAACCATGGCACCATTCCCCTGGATGACATCTATTTCGACCTGAAGCCCAGATCGTCCAACCAGGGCGAAGTCTCGTATGACGAGCTGATCGAGGGTGAGCGGCAATCCGTGATCCGAAATCCGCAAGGCAGATTTCAGCTCTTTCGCATTGGTGACGCGGTCGCCGCGCGCAACACCCACGCCGCCATTTATGACGCGCTGCGTCTGGTGAAGGACATTTGAGCAAAGCGTCGGCCCGCGCGACAGACCTATCGATGGTCCGCGGGTTATCCGATGACGTCACGAATGGAACAGAAACTTGGAGCAATCCCGACAGGTCCCGGGACTGGGTGTCGTTCCGGATGAAACGATGTTCGGCAACCCGGTCGCCCCCTACAACTGAGCGCCGCGGTCGGCGGCCGCGTCACACCAAGCGAGCGGACGTCCACGCTCCGCCTCGACTGTTGGAATCCACCGCCGCCGCCACAAACTTCACGCCGCGGGCGCCATCGATCACGTCGGGCACGAAGGCTGCCCGGTCAGGGTCGATCCCTCGGCCGGCACGATGCGCCTGAATGATATCGGCCGTGTCGCGATAGAAATTGGCGAAGGCCTCAATGTAGCCTTCTGGATGCGCTGCCGGCATGCGCGAGACAAGTCGGCTTTCGCCGGTTGAGCCATGGCCGCCACGCACAAGATGCGCATTCTGAACGGAGCGCAGACGACCCTTTCCTATTTCGGCGTGCTGGCCGGCCACGAATACAGTTTCGAGGCGGTGGGCGATCCGCTGCTCGAGTCGTTCGTGCGGCGCATGTTGGTCGAAGAGAGTGTGCCGACATTGGAGGATGTTCCCGGCATGCCAGCGCTGCCTTATGTCGACCAAAGCCTCGCCCGCCTGCACAACACCGCGATCCGGCATCGCTGCCATCAGATCGCGACGGACGGCTCGCAGAAGATCGTGCAAAGGCTGCTTAATCCAATTCGCGAGCGCTTGCAGCGCGGTCAGTCGATCGAACTGCTGTCAGTGCCGGTGGCAGCGTGGATGGCGTATCTGATCCTCGCCTCGGGCCGTTTCGGCAGTCGCTGGAAGGCTGACGATCCGCAAGCCGGCCAGATCGCTGCAATCGCCGACCGGATCGGCGACGACCGCGAAATGCTCGTGCCGTCGATCCTCGCCATCGACGCGATTTTTGATGCAGAGCTTGCCGCCAACCGGACATTCCGAACCGCCGTGGCAAAAGGCTTGGCGGCGATGCTGTCGAACGACCCGATGGACTATTTGCGGGAAATGTTGAAATCGCCTGGTCCGACCAGTTGAAACCGGCGGAACAAACAGCATAGTACAGCGGGGGTGAGCATGAAACTTGGCATTCTGACAGCACCGTTTCCGGACACGCCGCTCGACCAGGTAGCGGACTGGGCATCATCGGTTGGTTTCGAAGCGCTGGAAATTGCGTGCTGGCCGAAATCGACGGGACCGACGCGGCGCTACGCCGGCACAACGCATATCGACGTTGCTGAGCTCTCGGCTGCTCAAGCCGGTGAGATTGTGTCGATGCTGGCCGCCAGGGGCCAAACCGTTTCAGCGCTTGGCTACTATCCGAACCCGCTGCATCCGGACGCCGAGCACCGCGACACGGTTGCCGCACATCTGAAGAAAGTCATTGTTGCCGCCGGACGCATGAAGGTCGGGCTGGTTAATACGTTCTGCGGTGGCGATGCCGCAAAGACCGTCGACGACAACTGGACTGCCGCCGAAAAGCTCTGGCCGGATATTGTTGCCTTTGCGAAGGATAATGGCGTTCGCCTCGCCTTCGAAAACTGCCCGATGATCTTCAGCCATGACGAATGGCCCGGTGGCCATAACATCGCCTATTCGCCGCGCATCTGGCGGCGTATCCTCGAAAGTTTCGACGGCGCGATCGGCATGAATTTCGATCCGTCGCACCTGATCTTGCAGATGATCGACATCGGCCGGTTCATCCGCGAATTCGCGCCGCATATGCTGCATGTGCACGCGAAAGACCTGATGATCGACCGCGACGGGCTTTATGAACGCGGCATCCTGTCGGCCGGCATGGGTTGGCAGGTTCCGCGCATGCCGGGGCTTGGCGAGGTCGACTGGCGCGTGTTCTTCTCCGAACTCTATCGTGCCGGCTATGACGGACCAATCATCATCGAGCACGAGGATCGCAGATTCGAAGGGAGTGACGAGGCGATCAAACGGGGCTTTCTGCTCGCACGAGACGTCCTTCGCCCCTTTGTGAAGTGACGGCGGAAAAACTGGGAAATAGGTTCAGATCAATCCACTGGGAGGAAATGTTATGTCACGTATGTTGAAACTCTTGCCGCTGCTTGCCGGCACGGCCTTGCTGGCCTCGGCCCTCAATGCTGGCGCGCAAGGCACCTATACGATCGGCGTGTCCAACACCGTGCAGGGCAATGGCTGGCGCGAAGAGATGATCTGCGCGATCAAGGCGCAGGCGCTTGCCTCCGGCAAGGTCGCGTCGCTCAACATCGCCCACCGCAATACCGACGCAGCCGGCCAGTCGGAAGATATCCGCAATCTGATCAGCGCGAAAGTCAACGCCATCGTCGTCAATCCGGCCGACCCGGCCGGCATCAAGGATGCTCTGGCGGAAGCCAACAAGGCGGGTATCGTCGTTGTCGCGGTCGACCAGACGGTCACCGAGCCGACGGCCTATATCGTTTCGAACAATCAGGAAGAGTATGCCTATCTCGGCGCGAAATGGCTGTTCGAGACCATCGGCGGCAAGGGCAACGTGATCTACATGCGCGGCATCGCCGGCGCTTCGGCTGACAGCGATCGCGACAAGGGCTTCAAGCGTGCGCTGGCCGAGTTCCCGGACGTCAAGGTCGCGCAGGAATACTTCACGGGCTGGCAGCAGGACCAGGGCAAGCAGCAAATCCTTGACTACATCGCCACCGGCGTTCCGTTCGACGGCGTTTGGACCTCCGGTATCGACAATGTGATCGTCGACGCGCTGGTCGAATCGCAAGCCACGCTGGTGCCGGTCGTCGGGGCCGACAATGCCGGTTTCGTCGGTCAGCTCACCAAGGTCGAGGGCTTGAAGGGCGCGGCGGTGACCAATCCCGGCTCGATCGGCGCCGCAGGCTTGACCCTGGCGCTGCAGATCCTCGATGGCAAGAAGCCTGACCAGCAAACCGTTCTGGTCAAGCCGGAACTGTGGGAGAACGTGACCGACGCTGGCAAGGAAAAGCTGAAGGCGGCAGCCGACCCGTCGCTCAGCCCCGAATGGCCAGTCTCGATCATGATCCCGGAATGGACGACCTACACCAAGGAGCAGATCGTCGCCTGTAAGGGCCCGGGTGAATAAGCTTTTAAGTCTTTGACCTTGCAGCACCCCCTCACCGGCCCTACGGGCCCCCTCTCCCCCCGCCCGGGGGAGAGGATAGGCGGTGGCGAGATTGCGCCAATAGCTAACGCTGCGGCTCCTCTCCCCCGGGAAGGGGGAGAGGGGGCCCGTAGGGCCGGTGAGGGGGTGG
>JBFWUS010000068.1:0-30766 GCA_050247155.1 Rhizobiaceae bacterium
TCATAGGCCCACCCCTCGCCCGGTTCAGCACCCACGCGACGCCACGAAACCGAAACCCCAAAATATATTACAAGCTTCCTCGAGATTTCGGCGATGTACAGACCAATTTTCGCTTTTTGCATGGGGCATTTGTGTAACTTGAGACTAAATTCACGTGCAGGAAATTGCCGAGGCCACATGAAATGGTCGGCGATAATCGCAAGCCTGCCGGCCGGGCTAGGTGCGTGCGTCGGTCCCATCCACTTGGTTGGAGAAGCTGAATTGAGGCATGCGACTGCGAGTGAAGCGTCGTTGCTTCACTCGCAGCTTGTTCACACTATCCCGTGGCGGACTTCATTCGGCCCGTGGGATTGGCTGGATAAACTCGGTAGGCACCCGGATCGGAGGTCGATGACTTCAGCCCCCGATCGGCCCATACCTGCAGGTCTGCGGCGGCATAGACCACGCGGTCGCCCAACTTTCGGTAGGCGGGCCCGGTGCCGTAGGTTCGATGTTTCTCAAGTGTTCTGCGGGATAGGCCGACAAGCTTGGCGGCTTCGTCCGTCCTGAGCAAACGGAGCGGGAAGGTGTCGAATTGTGACATGTTTTTCTCCTTATTGTTCGCACCTGGAGACAAGGTGCAGTGAAGAAAGACGTGTTGGCGGGAGGGATGCGCAAGATGTTCGTTCCGCTCGATCTGCTGCCGACAGATTGGAAAGGGCCATGCGTCCAAACCCGTTAGTCGGCACCCTGCCCTGTTTTGAGTACCGGCCAGCCCTGCTGCCGTTCGAGAGCTAGGAGGCGCGGCTTCCAATCGCATTCAGGCCGAGATCTCTATCGCGCACAACGTGGCGCCGCGCTCTCATCGGGCAATCGGCAGACAACAACCACTGAGTCAAGCATCGAGCGATGTGGTGGCTTGGCGGGGAAATTCGGCAAAACAGAAACAAAAGAAGAAGTGAAAAATCAATGTGCACGGCCTGTGCACGGGGTTCCTTAAGCATTTGATTTTACTCGCGAACCCTTCCAATCCATCATTGAACCGACATGGATTGTCATGGCCACGCAGCCGATTTCTCGCCAGAGCTTCCATTCGCGCGATCGAACCGCTGCATGCATTGCCGGCCAAGATAGGATTATGCCGCCTCCTGATCGGCGGCGCGATAAATGCCGTAGCCGATCTTAATGAGCAGACCCTCGTCGCACATGCGGGACAGATAACAGCGGGGAATTCCTATGTCAGTCAGATCGCAGGTTCGCACTTCACCCTTTTCGCGGGCGAGTGCGACAGCGCGTTCTCTGAGGGATGGCTTCGGCCCGCCAGCCAATCGGATGCGCTCGGCCCGGTCGCGATCACGCTTCCGAATCTTGATAGTGGGCTGTGGCGTAGCTTCGAGGGGGATCGGCAGCTCGTAGTTCGCAGGTTCGTTCAGCCCGGGGAGCCATTCTTCAAATTGTCCACACCGCAGATTGAATAGGCAAGACAGCGTCAGCCGTCGACGCAAGCGCGTTGCAGCGCCTTAGCCGATATCCAGGCGTCCCTGCCTGTCGTCGAGCGATTCCACCACTTCGAGCGCCAGTGCGCGCGTGATGCGGGTTTTTTTCTGCAGTGCCGCCCGGTCCAACTGCTCGACAACCGCATTGACCGTCGACAGCGAACGCTCGATGCGCCGCGCGAGCGACTGGACCACATGGGGCTCGACCTCGACCTGGCGATCGGCGAACAGTTTGGCGATCACGCCGGCGAGCAGAGCATCGTCGGGCTCCTGGATTTCCACGGTTGCTGCCGCCTTCAAGCGAGACGCCAGGTCTGGTAGCGTGACCCCCCACGCAGCCGAAAAGGCGCGCGCCGTGATCAGCAGCGATCCGCCGGTGGCGCGTACCGCGTTGATCAAATGGAACAGGCCAGTCTGGTCGAGTTGCGGCAGGTCCCTATGTTCGACGAGCGCGACGATTCGCTGGTCGTCCGGGACTTCGATCGCCGTCGGGTCTATCGTTGCGGCATCGGCGCGCTCGCGCCAGATCGCGGCCAGATGCGATTTTCCGCTGCCCGGCGGCCCGGCCAGTATTGTGACTGGCGAGGCCCAGTCTGGCCAGCGCTCGATATAGGTCACTGCATCCTGGTTCGCCGCCGTCACCACCAGATCGTCGCGCGAGAAGCCAGCCCTGTGGCCAAGATCAAGCGGAAGCTGCCGCGGGGCCGGCCGAGGGGGCATGTCAGCCCTTCTTGCGGCGGCGCGACGGTGCCGGCTCGATCTCGTCCTGCAAGGTGCGGGCTTCGACCACCTCCACCTTCATCACCTCCACGATATCGTCGCCATGCCCGGTATAGAGCGGCGAATCGAGATAACGGGCGATCGCGAACCGCACCAGCACGGCAACCGCTGCCGCTGCGGGCACCGCAATCAGCAAGCCGACAAAACCGAACAGCGCACCGAAGGCAAAGAGCGCGAACATCAGCCATACCGGGTGGAGGCCGACGCTTTTTCCAACCAATCGCGGCTGGAGGATGTTTCCCTCGATGAACTGACCGACAAAAAAGACACAGGCGACGGCCGCAATCATCACCCAGTCCGGCCAGAACTGCACGAAGGCCAGGCCGACCGACAGCACTAGGCCGACGAGCGAGCCGACATAAGGAATAAAGCTGATCAAGCCGGCAAACAGGCCGATCAGGATGCCGAAGTTGAGCCCGGTGAGCGTCAGCCCGAAGGCGTACATGAGACCAAGCACAAGGCACAGCGTGCCCTGCCCGCGCACAAACCCCGCCGTCGAAATGTTGATGTCGGTAGCGATCTTGCGCACGGTCTGAACATGATCGCGCGGCACCCAGTTATCGACCACGGCAACCATTCGGTCCCAGTCGAGCAATATGTAGAAGGCCACCACAGGCGTCACGACGAACAGGCCCGCGATCGAAAACAGTGCCGCCGCGGAGCTCCAGACCGAGGTAAAGACAGTCGACAGCAGGCCAAAGCCGGAGGTCAGCAAAGAGTTTAACCCCTCGCGCAGGTTCGACGGGTCGACGCCAAAATTTTCGCGCAGCCATTGCGGGTCGAAATTGGTGATGAGCCCCTGAAGCTGCGTCAAATATTGCGGCAGCTTTTCGATGAAGTCGCTCAGCTGCGAAGCCAGCACCGGGATCAGGATGACCAGCCCCAGGATAAGCGTGACCAGAAACGCAAACAGGATGATGATCGTCGCCATCAGCCGGGAGAGGCCTAGCCGCTCCAGCCAGTCGGCAACGGGATCGAGAAAATAGGCCAGCGCCATTCCCGCCGCGAAAGGCAGAAGAATGTCGCTGAAAACATAGATGAACAGCGCAAAAAGCGCTGCCGCGATCAACCAGAACCGGATCTGCCGACGAAATTGCAGGCTGATCGCGGCGGCGGCCAGATCAGTGTCCGTCAGGGGCCTTGTCTTCGCCATAACCGCTCATGTGTCTTAGCCAGGTCACGAGATAGGCCGCGGCCGACGCGACGGTCAAGAGCCCGCTCGCATAGATCAGGAGCGACCGAAAAGGCCCGAGATCAAGCGCAAGAGCGTGTTCACCAAGCACCAGCGCGGCCAACATGATCTGGGCCGTCGTGTTGATCTTGGACACCATCAGCGGCTTCATTTCGACGGGATTGGCCATGATCGTCGAAAGAAGCACCGCGCTGATAATCAAGGCATCGCGGCTCACGGCCAGGATGACCAGCCACAGCGGGAGTTCGCCGAGATATCCGAGCATGATGAAGATGGTAACCAGCAGCAGCTTATCCGCTGCCGGGTCGAGATAGGCGCCGAGCTTGGAGCGCTGATTGAAGTGGCGCGCGATGAAGCCGTCAACGCCGTCGGACACCCCGGCAATCACGAACCCGGCGAACGCCCAACCCCATTCGCCGAGCAACAATGCATAGACCACTGCCGGCACCAGCAGGAAACGCATCACCGTGATGAGATTGGGAAGGGTCAACGACGAGGCTCGTGTGCATCTGATACAAACTGGTAGATGGTCCATGGGAAACGCGAGGGCAAGGCCGACGGTCCCGCTAAAATTCAGTCAGCCTTGATGGCAACGGATGCCAACCTCCTGACCCGATCGCCAGGCCCCGACCAGCAGGCTCGCGCCGCCGTTAGAGGCGATATCGGCCTACAATGCGCGTTCACGTGTGTCGCACCGGGTACATACCGTCGTTGACGACACGATCTGGCTGCCCGCTCTGCAACGTCTTGCGCATCAACCGAAAGGCTTACGAACCGGAACAAGCGGATTTCACAGCCCGTGCGCTCGGATGTCGGTTTGTCGATTATCCCGCTGCTCGCGCCAGACGCAGCGTATGGTCGCGGACATCGCGCGGCCAGTCGTCGACAAGCTGTGCCAACCCAACCAAGTCACCGGCAAAGAGGGCCCGCAACGCGTTTTCGAAATGATGGTAGTTGCCGGCCATTGCCGACATAAAGCGATATGCGGCCTCTTGCGCTGCCCGTGCCTGCACCTTGCTTTCGCCGGCATTCCTGGCCTGATCGACCAGCCGTCGCAGCGCTTGCGAAGCGCCGCCGGGCTGGGCGGCAAGCCACTCCCATTGTCGCGGCAAAAGCGTTACTTCGCGCGCCACGACGCCGAGCTTCGGGCGACCGCGGGCGGCGGCCTTCGCAATTTTCGATTCATTCCCGCGCCCATCCGGCCCCATACCACGCTCGCTCAGCCTGCGGAGCACGTCAGTATCAGTGCCGCGCAGATCAAGGTCGATCACCTTTCCGGTGGCATCGTCAAAGGTAAGAATAGCGACGTTGGGCCGCGCCTCTTGCGCGCCTTTCACGGCCAATGCCACATCCGCCAAGGCACCGCGCACAAGCAACCTGTCACCCTCGAAGGCTGTGCTCGGCATCGATGAAAATTCGTTCATATGGCACTCTCCGACCTTGCATACAGTTTTTACCCGGGTTAAATGCGCTTCGCAATATCACCCGGGTAAAAATAATGAGCACCATCGACAGAAAGGCCGCCGTCGCGGAATACAAGAAGCGGAAAGCCCCAGCCGGCATCTACGCCGTGCGCTGTACCGCGACCGGGGAGGCATGGGTTGGCCGCACGTTCGATCTGGAAAAGGTCCAGACGCGGCTATGGTTTGGCCTGCGCACCGACGCCAATGTCCATCCGGCTATGCAAGCCGTATGGAATGCCCACGGCGCTGACAGTTTTTCGTTCGAACAGCTGGAAGCGATCGATGAGGATTTGTCCGCTTATGGGCGCGATGCGACCCTGAAGGATCGCCTCGCTTACTGGCGTGCCGAACTGGGTGCCGGTGTGATCTAGGTCAGGACCTACTTCTGGAGATACGCTGGCACATGCTCGCCGTCGTTTTCGAGCTGCCGGGCATATAGATTCATCACCTCCGGCACGATTTGGACCAGCCGACTGTCCACCTCGATCTTGCCCAGCCCTATTTCGACTGTGCGCAGCCCCTCCTGGCTCAGGATTAGCTTGTGAAGCGCTTTGCCCTTGCCGCGTACAACTCTGTATTTGGCTTCCATTTCCTGACGGTCGAAGTTTGAGGTGAAGGGACGCGCCAAAACGCATCCTTTGACTTCAATCTTTTCTCCACTGGCGACAAGCGAACTGTTCGACTTCCCCATCGCGACTGCAAAGGCTGGCACGGCGGTAGCAAGTGCTGCTAATGCGACAATTGAATAAAAGGCTAGGCGGTCGATTTGGCGAGGAAAGGCCGATACTTCGATCTCTGGTTCAGGCGCTTGTTGCGATTGCGGCGAGCTTGCCCGCGAGATTATCAACCAGCCCGCCAATAGGAGTAGGCATCCTGAGATCACAAAGGCCCAAGCGCTGCGGGCGCCACAGCCTGACGTGGCAAAAACAATTTCGACCGCGTCACCCATTTTGATGCATTTCCGCCTGCTACGCCGCCGCCAGCAGGCTGGCATTGCCGCCTGCGGCCGTGGTGTCGACGCAAACCGCGCGTTCATGCGCATAGGCGACCGGGTAAATCGCCTCGGTGACAAGCGGCACGATCGGCCCCGCCCTTTCTGCAAGGCCTTGGCGGATCGTGCGCATCGCTTCGTCGTCGCCCGAGAAAGCAACGACATCGATCGGCAGTTTTGCGAGATGGGCCGGATCGACCACGCCATCCAGCGCGGCGATCGGCAGGCCCTTGCCGGTCAACGCGTTGAGCGCGGATGACGCGCCGGGCGCGACTGCCAGAACCGCGCAGCCGGCCGCCAGTGCCTGGACGGCCTGGGCGAGCAGCGTTTCCGCATCCGGACCAAGGCAGAGCACGACACCGCGCGGATGCAGAGTCAGGGTGTTCGCCTCGCCGGTCGGGCCGGGCAGATCGACAGCGCCGAAGTCGATGCCCGCAGCGGCGTTGACCGCGCTCGCCGCCTTGCCGCGCAGATGCTTGCGCAGGATGGCGATGCGATCTGGTCGCGTCGACCAATCGCCGAAGGTCGGATCCGGAATATGATCCTTCAGCGCCTTTTCGGTGACTGCTGATCCTGTTGCCGCGGCAGATGCCGACCTGCCGCCGACGGCCTTGCGGAAGCGTCGCAGATAGTGCGGGCCGCCGGCCTTAGGCCCGGTGCCCGACAAACCCTCACCGCCAAAGGGCTGTGAGCCGACGATCGCGCCGATCTGGTTGCGGTTGACGTAGATGTTGCCGGCATGGATGCCGTCGACCAGATGCTGCACCCGCCCTTCGATGCGCGTGTGGAGGCCGAAGGTCAGGCCGTAACCCTTCTTGTTGATAGAAGAAATCACCTTGTCGAGCTCGTCGGCCTTGAAGGTTGCCACGTGCAACACCGGACCGAATATCTCGCGGTCCATCTCCTCGATGCCCTTGACACGGAAAACATGCGGCGCGACGAACCGGCCATCCGTCGGCGCATCGAGTTTTGCTACCAGCTTTCCCGCCTTTTCGAGATCGGCGCAGTAGGCCCTGATCGATTTCTGAGCGTCTGCGTCGATCACCGGCCCGACATCGGTGGATAGTTCCCATGGATCGCCGACTTTCAGCGCATTCATCGCCCCTTCCAGCATCTCTAGCACCTTCTTCTCCACATCCTTCTGGACGTAGAGGATACGCAGTGCCGAGCAGCGCTGGCCGGCGCTCTGGAAGGACGAAGCAAGGATATCGCGTACCGCCTGCTCGGGCAGTGCCGTGGAATCGACGATCATGGCGTTCAAGCCGCCCGTTTCGGCGATTAACATCGCGTCCGGCGCTGCCGTCTTGGCCAATTGCTTCTCGATCAGCTTTGCGACCTCGGTCGAGCCGGTGAAGCAGACGCCCGCGATGCGAGGATCGGCGGTCAACGGACCGCCGACCGACGGGCCATCGCCCGGCAGCAACTGGATGACATCTTCCGGCACGCCGGCCTTGCGCAGCAAGTCCACCGCACGCGCCGCAATCAGCGGCGTCTGTTCGGCCGGCTTGGCGACAACAGCATTGCCCGTGACGAGAGCCGCGGCTAACTGCCCGGTGAAGATTGCCAGCGGAAAATTCCACGGCGAAATACAGGCGATGACGCCGCGCGCTTCCGTGCCCACCTCGGCCTTTTCGGACTCGGCTGCGTAGTAGCGCAAGAAGTCGACCGCCTCGCGCACTTCCGCCACCCCGTCGGCCAGGGTCTTGCCCGCCTCGCGAGTGGCGAGCGCGAAGAACTCGGCGGCGTTGTCTTCATAAAGATCGGCCGCCTTCATCAGGATCGCGGCTCGTTTGGCGACCGGCGTCTTTGCCCAGGCAGCCTGCGCCTCGACCGCCGCTTTCACAGCGGTTGCGACTTGCTTGGCGTTGGCTTCCGTCACTTTGCCGACGATATCGCCCGGCTTGGCGGGATTGGTGACGTCTTTCGCGTTGCCGTAGCCGGCGGCGCGGCTGACGGGCTTGGCTGACCATTGCTGCGCTTTGACGAAGCCGGCCTTGGCCTTGTCGAGTGCGGCCAGCGTGTTGATGTCGGTGATGTCCCAGCCTTTGGCGTTCTTGCGGCCGCCGCCAAAAATGCCGGCAGGAGCAGAAATCGCAGGATTGGCGGCGGGGCCTTGGCTGGCAACGGTCTCTAGCGGATCGCGCGCGATCTCTTCCGGCGCGACATCCTCGTCGGTCAATTGGTGCACAAAGGACGAGTTCGCGCCGTTCTCCAACAGACGACGGACCAAATAAGCAAGCAGGTCCGAGTGCGCGCCGACCGGCGCATAAATTCGCGTCCGCGTGCCTTCGGACTTCCGTACTTCTTCATGCAATTGCTCGCCCATGCCATGTAGGCGCTGGAACTCAAAGCTCTCGCGGTCGCCTGCCATTTGCAGGATGGCGGCTACGGTGTGTGCATTGTGGGTGGCAAACTGCGGGTAGATGCGGTCGCGATACCCCAACAATTTACACGCGCAGGCCATGTAGGAAACGTCTGTGTTCGCCTTGCGCGTGAACACCGGATAGCCCGGCAGGCCCAGCGCCTGGGCGCGCTTGATCTCCGTGTCCCAGTACGCGCCCTTCACGAGACGGACCATGATCTTGCGGTCGAGCTTTTCCGCCAGCGCATGCAGCCAGTCGATGGCGAAGGCGCAGCGGGGGCCATAGGCTTGCACGACGATGCCAAAACCGTCCCAACCAGCGAGACGTTTGTCGGACAGCACGCGCTCGATCACGTCGAGCGACAGGTCGAGCCGATCTGCCTCCTCGGCGTCGATATTCAGCCCCATGCGGGCATCCTTGGCGGCCAGCGCCAGCGACAACAGCCGGTCCGCCATCACCGGCAGCATCGCCTCCTTCTGCGCCACCTCATAGCGCGGATGGATCGCCGACAGTTTGACGGAGATGCCGGGGTTCTTGCGAATATCGTCGCCCTTGGAATTAGCCTTCAGCGACGAGATCGCGTCGGCGTAGGCTTTCAGGTAACGCAGTGCGTCCGCTTCGGTGCGTGCCGCCTCGCCGAGCATGTCGTAGGAATAGAGATAGCCGTTCTGCAGCATGGATTTGCCGCGCTTCAGGGCCTCGGCGATCGTGCGGCCAAGCACGAACTGCTCGCCCATTTCGCGCATGGCCGCCGCGACCGCGGTGCGGATCACCGGCTCGCCCAGGCGCCGCACCATGGCGCGCAACGTGCGCTCGATCGAGCCTTCGCCTTCGTCCAGCACGCGGCCGGTCAGCATCAGCGCCCAGGTCGAGGCGTTGACGAAGATGGACGACGACGAGCCGGAATGCGCCGACCAGTCATGCGGCGCGATCTTGTCCTTGATCAGGTCGTCCATGGTCTCGGCATCCGGCACGCGCAACAACGCTTCGGCCAGACACATGAGCGCCACGCCTTCCTTGGTCGACAGGCCGTAGGCGGAAAGGAACACTTCCATCAGACGCGGATCGGACGAGCCGCGCACCTGGCGTACCAGACCGGCCGCGCGGTCGGAGATCGCCTTACGATCGTTGTCCGACAGGTTTGCCAGCTTGATGAGGCGCTTCAGCGCTTCGCCTTCGTCTGGCAGATAGTTGGCGCGGATCTCTTTGCGGATCGTGTCTAGCTTGGTCATGGCCCCTCCCTGGTGGCGACCGTTTCGGTCTGCCGGAATAGATCAAAATCGAAGCGAGCAGATAGCACAACGGCCTGGACTATGCCGTTCTGTTGATGTGGAAAAATCGGTCTTTTTGGTCTATCTGTTGATACCTAAACTTCCATATCGAGAACTTTGGATGCCTGAGATAGACCAATTGGATCGCATCGACCGAAACATCCTCGCAGCTTTGGGGCGCGAGGGCCGACTGTCGATGAACGATCTGGCCGAAAAGGTCGGGTTGTCGAAGACGCCAGTCCAGGCGCGGGTACGGCGATTGGAGAAAGACGGCATCATTCGCGGCTATTCGGCCGTCGTCGACCGTGAGCGCATCGGTGAGGGCCATGTCGCTTTCGTACAGGTCAAATTATCGGACACGCGCTCCGCGGCGCTGGATGAATTCAACAGGGCGGTCAACGCCATCACGGAGATCGAACAGTGCCACATGATGGCGGCAAGCTTCGACTATCTGCTGAAGGTGCGCACGCGCGACATCGGGAGCTATCGCCGCGTACTGGGCGAAAAGATATCCGCCCTGCCCCATGTCGCGCAGACATCTACCTTCGTGGCGATGGAAACGGTGAAGGACCGGTAGCGATCAGCCGCCTTTGGCCGCTGCGCGTCTCTTCGAAACTGGCTCAAAGCTGATGCGAAGTTGCGAACCAGTTGCCTTCGCAAACCGCTGCAGTGTCCTGGTCGAAGGCATGTTGCGGCCGCTCTCTAGGCGAGCAATCACGGCCTGGGTTGTGCCCATTGCCTCAGCTACATCTTGTTGAGTCATTTCGGCCGCGCTCCGCGCGCGGATCAGCGCGTCAGCAAGCGCAAACTCTTCCTCGAGTGCTTCATACTCCCGAACGAAATCAGGGTTCTTGAACCACTGCTTCGCAGCATCCTCTACGGGGATCATCTTAGTTTTCATCGAACCTCCATCGACCGCTTTCTGGCGATTTCAATTTCTCGACGTGGCGTCTTCTGAGTCTTTTTCATAAACACATGAACGATCACCACCCGCCGTTCCGTAGCCGTGACGTAGATCGCCCGCGCAATACCGTCCCGGCCTTTCATGCGCATCTCCCAAAGCCGACCCTCCAGGTGCTTGACGTATGGCTCGTGGACCTTTTCAAGACCGTGCGCGGCAATCAGACGGGCAATACGCAGGAAACTGGCGACGATGTCGCGCGGCATCGCCTCAAGTTCCTGTTGAACATTGGTATCGAGGAAATCGACACTCCACGGCATTGTCGAAATATATACCTTTTTTGCAATGTTCGTTCAATGAAAAAAATTCAGTTTCCCAGCGTCTTCAAGAACGCGATCAGCGCCGCCTTTTCTTCAGAACTCAGATTGAGTGGTGCAACCTCGCTCTTGCCGGATTCGGCCTCCGGCGCGGTCGAATAATGGTCCAACACACGCTCCAGCGTCTCGAATTGGCCGGCATGCATGTAAGGTGCGCGGGCGGCAACGCCACGTAAGGAAGGCGTCTTGAAGGCGCGCTCCACTTCGCGGCCGGTCATGGTGAATTCACTTTGCGGCGGGCAATAGCGTGGTGACGCGGCGTTGAACTGGCCGCGGCAGCTAAACTCGTCGGCGAAGAGCTGGACGAAACCGTCGCGTCGCCCCCGATCGACCGGCAGGGTCGGCACCGCCGGCACGGCGGTATTGTGAAACCCGTCGTCCGTGAAACGCGGACCGGCATGGCAGAAATCGCAATTGCCGCGTCCGACGAACAGTTTCAAACCGGCTATCTCGTCCTCCGACAACACAGCATCGCCCTCCGCTTCGCGGCCTTCGGCCAGCGCCTTGGCAAACCTGTCGAAGCGGGTTTCGGGAAAGTCGATCGAGGTCTCGAACGCGGCGATCGCCTTGCCGATGTTGACGAAGATCCGGTCCACCGCATCGCGGTCTTCCTGGCTCATCCCGCTCCACGCTTGCCTGTTCTCGTCGGAGTTGAACGGCCCGGCATTGGCCGGCACGCGCGACAGGTCCGGCATCGGCCCGAAAATACGCTCGTAGCGCTGCTTGAAATTGTTGGCCATGAAGTGGGCATACCAGGTGCGGTTGAGGCCATGCTCCTGCGGTTTTTCCAGCGGCCCCAGCGCCTGCGACCACAGGCTGTCCTTGCGGCCATCCCAGAAGAACCAGCGCTGCCAGGCGACGCCGGCCAGCGGCTGAGTGCGGCGGTTCATCGTCGCGACGCCCTTGCCCAGTGGAATGCCGTCCTGGAATTGCCGCCCGATCTGGTGGCACGTCGAGCAGGCCACCGCGCCATTCTTCGACATGCGCATATCGAAGAAGAGCGTCGCTCCCAGCGCCATGGCGGCCGGGCTGTCTTCCACCTCGTTGGTCGGGTCGCGTGGTCTCGGCGGCAATTTCGCCAAGGACAACGCCTCGATCTGGTGAAGCTCGGCAGGCGAAAATGGCTCCGCCAGACTGGTCTGCGCCTGAGCACCTGCGGCGGGCAAGCTCACGGCCAACACCGCGACCAAAACCCTTAGCTTTCCGAGCGGCGTCGGCATTTTGCGCTTTGTCTTCCTCCCGGTTCGTCGTATGCGCCAGCTTGAGCCAAACACGAACGACGGTGACATGCCAGCGCTTCCGCAATCCGTAGCATCCATCGGCGAATGCATGATCGAACTGTCCGGCTCTGGCCGCGACGACAACACGTGGAAACTTGGCTTTGCCGGCGACACTTTTAACACCGTCTGGGCCTTGCGCGCCTTGATCGATCCCGGCGCCAAGGCGGACTATGTCAGCGCCTTCGGCGACGACCCGTTTTCGCGCGATCAACTCGCCTTTCTGGCCAAACACGATATCGGGACAGCTTCGAGCCCTGTGATACCCGACGCGCGGCCCGGCCTTTACGCGATCACGCTCACCGGGGCCGAGCGCTCCTTCACCTATTGGCGCAACGACGCCGCCGCGCGTCAGCTCGCCGACGATGCGGCCGCCCTGGCGAAAAGCCTCGACGGCCAGTCGATGATCTATTTTTCCGGCATCACGCTGGCGATCCTTCGGCCCGAAGCGCGCGAGACCCTGTTTGCAGCGCTCAAGGCCGCGCGCGCAAACGGTTCGACAATCGCATTCGACCCGAATTACCGGCCACGTCTCTGGTCTGACGCAAACACGGCAAAAGCCGCAATCGCCGCGGCGCTGGCCGTCACTGACATCGCTCTGCCGACCTTCCCGGACGAGCAGGCGCTTTATGGCGACAAAGATCCTGCCGCGACCGCGGCCCGTCTTGCCGAGGCCGGCGTCAAGGAAATTGTCGTGAAAGACGGCGAAAATCCTTGCCTTGTCATTTCCGCAGAAGGCCGCGCGACCATTCCTGCCCTCTCGGTCAAGGCAGTCGACACTACTGGCGCGGGCGACTCCTTCAACGGTGGCTACCTGGCCGCACGGCTACGCAAACTGCCGCCTGCCGAGGCCGCAGCGAAGGCGCACCAGGTCGCCGCTGCGGTCGTGCAGGTTCGCGGCGCGCTGGCGCCATTCGAGACGCTGTGGAAAGCGTTTGAAGACTGAAATCGGGATTTACCGGAATCTATATTCCGTCACCTGCCGGTACATCTCGCCCGGCCTGAGCACGGCCTGCGGGAAATACGGGCGGTTCGGCGCATCGGGCCACACTTGCGGTTCCAGGCAGAAGCCGGACGAGCGGCCATACTGGATGTCGTTGAGGCCTGCCGGCATGCCGGGTTTCATCTTGTGCCCCATATAGAATTGGACGCCAGGCTCGGTCGTCCACATCTCCATTTCGATGCCCGAAGCAGCACCCTGCGCCCAGGCTGCATGCGAAAGCGGCCGCCGCTGCGAAGCCAGACAGAAATTATTGTCGTAAGGCGTCTGCTCGCCATCGGTGCGGATCGTGCGCGCCATGCGGAAATCGAAGGGCGTTTCATCTACAGGCTGCACGATGCCGTTGGGAATGCTGGCCCCGTCGTTCGGCAGATAGGCCGATGCGTTTATCGTCAGGCGGTGGTTAAGGACGTCGCCCGCGCCGCCATCATCGAGATTGAAGTAGGAATGGTTGGTCAGATTGCACAGCGTCGGCCGATCCGTCGTCGCGCTATATTCGATCGACAGCGTTCCGGTAGGCTTTGCCCGATAGGTGCAGCGCGCCTCAAGGTTGCCCGGGAAACCCATGTCGCCGTCAGGCGACGTCAGCGCGAGCGTGACGAAATCGCCGCCGTGCTCGGCGATGCGCCAATTGACCTTGCTGTAGCCCTTTTTGCCGCCATGCAGCGTATGCTTGCCGTCCTGGTTTTGGTCGGTCTGGAAGCGTTCGCCGTCGATGATGAAGCGGCCGTCGCGGATACGGTTAGCGAAGCGGCCCGGCACCGCGCCGAAATGCGGCGAATGTGCTGGGTATGGCTCGAACGTCTCGAAGCCGAGCACCACCGGCGCGTCGTGACCGTCAAGACGCAGGTCCTGCAGGACCGCGCCCCAGCTCATCACCTTGGCTCGCAGGCCACCACCACCAATCTCCACACGATGGACGTCCTCGCCTTGGGAAGTGCGTCCAAACAGCTCCGGTTCAGCCATGCAATCCCCTCAAAGTCTGCGGCTTGGCCGGAGCCGAAGGCTAAACGCCCAAGCCGCCAAGGCAGACATATTTGGTATCGAGGTAATCCTCGATGCCCTGATGTCCGCCTTCCTTGCCCAAACCGGACTCTTTCACGCCGCCAAAAGGAGCCTCAGGCGTAGTGATCAGGCCTTCATTGACGCCCACCATGCCGTATTTCAAGCTTTCCATCACGCGGAAGGCGCGGCCGAGATCACCCGTGTAGAAGTAGGCAGCCAACCCGAATTCGGTTGCGTTGGCCAGGTCGATGGCCTCTTTCTCGGTCTCGAACTTGAAGACAGGGGCGACCGGCCCGAAAATTTCTTCCTTCATGAACATCATGTCAGGCTTGGCGCCGGAAATAACCGTCGGCTCGAAGAACGAGCCGCCGAGCGCATGGCGCTTGCCACCGGTGACGATTTTCGCGCCCTTGGCCGTGGCGTCCGCCACGAACTCCTCAGTCTTGGCAGCCGCTTTCTCGTCGATCAGCGGCCCCTGCTGGACGCCGTCTTCCAAGCCGGAGCCGACCTTGAGCTTCCTGGTGTTTTCGGCGAGCCTCTCCACAAACTTGTCGTAGATGCCGGATTGCACGAAGAAGCGGTTGGTGCAGACGCAGGTCTGGCCCGAATTGCGGAATTTCGCCAGCATCGCGCCATCAACGGCGCGGTCCAGATCGGCGTCGTCGAAGACGATGAACGGCGCGTTGCCGCCGAGTTCCATCGACACCTTCTTCACCGTCGAGGCCGACTTTTCGATCAGCATCTTTCCGATCGGGGTAGACCCGGTGAAGGTGATCTTCTTCACCAGCGGGTTGGCGCAGATCTCGTCGCCGATCGGTCCTGGCGAGCCGGTGACGATGTTGATCACACCTTTGGGGATGCCGACCTGCTCGGTCAGCACACCCCAGGCAAGCGCCGAATAGGGCGTCTGGGTCGCAGGTTTCACAACGGCCGTGCAGCCAGCGGCCAGCGCCGGGCCAAGCTTACGGGCAAGCATCGACGACGGGAAGTTCCACGGCGTGATTGCCGCGATAACGCCAGTCGGCTCCTTGGTCACGATGATGCGCCGATCAGCCCAGGGCGACGGCACGACATCGCCGTAGGTCCGACGGCCTTCCTCGGCGAACCACAGCACATAGGCTGCCGACATGCCCACTTCGCCACGGGCCTCGAACAGCGACTTGCCCTGCTCCGTGGTCAGCAGCGTTGCCAGTGCTTCCTGGTTGTCCATGATCGCGTCGTGCAGCTTGCGAAGCAGTTTCGACCGCTCCAGCGCGGACGTCTTTTTCCAGCCGTTGAACGCGTCGTGCGCCGCCTCGATCGCGCGGCGCGTCTCCGCCGCGCCGGAGTTCGGCACGGTGCCGATCACCTGCCCGTTGGCGGGGTTGGTGACGTCAATGGTCTTGGCGCTATCGGCCTGCACCCATTCGCCGCCGATCAGGTTCGCTTCGCGCATGAACTGGCTGAATTTCTGGAGCATTTTGGCCTCCCGGGGCGCTACGAATGGAAATGAAAGCCAGGCGGCTTCCGAAATATCCGTCGCCGGCGTCATAGCCCGACGACCGCGCCGCAATCAATGAAAACCTGCCCTTGTCCGTTGGGCCAATTCACCCAAAAACCCAGGTGGCCGCCGCGAGCCAGAATGCTGTCGTCGCCACGGCGCAGGCGGTGGCGATCGTCATCTGGTTGGAGGCCAGCGCCTGGCCGGTGCCGAACTGCGAGGCGATCAGGTAGGAGTTGACGCCGGAAGGCAGCGCAGCCGCAGCGACGGCGACCTTGGCGGTGAGGGGCGGCAGCCCGAACAGCCAAGCCAGCGCCAGCGTTACCGCCGGCATTAGCACCAGCTTCACGGCAGACAGGACAAGAGCCGGCTTTATGTTGCCGGAGAGGCCGAAGCGGGAAAGGCTCAGCCCCATCGAAAACAACGCGATCGGGCCTGCTATATCGGCAAGCGCGCCGACCAATCGTGCCGGCAGCGCCGGCAGCGGGATGCCGGTGGCGCGCCACAGCAGGCCGCCGAGGATGCCGTAGATCAGCGGGTTGACCGCAATGCGCTTCACGAAGGTCTGGAGCACGGCAAGCGGCTTCAGGCCTTCGCCATCAGTTCGGCCAAAAACCTCGAACAGAATGACGGAGGCCATGATCATGATCGGCAGATGCACTGAAACCAGCAGCGACAGCACCTCGAAACCGGGCTGACCGAGCACGCCAAGGATGAAGGGGATGCCCAGGAGCACCAGATTGGAAAAGGCCGACGACACACCGCCCACGACGCCGGCCTGGCTGTCCCGGCCGAAGACGCGCGTGGTAACGAGATGCCCTGTTGTCCAAGTCACCACGACCGCAAGGAAATAGACCGCCCAGAAGGCCCAAGGCGCGGCGCCGTGGAAATCCGCGCCGATCATGGTGCGGAAGAGCAGCAGCGGCATCGCGACGTTGACGGCGAACTCGGCCACCCCCTCGCCCGTCTCGGCTTTCAGATAGCCCGTCCAGCCGCAGAGATAACCCAGCGCGACAAGGCTGAAGACAAACAGGACAGTTTCGACAAGCGTGAACATGGCCGCTGCTTAGGGTCAGGATCTATTGATTTGATCGAAATGGCGCCAGGAACGGCAAGGAGATGCCAGGAGAAGGCTGAAGGTCGGACTGGTTGTCCGGCCGAAGGCTTCGACGCCGCAGCTCGAAGCCGTTTCGGCGTCCTTCGGATGTGGTCCATTTGGCCGGCAACTTCGTCGCGAAGGACTTGAAAATGATAAACATTTCCTGCGTCTTCGCTCCTCGTATCCGACCAAATGGCCTCACACCATTTCGACCAAATCAATAGGTCCTGACCCTAGGCGACGGCAAAAGGCCATGCAACACCCGTGTCCCTGCTGCGGCTTGACCAGGGCGTCGGGCCAACGATCCTGTCGTCGCGAAGCAGCTCGCTGCATCATACTTCGACGAAAAACGGCCGCCCCGAGGCGGCCGCTCTGTATTTGGATTTTAGAAGGCTTAGGCGAAGCTGCTGTAGCCCCGCGAAAGCGAATGCGTCGTGACCGACTGTTCCAGATCGGAACGCAAATATCCGGTCGCCTCCACAAAAGTCACCAAAGCGCGGCGCGCCTGATCCATGGTGATGTAGCCGTCGCGCGCTGCCTCGTGCGCCTTGACAGCCATCCCGTACAGCTTGCCGCGACGGAATTCCGGCCACGTCTGCAAAAACTGCTCCATATCGGATAACGAGACGATTTGAGTGTCTACGCCCTCTTCCAATTTTATCGAAACGGGCGCGTAGAACAGCTTGTCGTGCATCTCTTTCTCCCTCGCGACGAGATCGTCGTTAAGTTACAGAATGCCCCAGCCCTATGGGATTGGGTACGGACGCTCAGCGTTGCCCGAAGCGAACCGCTACCTTCACCCAATAGAACTGATTTGCGATGACACTGCAATGACAGAATGAAAAAATCCGTGAACGGACGAGAAAGCCATTTATTTCCGGTAGTTTAGACTCAAATCGCGGGCCGATGCCCGAGCCGTTCGCTTTTCATTTGTGCACATCAGCCTTGCCACACGATCCAGTCACGCCCCTTTTCCAAACCGGTAAAACCGATTAGAGAGCCTGCCAACCTATAGTCGGCGGCTCAACCGCCGCATCATCATTTGCAGGACAAGGACGACAACGTGGCTACAACATTTGAGAAGGTGGCGAAAATCATCGCCGACACCAGCGAAATCGACATCGATAAGATTACCCCCGATTCCCACACCATCGATGATCTCGGCATCGACAGCCTGGATTTCCTCGACATCGTGTTCGCCATCGACAAGGAATTCGGCATCAAGGTGCCGCTGGAGAAGTGGACGCAGGACGTCAATGACGGCAAGGCTTCAACGGAAGACTATTTCGTCATGAAGAACCTATGCGCCAAGATCGACGGCCTCGTCGCGGCCAAGAACGCCGTCTGACCTTGACGTGGGCGAGCGCCTCGCCCCATACCGCCACCCATGAGCGACCGCGACGTTCTGATCACCGGCATCGGATTGGTTTCCTGTCTGGGCGAAGGCCCGGACGCCCATTGGCGTGCACTGAACGACCCCGGCGCTCAGCCGATCGTCAATTCCGAGCGATTTGCGCCCTATTCAGTGCATCCTTTGCCGGCGATCGACTGGAATCTGCAGATTCCGAAGCGTGGCGACCAGCGCCAGATGGAAACCTGGCAACGGCTTGGCACCTATTGCGCTGGTCTGGCCCTTGACGACGCTGGCATCAAGACCGACGAGGCCCTTTGCGCCTCGATGGACATGGTGGTTGCAGCCGGTGGCGGCGAACGCGACGAAGCAGTCGACGCCCAGATCCTCGAAGCGTCGACCGCCCGCAACGATCGCGAGGTGCTGCTCAACGAGAAGCTGACCACCGAGTTGCGCCCCACGCTTTTTCTCGCGCAGCTTTCCAATCTCCTCGCCGGCAACATTTCCATTGTCCACAAAGTCACCGGCTCGTCGCGCACCTTCATGGGCGAGGATGGCGCGGGCGTCGCGGCCATCGAGACGGCAGCGGCGCGCATCCGTTCCGGCCAGGCCAATCATGTGCTGGTCGGCGGCGCGTTCCAGGCCGAGCATTCCGACATGCTGCTCGGCTACGAACTTGGCGGTTTCCTGCATCGTGGGCCGTGGAAGCCGGTCTGGCAGCGCGACGGCGCTGAAGGCGGCGGCCTTGTCTCGGGCTCGGGTGGTTGTTTTCTTGTGCTGGAATCGCGCGAGCACGCGGAAAAGCGCGGCCGCCAAGCTTACGCGAAGATCGACGCCGTAGCGTCCAATCGCATCCGGCGGTCGAAAGAGGATTTGAAGGCTGGCGTCTCCGGCCTGCTTGACCAACTTGCGCTTCCGGATGGCCCGCTGCTTGCCGTTTCTGGCGCTTCCGGTGCGCACGTCGCGACTGCTGCTGAAAAGTCCGCACTCGGCGAGCGTTCGGACATCGCCGTTCGCGCCTTCAATTCCCGTACCGGCCATCTGAAGGAGGCGCAGTTTCCTTTTGCGGTTGCCTTGGCAGCATTGGCGGTCTCGCATCAGGCTGCCTACCCTGCCTTCGACTGTGCGGTGGAGAAAGCGTTTGACGGCACGCCTTCAAAAGCTCTCGCAACGGCCATCGGCTATCACGTCTTCGAAGGCGCCGCGCTGGTCGGTCGAGCGGATTAGCCAAATGCTCATCCTTCACCGACCCCCCTCTGTCCTGCTGGACATCTCCCCCTCAAGGGGGGAGATCAGCCGGCCGCAGGGTTTTCACCAATCTTCGAAGCCGAAGAGTCCGCAACATGGCCGAAGCTGCCAATCTCCCCCCTTGAGGGGGAGATGTCCGGCAGGACAGAGGGGGGTCGGATCAAGGTTCCCTCAACGGTCGAGGACAGCATCATGACCAACACCACCGACCACCTCGGCAGACCGCTCGTCGCCGTCACCGGCATCGGTATCGTCACTTCGCTTGGCGTCGGCAAGGCGGACAATTGGGATGCACTGACATCCGGGCGTTCCGGCATCCGCAGGATCACGCGCTTTCCGGTCGATCATCTCAACACCACCATGAGCGGCATGGTCGACTTTTTGCCTTCCAGTTCGAAGGGCGCCAGCCCGCTGACCTTCGAACTAGCAGACACCGCCGCAACCGAGGCCATCGATGAATCCGGTCTCAGCCTCGACGATTTCGGCGGGCCGCTGTTCCTCGCCTCGCCGCCGGTCGAACTCGACTGGAAAGACCGCATGGCGCTCTATCGCGACGGCAAGGGCGACACCGCCGCCCAGCGCATCGCGCAGGCTGCCTCCGAGCTGAAAGACCTCGACATCTTCGAGTCGGCACAGTTCGGTTCCATCGCCGACCGGCTGGCCGAAAAATACGGCACGCGTGGCCTTCCGATCACGCTCTCCACCGCCTGCGCCTCCGGGGCTACCGCCATCCAGCTCGGCGTCGAAGCGATCCGCCGCGGCGAATGCGACCGTGCGCTGTCGATCGGCGCGGACGGCTCGGCGACCGCCGAAGCGCTGATCCGCTTTTCGCTGCTGTCGGCGCTCTCGACCAACAATGAGGTGCCGGAAAAGGCGTCAAAACCGTTCTCCAAGGATCGCGACGGCTTTGTCCTTGCTGAAGGTTCGGCGGCGCTGGTGCTGGAATCACTCGAGAGCGCGCTGGCGCGCGGCGCGTCCATCATCGGTATCCTGAAAGGCTGCGGCGAAAAGGCGGACGACTTTCACCGGACCCGCTCGAAGCCGGATGGCTCGCCGGCCATTGCCGCCGTCCGCGCAGCGTTGGCGGACGCGGGTCTCGACGAGACCGGCATCGCCTATGTCAACGCGCACGGCACCTCGACGCCGGAAAACGACAAGATGGAGCATCTGTCGCTCTCGACCGTCTTCGGCGAGCGCATAAAAAAAATCCCGATCTCGTCCAACAAGTCGATGATCGGGCATACGCTGTCGGCT
The DNA here is from genome assembly GCA_050247155.1 of Rhizobiaceae bacterium. Classification (GTDB taxonomy): domain Bacteria; phylum Pseudomonadota; class Alphaproteobacteria; order Rhizobiales; family Rhizobiaceae; genus Mesorhizobium_G. Next base: position 20,528 of record JBFWUS010000068.1, read on the forward strand.
GCCGGCGCCATCGAGGCTGCCTTCTCGCTGCTGACTATGAAGCACGGCGTCATCCCGCCGACGATCAACTACGATAATCCAGACCCGGCCATCGACCTCGACGTCGTGCCCAATGTGAAGCGCACGGCCGACGTGGCGACAGTGCTGTCCAATTCCTTCGGCTTCGGCGGCCAGAACACCTGCCTCGTCATGGCGCGGGAGGCCAATTAGTGCGCGCCCTGCAACTGATCGAAGACCGCCGGCTGGAATCCGTCGACCTTCCGCCGCCGCCGCCGCCCGCCCACGGCGAGGTGACGCTCAACATCAAGGCGGTGGCGCTGAACCACATCGACGTATGGGGCTGGCGCGGCATGGCCTTTGCCAAACGCAAGCTGCCGCTGGTTATCGGGGCGGAGGCGTCCGGCGAAGTTGCGGCCGTTGGTCCCGGTGTTTCAAACCTCAACCCGGGCCAGCTTGTGTCGATTTATGGCGCGCGCACCTGCGGCCTTTGCCGTCCGTGCCGAGAAGGGCGCGACAATCTTTGCGAACATGTCGGCGGTGTGCACGGCTTCCATCTTGATGGGTTCGCACAGGATCAGATCAACCTGCCGGCCCGGCTGCTGGTGCCTGCCCCGCCCGGTGTCGACGCGATCGGCGCGGCTGTCGCTCCCGTCACTTTCGGCACGGTCGAGCACATGCTGTTCGACAATGCCAGGCTCGAACCCGGCGAGACGATCCTGATCCATGCCGGCGGTTCTGGCATCGGCTCGGCCGCGATCCAGCTCGCGCGGCGCATGGGCTGCACGGTCATCACCACTGTCGGCTCGAACGACAAGATCGACAAAGCCAAGGCGCTCGGCGCCGACCATGTCATCAACTACCGCGAAGACCGGTTTGAGGGCGTCGTGCGCAAGCTGACCAAGAAACGGGGCGTCGACGTGGTGTTCGAGCATGTCGGCAAGGATACCTGGGCCGGCTCGATGTTCAGCCTGCGGCGCGGCGGACGGTTAGTCACTTGCGGTTCCACCTCGGGCGTGTCGACCGAAATCAATCTGATGATGCTGTTCCAACAGCAGCTCAAGCTGCTCGGCTCCTTCGGCTGCCGCATGGAAAACATGGCCAGCGCCATGCAAAAGATGGCCGCCGGGCTGGTCCACCCGGTCATCGACACGGAAGTCGACTTCGACGGCATCGACACCGCGCTGAAACGCATGGAAGGCCGTGACGTGTTCGGCAAGATCATTTTGCGGGTGGGGTGATGGGTCTGGCGCTGTTTACCCTCCCCGCAAGGGGGAGGGTCGGCGAGCGATCAGCTTGCGGAGCAAGTGATCGAGAGACGGGGTGGGGGTTGTGACGAGGTTCTACCTCTTGGATTTGTCCCCACCCCCACCCCGATCCTTCGCAGGCTCAGGATCGACCCTCCCCACAAGGGGGAGGGTGGGCGCGAACTCATGAGCCTCGTCCGCCAGGCCATTGCCCGCCTCCGCCGTGTGCCGGGCGCTGTCAGCGAATGGCTGATCGGCCAGTCCGCGCTGGTGGTCATTCGTTCCTTGCGCCATCTTCCGATGGAAAAGGCGCTTAACTTCGCGGACCGTTTTGCCCGACGCTTCGGGCCGTTGGTCGGTCGCCATCGCGTAGCGCTCGACAATCTGCGTCAGGCTTTCCCGGAGAAATCCGAGGCCGAAATCCAGCAGATCGCTTCCGACATGTGGGGCCACATGGCCCGCCTTGCCGGCGAATATCTCTTCCTTGACCAGATTTTCGACTTCGACCCGAAGACCAAGCACGGCGAGCGCATCGAGGTCGACGGCGAGCCCTATTTCCTGCGGATCGCCGCCGAGCAACGGCCGCATATCATCTTCACCGGCCATCTCGGCAATTTCGAGCTGTTGCCCGTGGCCGGCCTAACCTTCGGCATGCCGGTCACCTCGATGTTCCGGCCGCCGAACAACCGCTACATTGCTAATTACATCTACAGCACCCGCACCAAATCCATGGGCGGGCTGCTTGCCTCACGGTCCGGCGCCGCCTTCGAGCTCGCCCGCATCCTGGAATCCGGCGGCAATATCGGCGTCCTGGTGGACCAGAAATTCACCAACGGGGTGCCGACGACCTTCTTCGGCCGCCCGTGCGAAACCAGCCCGCTGCTGCCGAAGCTGGTGCGGCAGTTCGGCTGCGACGTCTACCCGACGCGCTGCAAGCGCCTGCCGGGCACACGCTTTCGGCTTTACATGGAAGAGAAGCTGGCCATCCCGTTAACGCCCGAGGGCAAGGTTGACGTTCAGGCGACGGCGCAGCTTCTCAACGACACGGTTGAGCGGTGGATTCGCGAAGACCCCGCGCAATGGATGTGGTTCCACAAGCGTTGGAAATTAAGCGGCGGATCGCGCACCAGGGCGGCCAAGAAGTAGCTTATCCCTTCGCCAGCACCTTGGACCGTTCCTCGACACTCATCGGCGTGATAGTCTCTTTCGACTGTCCCACCGGCTCGAAGCCGAGCTTCTGATACAATGGCAGCGCCGCTGGGTGGTCCAGCGTGCAGGTCTGAACGATCACCGATTTCGGCTTGTTCGCCCACGCCGCGTGGATTGCAGCGCCGAGGAACCAGCGGCCAAGTCCCTGTCCGGTCGCATGCGGCATCAGGCCGAAAAAATGCAGCTCGGCCACGTCGCTTCCATGTGCCGCGAGCTCGAAGAAGCCGGCCGGCGCACCGTCCAGATAAAGTGTGCTGATCTCGCGGCCGGGTTCGGACAGCCGGGCATCCAGCGCGGCGTCTTCCAGCCTCAGCATGTTGACCCAGTGCCATTGCCGGCCAACCCGATCCATCAAATAGCGATAGAAATGACGCGGCATGGACCTGGCAGTCAGCACGGCGATATGCACATTCAGCGGCAGCGGTGGATAGTGCGCCGGCGGCCTGCGCATCTCGAGATGCGTCACAGTTACCGGGATCGGCTCGATGACGCTCGCCATTTTCAGCCCTTGCCCTTCTGGACGGGTGTGTCGGGCAGGCTGCCCCACTCCGCCCAGGAGCCATCATAAAGGCGATTGTCCTTGTGCCCCAATGTCTCCAGCGCCAGCGAGATGATCGCCGCCGACACGCCCGAGCCGCAGGAGGTGACGATCGGTTTGGACAGATCGAGCCCCGCTGCCTCAATGGCGTGCTCCAGTTCTTTGCCCGGCCGCAGCTTGCCATCGCGTGTGAGTTCGGTGAAGGGCAGGCTTTTCGCGCCCGGCATATGCCCTCCCCGTAGGCCCGGCCGCGGCTCCGGATCGACACCTTCGAAGCGCCCGGCCGACCGCGCATCAGCGATCTGCGATGCGCCGCTCGCTACGATCGTGTGCATATCGGCCAACGTCGCGACACGTCCAGCATCAAAGTTCGCATTGAACACGTTCGGTGCGATCTTGGTCTGCTCGGCGGTCAGCGGCCGCCCTTCGCGCTTCCAGCCGTCGAGGCCACCCTCCAGGATGAACACTTTTTCCGCCCCCATGGCCCGAAACATCCAGCGGCAGCGAGGAGCGGAGAACAGGCCGGGGCCATCGTAGACGACGATCGTGTCGGTCTCGGCGATGCCCATCGAGCCGACGATTCTCGCAAAATCTTCTGGCGACGGCAGCGTGTGCGGCAGCATCGATTGAGGTTCGATCACCTTGTCGTGGTCGAAAAACACCGCGCCCGGAATATGCCCCGCCTCATACTCCGCCCGCGCATCACGCCCCTGTGACGCCAGATACCACGAGCCATCGACGATCGAGAGACCCGGCTGACCAAGCCTTTCCTGCAACCAGTTGGCGGAAACAAAGGGATTGTCGGTCATCTGTTGCTCCCGTTCGTCTCAACCCGCCGGCGTCGGCCCGAACCGTATCCGAAAGCGCCGATTTTCGCGGCCTTTTTTCTCGATCTTGCCGATATGGATTTCGCCGACCTCGCCGGTGCGCGAGACATGCGTTCCGCCGCAAGGCTGGCTGTCGACCGAAGCCTCGTCGCCAATGCAGACCAGTCGGATACGCCCAGTGCCCGACGGCGGGCGTACATTCTTTGACTTCACCAACCCCGGGTTGGCCGCCAGTTCTTCGTCGGTGATCCAGCGGATGAAAACGCGATGGTCGGCGCGCACCAGCTCCATCAGTCGCGCCGTCACGTCCTCCTTGGAGTAGCCGGCCTCGGGAATGTCGAAATCCACGCGCGAATCGTCCTCGGCGACGGCCGCGCCGGTGATCGGAAACGGGCACACGACCGAGAGCAGATGGCAGGCGGTGTGCATGCGCATCAATTTGAACCGACGATCCCAGTCGATAGCCACGCGCAACGCCTCGCCGACTTCCGGCAAGGCCTGCCCGACCGCCGGAACGTGGATGATCTCGTCTTTGGTCTCGCCGGTGACAGTCGCTGCGATTGCAATCTTGGATCCGTCGCTGCGCACCAGTCGACCAGTGTCGCCTGGCTGGCCACCCGACGTGGCATAGAAGACGGTCCGGTTCAGGATGACGCCGCCGCGCTCATTGATGCCCTGAACCGTGGCGTCGGTTTCGGTCAGATAGGCGTCGTCGCGAAAAATTGCTTCGGTGGCGTGCGCCATCACGCGACCTTTTCGAACGGCGCGGAAATATCCGGCGTTCGCTCCATCCACTCCGGCACCGGCAGGTTCTTGCCACGCAAAAATTCCGGATTGAACAGTTTTGACTGGTAGCGCGTGCCATAGTCGCACAAGACCGTCACGATGGTGTGTCCAGGCCCAAGGTCGCGCGCCAGCCGAATGGCGCCGGCGATGTTGATGCCTGTCGATCCGCCCATGCACAGCCCCTCCTCCTGCAGCAGGTCGAAGATAATCGGTAGCGCCTCTTCGTCGGGGATTTGGTAGGAAAAGTCCGGCGTAAAACCTTCGAGGTTGGCGGTGATGCGCCCCTGCCCGATGCCTTCGGTGATGGAGCTGCCTTCAGCCTTCAGCTCGCCTTCGGTATAATAGCTGAACAATGCCGCACCCAGCGGGTCGGCAATGGCGATCTTCACATCCTTGTTCTTCGCACGCAGTCCCTCGGCAACGCCGGCCAGCGTGCCGCCTGTGCCGACGGCCGAAACAAAGCCGTCCACCTTGCCGTCCGTCTGGCTCCAGACCTCCTGCGCCGTTGTACGCACATGCCCGTCGCGGTTGGCGACATTGTCGAACTGGTTGGCCCAGATCGCGCCATTCGGATCGCTCTTCGCCAATTGTTCGGCCAGCCGCCCCGACACTTTAACATAATTGTTCGGGTTCTTGTAGGGAACCGCCGGCACTTCGATCAGTTCGGCGCCGAGCAGCCGCAATGCGTCCTTCTTCTCCTGGCTTTGCGTGTCAGGGATCACGATCACCGTGCGATAACCCAGCGCCTTGGCTACAACGGTCAAGCCGATGCCGGTGTTGCCCGCCGTGCCCTCTACGATGACGCCACCGGGCCGCAACAGGCCCTTCTTCTCGGCGTCGCGGATGATGAACAGCCCGGCGCGGTCCTTGACCGACTGGCCAGGATTCATGAATTCCGCCTTGCCGAGAATTTCGCAGCCGGTTTCAACCGAAGCGCGATTGAGGCGAATGAGCGGCGTATTGCCGATGGCGTCGAGCACCGAGCGAAACATGCGATCAAATTCCTTCTTAACGCGCGCGCGACCCTAAAAAGGCATCGTCCGGGTTTCAAGGATTGAAAATCTCTCTTTTGCGGGTTTTCAGAGAGATTTCGACCGTCTAACTACCAAGCGGGCAGAGCGGGTGGCGAATGGCTTTATATCGGGCCGATCCGAAAGACGGCGTCGCATGGATCACCGGCGCAAGCACCGGCATCGGCCGTGCGTTGGCGCTGGCCCTTTGCCGTCAGGGTTACACGGTGGCCGTCACGGCGCGTGACGAGGAACGATTGGCCACCCTCACCGATGAAACGCGATCACTCCCCGGCCGCGCCATCCCCTTCCCCTGCGACGTCACCGACGAACCCGAAATGAACAAGACGGTCACCGCGATCGAGAAGGAAGCCGGGCCGATCGTGCTGGCTGTCTACAACGCCGGCACCTACTTCCCCACACGCGGTGAGCGGCTGGACGTGCTGAATGTCGTCAATACGTTTCAAATCAATCTGTTCGGGGTCGTCTACGGCTTGGTGCCTGTTGTCGAGCGCATGCGCCAGCGCGGCCGGGGCCAGGTCGTGCTCGTCGGGTCGGCGTCATCTTATTTCGGCTGGCCATCGGCGTCCGCCTATGGCGCGTCCAAGGCGGCGCTGAACAATTTCGCCGAGTCGCTGAAATACGATTTCGACAAGATCAACGTCCGCATCCAGGTGGTGAACCCGGGCTTCATCGACACGCCGCTTACGCAAAAGAACAGCTTTTCCATGCCGGCGCTGATGTCTGTCGACAAGGCATCGGAGCGCATGGCGCAAGCCATCAAGAGCGGCGGCTTCGAGGTCAATTTCCCGCGCCGTTTCACCTGGTTCCTGAAAATTCTTCGAATCTTGCCGCAACCGCTACGCTTCTGGTTCATCAATCGCGCTACCGGCTGGAAAACCCGGCCGCTGGCCAACGGCCGCAAGCCGAAAGGCTAGTGGTCCGATACCGACATTTGCATCCCGTTGATACGGGCCGCTCAGGCAAATGTCGGAATCAAAGGACCACTAGCAACTCTATGATTCTAGTGGAACTTTGAATTTGACATTTGCTTCGCTCGCGTGATGTCAAACGAGATGCAAATGTCAAATTCGTTCCACTAGCGCGCCCATCGCATTTCGCACGAGAGCTTCGAAAGATCACAAAAGAAAGGGTGACAATTTTGCATTGTCACCCTTCATATCATGCTTGGGAGGCAGTTCGGGACGGACAAAACCATCATTCCCAGAATGGCCTGACGCCTTCGCGGTGCGCCTGCTCCGGCGAGAGGCCTATATCGGTGAGCTGCGCGGAGGTGAGACCAAGCAAATCTGCCCGGCTTCTGCGCCGTTCCATCGCTGCCAGGAGCCAGGCCGTCAAAGACCTTCCGCCGCTGGTCTTCATGCCATGGGTGACCCGCGCCCTAGGTGAATTTGTGTCAATTGTACTCACTTTGTGACCCTTTCTAAGTTAAATTGTATCGCTTCTCTCCCATTGATTGTCATATGCATTGACTCTCTTTGGGGTGCAATATAGAAACTTGTCACCATGACAAATTGGATTCCAACTCTATCGAACGGCGACGCCGGGCCGCTCTATCAGCGGCTGGCCGACAGCATCGAGGCCGCAATCGATGCCGGCTCCATGCCCGCTGGCGTCAAGCTGCCGCCGCAGCGCGATCTGGCCTTCGACTTGAAGACCACCGTCGGCACGGTCGGCCGCGCCTATTCGCTGCTGCGCGAGCGTGGGCTGGTCAGCGGCGAGGTCGGGCGCGGCACCTATGTGCTGGCGCGGCAGTCGGCGGGGCAGTTTGCTCCTACCCAGGAACAGGCTGCGCGGGTCGATGGCACACGCCTGATGGACGCGCCGGCCGACAAGATCCGGTTTGACTCGACCGGCGCGCCGGATGTCGGCCAAGGCACGATCATTGCCGAATTGCTCGCCGAGGCTGCGCGCGAAAACCCGGAGCGGCTTTCCAGCTATTCGCGCGTCTTTCCCGATCACTGGTTTACCGCCGGTAGCCAATGGCTCGCGCGCAACGGTTTTCAGCCCGCCCCGGACACCATCATGCCGACGCTCGGGGTGCACGCCGGCGCGATCGCGGTGATCTCGGCGCTGACCGCGCCGGGCGATCAGGTCGTTTTCGAGCACCTCACTTATTCACAGGTTGCCCGTGGCAGCCTGCTGATCGGCCGGCGTCCGACGCTGGTGCAGTCCGATGCCGAAGGCATGGACCCGGACGATTTCGAGCGCGTCTGCGCGCAAAAACATCCCAAGGCGGCATTCCTCATGCCGACGGCGCACAATCCGACCGCCGTCAGTATGCCGGCGGAGCGCCGCGAGGCGATTGCGCGGGTGGCGCGCGCCTACAATGTGCTGCTGATCGAAGATGATCTTTACGGCCACATGTCCGACGATCCGGCACCACTGCTTGCCGAATTCGCGCCAGAGCGGACCATCGTCATCGGCGGCCTGTCGAAATCCGTCGCGGCCGGCATTCGCGGCGGCTGGCTCTCCTGTCCGCCGGCCTATCGGCACCGCATTCGCGTCGCGCACAAGCTGGTGTCCGGCGGTATGCCGTTCCTGCTCGCCGAGATCAGTGCGCGGCTCGTGTTGTCCGGACAGGCCCTGGAGATCACCCGCAAATCGATCGCCGAAATCAATCTTCGGCTCGACATGATGCGCCAGGTCTTTGGCGGCTGCGACTTCAACTCATGTCCGAACACGCCTTTCGTCTGGCTCTCGCTGCCCGACCCATGGCTCTCCGGAACATTCAAGAACGCGGCTTACAAGAGCGGCGTGCTGGTCGACGATGAGGACGAGTTCAAGGCGGGCCGCTCCGAGCAAACCGTCCATCGCATACGGTTCGGCATCTCGCAGCCCTCGCGCGCCGAAGTATCGGAAGGCCTCGCCATCGTGCGGCGGCTGCTCGATGAAGGCCGCGCCGGCTATGCGAGCTACGAATAATAGCGTCAATCAGACGGGCTAAATCCAGGCGTGGCGGGCAAGAGCCGCACTTTTTTTGGCCAATTCAGGCATTGGCCTTAGCGGCCAGCGCCTCCAGCTTCAGCACTGTATTCCAGTTGCGCGCTGTGTTCGGAACGCCGATGTCCTTGTCGAAGCGTTCCGACAGCTTCGACTTCGAGAAACCATGGGGCGTATGGAGGTAAGCCACGTCGCCTACCACCTCGAACTGATCGCCGTTGGCTGCAAGGGCTTGCAGCGCCTTGATGTTTTCTGGTTTTGGCCGCTCGGCAAGCACTGCTGCATGCAGAAAATTGCCTGGCTCCGTGTTTGCCGGGAAGGGATTTGCGGCAATCAGCTCGCGCCACTCCGCGAGTGTCGGGGCATAGATCGCCTTCTCGAAACCGAATTTCTCGCGACACACCTTCGTGATCTTGTCCAGCACCTTTTCGCGCCGCAGGCGGCTTTTCACGACCGCATTGCCGCTGTTGATGTAGGTGGCGACGTTCTCGAATCCGGCATCCGTCAAGGCCGCCCGCAGCGGTCCGACTGGCAGTTGCGTTGCTCCGCCAACACCGCGAAACAGAATGATGTAGACGGTCAAAGCGCCTCCAAATGCAGTCTCAAATGATGAAATTGGCCAGCATCTCGTTGTCGGTTATGTCCTCGTAGACCCAACCGGCTTCCCGAAAGCGTTTGGCCAACAAATCAAAATTATGCCGGTCGCGCGTTTCGATGCCGATCAGAACCGAGCCGAAATTGCGCGCGGATTTCTTGAGATATTCGAAGCGGGCGATGTCGTCGTCCGGGCCTAGCAGATCGAGGAAAGCGCGCAGCGCTCCCGGTCGTTGAGGAAAGCGGAAGACGAAATATTTCTTCAGTCCCTCGAAGCGCAGGGCCCGCTCCTTTACGTCAGGCAAGCGCTCGAAATCGAAATTGCCGCCGGACACCACACAGACAATCGTCTTGCCCTTGATCTCCTTGCGCGGAAAGTCCTTCAGCGCGTCGATCGCCAACGCACCCGCCGGTTCCAGCACCACGCCCTCGACGTTCAGCATCTCGATCATCGTGGCGCACAGCCTGTTCTCCGGGATCAGCTTCACATCGTCAGCCGCGAAATCGCGCAGCAGCCGCAGATTCTCTTTGCCGATCTCGGCAACCGCGGCGCCATCGACGAAATTGTCGACCTTCGCGAGCTTGACCCGCCGCTCCTCGGTCAAGCTGAGTTTCAGGCTCGGCGCGCCGGCAGGCTCGCAGAATACGAAGCGTGTCTCGCGCCCCTGCTCGCGAAAATAGCGCGTCACGCCGGCTGACAGGCCACCGCCGCCAACAGGAAGAATCACCATGTCGGGCATTCTTGCGCCGGGCATCTGGTCGGCGATTTCGTAAGCAACAGTCGCCTGGCCCTCGATGATGTCCTTATGATCGAACGGAGGCACCATGTGGCCCTTGCTCGCCTCGCAGAACTCGATTGCAGCCCGATAGCACTCATCGAAGAAGTCGCCGACCAGACGAATATCGACCATGCCGCCGCCAAACATACGGGTCTTGTCGATCTTTTGCTGCGGTGTGGTCACCGGCATGAACACGACGCCCTTCACGCCGAAATGCCGGCACACGAAGGCAAATCCCTGGGCATGGTTGCCAGCCGAAGCACAGACAAACAGGTTTTCGCCTGCGCC
>JBFWUS010000069.1:0-30750 GCA_050247155.1 Rhizobiaceae bacterium
TCCGGTTCGCTGTCGAGGCTGTCAGGCCCTTCTCGATCAAGGTGGCGCGGAACTCGTCTACGTCCGCGCTCGTGATCGATGCCACGTCTCGGTTGGCTCCGAAGTAGTCGACCACTTCCTGGCCATTCCGGCTGAGGGTCTCGCCCGACTTTAGGGATTGCCAGTGCGTCCTCTTGACGTGGCTGAACAGCGGCCCGAGTTCGACAAGACTGACGTTGTTGACCCTGCCCGTGGCCGTGGGCGGCAGAGGGCGTCCATCCGCTATTGCGCGTCGGGCCTTCTCCTCCCATTCACACGCCCTGGCCTCCGACGAGAAAGCCTTTCGGTGACGCTGGCCGCTGGCATCGGTGACCGACACCTGCCACTGGTTTCCGCGTTTACGAGCCATCTCCGAACTTCCCTAGGCCAGTATCGCCAGGGAGCGCGGCTCTCTGCGCCACACGTGACGGATGGCCTCGCACTGGGCCTCGGGGCCAACGGCCATCAGAACCTCTCTCATCTTGGAGGAGGCCCAAATGATCGGCTCTTGTACCTGGAGGGCAGACGGCGGGTGGCCCTGGGCGATGGCTCGCACGGCGGTGATGAGAAATTCGGCGGCTATCGTGAGCCCATGAATGGCGTCGACTGGCGAAGACGAGAGTGCCGGAACAAGTGCGGCCCCGTCGGGCTCAATCTCGGGCAGGACAGTCTTTATGGTGGTGAGGGTCATTGATTTTTCGCCATGTGGGAGGGGTTGAATTATCGAAGACGGGCAGGGAGCGGTTCCCGACCAAAGAGTTGCCGAATGATCGCCGAGAATTGGTCCTCGGGGATTTGACGGATCAGATCAGTCAGCCGACCCTCGCCCATCAAAAGGGGCTGGAGAACATCGACGGAAGCGACCGGGCGTCCCTCGGCGATGCTCATCAATGCCGACGCAACCGCCTCACCCAGGACTGCCAGGGCGTAAACGGCATCTTCGGCGAGGTCGTCATCTGGCCAACTCTCGGCGGTGGCTGCATCGCCTGCGCTTTCGCCTAGACCCATAAGGTCCACGAGCGAGGACCACGAGACTAACAGCGGGTCCGGCATGAAGCGCCCACGCGCGGCCGGACGGGCGACTAGGGCGGCACGGATGGCCCCCGTCATTCCTCCCATCGCTTTGGCAAGCAGGTGAATGCGGCGGGCATCCAGCGCCGTCAAATCGCCCCTAACCCTCCCTGTTGTGGTTCGCTTACTCGGCATAGTGGTTTCCTATGTAATTGCGGTTGCGGTGGCCACAATCGACATAAGAAATGAATAAGCAACAGGGAGTTTTAGAGTGGATATTCGTTTAGGTCAAAACTGTCCCGAGGCCGATATATAAAAGATCAATATTTATTGGAGGAAAATTCAACAGACAAAATTGTTTGTCCCGACCTCGGAATATTGTGGACATAATGTCGCAGGACGGGGCAGGTGGTGCGCCGCGTCATTCGCCAGCAACCCTGTAGACCGTTGATCGGGCCACATTGAACCGCCGGGCAACCGCAGCGGGCTTGTCCCCAGCGGCCAGCGCGGCACGAATGGCATCGCCATCAACACTCACGGGCCTCCCAAGGTACTTGCCGTCAGCCTTGGCCTTGGCGATGCCTTCCGCCTGTCGCTCGCGGCGTAGATCATTCTCAAAGGCGGCTATCGCACCAAGCATGGAGAACATGAGGCGACCTTGAGGCGTCGTCGTGTCAATGGACTGTTCGGTCACGATCAATCCCACGCCCTTTGCCTTCAAGTCCTCGGCGATGGCGTGGAGGTCGAGGACCGAGCGGGCAAGGCGATCTAGGCGCGTCACCATGAGGGCATCGCCACGACGGGCGAAGCGAATTGCTGCGTCTAGCTGCGGCCTGCCTTCCCGGCTGACCCCGCTGGCCTTGTCGATGAACATTTCATCGGCACCGTGGCGCTGTAGGATTTCCACCTGCGCTGCTTCATTCTGTCCTGTCGAGGAAACGCGGGCATAGGCGATTTTCATGGGTTCGGCTCCTGTCCGAAAAGGTTTTAGGTAATATCGGAATACCGTCCGATAATTCCAATGTCAACCCATGTCGGACACTTTTGCCGCCCTTCTCATTGTCCGTTGAGGGTATACCTTGTCGGACATCAAGACGTGCAGGCTCTGCGCCGCATGTATGCGCAAGCGGGTGCCCGCAACGCGCGTGAGCGTGTGCCTGGGTGGGTGCGCAAGGGGCACGGGGGGTATCTCGCGGCCGCACCTTTCGAGGTCGAGGTCTCAGATTTTTTCCCCATTTTTGAAACGCCGAAAGTTGAGGCTGTCGGAAAGTGGAGTAGAGGTAATAGACTGCATCTTCGGCGAACCCCCGCGATTGTCACTAAGTGGGATGGGAGGACGTGATTTGCGTGAATTTGTCTTCTTGGGCATTGGATGGATGCGCGAATACCGGGGGCATGACAACGACGATCTAGAGGGAGGCGGAAGTTACCCTGAAGAGCATGGCGACGGCGGCGAGGTCTTTAACTTCCAGCCCATGCCGGATGGAAATGTGTACGGCCACGTAGAGACTTCCCGCAAAGGAAGTCCCGATCGCCAAATTCGGATTGAGAGGTTTGGCGCTCAGCCCGGTGCGCCCTACGTTGACGGTAGGAACATCGCATGGGTAGCTACTCACCCGGAAGAAGGGGGCAGGCGGATCGTCGGCTTCTACCGAAACGCCAGGCTTTACCGTAGGCGACAAAACGTGCCTGCATTCTCTCTGGACCGGGGCGAAGCCACGACGTTCATGACAACGTGTGCACAGGAGGATGCCGCACTTTTGCCAGAGGACGGTAGGACACTTCGCCTTGGAAGGCCGCCGGGTTGGATGGGACAAACCCAATGGTGGCGGCCCGACCCCGCGAAACGGCTAGACTTTTTGAGGGACGTAGATCGCCTGTTCTCTGAACTTTTTGATGTAGCAGACGCGGCTAATCAGCTTGATGAGCCGGATATTCCCGGTGGGTTGGAAGGTAGAAAGCGCCAAGTTACCCATTTCCGACGTGAGCGTGACGCCGCGATCATACAGGAGAAAAAGCGGCGGACGCCGAAGCCATGGTTATGCGAAATTTGTCATTTCGATTTCAACGCCACGTATGGCGATAGAAGCGGCGACTATATAGAAATTCATCACGACATTCCGTTGGCGACTTATCCGATTGAAGGTGCGGTAACGGATTATGACCAATTGCGATTGGTGTGCTCGAACTGTCACCGCATGATACATCGTCGATCAACTTGGCTCAAAGTAGCTGAGTTGCGGAGCGCATTTGAAGCCGCTGCCGTTGCTAGGTCAAAGAGGTGAGGCATCGGTTGATATCTTCGGAAGGCGCACTGCTTCGATACAATCCCGCAGCTGTTGGTCCGATGCGCCTGGCGTGTAGACGCCGAATGTAAGCGGCTGGCTCTCCGTCGAGTGTCCCATGATCTGCCCTACAACTTCCACGGGCTGGCCAGCATGCCGCGCTGTCGTGGCGAACCAACGCCGGAACGAGTGGAAGTTCACAAGGCTTCGGCGCTTCCCCTCTCTCACGTCCTCGACACCGAGCGCTTTTCTGTAGCGATTGAACCGCTTGCCAAAAGTGTCTCCGGGGTTCCGTTCGCGGGCCAGTTCATGAAAGAGGCGCTCGTCCGGTTTCCTATCTCTAGAGCGCCGGCTAACAATCTCCTTAAGGTCGGGGTGGATGGGTATGCGCCGTCGCGCTGCGCTGGTCTTTCCCTCCTCAACAAAAAACCAATCATCGGAGCAATCACGAACCCACAGGCCGACCACCTCGGCCAGCCTCATACCCGACAGGGCTGAGATGCGCATTGCGTCGTTGATCTGCTCCGCGAAATGGAGGGTCTTGTCTGCATCGGGGTAGAGCATCGCTTTCATCTCCCCGTCGGTGAACGGTCGCTCCCGTTCGTCACCCCCGCGTGCCGCCCGTCTACCCCTTTGTGGCGTCGTCTGGTTCTCCCAGGGGTTCTCATCACCGGCCACATGGCCGCGCTGTGCGAGGTACTCCCAGTAGAGCTTAAGGCTGGTGAGGTGCTTCTTTCCGGTCCTGCGATCCATCGGTGCAATCTGGTCTGACACGTACTCTCCGGCCACCTTCCGGTTCACCGAAGGGAGCCTGTAGCCGTTGTCTGTGGCCCAGCGGTCGAACCTGTTAATGTGGCCGGTCCGGTCCGCAAGCGTCTTAGGCGCAAGGTCTCGGGCCTCTTTGAGATACGCATCCTTGTGATGCCCGACAGTCACACGGCCATGCACGGTGCTTAGGAAGGCGTCCCGCGCCTTCACGCCATGCTCGTCCTCAATGCGCTCGACTGTGCTCTCCATAAGGTCGTGGGGAGTGAGTGCATCGCGATCATCCATGCGCTCGCCGAACGTTCGCAACGTCCACTGCGCTGGGTCGGTCCTGTAGTCCGCAACCTCTTTCGTCCATGTCGCTGTGAGTGCCGCTAGGGTGTCCTTATGGCTTTGGCGCGGAACTCTCCCGGCCCTCGCCTCTCGGAACTCCGCGTCACACTCCTTCTCCACGTCATCGCGTCGATCCTTGGCCACCCGAACGTCGCCGGTATCGAGCGACACTAGCCACGCTGTCTTGTCGCCGAACGACCCTCGGATGGCCTTTGGAATGTCCCGCTTGAACCAGTAGGTGGACCCCTTCAACGAGAGGAACCGCATCGCTTTCGGCATCTCAGACCAACATTTCAGACCAACGTTGGCACCAATTTAACCAGCCAAATCAATGTTTTCAAGCACATGGGGTGTCAAATCGTAGGCCCCCCTCAGCTCCACCAATTTCCGACTCTGGCACTGTCTAGAGTTTCGAAAGGCGACGGTTCGAGAGGCTCCCACAAACTGTATGACGGGCAAACGCTCCCGCTGGAGCGGGCCCGATCACCAGTCGACATGCTGTGGCAAGTCTTTCGCCCGATCTTTGCCGGGTGCGGTGATCGCGGCAACGTCTACCATCTTCGTCGCGCCTGAAATCAAAAACTCGACTCGCAGGGAAACGGGCGGCCTAAAGCACAAATCGCTGCCCAAAAGCGAAACTCAATCGCGCTCCACACGAAAAGTCACGAAACTGCAACAAATGGATTGTGCAACTGTCACAATCCGTCAATACTCCCCTATGCGGTTTGGGAGGGCTGCGGTTTTTGCCGGCGTCTCCCTTTCTTCGCCAACTAACAAAGGGAGCGAACCATGAAACTTCTCGGGCTTTCGTCCGCCGTCGCCTTTGCGACGCTTCTGTCCACTACCTCCGCCTTTGCCGTTACCGAAATCTCGTGGTGGCACGCCATGACCGGCGCCAACAACGAGGTGGTCGACACGCTGTCCAAGGAATTCAATGAGAGCCAGACCGAATACAAGATCACGCCCGTCTTCAAGGGCACTTATCCCGAAACGCTGAACGCGGGCATAGCGGCGTTCCGCGCCAAGCAGCCGCCGACGATCATGCAGGTCTTCGATGCGGGCACGGGCACGATGATGGCGGCGGAAGGAGCGATCAAGCCGGTCGCGGAAATCCTCTCCATGGGCGGCAAGCCGTTCGACAAGAGCCAGTATCTGCCGGGCATCGTATCCTACTACTCAAAGCCTGACGGCACGATGCTGTCGTTCCCTTACAACTCTTCCTCGCCGATCCTCTATTACAACAAGGACATCTTCAAAAAGGCGGGTCTGGATGAGAACAATCCGCCAAAAACCTGGAACGAGGTTTGGGACGCGGCCAAGAAGATCAAATCGTCAGGCGCCGCGCCCTGTGGGTTTACCTCGACCTGGCTGACCTGGATTCATACCGAGAACTTTGCCGCCTGGAACAATTATTCCTGGGGCACGCAGGAGAACGGCATCGCAGGCCCGAATGTCGAATTGAAGGTCAACGCCAAGCCCTTCGTCGATCATTTCCAGGCGCTGGCCGACCTCGCCAAGGACGGCACCTTCAAATATGGCGGCCGTACCTCGGAAGCCAAGCAGATCTTCCTTGCCGGCGAATGCGGTCTGTTTACCGAGTCGTCGGGCGGCCTCGGCGACATCATCAAGTCGGGTATGAACTACGGTACCGGCATGCTGCCCTATGATACGGAATCTCAGAACACGATCCCCGGCGGTGCTTCGCTTTGGGTGTTTGCCGGCAAATCGGACGACGAATACAAGGGCGTCGCGGCGTTCTTCAACTTCCTGTCGCAGACCGACATCCAGGCCCGCTTGCACCAGGTGTCCGGTTATCTGCCGGTGACGCTCGCCGCCTATGAGAAGACCAAGGCCGACGGCTTCTACGAGAAGAACCCGGCGCGCGAGATCCCGATCAAGCAGATGCTGGCCAAGGCGCCGACCGAAAACTCGAAGGGCGTACGCCTCCCCAACCTGCCGCAGGTTCGCGACATCATGAACGAAGAATATGAGAAGATGCTAGCCGGCGAACAAACCGCCCAGCAGGCGCTGGACAACGCGGTTGCGCGCGGCAACGCGGCGATCAAGGAAGCGGGGCAGTAGGGCGGGTTATCCTCCCCTCAAGGGGAGGATCGGCGCGTTAGCGCCGGGGAGGGGGTGCGATGTTTAATCTTTTCACCCCACCCCGCTCACTTCGTTCGCGACCCTCCCCCACAAGGGGAGGGTAAGGAGCCAAACCCATTGACCCCACGCGTTGTTTTCCCGAACAAAATCCTGCCCTATCTGCTGGTCGCGCCGCAACTCGCGATCACGCTGATCTTTTTCTACTGGCCGGCAAGCCAGGCGCTGTACCAGTCGATGCTGCGCGAAGATCCGTTCGGGCTGAAAACCCAGTTCGTCTGGTTCGCCAATTTCGAGAAGGTTCTGTCCGACCCGAACTACATCAACTCGCTGAAGGTCACGGTTGTCTTTTCGCTTGCGACGGCGGTTGTCTCCATGGTCGTCGCGCTGCTGTTGGCCGTCATGGCCGACAAGGTGGTGCGCAGCCGCAACCTCTATCGGACCTTGCTCATCTGGCCCTATGCGGTCGCGCCCGCCATTGCTGGTATGCTCTGGCTTTTCCTGTTCAATCCTTCGATCGGATCGCTTGCCTATGCGCTCCGCCAGATGGGCATAGCGTGGGATCCGCTGCTGAACGGCAATCAGGCGATGGTGCTGGTGGTCATGGCGGCCGCCTGGAAACAGATCAGCTACAATTTTCTCTTCTTCGTCGCCGGTCTTCAGGCGATCCCCAAGACTTTGATCGAGGCGGCGGCTATCGACGGCGCGCGCGAGATGAAGCGCTTCTGGACCATTGTCTTCCCGCTGCTCGCGCCGACGACCTTTTTTCTGCTGGTGGTGAACACGGTCTACGCCTTCTTCGATACGTTCGGCATCATTCATGCCGTCACCGGCGGCGGACCTGGCAAGGCCACCGAAACCTTGGTCTACAAGGTTTACAATGATGGCTTCGTCAATCTGATCCTCGGCGATAGCGCCGCGCAAAGCGTGATCCTGATGGTGATCGTGATCGCGCTGACGGCTGTGCAGTTCCGCTACGTGGAAAAGAAGGTGCATTATGGCTGAGCAAGCGCCAGCGACCGGCCACGACAAGCTGATGATCGGTCAGTCAATGACCGGGGTCTATGTCGCGCATGCGATCCTGATCCTCGGCATCATCGTCGTCGCATTTCCGATCTACTACACCTTCGTCGCTTCCACACACTCCCTGCAGACGATCCTGCGCCCGCCGCTGCCGTTGCTGCCCGGGCCGGAATTCTTCAACAACTATTCGGAAGCTCTGTTTGGCGGGGTGGGGCGCATCGGCGGCGTGCCGGTGTCGACGCTGCTGTTCAACACCACCGTCGTGGCGCTGGGCATCGCGATCGGAAAAATTATCATCTCGATCCTATCGGCCTATGCGATCGTGTTCTTCCGCTTCCCGTTCCGCATGTTCTTCTTCTGGCTGATCTTCATCACCTTGATGCTCCCGGTCGAGGTGCGCATCCTGCCCACCTACAAGGTGATGGTCGACCTCGGCCTGATCGACACTTATGCCGGTCTGATCGTGCCGCTGATTGCCTCGGCGACGGCGACGCTGCTGTTTCGCCAGTTCTTCCTGACGATACCGGGAGAGCTTGTCGAGGCCGCGCGGGTCGATGGGGCAGGGCCATTCCGCTTCTTCAAGGATATTCTTTTGCCGCTGTCGGCCACCAATATCGCGGCGCTGTTCGTCATCCTGTTCATCTATGGCTGGACGCAATATCTCTGGCCGCTGCTCGTCACCAACGACAACCAGATGAACACCATCGTCATCGCGCTGAAGAAGATGGTGTCCTTCGCCGACGCCGACACTGAATGGCACCTCGTCATGGTGACCGCCATGCTCGCCATCCTGCCTCCGATTCTGGTTGTAGTGCTGATGCAGCGCTGGTTCGTGCGCGGGCTTGTCGATTCTGAAAAGTGAGTTGTGAATGGCCACGGTCGATCTGAAGGACGTCAAGAAAGTCTACGCCGGCGGCGTGGAAGCGGTGAAAGGCGTTTCGATCGCCATTCCCGACAAGGCGCTGTGCGTGCTGGTCGGACCGTCCGGCTGCGGAAAGTCGACGCTTCTGCGCATGATCGCTGGTCTGGAAACCATCACCGCCGGCACCTGCTCGTTCGACGGGCAGGTGGTGAACACCATCGGACCGACCGAGCGCGACATCGCCATGGTGTTCCAGAACTACGCGCTCTATCCGCATATGAAGGTCTACGACAACATGGCCTACGGCCTGCGCAACCGCGGCATGCCGAAGGATGAGATCGATGGCCGTGTGCAGTCGGTGGCCAAGACACTGGAACTAGCGCATCTGCTCGACCGGCGGCCGCGCCAGCTTTCCGGCGGCCAGCGGCAGCGCGTGGCCATGGGCCGCGCCATCGTGCGCCAGCCTAAAGTGTTTCTCTTTGACGAACCGTTGTCGAACCTCGACGCCAAGCTGCGCGGGCAGATGCGCGTGGAAATCAAGAATCTGCAACGCGCGCTGGGCGTGACCTCGGTCTATGTCACGCACGACCAGCTCGAGGCGATGACGCTGGCGGATCTGCTCGTGGTGATGAATGCGGGCCAGGTCGAACAGATGGGCAATCCGCTCGACATCTATGAAAAGCCGGCCTCGACCTTCGTGGCGAGCTTCATCGGCGCGCCGCCGATGAATTTGCTGCCGGTGGCGGGCAGCAAGTTTGCCGATGGTTCCGCCGTGTCGGCGGCTGTTCCGGCGGGCGCGACGACGCTGGGCTTTCGCCCGGAAGACGCGGACATTGCAGGCGGGCGCAGCCAGGGATTGCGGCTCGATGCCGTCGTGCAGGGCGTGGAGCCTGTCGGCGCGGAAAGCTTCCTATACTGCGAGGCTGCGGGGTCACGCATTGTGGTGCGCGTGGCAGGCCGGTCCTCTCACGAGATCGGCGAGAAACTGGCTATCGCGACATCGAAACTTCACTGGTTCGACGCCGAGGGAAAACGCATCGGCGACTGATCGGGTCGGGCGACCAACTCGTAAATCCGGCGCTCGGCGTTGATCGCCGCGATCAATCGACGTGGAATACCTCTTCCATCGGCGCCCACCACTCGCCCTCGCGGCGGGTGTCGAGCGGCTTCTGCTGCGGCTCGGTGATCTTCCACCATTCCTGCGTTTTCGGATCCGCGGCCATCCTGGCCATATCGGCCGCCCAGTCCGTGCCGTGATATTCGTAATAGGCGAAGAGGAGGTTCTCGGGCTCGCGCAGGAAGATCGTGTAATTCCTGATGTTGCACTTGGCGATCATGTCCAGCACGTCGGGCCATACGGCCGCATGAATGCGCTTGTATTCCGCGATCGCCTCCGGCCGCAGACCAATGATGCCGCTTCGTCTTTGCATAAAATCCTCCCTGGTCACGGTGGGTCTTGCCGCTGTCTGAAGGGAGGTATCACAGCATGTCGCCGAGGCTCCAGTGGTTGTTCCAGCGCGCGTCGATTTCATCGTCGACATTCTGATAGCGGATGTCCGTCGAAAGCCGGATACGCCCGCTCGCACTCTGATTGGTCGTCGAGGCGTGGATCATGAACGGGCTGTGCAGTATCACGTCGCCCGCCTCATAGTCGGCAACCAACCAGCGCGTGTTGAACCGTTCCGCCATGTCCGGCAGGTCCTTCGACACCCAGCCGCCTTCGGTCATGTTTTTGTTGAAGGCGCTTACCCGTTCTTCGGGCGAGAGTTCGGCATTCCGGCGTTCGAACTCGACCTCCATGTCGGCGCCGACGCGATGCGATCCTTCGAGATAGACGAGACCGCCCATGTCGACCGGAATGTCGCCGATCGGGATCCAGGCGGTCACGATGCGGCTGGTGCCGCCGCGCAAATAAACGAGGTCGTAATGCGCCGGGGTGACGGTGGTCGTGTTCGGCAGCGTGTAGCGCATGATCTTGCGCTTGTGCAGATAGGACAGCCCTCCGAGGAATTCGTCCATGAAGCGCCAGAGCGCCGGCTGCGAACAGAAGCCCTCATAGGCGACCGAACGCACCAGCGACATCAGCCGGCGGGTAGCGAGATTTGTATCGAAGGCGTCCGGCGAGCCGATACCCAACGCCGGATCTGTGCCCGGCTTGAGAATGCCGCTCTCGGCCAGATGCGAAAACACCCAGCCGCGAAAATCGATCACATCCTGCCGCTTCAACAACCCTTTGAGCCAGACGTAGCCTTGCTCGGCATAGATCTCATGCAGGCGCTTCACTCCGACGCTGGGATCGGTCGGCGTGAGAGAACCGAGACGGTCCGGCGCACTGGATAGTGTTTTGCCGTTTGCCATCAGGACTGGCATCGGCACAGTCTCTTCCGGTTTCCGCGCAATTGCCCGACTTGACATTTCGCTGTTTCCCCTGCGTGTTTCTGTCGCTGAAAACGATAGCAAAAATGCCGCAAGGCACCAGGGACAGAACGTAGGCTGGACTTTTCGCTCATGCAGCGGCCATCGATGGCCCTATACCGTTCTCCGCTATCCGAGGTCGGCGGTCTCGCCGTCACCGGGTTTGGGCAGCATTCGGTCAAGGAGCCCGTCCGGCCGCGCATTCTGCCCAGCTTCGCTGTCGTTCTGGTCGAACGCGGCGCGGGTTGGCTCCAGACCGAGCGCACAGGACGGATAGAATTCAACGCACCGGCCTTGTTCTGGCTCTTCGCGCATCGTCGCCACAGCTATGGGCCGGACCAGGACGGCTGGGATGAACGCTGGGCTCTGTTCGACGGCGCGCTGGTGCAGAATTTCGTTCGCCTGCGCCTGATGTCCGAAGACGCTCCGCTCGCGCACCTGCGTGATCTCGGCCAGATGCAGCGGCTGTTCGGCACGCTGCACACCGAAATGCTCGACGACACGGCGCTCGGCCAGGCGTCCGCCGCGTCGACACTGCATCGCATCGTCGTTCGCGCCGCCCGCCAGGCCAGCACGCCGGAGAAGCAACTCATCGACGCCAACATGGAGCCGGTGATCGATTCCCTGCGCAATCGCTCCCTAGAGAATCTGGATATGGCCGATTTCGCGGCCTGGCACGGCATGTCGCCGGCGACGCTGCGGCGCAAATTTTTGGGCGCGACCGGCCTGTCGCCGAAAGCCTATCAGCTACGCCTGCGCATCGACCGCGCCAAGGAGCTGCTGGCGACCAGCGAGCTCAGCGTGGAAGCCATCGCGTTAGCTGTCGGCATCGAGGATGCATTCTATTTCGCCCGGCTGTTTCGAGACCGCGAGGATTGCTCGCCGACGGAGTTCCGGCGGCGCTATCGGCGAGCGTAGCTTTTAGCTATGCAGCCGTCACGACACGTTCCCGCCGGAAATCGGACGGCGACATGCCCGCCACCTTGCGAAAGCTCTTGTTGAAGGCGCTGAGCGAACCGAAGCCGCTTTCCATCGCAACATTCAGGATATTGACGTCTTCGCCCAACAGACGCGCCTGCGCGTAAGAAAGCCGCATCAGGTTCAGATATTCGTTGAGCGTCATGCCGGTCGATTTCTTGAACTGGCTCATCGCATATTTCGGATGGATTTCTGCGGCGGCGGCGATGTCGTTGCTGTCGATATCATCGAGGAAATTGTCGGCGATGAAGCCGCACATACGGCTGATGTTGCGCGACGATTGCTGGTCGCTCGATCCAGCCTGAGAGGCGTCCTCTCTCAGGTCCGGCACCATTTCAAACGGCTCGAAGCGCACCCGTTCCAGCCGCAGAAGCAGTTCATCGACGGCGTGTTTGGCTTTCAGCGGATCGCCCGAGCGCGTGTACTTGTTCCAGCGTGGGAAATTGACGATGTCGGATGCGTCGGTTGCCCTGATCAGCAAGGTAGAGCCGGCCATCAACCCGCGCTGTATCTCCTCCGGTAGGCGCAGGCGGAAGAAATGGATCAGCGGCAGATGCCCGCCGGCATAGATCGGGTCGTCGGACGCATCGTCCATCCAGTGCGGCAACCCGCCCCAGAACAGCACCATATCGCCGGCTTCCAGGCGGATATCATGGTGCGCCATCTTGTAGTGCACCCAGCCCCGCATGATGAAATTGACTTCGACCTGCGCATGCCAGTGCGGCTGGCGCATGACCAGCGGCGTGTTGTGAAACATCTGGAGGACAGTCGGCGCGCCTTCGACGCTGCTGGCGGTCGGCTGGTAGTAAATGCGTTCCGGCATCTTACTTTCCGCCAAGTCCAGTTTCCTTTTGTCGCAGACAGCCTTTCTGAAGCCCCTAAAGTAGTCCTGCTCTCGGGAGGAGAGCAAACAAAAAGGGAGGAATTCATGCGCACCATCATAGGCTGCGCCACGCTGGCGCTTGCCGCCAGCCTGGGCTGCGGCGCCGCATTTGCTCAATTCGGCGAGCTGAAGATCTGGAGCTGGAACATTGCCGCGTCGTCCTTGAAGGCGACGGCGGAAAATTTCATGAAGCAGCATCCGGACGTCAAGATCACCGTCGAGGACCTCGGCAACCAGCAGGTGTTCGACAAGACCTTGGCCGGCTGTGCCGCCGGCGGCACTGGACTCCCGGACATCATCTCCGTCGAAAACTCCGAAGCGGAAGGCTTTTGGAACCAGTTTCCCGACTGCTTCGCCGATCTGAAGCCGCTCGGCTACACGCCCGAAATCCAGGCGAAATTCCCCGACTTCAAGCGCACGGAACTCGAAGTGGGCGACAAGGCCTACGCCATGCCATGGGATTCCGGCCCGGTGGTCATGTTCTACCGTCGCGACTTCTACGAAAAGGCGGGCGTCGATCCCGCCACGATCAAGACCTGGGACGATTTCATCGCAGCCGGCAAGAAGGTTTCGGAAGCCAATCCGGGCGTGGTGATGAGCCAGGCCGACTTGAACGGCGACAGCGACTTCTTCCGCATGATCGGCAACGAACAGGGTTGTTCCTATTTCTCGGACGATGGCACGCAGATCACCATCAACAAGCCGGCCTGCGTCGCCACGCTCGACATGGTGAAGAAGCTGAAAGAGACAGGCACGATCTCGGCCGCCAATTGGGACGAGAAGATCCAGTCAAACGGCGCCGGCAAGGTCGCCACGCAGATGTATGGCGGCTGGTACGAAGGTTCGATCCGTACCAACGCACCAGACCTCTCCGGCAAATGGGGCGTCTATCAGATGCCCAGCCTGACGGCGGACGGTCCGCGCGCCGCCAATCTGGGCGGCTCGTCGCTCGGCATAACGAGCGCATCGCAGAACAAGGAAGCAGCCTTCGCCTATATGAACTACACGCTCGGCACTGACGAGGGGCAGGTCACCATGCTCAAGGCCTATGGCCTGGTGCCGTCGCTGATCTCAGCGGTGAACGATCCTTATGTGAAGGAAAAGCAAGCCTATTGGGGCGATCAGACAGTGTGGGTAGACATCCTGTCGACCCTGCCGAAGATCAAGCCGAGCCGTGGCACGGCCTTCCAGCAGGACGCCGAATCGACCTTCCGCGCGACGCAGGTGAAATATCTGGAAGGTGGTTATCCTGACGCCAAGGCGGCGCTCGACGACGCTGCCAGCCAGATCGCCTCGGCTACTGGCCTGCCGGTCGCCGAATAAGCCACGGGCGCCGGGTTAGCCGGGCGGCCCGGCAATGCCTCCCAGCCCGAATGCCCGACCGGGCAACCCCGCGCCCTGCGGGGTTGCACCGCCCAAGACGTTGTCGACCTGACGCCGGAAGGAGGAACGAGATGCGCAGACACAACCGCACCGCCTATGCCTTTCTGGCGCCCTATCTCCTGATCTTCCTGGCCTTCTGGGTCTGGCCGATCATCGATTCCTTCATCATCTCGCTGCACATGACGCGGGTGAACCCGTGGCGGTTCGCACCGATGGCCAACTGGGGCCGGCTGTTCAGCGATCCGGCCTTCTTCAATGCGCTGAAGAACACGCTGATCATCCTTGTCATTCAGGTGCCGGTGATGATTGCACTGGCGACCGTGATGGCGGTGTTTCTGAATTCTCCATTGCTCAAGGCCCGTGGGCTTTTCCGCTTCGCCTTTTTCGCGCCGGTGGTCGTCGGCGAGGTGGCCTATTCGGCGGTGTTCCGCCTGATGTTCAACTACGATTTCGGCGTCATCAACAAGCTGATCGCCAGCGTGGGTTTGCCAGCAATCGACTGGTACTCGAGTCCTACGGCCGCGATGGCGCTGATCATCATGGCGGTCACCTGGCGCTGGGCGGGCTATAACGCGATCATCATTCTCGCCGGCCTCCAGTCCATTCCGGACGACGTCTATGAAGCGGCGACCCTCGACCGTGTTTCGAAGACAAAACAGTTTTTCTACATCACGCTGCCGCTGCTGAAGCCGATCATCGCCTTTTGCGTGGTGCTGTCGATCATCGGCACGATGCAGCTCTTCGCCGAGCCCTTCCTGATCACCAATCGCGGCGGCCCGGGACAGGCGACCGAAACGCTCGGCCTCTTCCTTTACCGGCAGGGCTTCGGCTCGGGCAACTTCGGCTACGCGTCGACGGTGGCTTACGCCATCGCGATCCTCGCCGTCGCCATCTCGCTCATTCAGCTCCGTTTCGCGAGGGACCCGAAATGAGCAAGTCCGGTCAGCAAAGACTGCGTGTCATCGCACTGCATGCCCTGCTCGCGCCTCTGGCGTTGATCTGGCTGTTTCCGCTCTGGATGATGGCCGTCTTCGCCACCATGCCGGACCACGGGATTTTCTCGTCAGACGTGGTTCTGTTTTTCGGCACGAGCTTCGTCGACAATCTGCGTAACCTGCAAGCCGACACCGATTTCATTCGCGCCATGACGGTCTCTATCGTCGTCGGCGTTATCTACACGGTTGTCTCGGTCATGCTCACGGCCATGGCCGGCTGGGCGCTGGCGCGTTATCGCTTCTTTGGCAAGGGCGCTGTGCTGGCAATCATCCTGGGCACGATCACGCTGCCCTATTTCGTCGTCGTCATCCCGCAATTCGTGATGGTGGCGCGCGACTTCGGCCTTGCCAACACCTGGTTCGCCCTGATCGTACCGCCGCTCTTCAATTCGCTCGGCGTTTTGTTCATGCGCCAGGCCTTCTCGATGATGCCGGTGGACCTGTTCGACGCGGCACGCGTCGAGGGCGTGAAGGAATGGAAGATCTTCCTCCACATCGCATTGCCGCTAGCAAGGCCAACGATCGCCGCGCTCTCGATCATCCTCTTCCTGCATAGCTGGAACAACTATCTGTGGCCTTTGCTGATCTCCAGCGATCGCGCCATGTTCACCGCACCGGTGGCGCTGGGCAGCCTGGTCGGTCTCACCAAGGTGAGTTGGGGCGGCATCATGGCCGGCGCGGTGCTTTTGACCGCGCCGATGCTGGTGGTCTTCCTCTTGCTCCAACGTCATTTCATCGCCGGCATTTCAGCCGGCGCGGTGAAATAGGACCGCACATGGCTGAGCTTTCCCTCAAATCGGTTGTCAAGCGCTTCGGCGCGCTCGAGATTATCCATGGAGTCGACCTCGAAATCGACGATGGCGAGTTCGTCGTCTTCGTCGGCCCATCCGGCTGCGGCAAGTCCACTCTGCTGCGGATGATCGCCGGGCTGGAGGACATTTCAGGCGGCGAGATCAGCATTGCCGGCAAGGTGGTGAACGACGTTGAACCGGCGGACCGCGGCATTGCCATGGTGTTCCAGTCCTACGCGCTTTATCCGCACATGACCGTCGAGCAGAACCTTTCCTTCGGGCTGCGCATGAACGGCAACCCGAAGGCGGATACGGACCGGCGCGTCAAGAAGGCAGCCGAAATTCTGCGCATCGAGCAATTGATGCAACGCCGGCCGAAGCAGCTCTCCGGCGGCCAGCGCCAGCGCGTCGCAATCGGCCGCGCCATCGTGCGCGAACCGCAGGTTTTTCTCTTCGATGAGCCGCTGTCCAACCTTGATGCCGAACTGCGCGTGCAGATGCGCGTCGAGATCGCGCGGCTGCATAAGGAGCTTGGCGTGACCATGATTTATGTCACGCACGACCAGACCGAGGCGATGACCTTAGCGGACAAGATCGTTGTGCTGCGCGACGGCAATGTCGAGCAGATCGGCCGGCCGCTCGATCTCTACGACGACCCGGCAAATACATTTGTCGCGGGTTTCGTCGGCAGCCCAAAGATGAATTTTCTGGCCGGCCGTGTGATCGAGGCGAAGGGCGGTGCGGTGACGGTCGAACTGGTCAATCAGAACAACGTACGCCTGACCTTGCCGCTGAAGGAGGCGCCGCCCTTCGCAGGCGCCGAAGTCTCTGTCGGCGTACGTCCCGAACATTTCGTTGATGGCGGCAAAGGCGATTGCGACCTGACGCTGGCCGTCGATGTCGCCGAGCACCTCGGCTCCACCAGCTACGTCTACGCCGGCACGGGTTCGCGCGAGCCGCTGATCATCGAGCGCGAGGAATCGCGCCATGCCGGCGACGAGAACCGCCTGACCGTCGGCATTCCCGCCAAACGCGCGCTGCTGTTCGCCAAGGACGGCAAACGCCTGCGCTGACCGACTTATCCGCATCCTCCCATTCGCAGACGGAAAGACCGACATGACCAAGACCGCAAAAATCCGCTGGGGCATTCTGGGCCCGGGCAGCATAGCCAAGGCCTTCCTTGGCGGCATACAGAACTCGTGCACCGGCGAACTGGCAGCAATCGGCACGCGCAACCTGGCCAAGGCGGGACTGGCCGAGAGTTTTCCGGGCGCGCGTATTCATGGCAGCTACGACGCGCTTCTGGCTGATCCGCAGGTCGACGCAATCTATATCGCCACGCCGCATATCGGCCACGCCGAATGGGCGATCAAGGCAGCCGAGGCTGGCAAGCATGTGATGGTCGAAAAGCCGATGGGCCTGACGGCTTTCGAGGCGGACGCGATGATCTTTGCGGCGCGCAAGGCCGGCACCTTTTTGGGCGAAGCCTTCATGTACCGGCTGCACCCGCAGACGCGGAAGCTGGTCGAGCTTATCAAGTCCGGCGTCATCGGTGATGTGCGGCTGATCCGCTCCAGCTTTGGTTTCGCCATGCCAAAATTCATGCCGGAACATAGGCTCTACGCCAACGATCTGGCCGGCGGCGGTATCCTCGATGTCGGCGGCTATCCGGTCTCGATGGCGCGGCTGATCGCGGGCGCGGCGGCGGGCAAGGATTTTCTTGACCCGGACAAGGTGCAAGGCGTCGGCCATCTCGGCGAATCCGGCGTCGATGAATGGGCGTCCGCCGTGCTGCATTTCCCCAATGACATCATCGCGGAAGTTTCCTGCTCCATTTCGCTCAACCAGGACAATGTGCTGCGTATTCTCGGTACGAAAGGCCGCATCGAAGTACCGGATTTCTGGTTCGCAAGCGGAAATCGCGATGTCGGTCCGGGCAAGGTCGACATCATCCATGCCGACGGCAGGCGCGAAACGATCGGTGGCGATGAAACGCGCCATATGTATTCCTTCGAGGTCGATGCCGCAGGTGACGCGATCCGCGCCGGCCGGCAAGAACTTGCATGGCCCGGCATGAGTTGGGCGGACAGCCTCGGCACGTTGCGTGTGCTCGACAAATGGCGGCAAACGATCGGCCTCGAATACGACATCGAAAAAGCCGAACGCCGGACGAACACGCTAAAGGGTTCCAAGCTGGCGCTGGGGCGGCGGCGCATTCCGCTGCGCGATATTCCAGGTCTCGTAAAAAAGAGCTCGGCGGTTGCGCTGGGCTTCGAGGATTTCCGCACCTTCTCCAGCGCGGCGATCCTGCTCGACGCCTTCTATGAGGCCGGCGGCAATCTGTTCGACACGGCCTATATCTACGGCTCGGGCATGACGGAAAAGCTGTTCGGCGACTGGCAGCGCTCGCGTGGCGTGCGAGACCAGGCGGTGCTGATCGGCAAGGGCGCGCACTCGCCGCTTTGCCGGCCGGAATTCATCGCCTCGCAGCTCGACCAGTCGTTGGAGCGCCTACAGACCGACCATGTCGACATCTACTTCATGCACCGCGACAATCTGGATGTGCCGGTCGGCGAGTTTGTCGACGCGATGGATGCCGAGGTGAAGGCCGGGCGCATCCGCGGCCCCTTTGGCGGCTCCAACTGGACGAAGGAACGCTTTGACGAGGCGATCGCCTATGCCGACCGCACCGGCAAGCAGCGGCCGGGGGCGCTCTCCAACAATTTCGCCCTGGCGGAAATGCTCGTCCCGATCTGGGCTGGCTGCATCACCTCGTCGACCGACGCGTGGAAAGAGTGGCTGAAGGCGCGGCAGGTCACGAACTTTTCGTGGTCGAGCCAGGCGCGGGGCTTCTTCACCGACCGCGCCGGCCGCGACAAGACCGACAATGAGGAGCTGGTGCGGGTCTGGTATTCCGACCGCAATTTTGAGCGCCGCGACCGCGCGATCGAGCTGGCGCAAAAACTCGGCAAGAGCCCGATCCATGTCGCGCTGGCCTACGTTCTGGCGCAGTCCTTCCCTTCGGTGCCGCTGATCGGCCCGCGTACGCTGGCCGAACTCGACGACAGTTTACAGGCGTTCGACATCGAGTTGACGCCCGAACAGGTGAGATTGCTGGAGGCGTGAGCCTCCAGCTTAAGTCAGATCAGGCCAGCCGCCGCCAGATCGCGCATCAGATGGCTGGAACCGTAGGTCCAATGCGGGCAATCGGGTGACAACCGCACACGATTGACCAGATTGCCGAGCTTGGCAGTCGAGATCGTGACCCTGTCGCCGACCTTATGGGTAAAACCCTTGCCCTGCTCGCCGCGATCTTTCGACGGCACGAACATCGTGCCGAGATAAAGCGCCAGACCATCCGGATATTGGTGGTGCGGTCCCATCGCCGCCGCAACCAGCTCTTCCGGCGAGCGGCTGATTTCAGCCATGGAACTCGAACCTTCCAGCGAAAAACCATCGTCGCCCTCGACCCTCAGCCGCACGACGGCTGCCTTCACGTCCGCAAGCGAAAACGTCTTGTCGAACAGCCGGATGAACGGCCCGACCGATGCTGAAGCGTTGTTGTCCTTGGCCTTGCCGAGCAGCAGGGCGGAGCGACCTTCCACATCGCGCAGGTTTACGTCGTTGCCGATCGCCGCGCCGACAATGCGGCCCGTGCTCGATGCAATGATGGCGATTTCCGGTTCGGGATTGTTCCACGTCGAGACCGGATGCAGGCCGACATCCGCACCGAACCCGACCGAAGCCATGGGCTGGCATTTGGTGAAGATTTCCGCGTCCGGACCGATGCCAACCTCCAGATATTGTGACCAGACGCCGCGCGCGATGAGCCGCTCCTTGCAGGCCATCGCCTCGGGCGAGCCGGGCTTCAGCTTGGACAAATCGTCGCCGATCAGTTCTGTTATGTCGGCGCGAATGGCGTCGGCCTTCTCGGACGAGCCACGCGCCTGTTCCTCGATGACACGCTCCAGCAGGCTGACGACGAAGGTGACGCCCGACGCCTTCACGGCTTGCAGGTCGAGCGGGGACAGCAGATACGGTTTGGATGAATCGCGTTGCGAAACGAAGCTGTTCCCGGCGACCTGGGACAACGTTCCGATTGTCGTGCCGGTCGCGTTGCGGACATATCCGGCGGGATCGGCCATTTCGCAAATGTCCCGTGTCAGCGGTCCGCCCGCCGCCGTGATATCCACTGCTTCGCCGTTACGAACGGTGACAATGGCCGGGTGTCTTTGGCCCGGAAGCTGCGCCCTACCCAGAAACACCCCATCGGATGGCAAATCGATTACGGTCACGCGCTGTCTCCTTCCGACGGATCAAATTTACCAACGGCCCTCCCAACCACGCTGGACCAGTGGAAACAAGCTCGCCACCCGGTTGCCATCGCGAAAATAGACCCCACAATGAAATCGAAATGCGCTAAGGGCGTTGTTCTCATCCGGTCCCTTCGCCTCGATCCTCCATGACACCCTCCGACACCACTCCGGGCGAACGCTATGCCGCCTTTCGCCATGGCGCCTTCCTTCGCTTCTGGGCGGCGCGCTTCCTTGCGACCTTCGCCACGCAGATCGTTTCGGTCGCGATCGGCTGGCAAATCTACGATCTGACCCGTGATCCATTCGATCTGGGTCTTGTCGGCATCATCCAGTTCCTGCCGTCGCTGCTTCTTGTGCTGGTTACCGGCGTCATCGCCGACCGTTTCGGGCGCAGGCTGATCATGGGGCTTTCGGCGCTGCTGGAGGCTGCCTGCGCCGCCACGATCTTGCTGCTGAGTTGGCATGGCCTGAACAGCCCGCTGCCGATCTTCGCCGTGCTTTTGGTCTTCGGCATCGCCCGCGCCTTCTTCGGGCCGGCATCGGCGTCGCTGGTGGCCAATCTCGTGCCGCAGGAGGATTTCGCTAACGCCATCGCCTGGAATTCATCGGCCTGGCAAACGGCAACGATTGTCGGGCCTGTCGCCGGTGGCCTGCTCTATGGCGTCAGCGCCGAAGCTGCCTACGGCACAGCGACCTTGTTCATGTTGGCGTCGGCACTGCTGATCTTCTCGATTCCCAAACCCGTGCAACGCACGGAAACGGACAAACCGACGCTTGACACGCTGTTCGCTGGCTTTCGTTACATCTGGGGCGAAAAGATCGTCCTGGGAGCGATTTCCCTGGACTTGTTCGCCGTACTTCTCTCCGGCGCGGTGGCGCTGTTGCCCGTTTATGCGCGCGACATCCTGGAGCTTGGGCCGTGGGGGCTCGGCCTCTTGCGCGCCGCGCCCGGTATCGGCGCCATCGTCGTCGCCGTCTGGCTGACGGGACATCCGATCAAGAGCCATGCCGGCGCCATGATGCTGCTTTTCGTCGCGTTGTTCGGCGTATTCACCGTCGTCTTCGGCGTCTCGACCATTCCTTGGCTGTCGATCTTCGCGCTGGCCATGCTGGGGGCCACCGACATGGTGAGCGTCTATGTGCGGGAAACGCTGATCCAGCTCTGGACGCCGGACAATGTGCGCGGGCGGGTCAATGCGGTGAACATGGTATTCGTCGGCGCATCGAACGAACTCGGCGAATTCCGTGCCGGCATGATGGCCGCCGCGATCGGCGCAGTCCCGGCGGTTGTCGTCGGTGGCATAGGCGCTATCGGCGTCGCCGGTCTTTGGGCGTGGCTCTTCCCCGCGCTCAGAAAGGTGCAACACCTCGACGGCCGTGACTAAAACGTCGGGCGAATTTTCGCGCTACCGGCGCGGTATTCATGAAGAGGCCGCGCGGAGATTGATCCGCGCAGCCCCAAAAGTTCACAGCATAACGTGCGGCAGGCTTCAGCCGGCGGCGGCTTCGTCGGACGCGGTGGCTTCCGCTGCTGCCGCGGCCTCTTCAGCCTGCTTCTTCAGTGCGGCGCGCTCGACGGCCTTCTTGCCCGGCGCGGCCTTGTTCGGGTTCGAGCGGGCGTCGCGCTTGGCAATACCAGCCTGGTCGAGGAAACGGGCGACGCGGTCGGTCGGCAGTGCGCCCTTGGCCATCCAGCCCTTGATCTTCTCCTCGTCGAGCTTGACGCGCTCGGCGTCCTTGGCCAGCGTCGGGTTCCACGAGCCGACCGCTTCGATGAAGCGGCCGTCGCGCGGCGAGCGTACGTCGGCGATGACGATGTGGTAGTAGGGACGCTTCTTCGCGCCGGCGCGCGACAGTCTGATCTTCAGTGCCATTTCTTTCTCCTAAAGCTCTGATGGGTTCGATCGGTTATGATTTGTGAGCGACAAGATCCGCGTCGCCGCGGCCTTCGTTGATCGCCTCGTGATGGCGGATCACTTCCTTGATGATGAAGTTCAGAAACTTCACCGCGAAGTCGGGGTTGAAATTGGCGTCTTCGGCCAGCTTGCGGAGCCGCTCAATCTGTTCGGCCTCACGGGTGAGGTCGGCAGGCGGCAGGCTGTGTTCCGCCTTCAACCGGCTCACGGCTTCCGTGCAGCGAAAACGTTCGGCGAGCATATAGACGATCGCCGCGTCGATACGGTCGATGGAGCCGCGCAGGTCCTTCAGGAGGATGCGGGCGCGGGCAACGTCTTCGGCGTTGGCAACATCGTTCATCGTGCCCTCACTTCTTCTTGCCGAGTCCGGGCAAACCGCCTGGACCGCCGAGACCCGGCAGTTTCATGCCGCCCGGCAGACCGGGAAGTCCGCCGCCCGGCAATCCAGGCAGTCCACCCGGCAAACCTTTGGGCAAGCCGCCCGGCAGTCCGCCGGCCGGCAGTTTCAGGCCGGACGCCGCCGCCTGCTTTTGCAAGGCTTCGAGCTGCTTCGGGTCCATGTTGGAAAGGTCGGGCATGCCGCCGCCCATCAGACCGCCGAGGCCCATCTTGTTGGCGAGGCCGCCCATCATCGAGCGCATCATGCCGGCGCCTTTGCCCTTGCCGCCCATGGCCTTCATCATATCGGCCATGCCGCGATGCATCTTGAGCAGCTTGTTGATTTCGGCCGCATCGGTGCCGGAGCCAGCGGCGATGCGCTTCTTGCGGCTGTGCTTCAGAATATCGGGATTGGCACGCTCGGCCTTCGTCATCGACGTGATGATGGCGATCTGGCGCCTGAACATCTTGTCGTCCAGGCCAGCCGCCGCCATCTGGTCCTTCATCTTGCCCATACCGGGCATCATCGACATCAGGCCACCCATGCCGCCCATCTTGGACATCTGGCGCAGCTGATCGGCGAGGTCGTCCAGATCGAACTTGCCGGCTTGCATCTTCTTCGCCATCGCCGCGGCTTTTTCCGCGTCGATGTGCTCGGCCGCTTTCTCGACCAGCGAGACGATGTCGCCCATGCCAAGGATACGGTCGGCGATGCGCTTGGGATGGAATTCCTCCAGCCCGTCCATCTTTTCGCCGGTGCCGATCAGCTTGATCGGCTTGCCGGTGACAGCGCGCATGGAGAGTGCAGCGCCGCCGCGCCCGTCGCCGTCCATGCGGGTCAGTACGAGGCCAGTAATGCCAACGCGGCTATCGAAGCTGGTGGCGAGGTTGACCGCGTCCTGACCGGTCAGCGAGTCGGCGACGAGCAGGATTTCGTGCGGATCGGAAGCCTTCTTGATGTCGGCCATCTCGACCATCAGCGGCTCGTCGATATGGGTGCGGCCGGCGGTGTCGAGGATCACCACGTCATGGCCGCCGAGCTTGGCCGCCTGCACGGCGCGGCGCGCGATCTCGACGGGACCCTGGCCGGCGACGATCGGCAGCGTCGCCACCTTGGTCTGCTCGCCGAGCTGGCGCAACTGCTCCTGCGCAGCGGGACGCCGCGTGTCGAGCGAGGCCATCAGGACCTTCTTGCCCTGGCGTTCCGTCAGTCGCTTGGCGATCTTGGCGGAAGTCGTGGTCTTGCCGGACCCTTGCAGGCCGACCATCATGACGACGACGGGCGCAGGCGCATTCAGGTCGATGGAAACGCCTTCGGCGCCGAGCATCTCGACCAGTTCGTCATGGACGATCTTGACGACCATCTGGCCGGGCTTGATCGATTTCAGCACCTCGGCGCCGACCGCCTTGGCGCGCACCTTGTCGGTGAAGGAGCGCACGACGTCGAGCGCCACGTCGGCCTCGATCAGCGCGCGGCGCACCTCACGCAGGGCCGCGGAGACATCGGCCTCCGATAGCGCGCCCCGCCCAGTCAAATTGTTCAGGATTGAGCCGAGGCGTTCCTGAAGTGATTCAAACATTCTTCATCTCCGGCGCTTGAACGCCTCGATTTCTTTTCTTGTCCCTGTCGGGCCTTTGGCCCTCCACGCCTCTTGTGCGTTCCTGAAGTGATTCAAACATTCTTTTGTCCTGCTCTCTGGCGTGTGCCGGAGAGGTAATGCCTCAGCGCCCGAGAACCAACGTTTAAAGCCGAAAAACACCCGGGGGCGCATTGCGCTGCCGGGTGGTGACCTCCAGGGTCTGGCCCTGGTCGGCGGCTCGGAGTTGACACTCGTCGCTGAATTTGCCGCGCTTCAACAGGAAAACGGGGCTAAAGTCAAGGCGAAGTCCCAATGCTTGTCACGAAGGAAATGGCTGGACCGGCGGCCGCCATGCCTTTGCCTTTTGCCGCCAGGCGGCGGGCGGGCTCCCATAAGCTTTTGAAAAGGCGCGGTTGAAGGCCGCCTCGGTGCCGTACTGCGCCTCCGTGGCAATCTGCGCGATCGCCTTGTCGGTGCCGGTCAGTGCGACACTTGCCAGATAGAGCCGCCAATCGCGTACATAGCGGATCGGCGACGTGCCGAGCACGGTCTCGAAGCGTTCGGCCAAGGCACTGCGCGACAGGCCGGATGTGTTTGCGAGGCTGGCCAAGTTCCAATCGTCCGTCGGCTTGGCGTGGACGGCGGACAGGCAGCGCGCAAGCGCGGGGTCGGCCAGGGCCGAAAGCCAACCGGTCGATCCCACCGCCGCTGCCCTGATTTCCCGCCGCAACAGTTCGATGAACGCGACTTCGGTCAACCGCTCCAGCATGGATAGCCCGCCGGTGCCCGGGCTATCCACCTCCTCCACGATCTGGCGGACAGTTGCCGACAACCAGCCACCGCCATCAGTTCGACTGCGAACATGGATAAGGGGCGGCAATGCATCCATCAGCGGCTTGAACCGCACGACTTCGGACTGAAGATAGCCGCACAAAAGCCTGACTTTCCGTTCGCCCGCCCCGTATTGCAAGATCGGGATGGCATGCCACGGACGCGGCGGCAGATCATCGCCCGGGCTATATTCCCGGCTTCCCTCGCCGACGCCGAGGAAATGGCTGGCGCTGTCTGGAAACGCGACGATGTCGCCCTGCTGAAGATCGATCAACCGGCCGTTCATCTTCAGCCACAGCGAACCTCCCGCAACGATATGGAAAGGCAGAACATTCGGCGGCCGATAGGGCGATGGCGATGTATCCGTGAACCAGTCTTCGCCGGTCGGCACGAAGCCGAATTGCAGCGAGCCGGTTAGCCGGATGGAGCGCAGCACGGCCGACAGCACGTCGTGTTGGCCTTTCATGTCGATGGCGCTGGCTGGAACCAAGGGCGCGTTCGCCATCCTCGTCACCTCATTATCTGCGCGCTCCCCCGCCAAAATTAACCGCAACGCAGTTGCAAGAGCAACCAAGACGGCCGTGCCCGCCGACCGGAACCGCGCTAAGGTGAGCCACGGATGGGCGGCCGGCATATCGGCGCTCGATGGCATGAAGGGAGGCGTCGGATGGTAACAGCAGCTCAACTCCAGACGGGACAAGGCGTCCCGTTGCCGTCAAGCCCGGGTGAAACAATCACCGTCGTCGCTCATTTCCATCGCGCCGAGATTGCCCGCATGGGCTCTTGGCGCGACCGCATCGACCGGACCTCGAACTGGGCGATCACCGTCGTTGCGGCAATGCTGTCGGTTTCGCTGTCGACGCCGAATGCGCACCATGGGGTGCTGCTGTTCGCCATGCTGCTGGTCTTCCTGTTGCTGCGTATCGAAGCGCGGCGATATCGATTCTTCGACGTATATCGCGCGCGCGTGCGGCAGTTCGAGCGCTATTATTTCGCCCAGATATTCGCGCCGGCGGCCGACTTTTCCGCCAATTGGCAGCAGATCCTCGGCCAAGGCTTGCGAGAACCGCGCTTCCGCATTTCTTATGCCGACGCCTTTTCGCGCCGGCTTCGCCGCAACTATATCTGGATGTTTTTGATCCTGCTGATCGCTTGGGTGCTGAAGATAATGGCCCCGCAAGGGACGGATGACCGCGTCACCCTTGATCTCGTGCCGTCCCTCGCCGATGCGGTGGCCAATGCGAGCCTCGGGCCGATCCCTGGCTGGCTGATTATCGCTGGATTGGCCTTGTTCTACGCCGGCCTCATCTACGCGTATGTCCGGCCTATGGACGACGCCGACGAAGGTGGTTACGGCGAAGTTCACGTCTAGGGTCAGAACCTAGGTTGTAGCGCCAAGTATAGGGCGGGTGGATATTCGGAAACCTGCCGCCATTCGGCGCTTATTAAGCTTTGCCGCATACAGTTTTCTCAAATAGCGGGCAGCGCGAATGAGGGCGCGCAAAAACTCGGGCGGCAATGACAGCAGACATTTTGGATGCCACGCAGGCAAAGTCGGCCCCTCGCAAGGACGATGCGTCGGTCGAGCGCGCGATAGCGGGCTTTGCCGAGGCGACGGATCTCGCGCTCATCATCATCAACCAGCATGGCCGCATCGCCTTCGTCAATCAGGCGACCGAACAGATGTTCGGGCATCAGCGCGAAGCCTTGATTGGACGTTCGCTGGACCTGATCATTCCAGAGAGACTGCGTGGTGCGCACACTGCCGGCGTGGCGCGCATACAGGCCGGGCTGCCGCCTAAACTGGCCGGACGCACAGTCGAAGTCGCCGCATTGCACGCGGACGGCCGCGAGTTTCCGGTCGAGATCGGCATGGCCGCTTGGCAAGGCGCCGACGGCATGATGATGAGTGGGGTGATCCGTGATGTCTCCGAACGCCGGGAGCGGGCCGAAAAGCTTGCCGGACTATCGCGGCTCGATGCCCTGACAGGCTTGCCCAATCGCCTCGAGATGATGGAGCGGCTACAGGATTATCTCGACGACAAGGTCGATACGACCGTTATGCTGATCGGCCTCGACGGCCTGAAGAAGATAAACGACGACCTCGGCTACAAGGTCGGCGACACCATCCTGCAAAGCCTGGCGATTCGCCTGCCGGCGCTGGTGTCGAAGGACGCGCTGATGTGCCGGCCGGAAGGTTCTCTTTTCGCGCTGGTTCTGCCTGAGATGGGCGATCCCATGCGGGCCATGTCGATCGCGCGCGATGTGCTGCGCACGGTCAACAGCCCGCTCAGCATCGGCGAGCACGTGGTTCGCCTGGGCGCCAATATCGGCATCGCCATCGGCCCCTCGCAAGGATACGACGCCGACGAGCTTGTCGCCAACGCCGATCTGGCGTTGCCGCGCACGCAGGGGACAGCAACCGCCCGCCTTTTTGAGCCGGCGATGCGCAGCGCCATTGCAGCCCGCCGGGCGATGAATGACGAAATCCGTCATGCCGTCGAAGGTCAGGAGCTGGAGCTCTATTTCCAACCGCAGATCGACATGACCAGTGGCGCGATCATCGGCGCGGAAGCGCTGCTGCGCTGGAACCACCACGCGCGCGGTCTGCTGGCGCCGGCCGCCTTTCTGGCGGCGCTGGAATCGCATTCGCTGGCGCCGCAGGTCGGCGATTGGATCATCGACGAGGCCTGTCGGCATGTCGCGATCTGGCGTCGGTCGGGACTTTTGTCGGCGCGTGTTTCCGTCAACCTGTTCGCCGGGCAGTTGCGGGCCGGCAATCTTGTCCAGGTCGTGCGCGACGCCTTGCGCCGGCATCAGTTGCCGCCGGAAAGCCTCGAGCTCGAAGTGACGGAAACGACGGCGCTCGGCGCTGGCGCTGATCTCGACCGACAGTTCCGGGCCTTGCGCGACGCCAAGCTGCGCATCGCGTTCGATGATTTCGGCACCGGCCACGCGTCACTCAGCCTGCTCAAACGCTTCCCGATCACCACGATCAAGATCGATCGCGGTTTCGTGCGCGACATCCAGAAAGATCGTTTCGACCGCGCCATCATCCAGGCGCTGCTGGATATGTCCGGCATCATGGGCCTCGACGTTGTCGCCGAGGGTATCGAGACGGAAGCGCAGGAAAAAAAACTGCTCGAAATCGGCTGCCGCTTCGGCCAGGGCTACTATTACGCCCGGCCGCTGCCGCAGGCGCGGTTCATGCGCTTCTGCACCAAGGCCGGCGCTCTCGCCAAGTCAGCCTGACGCTGCGGCTTCGGCCTTTCCCGCCAACACATTGATGACCCGGCGAGCGACATCCTCGCCGGACAAGCGGGCGCCGCCGCAGGTTTGGATCAGCGGTCCCGCAAGATGCTCGCCGGCGAAGAAGATGCGGTCGGCGATTGGTTCCATCAGCGTCTGCCGGGCCTTTGACCGCCCCGGCCGCGCGGCCGCATAGGCGCCGCGTACAAAACGTTCGCCGCCCCAATTGGTCATCATCGCCCGGCTGACGTTCTTTTTCACGTCGGCGCCGAAGATGCCGCAGAGGCGGTCGGTGACGAAATCGATGCCAGCCTTCTCGCCGGCCGCCGACATTTCCCAGGCAAAGTCGCCGCCGACAAAACCGACCATCAGGTCGAGGTTGAAGGGAAAGCACAGGAAATAGATGTCGTGCTTGGCGTAACGCTCAATCAACAGGTCGTCGAACGGCTGCAAGCCGAGCCGGATGCCACGCACTTCCAGAGGAATTTTGGTCAACATGCCCATCGGCAAGTCGAAAAAGGCCTGCATATAGGGTTCCGGCAAATCGGGCGTGAAATTGATTTCCTCGAAGGCAAGTACCGCCGGCGAAGCCGTGACGATGACCGCGCGCGCCCTGATGGTGCCGCGCTCGGTCTCGCAAGCCACGCCAGGAATGTCCCACCGGATCTTTTTCACGGGCGTTGACAGGTCGACGTCGATGTCGAGCCCGAAACGCGAGACGAGAGCGCCGAACCCTTCCAGCGTGTAGTAGTTCGGGTCGAGGTCGGCCGCGGCGCGAAAATCCTCGACGGAAATCTCGTCATAGTCCTTGCCGAAATCCATCGGACCAGCAAACGTTGCCGCGGCGCGTGGCGCGTGACCGGTCGCCAAAAGGCTCGAGACGCGATCGTCGGTGCCTTCCCACTTGTCGAGCAGTTCGGAGAGTTGCAAATCGGCGAGCTTCATCGCCGCTTCTTCTTCCTCGCTCGCCCTGTTCTTCCCGTAATAGAGGTGGTCGACGTTCATGTCGTGGTGATGCAGCGTCCAGCCGGCGGCCTCCGCCTCCGCGAAATAGGGATTGCGGTCCGCGGCATGAATCCAGGCGCAGCCGATGTCGAACGGTATTCCAAAATGCTCGTCGGACGTCCAGGCGCGGCCGCCGACTCGGCCCATCGCTTCGAGGACACGATAGCTAAGCCCCGCAGCGCGCAGTATCTTGGCCGCGCCGAGACCGGCCGACCCTGCGCCGACGATCACCACATCGACATCGCTCACGGACATTCCCCGGTGTGGTTGCCATTCACTTGAGGCGGGCCAGCAATTGGCCCTTATTTGCAGTTTCGGTCTTTCCAACGTCGAATGTAAACTGCGTTCCGGTTCCGCAAAAACGCCAATTTGGCCTTGCTCTCAATCGAATCCCAACAAAGCCCGGTTTTGCCATAATGATTGCTTGATTGTGGGGCAATCACCGGCTGTAAGCCAGCCATCAGCCGCAGCGTTTGAGTGCGATAGGCCCGCCAAATGGGCCGGCGGTGACAAGTGTTCGTTTCGCTGGCATGATCAATCTCAACGGGGCATGATTCACGCAAATGCAGGAGAAGAGGATGGCGGGTAGAGGCCTGTGGAAACTATTTGCCGCGGCTGTTTTGGGGACGCTTGTGGTCTCCGGCGGCGCGCGGGCGCAATCGTGCGGCAAGAACGCCGGCGGGTTTGAAGCCTGGAAATCGGATTTCGCCCAACAGGCACAGGCGAGCGGTGTCGGGCAGCGCGGTCTGTCGGCTCTCGCCGGAACAAGTTACGCCACAGCCACGATCAAGGCCGACCGCGCTGTTCACAAGGCTTTCAGCGGTTCGGTCGAGGATTTCATGAGGCGGCGCGGCGCGGCCTCGATCATCTCCAAGGGCCGCTCCCTGAAGAAGTCGAACGCGGCGCTGTTCGCCAAGATCGAGAGCCAATACGGCGTGCCGGCCGGCGTGCTTCTTGCAATCTGGGGCATGGAGACGGGTTTTGGCTCCTATATGGGCAAGCAAAACACCGTGTCTGCGATTGTGACGCTCGCTTATGACTGCCGTCGGCCAGCTTTCTTCACGCCGCATGCCATTGCCGCGCTCAAGCTTGTCGACAGCGGCGCGCTGAGCGGCAAGTCGGTCGGTGCTATGCATGGCGAGATTGGACATACCCAGTTCCTGCCCGGCAACGTGCTGAAATATGGCGTGGGCAACCGGAATCTTCGCGACAAGAACACGGCGCTTGCCTCGACAGCCAATTTCCTTCGCGGCCATGGTTGGCGCGCGGGCAGGGGCTATGACGGCAATATGGGCGCGATCGCCGGCTGGAATGCGGCGCGCGTCTATCAGCAGGCCATTGCGCGTATCGGCGCCGCGATCGACGGCGGCTGATCGAGCCCGCTGCTTTCCCTCGTAACATCATCAAGGGCGCGGCTTCCGCGCCCTTTTCGTGTCTGGGGCGGCTTGCACGGCCGCGCATCGATCGTTAGCAAGGCCGCGACCTAAAATTCTTCGCGAGGGATTCATCATGGCGCGCAAACTTTTTCTTCTTCCTGGTGACGGCATCGGCCCGGAGGCCATGACCGAGGTGAAGAAGATCATCGCCGCCATGAACGAGACGATGGGCGCCGGTTTCGAGACCGAGGAAGGTC
>JBFWUS010000070.1:0-30368 GCA_050247155.1 Rhizobiaceae bacterium
CTGCGCCTGCCGCCAGCGCCTTACGAAAGAAGTTGAACGCTCCCCTGATTTTGTAGGAGCGCACGGGCGAGAGATCCTCTCGCTTCAACAGGATTTTGGCTCCCGTCTTGCGCGACAGATAGTCATTCACCTGCAAGGGGGTCTCGGGGAACAGGCTGCGCAAGGATGCGGCAGCCCGCGCGGTCTTTTCAGGAAATTGCGTCATGGACGGTAGCGCCTCGCCGATTGCCGCAGTCGATTGCACCGGCTATCGCACAATCGCCTGCCACGGGCCACAGGCTTGCGCCTCGACCAAGCGCACGCCAATGTCCCGGCTCGAACAGGCGAAGTCCACAGGTCGTCGATTCTTTGAACAGGGTACAGATCCGCGCGGCGATCCACGTCGCCTCCGTATTCGCCATCTATCTGGCGGCGGCGATGCTCATCCCTGCCGCTTTCGATCTCTATTACGGTCATCCAGATTGGCAGGTTTTTGCCTTTTCGACGCTGGTGGTTGGCGGCGCCGCAATGGCCGTTGCGTTGGCCACGCGCGGCACGCCGCCGCCGGTAAGCCCGCGCTTTGGTTTCCTGCTGGTCAATCTTCTGTGGCTGACCATGGCGATCGCCGGGGCAGTGCCCTTCGCGATCTCGTCGCTGGATTTGTCAATCACCGATGCGATGTTCGAATCGGTCTCCGGCGTCACAACGACGGGATCGACGGTGATCAACGGCCTCGACCGCGCCCCGCCGGGTCTGCTCATCTGGCGCTCGCTATTGAGCTTCATGGGCGGGCTTGGCGTCATCGCGCTCGGGCTTTTCCTGTTGCCCTATCTAAACCTCGGCGGTGTCTCCTACTTCAAGATCGAATCAAGCGACATCCAGGATCGCCCCTTCGAACGCCTCCAGACCTTTCTCACCAGCCTGATCGGCATCTACGCGATCCTGGTTTTTGCCTGCGCAACGGCCTACACCGCCGCAGGCATGGATGGATTTCACGCCATCAATCACGCCATGACAACCGTCGCGACCGGCGGCTTTTCAACCCACGACACCTCTTTCCTGCGCTACGACGACAACCCCGCGATCCTATGGGTCGCCGCTATCTTCATGTTTGTCGGCGGGCTTCCATTCTCGATCATGATCCTGCTTGCCGTGCGGGGTCGCCCCGACGCGCTGCGCGATCCGCAAATTCGCGTCTATGCGGGCTATACGATCGTCTTCGTGGTAGCGGTCGCGGTGTATCTGCGCGTCGCCAACCAATTGCCTTTCTTCGAGGCGCTCACGCAGTCGGCGTTCAACATGATTTCGATCATCACGACAGCCGGCTTCGCAAGCGAAGACTACACATTATGGGGGCCTTTCGCCGTCACGGCGGTCTTCCTCGCCACTTTCTTGGGCGGATGCTCGGGCTCCACCACGGGAGGCATGAAAGCTTACCGGTTCCTGATTTTGTTCGAGCTGCTGGCCAGCGGCTTGCGGCACCTGCTTTATCCCAACAGCGTCGTGCCTATCCGCTATGGCGACCGCTCGATCGACCCTGAGATGCAGCGCGCGGTGATCCTTTTCATCGCGTCTTTTTTCGTGCTTTGGGGCATCATCACCCTGCTGCTCGGCGCAGCCGGTCTGGATTTTGTCAGCGCCGTCTCGGGTTCGCTGGCATCGCTGACCAATGTCGGTCCTGGCCTCGGGTCGATCATCGGCCCGGTGGGCAATTTTTCAACGCTGCCCGATTCGGCAAAATGGATCTGCCTTATCGCCATGCTGTTGGGACGCCTGGAAATCCTCGCCGTGCTTGTGATCTTCACGCCGGTCTTCTGGCGCGGATGAGGCGAACTGGACGCGTCTGCCGACAGCGGCTAATGACGGCGCAGTCGTCAACA
The DNA here is from genome assembly GCA_050247155.1 of Rhizobiaceae bacterium. Lineage (GTDB taxonomy): Bacteria > Pseudomonadota > Alphaproteobacteria > Rhizobiales > Rhizobiaceae > Mesorhizobium_G. The sequence continues at coordinate 1,860 of JBFWUS010000070.1, forward strand.
TCCAAGATCGCTCGTCCATGCGTACATCGATCCTCGTCCGTGTCATTATGGCCTGCTACCTGCTTTCGGCATGCACCGCGCAGGGTTCGCGCGAGCTTTTGACCGAGAGCGCGCGCCCGGCAAACGCCTCCCAGATCGCCGCGAAGCACGACATCTTTGTCGCCACGACACGCGCCCGGTCGAACCACAAGCTTGAGGTTTTCGGTGGCGTGCGCGCGCCGCAGACCGATTTCGCGAAGGTGGACATCAGTGTTCCGGCGGCGCACCAGGTCGGTCAGATCGAGCGTCGGCGCGGCAAAGTAGGTGATCCGGCGAAATATTTCACGGCGACAGACGTCACGGTCTACAGCGAGCCCTCGTTTCGAAAGGCGCTCGCCACGGATATCGCCAGAAGCGACCATCGCGCATTGGTCTTTATCCACGGCTACAACATCGCCTTCGATGCTGCCATCTACCGCATGACTCAGATCGTGCACGACGCCGGTTACTCCGGCACCCCGGTGCTGTTCTCCTGGGCTTCGGGCGGCAAGACGGTCGACTATGTCTATGACAACAACAGCGCCACAGCCGCCCGCGACGCTCTGGAAGGCACGCTTCGTCTCGTGGCCGCTTCCGGCGCGCGCCGCATCGACATCATTGCCCACTCGATGGGAAACTGGGTCACCATGGAAGCGCTGAGGCAACTTGCCATCACCGGCGACCAGCAGCTTGGCGGGAAGTTGGGCGACGTCATGTTGGCCTCGCCAGACATCGACGTCGACGTCTTCAAGGCGCAGATGGCCCGTTATGGCAAGCCGAAGCGGCCGTTCATGATAATGCTGTCGGGCGACGACCGCGCCTTACAGTTTTCGCGGCTGATCGCCGGCGACCGCCCGCGCGTCGGCGACTATGGCGACCCCGCCGACCTGGCCAAGCTCGGCGTCGCCGTCGTTGACCTGTCGCAGGTCACAGGCGACCGGCTCGGCCACACCAAATTCGCGGAGAACCCTGTCATGATCCGCTTGATCGGCGAAGGCCTGAAACGTGAGGAAGAGCTGCCGGAAAACGAACGGCAGGTCACGGACCGAGTCAACCAGCTCACGCAAGGCCTTGGACAGACACTGACATCAGCCGCTGAAATCGTGGTGACTACGCCGCTGACCGTCTTGCGCATAGCCGTTGGCCAATAGGCGCTTGAGCCCGGCCGGGATGTCGGATTTTCAACCCCAGCCCGTGGCCCCTCGCAGGTAGAACGCAAGCGCCACGAAACCGATCGCGAACGCGACGCCGGTCCAATCGATCTTTCGCGTCCTGACAAACCGAATTGCCTGCAAGGCGAGCAACCATGCCAGCACGACCGCGCACGCAATGACTACAAGCCTGATCATCAAATCCTGCCGTTCTGCGTCTTACATCATCTGAAATGGTGCGGTGGCGCGGCGATTTCCAGTCCCGCAGGTTGGCGTCTTAAAACGGGATGCCGAACAGGTTCAACAGCGACCTGGGTAGAATGCCGGTCAACTGGCTGGGCTGGAGATAGCCGGTATAGAGGGCGATGCTCACACCCAGAGCCGCCGCAATGAAAGGATAGAGAAGATCGAACACCGCCGATGCCCAACGCCTCTTCGGAACGTGGATCGACAACGATTCGATTTTGCGCCGACCGCCGTTGGCCATGACCAGCCCGCCAATGCTCCTTCAGGGTTGTATTATCACAGCCACACTTAATGAGCGGTTGCAAAAGCGAGATAAGACGGATGCGGCGGGCGACGACTCTGCGGAAGCAAAACGAGCTATGTCCCGGTATGGACAGTGATGAAGGTGGTGAGCCGGGAGGGAATCGAACCCTCGACCACATGATTAAAAGTCACGTGCTCTACCGCTGAGCTACCGGCCCTTTCAGACGGGTTTTACGGCCTGGGCAGGCCCCCGGAAAAGTGGGCGGAACATAGGGAGAGAGGTTTGGCGGGTCAACCGGAATGTTTGGCCGTGTGACGACCACGCCAACCGGATGTTTTTGAGGCGGTTGTCGACGCGCCCTGATAGCCGCCGGTCAACATTTCAAGCTTCAGATGCTGCAGCAGCATTATGGCTTTCGCATCGATGATGCGGCCGTCATGCACTGCTTCCAAGGCTTCATCGAGGCCCATTTCGAGCACTTCAATGTCCTCGCCTTCGTCCGCGTGCCCGCCGCCTTCGGAAATACGGTCCTCCGGCGAATATTCAGCGAGGAAGAACCACAGGCGTTCGGTCACCGAGCCGGGGCTCATATAGGGCGAGTACAGCCGGTGCACGTCGCGCAGACGGTAGCCGAGCTCTTCCTCGGCCTCCTTGCGGATGCAGGTTTCCGGGTCGTCGGCGTCGAGCAGGCCAGCGCAGGCTTCGATCAACGCTTCCTCATGACCGGTGACATAGGCGACGTAGCGAAACTGCCGCACCAGCAACACGGTCTGACGCACGGGATCGAAGGGAATGATGGCCGCGCCGTCGCCACGGTCGTAGGTCTGGCGGATTTGCGTTTCCCAGGTGCCGTCACGCCGCTGATATTCCAGCGTCGTCTTCTTCAGCATGGCCCAATCGTCGGACAGCACTTCGATCGATTTGACGCGAATGTTGGGTTTCACCGGTAGGCTCCTGATCGGCGGCGCAGACGACGAGCGCAGACCACATCGAATCGGAAAAGTCGAGATTAGCCTATGGAGCCAGTCAGCCGGATGACAACGTCCGCCGCACGGCATCCTGCCACCCTTTGATCTTGGCGCGGCGCTCCTTGTCGTCCATCGCCGGTTTGAAGCGGCGATCGAGCGCCCATCTCTTGGCGAAGTCCTTGGCCTTCGGCCACACGCCGGCCCTTGAACCGGCCAGCCAGGCCGCGCCAAGAGCCGTGGTCTCCAGCACCGTGGGGCGGTCGACCGGCGCATCAAGAATGTCGGCCAGCCGCTGCATGGTCCAGTCGGACGCCACCATGCCGCCGTCGACACGCAGCACCGTCTTGGCCGCGCCGCCCTTCCAGTCCTTCTTCATGGCGTCCAGCAAGTCGCGCGTCTGAAACGCCACCGATTCCAGCGCGGCCTTGGCGAATTCCGCCGGGCCGGAATTGCGGGTGAGACCGAAGATCGCGCCACGCGCATCCGCATCCCAATGCGGTGCGCCAAGCCCGACAAAGGCCGGCACGAGATAGACATTCTGCGTCGGATCGGCGTGCGCGGCCAATTCGCCGCTCTTTGCCGCGCGGTCGATCATCTTCGCGCCGTCGCGCAACCACTGCACGGCAGCCCCTGCGATGAAGATAGAGCCTTCAAGCGCATAGGTCGTCTTGCCGCCGAGCCGGTAGGCGATCGTCGTCAGCAGCCGATTTTTCGACGGCACCTGTTTGTCGCCGGTGTTGAGCATCGCAAAGCAGCCGGTGCCATAGGTCGACTTCATCATGCCCGGTTCGAAACAGGCCTGACCGATCGTCGCAGCCTGCTGGTCGCCAGCGACGCCAAGGATAGGGATTTCGGCCCCGAATAACTTCTTCTCCGTCACGCCGAAATCTGCGGCGCAATCCTTCACCTCTGGCAGCAAAGCAGCAGGGATTTTCAGGATTTTCAGAAGCTCCGCATCCCATTCATTCGACGCAATATTGTAGATCAGCGTGCGCGACGCATTGGTCGCGTCGGTCGCGTGCACCTTGCCGCCGGTCAGCCGCCAGATCAGAAATGTGTCGATCGTGCCGGCGAGCAGTTCGCCCTTCTCGGCGCGCTTGCGTGCACCGGCCACATTGTCGAGCAGCCAGGCGATCTTGGTGCCGGAGAAATAAGGATCGAGCAGCAGGCCGGTCTTTTTCGTGAAGGTCGGCTCCAGGCCCGCCTCTTTGAGTTTTGCGCACAGTGCTGCCGTGCGGCGATCCTGCCAGACGATCGCGTTGTGGATCGGCGTGCCCGTCGCCTTATCCCAGATGACCACTGTCTCGCGCTGATTGGTGATTCCGATCGCTGCGATATCCTTGGCGGTCAGGCCGGCCTTCTTGAGCGCGGCCTTGCAGGTCGAGATTACGCTCGACCAGATGTCCTCGGGGTCGTGCTCGACCCAACCAGATGCCGGGAAATGCTGGGTGAATTCCTTCTGGCCGTGGCCGACGGGTTTCATCTCGCCGTCGAAGACGATGGCGCGGGACGAGGTGGTGCCCTGGTCGATGGCGAGGATATTGCCGCTCATTGCTCCCCCGATACAAAAAGGGAAGCGGCGCGAACGCCGCCTCCCAAGTCATCATGACGTCACAAGATCACTTCTGCCAGCTCTTCACCAGTTCGTCGTAGTTGATGGTGATCGGCTTTTCCTTCTCGTTCTCGACCTTGAGCTGCGGCGCAAGATTGCCGGCCTTGACCGCTTCCGCGTTCCAGTAGGCCAGGTCGTGCTCTTCCGCGAGCTTCGGCCCCATGTCGCCCATGACGCCGGCGCGCTCAAGACGCTCCAGCACTTTCTCCTGCTCAGCGCAGAGCGAGTCCATCGCTTCCTGTGGGGTCTTGGCGCCAGACGACGCATCGCCGATCGCCTGCCACCAAAGCTGCGCCAGCTTCGGATAGTCTGGGATGTTCGTGCCCGTCGGCGACCACTGGATGCGGGCCGGCGACCGGTAGAACTCGATCAGACCGCCGAGCTTCGGTGCACGTTCGGTGAACGACGGATGCTGGATCGTCGATTCGCGGATGAGCGTCAGGCCCACATGGCTCTTCTTAACGTCGACCGTCTTCGACGTGACGAACTGCGCATAGAGCCAGGCGGCCTTTGCGCGATCGTCCGGCGTGGACTTGAGCAGTGTCCAGGAGCCGACGTCCTGATAGCCGAGCTTCATGCCGTCCTTCCAATAGACGCCATGCGGCGACGGCGCAAAGCGCCACTTCGGCGTGCCGTCGGCGTTCACCACCGGGAGGCCATCCTTGACGAAGCTCGCCGTGAAGGCCGTATAGGTGAACATCTGCTGGGCGACTTCACCCTGCGAAGGCACGGGGCCGGACTCGGAGAACGTCATACCGGCGGCGGCTGGCGGTGCGTAAGCCTTGAGCCATTGCAGGTACTTCTCGATCGAATAGACCGAGGCCGGGCCGTTGGTGTCGCCGCCGCGCGCCACGCACGAACCGACGGGGCGGGACTGGTCATCGACCTTGATGCCCCATTCGTCGACCGGCTTGCCGTTCGGGATGCCCTTGTCGCCATTGCCGGCCATCGATAGCCAGGCGTCGGTGAAGCGCCAGCCGAGCGAAGGGTCCTTCTTGCCGTAGTCCATGTGGCCATAGACCTTCTTGCCGTCGATCTCGCGGCCGGTGAAGAACTCGGCGATGTCCTCATAGGCCGACCAGTTGACCGGAACGCCGAGGTCGTAGCCATACTTCGCCTTGAAGTCGGCCTTGTTCTTCTCGTCGTTGAACCAGTCGTAGCGGAACCAGTAGAGGTTCGCGAACTGCTGGTCAGGAAGCTGGTAGAGCTTACCGTCCGGCGCGGTCGTGAACGACGTGCCGATGAAGTCGGCAAGGTCGAGGCCTGGGTTGGTGACGTCCTTACCTTCGTTCGCCATCCAGTCCGTCAGGCTGCGCGCCTTCTGGTAGCGCCAGTGTGTGCCGATCAGGTCCGAGTCGTTGACATAGGCGTCATAGATGTTCTCGCCGGACTGCATCTGGGTTTGCAGCTTCTCGATCACGTCGCCTTCGCCAATCAGGTCATGCGTGATCTTGATGCCGGTTATCGCTGTGAAAGCCGGCGCCAGAACCTTCGCTTCATAGCTATGCGTGTCGATGGTTTCGGACACAACCTTGATGTCCATGCCGGCGAAAGGCTTGGCGGCGTCGATGAACCACTGCATCTCAGCCTCCTGGCCCGCGCGATCAAGCGACGATAAGTCCTTGATTTCGGCGTCCAAAAACGCCTTGGCCTCGTCCATGCCGGCAAAGGCCTGGCTGGCGCCGAGAAGCAGTGCAATCATGCTGGTTGATGCTAAAATATGCCGTCGCATGCGTATTCCTCCCTGTTAAACGGATTGCGAGTGCGATTGGGGGCGGTCGCTGCAACGGCCGCCCTTACGATTTCTCCCCCTACACATATCGAAATACGCCAATAGCGTAGACGACCGAGAGGGCGAGAGCCCACCAGAGGTTAGGTCCGATCAGACCCAGCCAAGCGAGATGGATGAAGGCGCTGCCAAGCAGCGACAGAAACAGGCGATCGCCCCGCGTCGTCTCGAACCGCAAGGTACCGACACGTGGATTGCCGCCGGGCGATATGTATTCCCATACCGCCATCAGCGTGATCAGCATCAGGATCACTAGGAAGAACAGCGCGGTCGGAAAGGTCCATGCCATCCAGCCACCGGGGTCCAGCGAGCCCACCCAATCGCGCGCGTCGTCCTTCATGGGGACGGCCATCACCAAGGCGGCCAGGCCAAGCAGCTCCAGAAGGACAACGCCGCCGAGCAGATACGGAACACGGCTTGAACTCATCTCAGCACCCGCAGCCTTCTATCTCAAGCGACTGATCCGGGCAGGAAAGCTCCTGTCTGGGAAAGCCTATCGACTGACTATCGTCAAATTCTGCGGTGAACCCGCCATTCGCCCAGCACCATTTTCCCTTGCCGAAAACCTTGTGTTCGGCATCGCAGCTTTTGCCTAGATAAAGTGCCTCGATGCCTTCTACGACGGTCGAATCCACACCCTTTTCGATGAAGCGCGCGACTGGATATTTCGACTTCAATTCGTAGCCGGAAGCGTTGCAGGTGATATCCCAGCTATGGTTGTCAGCGACATAGGCCGACGCCGGGAGCGCAAGCGAAAAGAACAGGATGCCGGTCGACAAGGCTCGCATCACACCCTCCCCAGGGCAAAGCCCTTGGCGATGTAGTTGCGCACGAACCAGATCACGAGAGCGCCGGGAATGATCGTCAACACGCCCGCCGCCGCCAGCACGCCCCAGTCCAGGCCGGAGGCCGAAACGGTGCGCGTCATCGTTGCTGCAATTGGCTTCGCGTCGGTCGTCGTCAGCGTGCGGGCGATCAACAGTTCCACCCACGAGAACATGAAACAGAAGAAGGCGGCGACCCCGATGCCGCTGGCGATGAGGGGCATAAAGATCTTCACGAAGAAGCGCGGGAACGAATAGCCGTCGATATACGCCGTCTCGTCGATTTCCTTCGGCACGCCCGACATGAAGCCTTCCAGGATCCACACGGCCAGCGGCACGTTGAACAGACAGTGCGCCAGCGCCACCGCGATATGCGTGTCGATCAGGCCGAAGGCCGAATAGAGCTGGAAGAACGGCAGCGCGAACACCGCCGGCGGGGCCATGCGGTTGGTCAGCAGCCAGAAGAATAGATGCTTGTCGCCGAGGAAGCGGTAGCGCGAGAACGCGTAGGCAGCCGGCAGCGCCACGCTGACGGAGATGATCGTGTTCAAGACGACATAGATCATCGAGTTTATGTAGCCGGAATACCAGGATGGGTCGGTGAAGATTACCGTGTAGTTCCGGAACGTCGGGTCGGTCGGGAAGAAGGTGATCGGTCCAAGAATCTCCTGATTGGTCTTGAAGCTCATGTTCACGAGCCAATAGATCGGCAGCATCAGGAAGATGATGTAGAGCGTCGGCACCAGCCACCAGAAGCGGCTTTCGTCGCCGCGCCGGCGCATTTTGCGGGCCAGCGCGTCGCTTGCCGCTGTCGACGGCGCAGCCGTGCCGGCCAGATTGTCGGTAGCGCGGGAGGCTGTGTCCGACATCTCAGCGCTCCGCGTCGTAGTTGGTCATCACGGTGTAGAACACCCAAGACAACAGCAGGATGATCAGGAAGTAGATGATCGACATCGCTGCAGCCGGTCCAAGATCGAACTGGCCGACGGCCATCTTGACCAGATCGATGGACAGGAAGGTCGTCGAATTGCCCGGCCCGCCTCCGGTCACGACGAACGGCTCGGTGTAGATCATGAACGAGTCCATGAAGCGCAGCAGCACCGCGATCAAAAGCACGCGGTTCATCTTCGGCAATTGGATGTAGCGGAACACCGCCCAGCGCGACGCACCGTCGATCTTGGCTGCCTGGTAGTAGGCGTCCGGTATGGAAACCAGGCCGGCATAACAGAGCAGCACGACGAGGCTCGTCCAGTGCCAGACATCCATGATGATGACGGTCACCCAGGCATCGATGGGGTCGTTGACGTAGTTGTAGTCGACACCCAAACTGTTCAGGGTGTAGCCAAGCAGGCCGATGTCGATGCGGCCGAACACCTGCCAGATTGTGCCGACGACATTCCACGGGATCAACAATGGCAGCGCCATCAGCACGAGACACACCGGCACGCCCCAGCCGGATTTCGGCATGTTGAGCGCGATGAAGATGCCGAGGGGAATTTCGATTGCCAGGATGATGGCCGAGAAGATCAGGTTACGGCCCATCGCTTCCCAGAAGCGGTCGGAGGTCAGCATCTCCTGGAACCACTCGGAACCGGCCCAGAAAAACTCGTTACCGCCAAAGGTGTCCTGCACGGAATAGTTGACCACGGTCATCAACGGGATCACCGCCGAGAACGCGACCAGCAAAAGCACCGGCAGCACCATGAACCAGGCCCTGTTGTTCCAGGTCTTCTCCATGATCAGAGCCTCCTGCCCGGCTGGCCGAGATCGACACGCCAGGAATTGGCGTAAAGGTTGATGCCGGCGTCGTCGAAGCGCACGCGCGGATGCGCCGGGATCGTCTCGTCCTCGCCGATGATCGCGGCGATGTCGCGCCCTTCGATCGTGCCGCGCACCACCTTGTGGCGGCCGATATCCTCGACCTTACGGATCTGGATGGGCAGGCCCAGCGCGCCGAAGCGCACATATTCGGGGCGAATGCCTAACTCCATCTCGCCCTGTCCGTCCGTGCCCGGCGCCGCAGGCAAATCGATGATCTGGCCGCCTAGTTTCGCCCGGCTTCCTTCGACCGTCACCGGCAACACATTCATGCCCGGCGAGCCGATGAAGTAGCCGACGAAGGTATGTTTCGGGCGCTCGAACAATTCGGCCGGCGTGCCGATCTGAACGATCTGGCCATCATACATCACGACGACCGTTTCGGCGAAGGTCAGCGCCTCGGTCTGGTCGTGCGTGACGTAGACCATTGTATAGCCGAACTGGCGGTGAAGCTGCTTCAACTGCGAGCGCAGCACCCATTTCATATGCGGATCGATCACCGTCAGCGGTTCGTCGAAGAGGATGGCGTTAACGTCCGAGCGCACCAGTCCGCGGCCCAGCGAAATCTTCTGCTTCTGGTCTGCTGTCAGGCCGCGCGCCTTGCGGCTCGCCCAGTCTTCGAGATCGATCATCTTGATGATCTCGCGCACCTTGCGATCCACATCCGCCTCGGGAACACCCCGGTTGCGCAGCGGGAAGGCCAGATTGTCGTAGACGGTCATCGTGTCGTAGATGACCGGGAACTGGAACACCTGCGCGATATTGCGCTCCTGCGTCGACAGGTCCGTCACATCATTGCCGTTGAACAGCAGCTTGCCGTGAGAGGGGTGCAGCAGGCCGGAAATGATGTTGAGCAGCGTGGTCTTGCCGCAGCCTGACGGCCCGAGCAGCGCGTAGGCGCTGCCGTCCTCGAAGGTGTGATCCACCTCGCGCAAAGCGTAGTCCTTGTCGGACTTGGGGTTAGGCCCGTAGGCGTGGCGGATATGGTCGAGGTCGATCCGGGCCATCTCATGCCGCCATTCTGCGGTCGCCGCCGACCGCGTTGCCGTGACCATCGAACACCATGATGTGGCGCGGATCGATGAAGACCTCGACCAGCTGGTCCGGCTCGAAACTTAAGATGCCATGCGCCAGCATCACCCAGCGCGCGTCGGCAAATGCAAGGTGTACAAAGCTTTCCGACCCGGTGATTTCCGTCACATGGACCTTCGCTTGCACCGCGACCGCCGACGCATTCGGTTTGCTCAGGGACAGGTGGTGCGGCTGAAACGCGATCGTGTAGTTCGCATCTGGCATGCCGGCGATTTCAGGCGGCACAGGCAGGCGCACGCCACCCTCGAGCACGAAATCCTTGCCCGCCTTGTCCAGCGAGATCGTGTTCAGCGGCGGGTCGGCGAAGGTGCGCGCGGTGATCAGGTCACGCGGCTGGCGGAACACTTCGATCGTCGGACCGAACTGGGTGATGCGCCCCTGCGACAGGGTCGCCGTATTACCACCTAGCAGCAGCGCCTCATGCGGCTCGGTCGTCGCATAGACAAAGATCGCACCAGTCTCGGCAAAGATGCGCGGCAGTTCCGCCCGCAACTCCTCGCGCAGCTTGTAGTCCAGATTGGCCAGCGGCTCGTCGAGCAGAACCAGCTTGGCGTTTTTCACGATGGCGCGGGCCAGCGCCGTGCGTTGCTGCTGCCCGCCCGACAAATGAAGCGGCGTGCGGTTGAGATACGGCGTCAGCTTCAAGAGCTCGGCCGCCTTGCGGACTTCGCCGTCGATGCGCGACTGTTCCGCGCCGGCCACCCGCAGCGGCGACGCGATGTTTTCGTAGACGGTCATCGCCGGATAATTGATGAACTGCTGATAGACCATCGCGACGTTGCGGTCCTGCACGCGCACGCCGGTCACATCCTTGCCATCGAACCAGACCGAGCCGGAAGTCGGTCGATCCAGCCCCGCCATCAGCCGCATCAGGCTGGTCTTGCCGGAGAGCGTCGGCCCCAGCAGCACGTTCAGCGAGCCATGCTGAAGCGTCAGCGACACATCGCGGATGTGCTCCTGACCGCCGACCACCTTCGAGACGTTGCGCAGCTCAAGCATCGCCTTACTCCGCCGCCGTGCTGACGTGATTTGTCAGCCCGTCCATGAAGGTTTGCAAGGACGCGGCCTGATCCTTCGTCAATCTCAAGCCGCGCTTGGTGCGCCGCCACAAGACATCGTCGGCCGTCATCGCCCACTCGTGTTCGACCAGATAGCGGACTTCCGCTTCATAGAGGTCCGCGCCGAAAAGCCGGCCAAGGTCTTTCACGGACGCCGCTTTGCCCAGCAACATCCGCGCGCGGGTACCATAGAGCCGGGTCAGGCGCCGCGCATGCCATTCGTCGAGAAACGGATAAGCGTTCCTCAGCCGGCCAACCTCACCGACAAAATCCTGGGCGTCGAAATCGCCCCCGGGCAACGGCGCATTGGCGGTCCAGGGTTTACCGCGCGCGCCAAGAAGCCCTTCGATCTTCTCCAGCATCGATTCCGACAGCCGGCGATACGTGGTGATCTTGCCGCCAAAGGAATTGATAAGCGGCGCGCCCTGCGCGCCGTCGGCCTTCAGCACATAGTCGCGGGTCGCTTCCTGCGCCTTTGACGCGCCGTCGTCATAGAGTGGACGGACGGCCGAATAGGTCCAGACTATGTCCTCGCGGCGCACCGGCTCAGCGAAATACTCGCTCGCCGCATTGCACAAATAGTCGATCTCTTCGTCGCTGATTTTCGGGTTGTGCAGCTCGCCGCTGTAGTCGCGGTCGGTCGTGCCGATCAGCGTGAAATCATCCTCGTAGGGGATCGCAAAGATGATGCGGCCGTCCTTGTTCTGGAAGAAATAGGCGCGCGGGTCTTCGAATTTCTTCGGCACGACGATGTGACTGCCCTGAACCAGCCGAACGTTGTGTGTCTCGCTCTTGTGGATAGCCGTCGTCAGCACATGGTCCACCCAGGGACCGGCTGCATTCACCAGCAGTTTCGCAGAAACGGTCTCGCGGACGCCTGTCCGCACGTTCTCAAGCGTCACGACCCAGTGCGTCGCCTCGCGCTTGGCCTCGACAACCTTGGTGCGGATCCTGATGACCGCGCCGCGATCCGCCGCGTCGCGCGCATTCAGCGCCACCAGCCGCGAATCCATCACCCAGCCATCGGAATATTCAAATGCCTTTGTGAACAATGGCTTGAGCGGCTTACTCGACGGATCGGCGCGCATGTCGAGCGTCTTCGTCGCCGGCAGCAGTTTGCGCCCGCCGAGGTGGTCGTAAAGGAACAGACCCATGCGCAGCATCCAGGCCGGGCGCGGGCCACCCTTGAAGTAAGGCAGCACGAAGCGCATCGGCCAGATGATGTGCGGCGCGTTCTTCCAGAGGATTTCGCGCTCCATCAGCGCTTCGCGCACAAGGCGAAACTCATAATGCTCGAGATAACGCAGGCCACCATGGATGAGTTTGGTGGAGCCCGACGACGTACCGCTGGCGAGATCGTTCATTTCAGCGAGCATCACGGAATAGCCGCGACCGGCAGCATCACGGGCGATGCCGCATCCATTGATGCCACCGCCAATGACAAAAACGTCGACTGTCGCCGATGTCGCCAAGCACCCTCCCCGCGTTTTCGCACTGCAGCATTTTTGCCGATTTCGAAAACGCGTGTGGATTATTTCGAAGCCAGTTCGAATGTCAAACGAAAAGATATCGCACGCTCAATCTTTCTTCGCGAGCCGTCTTTAGCGGTTCGTCTCGATGAGGCGAACTTCCGATTCCTGGCAGATTTTCTGGATCGCCGGAACGTCGCAGCGGTCGGTGATGAAGGTGTTCACCTGCGACAGATGGCCGATGCGCACCGGCGCCGTGCGCTCGAACTTGGTCGAGTCGGAAACCAGGATGACATGGCGAGCATTGGCGACGATCGCCTGGGCAACCTTGACCTCGCGGAAATCGAAATCCAGCAGCGCGCCGTCATGGTCGATCGCCGAAGCTCCAACCACCGCATAGTCGACCTTGAACTGTTTGATGAAATCGACCGCCGCCTCGCCCACGATGCCGCCGTCTGAGCCACGCACGACCCCGCCAGCGATCACCACCTCGATCGCCGGATAGACGCGCATCCTATTGGCAACATTGATGTTATTGGTGATGACCATCAGACCTTTGTGGTCAAGCAGCGCTTTGCTGACAGCTTCGGTCGTCGTCCCGATATTGATGAAGAGCGAGGCGCCGTCAGGGATCAGCTTCGCTGCCTCGGCTCCGATCGCGTCCTTCTCGTCGGCGGCGATCTTGCGACGCGCCTCATATTCGAGATTTTCAATTCCTGATGGAAAAAGCGCTCCGCCATGGATGCGGGTCAACAACCGCTGGTCGCAAAGGTCGTTCAAATCCTTGCGAATGGTTTGCGGCGTGACATTGAAATGAACCGCCAGATCATCGACGAGCACCCGGCCGTGCTCCTTGGCCATCTGGATGATCTCGTTATGCCGCGGCGGCAAATACATGACACCCTCCCCCGTTTTCGTTTTTTTGTCACATTATACCAAAACGAAAACGAAGCAATTCTACCAGCGCATGGGATCTATGCGCGCGCCGCAATCCTGCGGTTGGACGCAATTGCCTGCCGTTGAGATCTGATCATCACGAAATTGCCCGACCAATGACCCGGTATATTCCATTGTCCCGATATTTCGGCGCCATCCGTGCTCAAAGTGCCGATGTATTGAATCGGGTGGTTGGCGTCCGCCGGCAGGTTCTCATAGGTTTTGGTGAAAGTGACGCGGCTTCCGTCGCGCGCGCCGTCCAAAATAGCGAAAGCCATCGCGCCGGCGGCGCCCATGCCTGTATTCGCTTCGTGCGTCGACCCGCCGAGGCGTCTTTTCGTTTCGATCAGCGTTGCGACGAATGATACTGGCGAGAGCAAGAACGGATAAGAATAGCGGCCGTTCCAGACGCCGGTCAGGCAGTTCTCGTCATGCGCCATCGACCCTCTCCATGGTCAGGCGTGGTCTTTGCTCCACTCGAAGTCGGGCAGTTTTTCGAAGGCAGCCTTCAGCGCTTTCGACCAGCCCTCTGACACGGTGCGATAATAGGGATCATCGACACCGATGCGCTTCTTCAGTGTAACCTGCAGGCTGTCGCGCTCATAGAACACCATATCGAGTGGCAGCCCGACCGAGAGATTTGCCTTCACGGTCGAGTCGAAAGACACCATCAAAAGCTTCGCCGTTTCGGCAAAACTCATGGTCTGGTCATAGGAGCGCAGGATAATCGGTCGGCCGTATTTTGTCTCACCGACCTGAAAGAATGGCGTGTCGTCGGTCGATTCGATGAAATTGCCTTCCGGATAGATCAAGAACAGTCTGGGCTCGGTCCCCTTTATCTGTCCTCCGAGGATGAAGGAGGCGTTGAAATAGGCGTCCGCCTTCTGACCGGTCGGGGAGGAATTCAGGATGACTTCCTTGACCGTATTGCCCACAAGCCGGGCCGTCTGAAACATCGACGGCGTCTCGAGCAGGGTTTGGGTTCTCGCCGAAACGGCCTTCGTCCGCTCATCGAGCAGGCTGACAACAGCCTGAGTCGTCGCCAGATTGCCGGCAGACAACAGCACGATCACACGCTCGCCCGGCTGCTCCCACACGTGCATCTTTCGGTAGGTCGAGATGTTGTCGACACCGGCATTGGTGCGGGTGTCCGACATGAACACCAGCCCGGCATCTATCTTCAAGCCAACGCAGTACGTCATTGATTCTGTTGCTGCCCGTTACCGCCAGCTATTTGCTCCACGGTGATGCGGACATCAAGACGTTCTTCCAACGCGCCGAACCGAATGCCGGAAATCGGCATGGCATCGCGATAATCCCGGCCAAGCGCCAAACGCACATAGCGCGCATCGGTGGAAATCCCGTTCGACGGGTCGAACGACACCCAGCCCAGGCCGTCGACATGTGCTTCCGCCCAGGCGTGGCCGGCAACCTGATCGACACGATCATCGAGCCGCAGATAACCGCTGACATAACGAGCCGGAAACCCTAGCAACCTCGCAGCTGAAATGAAAATGTGCGCATGGTCCTGGCAGACGCCTTTGCCTTGCGCCAGCGCGCCTTCAGCCGTGGTCGCGGCAGTTGTGGAGCCAACCTCATAGACGACAGCGCCGCCAATCGCCTTCATCAGCGCATGCAGGCGATCGACATCACCACCGGCATCAATGGAGCCAGCGAGCGCCCGGACCTTCTCACCGGGCGCCGTCAGATTGGTATCCGCCCGAAACAGCCAGAGCGGCGCAAACCCCTCCGGCAGGCCGGACATGCCCCCGGTATCGCGTGTCTCGACCTCGCCTTCGGCAACAATCGTGATGGTGTGAGCGGCCCCATGCGCGCTGAGTAGCCGGGTATCGTTCCGGAACTGGTCGTTGTAGCGCACCTCTTCCTTGGCGCCATCAATCGCGATCGACCACGATAGGACACGCTGGGTCTCGCTGTTGCGCGGCGTCAGCCGGATGCGCTGCAAGGCGTAGTTGACCGGTGAGGCGTAAGCATATTCGGTGCGGTGGGAGATTTTCAGGCGCATCGCGGCTCAGATGAAGCGGTAATTCGCGGCAATCTCGTCGCTGAGACGATTGTTGTCGCGGATGAAACTGGACAGGAATTCGTGGAGGCCGTCGTCAAAAATTTCCTTGATCGAGCCGACCTGCAGCTTGTCGAGGTTGCGGTCGAGCGTCGCGTGGCAGTCGTGCCGCTCGCCGTAGTCGCGCGCCAGGAAGCCGAGATGCTCCTGGATCATGCGGTAGCTGAAGGCGAGCGACCGCGGCATGCGGCCGTTGAGGATCAGATAGTCAGCGATGTTGGTCGGCTTGTACTGCGCGTCATAGACCCAGCGGTACGACCGATGCGCCGAGACCGAACGCAGGATCGATTCCCACTGAGAATTGTCGAGCGTGGAGCCAACCCAGGAAATCGAGGGTAGCAGCACGTAGTATTTAACATCGAGAATGCGCGCCGTGTTGTCGGCGCGCTCGACATAGGTACCGACCTGCCAGAAATCGAAGATCTCGTTGCGCAACTGCGTGCCGTAGATCGAGCCCTTGATCAGCGCCGTCTCGCGTTTGATCGCGTCGAGGACGCTCGGGATGTCGCGCTCGTCGATGGGCGAAGCTAGCATGCGCTTCAAGACCATCCAGGCTTCGTTGATGGCTTCCCACGCTTCGCGAGTCAGCGCCGTGCGCACCATGCGGGCATTGTTGCGCCCCGCCTCGACAACCGACGCCACGCTTGCGGGATTGCTGAGGTCCCGCAGCAGATAATCCGTAACGGTGCCAACCGTGTAGTCGCTGTGCTTAGCGCGAAAGCCGGTGTCGGCGCCCGCACTGACGACGACAGAAGTCCATTCTTCGGCCGCGCTTTGCGTGCGGGTCAACGCCATACGCAGGCCGGCATCGATGAGACGTGACATGTTCTCGGCTCGCTCGAAATAGCGAGCCATCCAGTAGAGTCCGTTGGCGGTGCGGCCGAGGAGCACTAGCGGCCTCCTTTGGAGGCAGGTGAATGGTGAATGGTGAGTGGTAAATGGTCAAACTGTTGTAGGAGCCGGCGAGACAAAACCAACTCAGCAGCCGCAGCTATTCTGCCATTCACCATTTTACCATTCACCATTCACTAGTCGTCCAATACCCACGTATCTTTCGTGCCGCCGCCTTGCGACGAATTTACAACCAGAGAGCCCTCTTTCAACGCAACCCTAGTAAGGCCGCCCGGCACGATCTCGATACGGTTGGAGACCAAGACGTAGGGCCGCAAATCGACATGCCTTGGCGCCAGGCCTTTTTCGGTCAGGATCGGGCATGTCGACAGCGCAAGCGTCGGCTGAGCGATATAGTTGCTGGGCTTCGCCTCGAGCTTCTTGGCAAAGGCTTCGCGCTCTTTCTTCGAAGCGGTCGGGCCGACCAGCATGCCGTAACCGCCGGAGCCATGAACTTCCTTCACGACCAGTTCGTGGAGGTGCTCACGCACATATTTGTAGCTGTCCGGCTCGGAGCACCGCCAGGTTGGGATATTGCCGAGGATCGGCTTGCGCCCGGTATAAAACTCGACGATTTCCGGCATGTAGGAATAGATCGCCTTGTCGTCGGCGATCCCTGTGCCCGGCGCATTGGCGATGGTGATGTTGCCGGCCCGGTAGACGTCCATGATGCCCGGCACACCGAGCGCTGAATCCGGTTTGAAGGTCAGTGGATCGAGATACGAATCATCGACGCGGCGGTAGAGCACGTCGATCTGCTTGTAGCCTTCGGTCGTGCGCATCGCCACGTGGCCATCGACGACACGCAAATCCTGCCCTTCGACGAGTTGGACGCCCATCTGGTCGGCTAGGAAGGCGTGTTCGAAATAGGCGGAGTTGAAACTGCCGGGCGTCAGGATCGCGATAGTTGGATCGGCCGGTGCGCTGTCCGGCTTCACCGCCGCAAGCGACTGCCGAAGCAATTGCGGATAATTCTCGACCGGCTGCACCTTTACCTGCTGGAACAGCTCCGGGAAGAGCTGCATCATCGTCTCGCGGTTTTCAAGCATGTAGGACACGCCAGATGGCGTGCGGGCATTGTCCTCGAGAACATAGAACTCGTTTTCGCTGATGCGCACGATGTCGACACCGATGATGTGCGTATAGACGCCAGCGGGCGGGCGTACGCCGATCATCTCGGCTAGAAAGGCCTCGTTGCCGGCAACCAGTTCTTTCGGCACCCGGCCGGCGCGCAAAATTTCCTGACGGTGGTAGATATCATCGAGGAAGGCGTTCAGCGCCTGGACGCGCTGCTTGATGCCTTGGGTCAGCCGCCGCCATTCCGGACCGGAAATGATGCGCGGCACGATATCAAAGGGGATGAGGCGCTCCGATGCTTCTTCTTCGCCATAGACGGCAAAGGTGATGCCCGTGCGCCGGAACACGCGCTCGGCGTCCTTCATCTTCTCGGTCAGTCGGGCAGGGTCTTGCGCTTGAAACCAACGATCATATCCCTGATAGGGAGCCCGCAATCCGGTCTCGACCGGAAGCATCTCGTCGAAGGCTGCCACGCGCACTCTCCGTTGGTCGTCACCATAACAATGGTGTCGGCTCAGAAATGCAAGAGGCATTGTGCGCCGCAACGCGAGGCGTCGCAAAAAAAAGCGCCGACCAAATTTGTCGTGGCTGCGGCTACTTGCTGCGACCGTCGTATTTTTGCGGGGTCAAGGCATCCGCATCAACGCCATCCAGGCAGCGCGCATTGATGGCGATCATTTCCGCGCCGTCCGGACCTTTTCCACGGGAGAAGGATTGGATGCCGCAGGTGCTGCAGAAGAGGTGATGAATGACGTGCCTGTTGAACAGATATTCGGTCGTCGCGCCCTCGCCTTTGAGCAGCTTGAAGTTTGAGGTTGGCGTGAACGCCAGAATGACGCCAAGCCGGCCGCACCGCGAACAATTGCAACTCATCGTTTTGTCAAGGTCGACGCTGGCTTCATATTGCACCGCGCCGCATTGGCATCCGCCCGTGTAGCTTTTGACGGCCATGGCAACTCTCCTCAGAAGGCCCGGAAGGTAACGGTCGTAAACGTGTCCTTGATGCCGGGAATGACCGCAATTCGTTCGTTGACGAAATGGCCGATATCCACGTCATCATCGACGTAGAATTTTGCCATCAGCTCGTAGTGGCCGGCGGTGGAATAGATTTCCGACGCGATCTCGGCCTCGGCCAATTCGCTGGCCACATCATAGGTCTTGCCGACCTCGCATTTGAACTGAACGAAGAATGTTTTCATGGGGCGCGCCATCCGAACTTTGTCCGCTCGGTTTTGGCAGAGGGCGGATAGCGATTCAAGTTGAAGCAAGGCGAAACCAATCAGCCAGCGCGCGCGTAACGTGTTAATATGCGTCACTCCCGGAGATTGCTCCCATGCGCTTGCTGTCGGTCCTCGCAATTATCTTCGGCCTCACATGCCTTTCCTTTGCTGGCGAAGCCGAGGTCAAGGCTGCGCAGAGTTCGGTCGACGCCCAGTTGCGCGCCTTTCAGGCTGGCGACCACAAGCTGGCTTACAGTTACGCCGCACCGAACATCCAGCGCATTTTTCCGACGGTCGAGGCCTTCATGGGCATGGTCAACAACGGCTACATGCCGGTGGCCAAGCCGAAGAGTTTTGCCTTCGGCAAGGTCGAGGAGCTGGCGGCTGGCGCCATCGTCCAACAGGTGCTCATCGTTGGGCCGGACGGCAAGGATTACGAGGCGGTCTACACGCTCGAGCGCCAGATGGACGGATCTTTCAAGATTACGGGCGTCAGCCTGCGAGCGGCGAATACGGTGAGCACGTAGTCAAAATTTACCCTGAGGGGGCGGGGTGTGCACATTATGCCTCCCCGGCATGAGAATGCACTGTTGGGGCCGCTCTGGGTTCACTCGGACCAGCAGATGATCGCCTACCTCATTGTAGATTTTGGGTAGCTGATAGACATTGAAGACCCACGACGCGTATTGCGTATCATCAAAAAAGTATGAGACGCGATGATTGTAACCGGGCGACTCTCCCGCAGATCTCCGTTCAACAATTACCGCAAGATATTCTGGCCAGATAGCCGCCCGGCGAATAATTCGCCGATTGTTGAGCACTCCTATGAAGATGAGCGCGCCAACGCCTGCAAGAACGACCCAAAAGAATACCGCTTCGGCAGGACTGATGCCAGTTTCCAAGTACTCCTCCTAGTCAAAGCATCGTCCGACGTTATCGCGCCCAGCCGAACGCATCGGCGGCAACGACCGTCAATGCAGAAACAACGCCGCCAAGCAGAGTGCCCCATAAGGTGTCGACTACGGCTACCGTCGTATCATAGCCCTTCAGCACGGCAAGGTTGGTCGCGTCATAGGTCAGGTAGCAGAAGAAGCCGAACAACGCGCCGTTGAGCGCCGCGGCGCGCCAGTCGCCGGTGGCCACATGCGCGCTGATGGCGAAATAGACCAGCCCGACAACGAAGAGCAGATAGAACAACGCTGCGACGCCCCACCGCGGCTGTTCTAACATCAGCGAGCCCATGCGCGAGGCATAGAAATTGCGGGCGATCACACCGAGCCACAACGCGTCGAGCGCCAGAAAGATGGCCAATCCAACACAATAAACTGCGATCAGCGGTTTCACGGTGGCGTCTCCTGCTGCTGTGTCAGGACGCCAGTCAATCAACCCGCCGGTAAAGTGTCCAGTTTGCACCGGACAGCCCATAGTGTCGTGTCTCCGTCGCGCGGTCGAAACGCAGGCCGCAGGCTGCGTCCGCGTCCACACGTGCGGGCTGGTCGATCTCATCTATGATGAGCCATTGCGGCCTGCCGCCGCACCAGTCATCGCGCTTCACCAATGTTAGGCGCATCTCTTTCCGCGCGGCAAAATAGTCGACCATGCGCTTGAGGCGCGCGTCCTGTCCCGTCGCATAGGTCGCCGGTCCTTGGCTTCCCATGGTCGCGATGATGCCGCTATACGATCCCCGGCCAAGCTCGAAAAAATGCGCCAGCGAGATTGCGTTGCCGATCGACATTCCGACCAGAAACAGCGACGCGACGATGCGCGGCAGGCCTTGATTGGCTAGCCCGCGGCCGATCAGGCCTCCGGCCAGCAGTAGCATCAACGTCCCTGAGACAAGGAAATAGCGTGGGAATTCCAGATTAGGCAGCCGCGCGGCGAACATCATTGCTGGCAGGATAACGATGCCGATAAAAAACAGGCTGGCCCGGCCCGTGCGGTCCAGCCAGCCGGCAGCGACCGTCGCAACGACTGCAAGCAGGATGGCCGTCCAATCGCCAATCAACCCCGGAAGGCCGAACAGGAACCGGATCAGTCCTCCATAACCCGTCGCAAAGCTGTCGGCGGTGAACGGCTTGATCCCACCGATGGTGACGCCGAAATTCGTCGTCGCGATCACGATGCACACCACCAGCGGCAGCAGAAACCGCGCCGCCGGCAAGAAGATCGCGAGTGTCTCTCTTGCAACGACCGCAGGACGGGCGGAACGTCGCCACAATGTCCATAGAGTCCAAAGCCCGCAACGGCGACAGTCTCCAGCATGGTCACGTGAAACAGCGTACCGAGCAGGATCGCAAGGCCAAGCGCGACGCCATGGCGCTGTTCGTTCAGCCGGCGCTCGAGCCATATCACCGCCAAGATGGTGAATAGCACCAGTCCCATATAACCACGCGCTTCCGAGCCGTAGGTAACCATGGGAAACGACATGGCAAAGAGCAGCGCCGTCGCCAGGGCGGCGAGCGTTCCGTGACGGGCATTGAACGCAGCCGCGGCAAAGATTGCCGCCGCGCCAAGGGCTATGGAAAGCGACCGTGCCAGCAACGGGGAAGCGTCGGGACCAACCAGGTAAAGGTAGACGGAGTTGAGATAGTGGTTGTTGTCGTGGCTGATGCGCCAGAATATCTGGTCGATCGAGTCGATGCGGCCAAGCAACTGGAAGGTCCATATCTCGTCCAGCGCCAAATCGCCCGACGCCCCGGCTAGCCTCAGGGCGGTGCCCAGCAACACAATGACGAAGACGCCAGCCCACAACGGGACGGCCGGGTATGCAACATGGCGTTTCAATGCAGCCGGCAGCAACCCGATCGTTGACCTGTCCGATTCTGTTGCCGCGGGCACGGTGCTCAATGCGTTTTTCGCCAAGGATTGAAGTCTTGCCCGCTACCCTAGGCCGCGTAGGTTTCAAAACCGTTTGCTAAACGTCTCTCGCCGGCAGATCGCCTCGCGCCCAGCCCTCGGTTATGAGAGCGGCGTGATCTCTAAAATTCCCGGCGTCGATTGCGCCGCGGATGCCGCGCATGAGCGACTGGTAATAGGCCAGGTTGTTCCAGGTGAGCAGCATGCCGCCCAGCGCCTCCCCGGATTTTACCAAGTGATGCAGATAGGCGCGGCTGTAGTCGCGCGCAGCCGGGCAGTCGCTTTTCTCATCCAACGGACGCGGGTCATCGGCGTGGCGGGCGTTGCGCAGGTTCACCTTGCCGCGCCGGGTAAAGGCGAGCCCATGCCGCCCTGCCCGCGTCGGCATCACGCAATCGAACATGTCGATGCCGCGCGCCACCGATTTCAGGATATCGTCAGGTGTACCGACGCCCATCAGGTAACGCGGCTTTTCGACCGGCAGTTGTGGACAAGTGACGTCGAGCATATCCAGCATGACAGCCTGCGGTTCACCGACGGCAAGGCCGCCGACGGCGTAACCTTTTAGGCTCATACCCGACAGCGCTTGCGCGGATCGCTGACGCAAAGCCGGCTTGTCGCCGCCCTGGGCGATGCCGAACATCGCCTTGCCAGGCTGGTCGCCGAACGCTGTCTTGCAGCGCTCGGCCCAGCGCAACGACAGCTCCATCGCCTTTTCGATGTCCTTGTCCTTGGCGGGTAGCGCGACGCATTCGTCAAGCTGCATCTGGATATCGGAATCGAGCAGACCCTGGATTTCGATCGAGCGCTCCGGCGTCATCTCGTAGCGCGCACCATCAATGTGCGATTGGAAGGTGACGCCGTTCTCGTTCAGCTTGCGCAGTTGCGCCAGCGACATGACCTGGAACCCACCCGAGTCGGTCAGGATCGGCTGCGGCCACCGCGCGAACTCGTGCAGGCCGCCGAGCCGCGCCACCCGCTCGGCGCCGGGCCGCAGCATGAGATGGTAGGTGTTGCCCAGGATGATGTCCGACCCGAGCGCCCGGACCTGATCCATATACATCGCCTTGACCGTGCCGCCGGTGCCCACGGGCATGAAGGCGGGCGTCTGGACTTCGCCACGCGGCATGGAAATGACGCCTCGCCTCGCCTTGCCGTCGGTCGCGAGCACACGGAACTCAAACGCGTCAGCCATCGAATTCCTTGTCGTGGATTGGCGCGCCTGGCGCTTGCCGGTCGAGCGACTGGCGATAGCGAATGCAGCCGCGCATAAATTTCGGCCACGGCGGCACGGCGATCGAAGGTTTGGTGCGCTCCGGCAATAGTTCCCAAAGATCGGGGTGATGCCAGCAGAGATCGTGGCCGGTCGAATCGCGGTGCGTGCGGATTCCGGCCCGCAGCCTTTTCACCTCGGCGACGAGTTGTTCCCGGTGCATGGTTTCAAGATCGTCATCCATAAGCTCCTCCAACAAGTGGCCTACCTCATTTCGAGAACAAGCATTGCTGACGACATCGCGAAAATGCCTGCAATTGGAGGCCAAAAGCTCTTAGACGCGGGGATGTCATATTTCTTTGGAAGTGCCGAATCGTAAGCGTCCACCGCACGTTTCAGTCGATCGAAATTGTGAACGATGTAATAAGAGGCGGCCGCTAGGCAAAATAGAAACAATATCTTTAGCTCTCTGGCTGCGACTCCATTTGGATTATACTTATGATTGAATAAAATCTCTTTGACGCCAAAGAATATCAAAATTATGCATACAACGCAGTACCATAGGGTGGCGATTGCAGCCCACCTTTGACGCTTATAATCTGCGCTATCTTTCGACACCTAGCTAACCTTTCGAAACAGCAGAGAACTGTCCCCATAAGAATAGAAACGATAGTTGGTTGCGATGGCATGGCTGTAGGCCGCTTGCATCGTCTCCAGACACATGAAGGCCGAGACCAGCATGAACAGCGTCGAACGCGGCAGATGGAAGTTTGTCATCAGCGCGTCGGCGGTTTTGAAGCGGTAGCCCGGCGTGATGAAAATATCGGTCGATCCGGACCAAGCTTCCAGCGTACCGTCCTCCCCGGCCGCACTTTCCAGCAGACGCAGTGACGTGGTTCCGACGGCAACGACGCGATTGCCCTGCGCCTTGGCGGTGTTGATCGCGGCTGCCGTCTGGGCGGAAACGTGGCCTATCTCGGCATGCATCTTGTGGTCGGCGGTATCGTCGGCCTTCACCGGCAGGAAGGTCCCCGCCCCGACATGCAGCGTCACGAAGCGGCGTTCGATGCCGCGCTTGTCGAGCGCGGTCAACAGATCCGGCGTGAAGTGCAGCCCGGCGGTCGGTGCAGCCACCGCCCCCTCTTCCCGCGCATAAACGGTCTGATAGTCGGATTGGTCGCGGGCATCCTCCGGGCGCCTGGCCGCAATGTAAGGCGGCAGCGGCATATGGCCGACCGCGTGCATCGCCTCGTCAAGCAGCGGTCCCGACAGGTCGAAAGCCAAAAGCACTTCGCCCGCGTCATGCTTTTCGACCACGGTCGCATCGAGACTGCCGAGGAAACAGGCGCTGCCGTCATGACCGAAGCGAATGCGGTCGCCTTCCGCCAGCCGTTTGGCGGGTCGGGCGAAAGCCAGCCAGCGGTCCGGCGCGACCCGCATATGAAGAGTCACGTCGACATGGGCGACCGCGTCGTCTCGCCGGCGTTCGCCGAAAAGCTGGGCCGGAATGACCTTGGTGTCATTGAAAACCAACAGATCGCCGGGATCGAGCAGCGACGGCAGATCGTGCACCATACGATCCGAAAGGGTGTAGTCCGGTCGCACCACCAGCATCTTCGCCGCATCGCGCGGTGATGCCGGACGAAGCGCGATGCGCTCTTCCGGCAGGTCGAAATCGAATAGATCGACTTTCATCAGGTGAAACGAATTAGAAGCGCGCCCACAAGCAACAAGCCCGCGCCCGCGATCCGGCCGAGCGAGAGTTCGCGCACCGCGAGCCCCAGAAAGCCGATGCGATCGACCGCGAGCCCGGCGATCAGTTGGCCGGCGACGAGAAACGCCATCAGCGCCGCCGCTCCGAGCTTCGGCGCCAGGATGACGTTGCAGGTCACGAAAGCTGCTCCCAGAAGGCCGCCCACCACGAACAGCCAGGGCGCGGGCGCGCGCCATTGCAATGCGACGCCCTGCCCCTGAACCATCAGGCCGGTCACCAACGCCAGTGCAATCGCGCCGACCAGGAATGAAATGGCCGCCGCCGCGACCGACATTCCGATGTCGCGCGCCAGCGCGGCGTTGATCGGCGCCTGGATCGCCAGCAGTGCGCCCGCCGCGACGCCAAGCAACGGCCAGAGCAGCGCGCCCATTTCGTTACGCCACGTCGGCCGCGATCTTCATCGATACGATCGAATCGGGATCCTTCACCGGCTCGCCGCGCTTGATCTTATCGACATTGTCCATGCCCTCGATGACCTGGCCCCACACCGTATATTGACGGTTCAGGAAGCCGGCATCCTCGAAGCAGATGAAAAACTGCGAGTTGGCCGAGTTCGGGTTTTGCGCCCGCGCCATCGAGCAGGTGCCACGGGCGTGGTTCATGTTGGAAAACTCGGCCTTGAGATCCGGCTTGTCGGAGCCGCCCATGCCAGCGCGCGCCGGATTGAAGGAGGACCCACCCTGCTTGCCGAACTTCACGTCACCGGTCTGCGCCATGAAACCGTCGATCACGCGGTGGAACACAACGCCGTCATAGGCGCCCTCGCGCGTCAATTCCTTGATGCGGGCGACATGGCCGGGGGCCAGATCGGGCAGCAGTTCAATGACGACATTGCCCTTGGTTGTTTCCATCAGGATCGTGTTTTCGGGGTCTTTGATATCGGCCACGGCGGCCTCCTTTGTTATGAAAATGAAAGCTATTTGTCGGCCGCGATGCGGACCTTCACCATGCGATCCGGGTCGGCAACGGAACCGTTCGAGGCCTCGTCGCCGCGCTTGATCTTGTCGACAATCTCCATGCCGCTCTTGACATTGCCGACGATGGTGTATTGGCCGTCGAGTGGCGGCGCGGCGTCGAACATAATGAAGAACTGAGAGTTGGCCGAGTTCGGGTCCTGCGCCCGGGCCATACCGACCGTGCCGCGCACGAAATGCTCCGCCGTCGTGAATTCCGCCGGCAGATCCGCCTCCTTCGAGCCACCGGTGCCGACAGCGCCGGCATCAAAACCGGACTGCATGTCGCCGAACTGGACATCGCCCGTCTGCGCCATGAAACCATTGATGACGCGGTGGAAGGCGACATTGTCATATTCGCCTGCGCGGACCAGCTTCTTGATCTGCGCGACATGTTTCGGTGCAAGATCGGGCCGCAGCGCAATGGTGATGTCACCATCCTTGGAGGTGATGATCATGGTGTTTTCAGGATCGGCAGCGCGGGCCGGCAGGGCGGCCGCAATGGCAACAAAAAGGAAGGCAACGCCAAGCTTAAAAAGCCGCATGAGAATCTCCAAGCTAACTATTTGTCTTTGCGGTCGAATTTCGCGGTGAGCGGTGCAACCACAGCTTTGGGAACGAAAGGCCGGATGTCGCCTCCCATTGAAGCGATCTGACGCACCAGCGTCGCGGTGATGAATCGCACGGGCGGACTTGCCGGCAGGAACACAGTCTGCAAGCCGGGCGTCATGGTCTCGTTCATGCCGGCCATCGACATCTCGTAATCGAGGTCGGTGCCATCGCGCAGGCCGCGAATCATGATCGATGCGCCTTGTTTTTTGGCCGCGCCGACGACCAGTCCGTCGAAAGCCACGACCTTGATGCGCCCGGCATCCTGGCCGAGTTCATCCTTGGCCACCTGCTCGATCAGCGCGACGCGTTCCTCGAACGAAAACAGCGGCTTCTTGCCGGGGTGGATGCCGATCGCGGCATAAACGACATCGGCAATCGACAGAGACGCCTTGAGCACGTCGAGGTGCCCGTTGGTCAACGGGTCGAAGGAGCCGGCATAGAGGGCAATGCGTTCGGTCATGCGCTGCCTTCTACCGGGCGAATGGAACAAAGGCAATTTGCATGAGGAAATGGGTAACCAGTTTCCGGCCCGCCAGAAGAAATGATTCAATTTACCAAGATTTTTCGGCGTTCTTTAAGCGCGGTCCGCGAGGCTGAATGCGCGATGAATGACCCGCTCAGGTGAAGTTCAAGCGCCGGCCTGCACTTGTCGGCGAACAATTTCGTGCAACTTTTTTTGCACCAGGCGCGTTGTTGGGCCGATGGAGACCGAAACCATGATGATTACAGTCCTAGCCGCAGCGATGACCGTTCTCATGCTCATCGCGACAGTTATCGGCCTGCACCAGGAAGCAGAGCGTGTTCGGCTCGACAAGCGGAACCAAGGCGCCAAAGGTTTTGGTTGGGAATGATCACTTTCCCACAAAGTAATAGTGCACGCATCCCGACAGCCTAATTCACAGTCGTAGAACGCGCTCTCGGCGGCCATTGACGCTGCGGCACGCTTGGTTCACGCTGATCTATAGCTCAACCCACGGTGGTGAGTATGGATCAGTCAATCAGTTTCGCCGGCTCAGTCGACACGGGACGGTCTTCACGGCCGCCCGGCCCGAAGGGATTGCCCCTACTCGGCAATTTGTTGGCGTTCGGACGCGATCAGCTTGATTTTCTGACCCAAAACGCCCGCGCCTATGGCGACATCGTCGGCTACGACCTTGCCGGCTGGAATACGATCCAGCTCAACAATTCAGACGACATCGAGCAGGTGCTCGTCAAGAATCACCGCAATTTCATCAAGAACCGAATGATCTGGCGGCACTTCACGGCGGTATTCGGCCAGGGGATCCTCACCGCCGAGGGCGAATCCTGGCAGCGCAACCGCAAGCTGGCAGCGCCGGCTTTCGCCGGACAGCAATTGCTCGGCTATGCGCCCGATATGGTGGCTTTCACCAAGGCGATGCTCGATCGCTGGCAGGCGGGCCAAATATTCGACATCCATCACGAAATGATGGCGCTGACGCTGCGCATCGCCGCCAAGACGCTGATGGATTCCGAGGTAGAACGCGATATCGCCGACATGGATGCGGCGGTAAATGACCTGATCGAGGAGATGGCGGCTCGGGTGAAGCGCCCAGTTCTGATACCGGATTGGGTGCCGCTGCCCGGCCATATCAGATACCGCCGAGCGATCGCGACCTGCGAACAGGTCATCTCGCGTATGATTGCGCAGCGTCGCTCGCAAGGCACGCAGGACCGCTCCGACTTTCTGTCCCGTCTCATGCAGGCGCGCGATGCGGACGGTAAAGGGCTTTCCGACGAGCAGTTGCGCGATGAAACCGTGACCATGCTGCTCGCAGGCCACGAAACGACCGCGCTGGCGCTTTCCTGGACCTTTTACCTGCTCGGCCAGCATGCCGATCTTCAGCGACGCCTGCTGGAAGAGGTAGCCGCGGTGCTTGGCGAGCGGGATGCTACCATCGACGACGTCGAAAAACTCAAATTCACCGAAACGGTGATTCAGGAAAGCATGCGTATTTATCCGCCCGCCTGGATCATAGGGCGCGAGTCCTTGGCGCCGTTCAAAGTGGGAGGCTACGAGTTTGGCCCGCAGACCATGGTGATGGTCTCAGCCTGGGTGCTGCATCGGGACCCGAAACATTTCGATGAGCCCGAGGCTTTTCGCCCCGAGCGATGGCTGACGCCGCAAGCCCTGCCCCGCTATGCCTATATGCCGTTCGGCGGCGGACCGCGCATCTGTATCGGACAACGGTTTGCGATGATCGAGGCCGTGCTGATTCTGGCGACCATCGCCCAGCGTTTCGGCGTGATCTGGCAACGCGACCATTCGGTCACGCCATTCCCGTCGATTACGCTGAGACCCGGCGGCGGCGTGTGGGTGCAACTCGCCGCGAGGAGCGAGCTGCTTCATTGAATAGCGTCGCGCTTACCGATCACATGCAGCGGTGGCTTCAACCCCGATGATTGTAAGTTCTGCACCAGCTCTTGTGTCAACTCCGAGGCCTGGATCCCCGACCCTACACTCCGCTTCGCTGCGCTCCGAGCCGAGGATGACGGATTGCACGGATGTTCGCGCCAATCTCCAACGTCCAAGGTTGGCTTCGACGTATCATGCAATTCGTCATCCTCGGCTCGGAGCGCAGCGAAG
>JBFWUS010000071.1:0-30232 GCA_050247155.1 Rhizobiaceae bacterium
ACCATGCAGGCGCTGACGCGCATCGCGCGCGCCATAAGCTATTCCGGCGCCCATGCGCTGGACATGGCGCGGGTCTCGGAAGGCGAGCAGGCCGCCCGTTGGCGCGACCGGGCA
Source organism: Rhizobiaceae bacterium (assembly GCA_050247155.1). Taxonomy (GTDB): domain Bacteria; phylum Pseudomonadota; class Alphaproteobacteria; order Rhizobiales; family Rhizobiaceae; genus Mesorhizobium_G. The sequence goes on from JBFWUS010000071.1 coordinate 115, forward strand.
GGCCTGCTGACTCCGGTCGCCAAGGCATTTTCGACAGATGTGGGTGTCGATGTCGCGTCGCTCGGCGTACAGGTGCATGGCGGCATGGGCCTCATCGAGGAAACCGGCGCGGCGCAACTGCTGCGCGACGCTCGCATCGCACCGATTTACGAGGGCACCAACGGCATCCAGGCGATTGATCTGGTGACCCGCAAGCTGCCGCTTGACGGTGGGGCGCATGTGCATGGCTATATCGAGGAATTACGCCAGATCGCGGTCGATGTCGCCGCGTCCAATCGCGATGGTTTCGGCGCGACAGCCGAACGCCTCGCGGCGGCGCTTGATGATCTGGCTACGGCAACAACCTGGCTGCAGCAGGCTGTCGCCGAGGGCCGTATGGATGATGCATTGGCCGGCGCCACGCCGTACCTGCGCCTCTTCGCGCTGGCGGCGGGCGGCGCCTATCTGGCCAAGGCCGCGCTGGCGGACGATGGAGCCGAGCGCACCGCGTCCTGCCGCTTCTATGCGGAAAATCTGATTGGCGAATGTTCGGCCCTGAAGGATCGCGCGACCGGTGGTGGCGAAAGCCTCGCCGCTGCTGCTTCCGCGCTTCTTTCGGCCTGATTGGAGAAATGATGAGCGAGCACATTGTCGTCGAACGGCGCGGCGCGGTTCAAATCGTGCGAATGAACCGCCCGGAGAAGAAAAATGCCCTGACGCGGGCGATGTATGCCGCGATGGCCAAGGCCCTGCGCGAGGGCGACGCCGATGCAGCCGTGCGCTGTCATGTTATCCTGGGCGTGCCAGGCTCATTTTCCGCCGGCAACGATCTCGCCGATTTTCTCGTTATTGCCACCGGCGGGGAGGGTGGCACGGAAGTCTGGGATTTTCTTATCGCCCTCGCGGAGTTGCAAAAGCCGCTGGTTTCTGGCGTCGACGGCATCGCCGTCGGCATCGGGACGACTATCAACCTGCACTGCGACTTGACGTTTGCGACCGCGCGCACCGTGTTCCGCACGCCATTCGTCGATCTCGGTCTGGTGCCGGAGGCTGGCTCCAGTCTGCTCGCGCCACGGATTTTAGGCCGGCAGGAAGCCTTCGCCTTGCTTGCCCTCGGCGAGGGGTTCACGGCGGAGCGCGCCAAGGCGGCTGGCTTGATCTACCGCATCGTTGGCGAGGATGAGCTTGAAGCCGCTGCATTTGCCGCCGCTGGAGAGATCGCCCTCAAGCCGCCGCAGGCGTTGAAGATCGCCCGTGATCTAATGCTCGGCGACCGTGAAGAGCTGAAACAGCGCATCAAAGTAGAGGGCGCGCATTTCCGTGAACGATTGACCTCTGACGAGGCGAGAGCTGCGCTCATGGCTTTCATGAGCCGTAAGTCATCTTAAAAAAGAAGCCGGCCCGGATTTGCTCCGGGCCGATTCCGCTTTCCATCAGCCCTTAGTTGTAAGGCGAATAGCACAGTTGGCGCGGGCCGTTATACGGCTGGAAAGTGTTGTCGTAGGCGCGGTACGACCGATAACGATTGTAGCACCAATTCACATGGGCGCTCCCGCCGGCCCTGCGGTAGACCCGGCGCGGAGCGTAATACGGTCCTGGATCGGACAGCGCTCCGCCGATGATGGCGCCTGCTATGAAGGCGCCTGCCGGGAACCAGAAATCGTTGTGGCGACGATATCCGGGGCGATAGCTCCGATAACCCCGGTGGCCATTGTAGTAGACCATATCGCTGTCGCGATAGAAGCCGCGACGGTCGCGGTAGCTGCGACGCGGCCCATAAAAATCGCCGCGATAAAAACCACGGCGCGGCCCATTGAAGCCACCGCGAAAACGCCGCGGATAACGACGGTATTGCACCTCTTCAGCGCTAATCGTGGTCGGCGTCTGCGGTTGTGCGATAGGCGCCATCGGTGCGGCGATCGCGGGGGCCGCCGTCATGGCGACGCCACTCAGCGCCATGGTGGCTGCGCAGACATAGGTAAGCAGCTTATTCATGGGTCGGGTCCTTTCTTGGTCCGCTTGTGCCTAAATCTGGCAACCGCCAGATGAATGGAAGCTGAACGCTTAACCGCGACAAAAGTTCGATTGCCCGCGAGCATCAGGGGAAAAGGCGCGTTTTCGACCATTTTCCACCATCTGCGGCCTGAAAAAGCGTCCGGTCGTGCAATCGGAACGGCCGATCATGCCAAAACTCGATGGTTTGTGGAACGATCCTGAAACCCGACCAATAGGCCGGGCGCGGAATTTCTCCCGTCAAGTGCTTGGCCGTATATTGAGCGACCGCTTTTTCGAGGGCGAACCGGCTTTCCAGTGGGCGTGATTGTTTTGAAGCCCAGGCTCCGATGCGGCTGCCGCGCGGGCGTGACCGGTAGTAATTGTCCGCCTCGTCATCCGCGACGATCTCCACGTTTCCTCGGATACGGACCTGCCGCCGCAGCGATTTCCAGTGGAAACACATCGCCGCTTTCATCGAGGCAAGAATCTCTTGCCCCTTGACGCTCTCGAAATTCGTGTAGAAGACAAACCCTGACATGTCGAAATCCTTGAGCAGCACCATGCGCACATTTGGCATGCCGTCGCGATCGACGGTGGCCAGCGCTACCGCGTTAGGATCGTTCGGTTCTGTCTTGCCTGCCTCATCCAGCCATTCACGGAACAAGGCCAGCGGTTCGTTGCGCTCGAAAAAGTCACTATTCGTTAACTCGGAATTGCTCATATCTTAATGTCTTTCGCCGTTCTCAGGGGAGATTGCCCATTGCCGCCGGCAGCGCAAGCGCCAGAAACGAAAGTCGCTTCGACCTCGTTGTCGCGCATGGCTGCGGCTGGCGTTATGGTAGCAGTGGGCCTGCTTGCCGCCGGGTGCGGTGCGGGCAGCGCGTCCTTGCAGGCGCAGACCGACCCGTCGATGGTCGGTTCCGTTTCGCCTCAGACCGCGGCTTCGGGCGATGTGGAAACCGTTTCCGATGAGGCGACGATCCGCAACGCCGTCACATCCGCTGACGTATCGCAAATATCTGGCAATGAGATCGCCTGGGCCAACGCCGATACAGGCTCGAAGGGCGCCATCAGCGCGCTGGTGGAAAGCGAGGAGCAGGGCCAGCTCTGCCGCAAGTTCACCACGACCCGTGAGAGCTTCAACGGCGTGGCGCTCTATGAAGGCAAGGCCTGCATGGCAGGCCCCGGCAAGTGGCAGATGTTGGCATTCTCGGCCCTGTGAGACCCTGATTTGTTGCATCGCAGCACTGGAATTTCTTCCTAGCCGTTCGCATATATCCATGTGAGGTAACTGACCTCCCGGTAGGTGGACTTAATGCGTGATCCGTATGAAGTGCTCGGCGTGGCCAAAACCGCGTCGGCCAAGGAGATAAAATCGGCGTTCCGCAAGCTCGCCAAAAAGCATCATCCGGACCAGAATCCGAATGATCCCAAGGCGAAGGACCGGTTCTCCCAGGCCAATCAGGCCTATGAAATCCTGGGCGACGAAAAGTCCCGGGCTGCTTTTGATCGCGGCGAGATAGACGCCGAAGGAAAACCCAAATTTCAGGGTTTTGAAGGATTTGGCGCGGGCGCGCAGGGCGGCGACCCGTTCTCCGCGTTCCGGCAGGCGCGCTCCGGCCCCGGCGGCGCGCATTTCGAATTTCGTACCTCGGGCCGCGACGATCCTTTCGCCGGCATGAACGAAGATATTTTGAGCCAGCTTTTCGGCGAAGGGATGCGCGCCGGCGCGGCGGGCCAGGGTGGCCGCGGCCGTCCGCAAACCGGCGACGATATCAGCGTGAGCCTTGCCGTCAGCGTCGAAGACATCGCGACGGCGGCGACCGTCAACGCGATCTTCCCGGGCGGACGGAAGCTCGGCGTGAAATTGCCGGCCTATGTCGAGGACGGACAGGTGATCCGCCTGAAAGGGCAGGGCGAGCAGGGTCCCGCTGGCCCCGGAGATGCCCTGGTCAAGATCGTTGTGCGCAAGCACCAACGCTACCGCATCGAAGGCCGCGACCTGCATGCCGATCTTCCGGTGGCCTTGAAGGACGCGGTGCTGGGCGAAAAGGTCGCGGTCGAGACGCCGGCCGGCAAGATCGCAGTCACCGTGCCGGCCTGGTCGAGCTCCGACAAGACGCTGCGTCTGAAGGGTCGCGGCCTGCCGCTGAAAGCCGGCGGACATGGCGACCTCTATGTGCATGTGCGGATCATGCTCGAACCGGACCCGGAGCTTGAAGCGCTGATGCGCAAGCAGGACTGACGGCGCACTCCTGCGGCGATCGGCCGGTTCATAAGCTTGATGCCTTCGAAACCCTATGCCATAGGGCGGCTTTGGCTATTCGCTTATGCATGGAGAAGTTTGGGATGGCTCAGGGACAAGGCCTGATGGCCGGCAAGCGCGGCCTCATCATGGGCGTCGCCAACAACCGGTCCATCGCCTATTCGATCGCCAAGGCTTGTGCTGATGCCGGCGCAGAAGTTGCGCTGACCTATCAGGGCGAGCAGTTCAAGAAGCGTGTCGAGCCGCTGGCGGAGGAACTGGGCGCCATCGTCGCCGGCCATTGCGACGTCACCGACATGGAAAGCCTCGACGCGGTCTTCGACTTCGTCAAGCAGCAATGGGGCAAGTTGGATTTCGTCGTCCACGCCGTCGCTTTTTCGAACAAGGAAGAACTCGATGGCCGCTACGTCGAGACGAGCCGCGACAATTTTTTAATGACGATGGACATCTCGGTCTATTCGTTCACGGCCGTGGCCAAGCGCGCGGAGCCGCTGATGAGCGAAGGCGGATCGCTGCTGACGCTGACCTATTACGGCGCGGAAAAGGTGATGCCGCACTACAACGTCATGGGCGTCGCCAAGGCGGCGCTGGAGGCCAGCGTGCGCTACCTCGCCGTCGATCTGGGCGGGAAAGGCATCCGTGTCAACGCGATCTCGGCCGGCCCGATCAAAACGCTGGCGGCGTCGGGCATCGGCGATTTCCGTTATATCCTGCGGTGGAATGAGTACAATTCACCGCTGAAGCGGAATGTCTCTACGGAAGAAGTCGGCAATTCCGGCCTCTATTTCCTGTCCGACCTGTCGAAAGGCGTCACTGGCGAGGTGCACCACGTCGACGCGGGCTATCATGTCGTCGGCATGAAGGCGGTCGACGCGCCGGATATTTCCGTCGCCAAGGACTAGAGCGAGATGAGATTAGATTGAACCATTCTGCCGGTGATGGTTTGGGACTTGGCCTGCCCTCGGGCCGGCCAAAGGCCGGTCCCGGGGGTCGAGGACTTCGTCGAAGGTCGGACTGGTTGTCCGGCCGAGACGGAGGCCGAAGGAATTGGCCCAAACCAGCCCGGCCCTTCGGGTTTGTCGTTTGGCGGGCGACCACGTCGTCGGGCCGCTCGGCCGGGCAGCCAGCCCGACCTTCACGGCCTTCCTAGTGGATCGCCTCGCCAAACGACAAACAGAATGATTCAATCTAACCTCATCTCGCTCTAACGCTGAATCAACTTCGAAGGGCCCGAGCGTATCACTATGTTTCCGCTCGTCTATTTCGTGCGCCACGGTGAGACCGACTGGAACCGCGGCAACCGGTTCCAGGGCCAGAACGAGGTCGATCTCAACGAGACCGGCCGTTTGCAGGCGGACCGCAACGGGGCTCGCCTGGCTGAACTGATCGACGATCCCACCGCATTCGACTTCGTCGCGAGTCCGATGCGGCGAACCCGCGAGACGATGGAGCACGTGCGGAGTGCCATGGGCCTTGTGCCCGGCGACTACCGCACCGATCGCCGCCTGATCGAGGTGCATTTCGGCGATTGGACCGGCAAAACGCCCGACGAATTGAAGGCGGACGATCCGGAATTTCGCCGGCATCGCCGCCGCGACAAATGGAACATCGTGCCGCCGGGCGAAGGCGCCGAAAGCTACCGCATGCTGCACGACCGTTTCAAGCCGTGGTTCGACGGCCTGACCCGGCCGACCGTTTGCGTGACCCACGGCGGCAACATTCGCGCCGTCTTCTACATGGTCGACAAGCTGTCTGACGACGAGGCGGCCAACATGGCCGTGCCGCAGGACAAGGTGCTGCGGTTGAAGGATGGCCGGCTGGAGTGGCTGTAGCTACTCCGGCAACTGCATGTCCGTGATCAGGTTTTCGCCATTGACTTTGTCGTAGGCGAGCAGGATGTCCATGCCTTCATGCAGAGTGGCGATGTCGAATTCGCCGGGCAACTTGTAGGATTTGCCGTCATCCAGCGTGATCGTCTGGGCCTCGGGGTCGAGCTTTTTTACTTTTCCTTCTGCCTCAGCGGCGAAGGCTGCGTCCGAAATCAAAAGTGTGGCGATGGCGGCAAGCACAATACGCATCGTTTTCCTCTTCCTTGGGGCGTGGCCCATGCGGGCTCGGAGATTTGACGGCGGATAGCTGAGTTGGACATCGCGAATGTGTCAAAAGTTGCGTCCGGCGACGGATGTTTGACCGCGCGCCGAAACGCCCATAGAACGCGGCTCGTTATCCGGCGCGTGCCGGGCAGGGTCATTTCCGCATGTCGCACAACACGTTTGGCCATCTTTTCCGCGTCACCACCTGGGGCGAAAGCCATGGGCCGGCGCTGGGCTGCGTGGTCGACGGCTGCCCGCCGGGCATCCGTTTCACGCAGGTCGAGATTCAGGCGGATCTGGATCGCCGCAAACCTGGCCAATCGCGATTCGTCACGCAGCGGCGCGAGCCGGACGAGGTCAAGATTCTGTCGGGCGTGCTGACTGAAGACGACGGCGCAACGCTGGTCACCACTGGAACGCCGATTGCGATGATGATCGAGAATGTCGACCAGCGCTCCAAGGATTATGGCGAGATTGCCCGGCAGTTCCGGCCTGGTCACGCCGATTATGCTTACGAGGCGAAATACGGCATCCGCGACCATCGCGGCGGTGGGCGTTCGTCGGCGCGTGAGACAGCGGCGCGGGTTGCGGCAGGCGCTTTGGCCCGCAAGGTCGTTCCGGGGCTGGTGGTGCGAGGCGCGCTGGTCTCGATGGGTGAGAAGGACATTGATCGCTCGGCTTGGGACTGGGATTTTGTCCACGACGCTGAAAACCCGTTCTTCACGCCGGACCGGTCGTCCGTTCCCATATTCGCCGATTATCTCGATGGCATCCGCAAGGCAGGCTCTTCGGTCGGGGCCGTTGTCGAGGTCGTGGCCGAGGGTGTGCCGGCCGGTCTGGGTGCGCCGATTTACGGCAAGCTGGATCAGGACATTGCCGCCGGCCTGATGTCGATTAACGCGGTGAAGGGCGTTGAAATCGGCAACGGTTTTGAGGCGGCGCGCATCACCGGCGAAAAAAACGCCGACGAAATGCGAATGGGCAATGACGGTAACCCGATCTTCCTGTCCAACAACGCCGGCGGCATTCTGGGCGGCATCTCGACGGGCCAACCCGTGGTGGCGCGCTTTGCCGTCAAGCCGACCTCTTCGATCCTGACACCGCGTCAGTCGATCGACCGGGACGGCAACAATGTCGAAGTCGTCACCAAGGGCCGGCATGATCCCTGCGTCGGCATCCGCGCGGTGCCGATCGGCGAGGCGATGGTCGCCTGCGCCATCGCCGACCATTATTTGCGGCATCGGGGCCAGACCGGCAGGGGGTAGCCCGCCATGGCTCCAATCCACATCGACCCGGCCAAAGTCCGCGAATTTCCAGACTCAGACAGCTTCTACCGCTGGCTGGCCGAGAATCATCACGAGGCCGATGAGGTCTGGATCAAGATCCACAAGGTGAAATCCGGCCTGAAATCGATCACGCCGACGGAGGCAATCGACGTCGTGTTGTGCTGGGGCTGGATCGACGGCACCCGCAAGGGTTTGGACGAGACAAGTTTTCTCCAGCGCTATTCGCCGCGCAGCCCGAAGGGGACATGGAGCAAGATCAATGTCGACAACGTCGCCCGACTGATCGCCGAAGGCCGCATGACCGATCACGGCCTGAAAGAGGTCGAAGCCGCGAAGGCGGATGGCCGCTGGGATCGCGCTTATGCAAGCGGCAAGGAGATGAAGATTCCTGACGATCTTCAGGCCGCCATTGATGCCGAGCCGAAGGCCAGGGAAATGCTCGGAAAACTCAGCGAGCAGAACCGTTTCGCGCTCGCTTTCCGCGTGCACAACATGAAAACCGAGGCCGGTCGCACAAAGAAGATCGCGGCGTTTGTCGAAATGCTGAAACGCGGCGAGACGATCTATCCGCAGAAAAAGAAGTAGCTATTCGGCGGGACGGACGTTTCCAGGTCGGCAGCAGCGAACAGATTGTCGTGGATACCTTTGCTTGCATTCCCATCGCCATCCATTATTCCGCCATTACGACCACCTGCGAGTCCCCCATGCCCTACGACCAGAAGAAGATCGTCGAAGCCCTGCGCGCATTCGAACGCGGCGAAATCGTTGTCGTAATGGACGATGACGGCCGCGAGAACGAGGGCGATATGATCGTTGCGGCGGTTCACTGTACGCCGGAGAAGATGGCCTTCATCGTGCGTCACACGTCAGGTATCGTCTGCACGCCGATGACGCGCGAGGATGCCAAGCGGCTCAATCTTGCTCCCATGGTGGCCGACAACGATTCGGCCCACACGACAGCGTTCACGGTCAGCGTCGACTTCAAACACGGAACCACCACCGGCATCTCCGCGGAGGATCGCACGCTCACCGCGCGCAATCTCGCTAACGGCAATGTAGGCGCCTCCGATTTCGTGCGGCCGGGGCATATCTTTCCGCTAATCGCACGCGAGGGTGGCGTGCTGATGCGCTCTGGCCATACCGAAGCGGCGGTAGATCTCTGTAAGCTGGCGAACCTGCCGCCGGTTGGTGTGATCTGCGAAATGGTCAATGATGACGGCACGGTCATGCGCGGTCCGCAAGTCAGCGCCTTTGCCGAGCAGCATGGGCTGAAGCAGATCTCGGTCGCCGACCTGATCGCCTATCGCCAGCGACAGGAAACGCTGGTTCAGCGCATCGAGACTTTCGATATCGAGACCCCCGCCGGCAAGGCCAAGGCGCACACCTACACGCTGCCTTGGGATTCCATGCATCACCTCGCCATCATCTTCGGCGATATCCGCGACGGCGAAGATGTGCCCGTGCGCTTGCATTCGGAAGATGTAGTCGCCGATGTTTTTGGCGCGGGCCAGCGGCTGGACGTCATCATGAATTCGATGGCCGAGAGAAAGCGTGGCGTCATCGTTTACTTGCGTGAGGGCTCGGTCGGTGTCGGCTCTACTGGCCGCGCGCGGCGCGGGCAGGAAGGCGAGGACCACGCCGAGGCGATGCGCCGCGAGAGCGAATGGCGCGAGATCGGCCTGGGCGCGCAGATTCTCAAGGATCTCAGCATCTCGTCGATCGAATTGTTGGCGTCTCGCGAGCGCCACTATGTCGGACTGGAAGGCTTTGGCATCCGCATCACGAAAACGGAGATACTGTAAAGTCCGTCTGCGAAGAGCCCGCTTTACCTGGCCGGCACGGGCACTGCCTGGCGCGGCCGTCCGGCTCGCTGCTCCCCCGCAAGGCTGCGCTGGCCGAGCACCACAGTAGCCAGCGAGATAAGTCCGGCGACAATCGACACCCAAAAGCCGTTTCGTGCGCCGAACTCATCGACCACCCAACCGGCCGCGAAGGAGCCAAGCGCCATGCCGATACCGATGCCGGTCATCACCCAGGTGATGCCTTCGGTGAGTTGCGCTGCAGGCACACGCCGCTCGATCAGGCCGAAGGCGGTGATGAAGGTAGGCGAGATCGCGATGCCGCTAACGAAGATGGCCACCGCCAACAGCGGTACGGTGGCGCCCGCAAAGAGCAATGGCGCCTGCGTCAGAGCGATGACGCCAATGGCAATGGCCAATTGGCGCTGCAGCGGCGTTTTCAAGGTCAGCGCACCGACAACAATGCCGACGACAAACGAACCCAGCGCATAGACCCCGATCACCAGGCTTGCGGTGCTGGCCTGGCCAAGTTCCTTGGTGATCGCGACCGTCGTAACCTCTGCTGTTGCGAAAATCGCGCCAACGAAAATCAGGGCGAAGGTGATGATCTGTACTGGTCTGAGCCAAATCGCCGACCCTGCCGAGCCATGCTCCACTGGCCTCACAGGAGGCTCGGTCGAACGCTGGACGATGAACGCGGCCGAACCGAAAGCAAGCAGGAGCGTGCTGACCAGAATGCCAGCCTCGGGGAACAGCGCGACACTCAGGCCCACCGAGAGTGAAGCGCCTGCGATATAGACCAGTTCGTCCGCCGCGGATTCGAAGGCGAAGGCGGTTGTGAGTTCCGGGCGGTCGCGGAACAGTTCGCTCCAGCGCGCCCGCACCATCGCCGGAATGCTGGGCATGGCGGCGGCAAGCAGCGCCGAGGCGAACAGCGTCCAGACTGGCCAGTTCTGGTGAGTTGCCAGCAGCAGCACGACGAAAGCGGCGACAGATATGAGGGTCGCTGGCGTCAAAACGGCGGTCTGGCCGAAACGGTCGACAAGACGCGAAATTTGAGGTGCTACGAGCGCGTTGGTTAGGGCGAAGGTGGCGGAAACCGCACCGGCCAGCCAGTACTCGCCATGGGTCTGAGACAGCATCGCGACGATGCCGATCGGCGCCATGGCGATCGGTAGGCGGGCGAAGAAGCCTGCGGCGGCAAAACCTTTGGCGCCGCGAGCCCTGAAAATTTCTCTATAGGGGTTTGCCATTGGAATGCTCCTCGACAAGCAAGAGAACACCACCTACATTTCTGGTTGACATACGTGGCGTATGCGAATGAGATAATAACATACGAACCGTATGTCAATTGGCATACGGTGCGTATGTGAATAGGTCCAGGGAAATGCACAAACCGCGCAGGGATATGATCGCCGAAACCCGCGCCAAGCTGATCGCGGCCGGGCGCAAGGCATTTGCTGAAAAAGGATATGCGGACGCGTCGATGGACGATTTCACGGCCGAGGCCGGACTGACGCGCGGTGCCCTATACCACCATTTCGGCGGCAAGCCCGGCTTGCTTGCTGCGGTCATTGAGCAGATCGACGGCGAAATGAACGGGCGACTGCGCGACAGCGTGGCCGGCGCGCCGACCCGCTGGCAGGCCTTCATCGACGAGAATATCGGCTACATCGGCATGGCGCTTGACCCGGAAATCCAGCGCATCGTGCTAAGGGACGGCCCGGCCGTGCTGGGCGACCCGTCGACCTGGCCGAGCGCGATGGCTTGCGTGACGTCGATCACCAACAATCTCAGCGCACTGAAGCAGGACGGTGTCATTGCCGATGTCGATACCGAGGCGACCGCCCGCCTGATAACCGGCGCGACAACCTACGCCGCCCAATGGATCGCCAATTCCGACGATCCAAGGGCGGCTTCGGAAAAGGCGATCCCGGCCGTGAAGCGGTTGCTGGACGGGCTGCTGGTCCGCCCTTCCTGACAAGCCAAGCCACCGCCCTGCCGTATCAGCCGCGCCGCGCCGCTTCGATCTTTGCAACGTCGATTTTCTTCATCGTCATCATAGCGTCGAACGCCCGTTTGGCCTCAGCGCCACCGGCGGCCATCGCATCCGTCAGCACGCGCGGCGTGATCTGCCAGGAGACGCCCCATTTGTCCTTGCACCAGCCGCACTCGCTTTCTTGACCACCATTGCCGACGATGGCGTTCCAGTAGCGGTCGGTTTCTTCCTGATCGTCGGTGGCGATCTGGAATGAGAACGCCTCCGTCTGTTTGAAAATCGGTCCGCCGTTCAGCCCGATACAAGGCACGCCCGCGACAGTGAAGTCGACGACAAGGACGTCACCTTCCTTGTTGGACGGGTTATCGCTCGGTGCCCGATGGACGGCCTTCACTTCGCTGTCGGGGAAGGTTTGTGCATAAAAGTGGGCCGCTGCTTCCGCATCCTTGTCGTACCAGACGCAGATCGTGTTCTTGGCTGCCGACATTGTTTGTCCTTTCGCTCTTTGAACGGTTGCCTATGCCGTCGGACGGTGCCGGCGGCTGCTGCTCGGGGCTAGAATGAACTCATGCCGGCGAATGTTCCGGCCTGGCTCACCCGTTACCTGTCAGCAAGACGTATGGCAGCAATGGTTTCCGACAGCCCAGGCAAGTTTTTTGCTTTTGACGTGCAGCGCCTGATAGAGCTTGACCCCGTCGCCTCGTGTTATCCTGTGCCCAGGCAGGGGGGTCGCAGCATGTGGGATTTTTCCATTGGCAGAAGCCTGAGCCTCGTCTTGCAGACTTGGCCGTTCGTCCTGTTTCGCGTCTTCGTCTACACGCTGATTACCATCGGCTATCTCTTTGCCATTGGCGCAGGAGGAGGCGTCGGCTGGGGCGTTGGCCATATCTCCAGCGATCCCTCCGGGCCTTTGTCCTTCGCCTTTGGCGGCGGTGCGATCGGCTTCGGTGTGGCTTGGCTGGTGCTCTACTGGATTCGGGAATACATCCTCTATGTCGTCAAGGCCGGCCACGTGGTAGTCATGGTGCACGCCATGGACGGCCGGCCGATTCCCGGCGCATTCGATCAGATTTCCTACGCGCGCCAAGTGGTGACCGAGCGTTTTGCCGAGGCCAATGCGTTGTTCGTGCTCGACCAACTCATCAAGGGCGTTCTGCGCACCATCTCCGGCATTTTCCGTGGCCTCGGCGCGCTGCTGCCGATCCCCGGCCTGCAAACCTTGATCGGCTTCATCAACGCCGTCATCGCGCTGGCGCTGACCTATGCGGATGAGGTCGTGCTTGCCTACAATATCCGCTCCGGCGTCAACGACCCGTGGACGACCTCGCGCCATGCGCTGGTGCTCTATGCGCAGAACGGCAAGTCGATCCTGAAGAACGCCTTCTGGCTGGCGATCTTCATCTGGATCATCGGCATCGTGTTCTTCGTACTTGCGCTCTCGCCGGCCGCGTATTTCGTCTATCTGATGCCCGGCCAGTTCGCCGGTTGGTCGTTCGTAATCGCCATCATCTGCACCTGGGCTTTCCTGGCCGCGTTCGTAGAGCCCTTCGCGATCGCTTCCCTGATGCAGGCGTATTTCAAGGTCATCGAAGGCCAGGCGCCCGATCCCGAATGGGATGCTACGCTGGCCGAGAAATCGCGCCAATTCCGTGAATTGAAGGACAAGGCCATAGCGGCGGTCAGTGGGAGAACGGCGTCATACGCTGCAGCGGCCGGATATCAGGAAGGTCAAGGGCGATGACAGAGTCACCAAAACCGGACTCGCGGGCGGTCATGGAAGGCGAGATCGGCATCTTGGCGCGGCGCAGGATCGAGGCCGGCATCATCGCGCCGATTTACGAGGCGATGCGCGAAGCTGTGGGCGAAGACATGGCGCAGTCCATCCTGGATAAGGCGATCCGCCGGGCGGCTGTAACCGCCGCCAAGGGCTTTGCCGCCAAAACGCCGGGCGGCACCAGCCTTCGTACGTTCCAGCAGTTGCAGGATCTGTGGACGCAGGATGACGCGCTGACCATCGAGGTGGTCAAGGCGACCGACGAAGAATTCCACTACAACGTGAAACGCTGCCGCTATGCCGAAACCTATCGCGAAATGGGGCTTGGCCATATCGGCCATCTGCTGTCATGCAATCGCGACGGCGTGTTCTGCACCGGCTATGATCCGCGCATCAAGCTGGAGCGCACGCAGACCTTGATGCAGGGTGCCAAGCATTGCGATTTTCGCTACCGCTTCGATCCGAATGAACAGCCTGAAGCGGAGTGACGCCGGCCGTCACAACTGTTAATCGCGTCGCCCCTGCCATGGCCAAACGGGTCATGGCGGCCTATATCGCTTGAAATGTCGACCCGCCTCTACACGCACCCCATCTATCTGGAACATCTGACACCACCGGGCCACCCTGAGCGGCCTGACAGGTTACGCGCCATCGCCAAAGTACTGGAAGACGACGCCTTCGCTGACCTTGACCGCCAGCAATCCCCCCTCGGCGACGAAGAGACGATCCTAGCCTGCCATCCGGAATCGTATCTGGAAAAGGTTCGACGCTCGATTCCGGACGAAGGCATTCGGTCTGTCGACGCTGACACCTCCGTCAGCGCGAAGAGCTGGGAGGCGGCGCTGACCGCCATCGGCGCGGCCAATGCCGCGGTGGACGATGTCTTTTCCGACGAGGCCGACAACGTCTTCGTGGCGGCCCGTCCGCCCGGCCATCACGCCGAAAAAACAACGGCAATGGGCTTTTGCCTGTTCAACAACGCCGCGATTGCCGCCCGGCATGCACAGAAGAAGCATGGCGCCGAGCGGGTCGCGATCGTCGATTGGGACGTACACCACGGCAACGGCACCCAGGACATCTTTTGGGATGATCCGACGGTTCTCTACTGCTCGACGCACCAGATGCCGCTCTATCCTGGCACCGGGGCAAAGGACGAGACAGGGGCGGGGAACATCGTCAACGCGCCGTTGTCACCGCGCACGGGCTCGGACTTGTTTCGCGAGGCGATGCGCTCGCGGGTGCTTCCGGCGATTTCAAATTTCGCGCCGGATCTGATCATCATCTCCGCCGGCTTCGACGCGCATCATCGTGATCCGCTGGCCGAGATCAATCTCACTGAAGAAGACTTCGACTGGGCGACCGGGCAGTTGCTCGACAAGGCGGCGCGCCATTCCGGCAACCGGCTGATCAGCCTGTTGGAGGGCGGCTACGACCTGCAAGGCCTGTCATATTCGGTCGCCGCCCACGTCAAGCGCCTGATGAAAGGATAAAAAATGGCAGAACAAGCCAATGAAGATATCAAGGCGCTGAGCTTCGAGCAGGCGCTAGAGGCGCTGGAAAAGATCGTCGAGGATCTGGAGCGCGGCGAGGTGCCGCTCGATCAATCTATCCGCATCTATGAGCGCGGCGAGGCGCTGAAGGCCCACTGCGCGCGCCTGTTGAAGGCTGCAGAAGACAAAGTTGAAAAGATTCGCCTTTCCAGGGATGGCAAGCCGGTGGGGACGGAGCCGCTGGATGGGGAGTAGGTTGCGATGCACACGGCTCCGACACTAGATTCTCCCGCCGAGTTGCTGGCCACTGAGTTAGATGGGTGGGTGGCCCTCGGTTATGACCTTGAGGAATTGCAACAGCTCGAAGAGCTGGCCGATCTCGCGCACGAATTTCGACTAAGCACTGAGCGCATGTCCGCGGCTGTAGACAGGATCGAGGATAAGATGTCCGCGATCCGAGAAACTATTCGCGCCATCGATCGCTGTCTCGTCCGCGTCGAAACGATCATCGAAGTCACGCGTTCCGACGGCGCGACCCCGAGGATCGCCAGAGATCCCGAATAGCCTGCAACAATGCACGGAAGGAGCGATCCCATGTGCCGCAACATCAAACCGCTGTTCAACTTCGACCCTCCGGCGACCGACGCCGAAATCCATGACGCTGCCTTGCAGTTCGTGCGAAAATTGTCGGGCTACAACGCGCCCTCGCAGCGCAACAAGAAATCGTTCGACAGGGCGGTAAAGAAGGTGGCGACTGCGGCGCGCCAACTCCTAGATACGTTGGAGACGGACCAGGAGCCGAAAGACCGGGAGATCGAGGCGGCCAAGGCGCGAGCCCGTTCTGCATTGCGCTTTACCGCGCAGCCGCCGGCCATCGTCTTCGAGTAGACGGACTGTTCACGCCGGCAGCCCGGCTTCGCATTTGTGCTGCGGGCGGATTGGGCATAGGCTCATGCCATGAGCTTTTTTCCTGCCCCCGATCCGCGCGCTGGCGATGCTTTCGCCTGCGACAACATCGAACTCATGGTGATCCCGCGTTCGCATGATCTCGGAGGGTTTCAGGTCCGCCGGGCGCTGCCGAGCGCCAAGCGCCGCCTGGTCGGCCCGTTCATCTTCTTCGACCGCATGGGCCCGGCGATTCTGCGCGCTGACCAGGCCATGGACGTGCGCCCGCACCCGCATATCGGGCTTTCGACCGTCACCTATCTCTTCGACGGCAAAATCAGGCATCGCGATTCGCTCGGCACTGAAATGGTGATCGAGCCTGGCGACATAAACCTGATGACGGCGGGCAGAGGCATCGTGCATTCGGAGCGCTCGCCGGAGGAACTGCGCGGCCATCCGATGTCGATCTCCGGTCTCCAGACCTGGCTGGCGCTGCCCGACCACAAGGAGGAGATCGCTCCGGCATTCGAAAACACGTCCAAGGTTCTATTGCCGGAATTTGACGGCGACGGTGCTTCCGGCCGTGTCGTCATCGGCCATCTGGAAGGCCTTCGCGCGCCGGTGACGGCCCACCACGACACGCTTTATGCCGATGTCCGGGTCAAACCGGGCGGCGCCTTCCGCATTCCTTCAGAGGCCGAGGAGCGCGCCATCTACACGCTGGACGGCGAGGTGGAGATCGCGGGCGATCGCTTCGCGCCTGACGTCCTGCTGGTCTTCAAGCCGGGCGATGAGATCGTCGTGAAGTCGGAACGCGGCGCGCACTTCATGCTGTTCGGCGGCGCTTCGATGCCGTCACCGCGCTACATCTGGTGGAATTTCGTATCGTCGTCCAAAGAGCGCATCGAGCAGGCGAAGAACGAGTGGAAGACTGGCCGGTTCGACATCGTGCCGGGCGACGAGGAAGAGTTCATTCCGCTGCCCGAAGGATAACACCTATCCCGGCTTGAACTCCTCCAGCAATTGCATCCACAAAATGCCGTAGAGGACCACGGCCGCGACCGCGAGCGTGGCGGCGACTGGGACCGTCTTCTGGAAGAACGCCATGATCAGCGCCGGCAGCACCGCGAACAGGAAGATTGCGGTGAGTGGCACCTCGGCGATCCATTGGAAGCCGGTGCCGTCGCCAACCGGCAACTGGGAAATGAAATAGAAGGTGTAGACCCAGAAGGCTGTTGCGGCCGCGCAAAGGCCAAGCGTGACGCGACGCAGCATCTGGTTGTCCATCGTCCCCCCGGGGCGCAGCCAAATAGAGGCCGCGACTGGCGGAGTACATCAGCTTGCGGGGCAGGGAGCAAGCATCCGGCTCGCCGGCGTTTCGCGCGGATGGCGCGGATTTAACGCTTTTGCTCCGCTCCGACAGCGGCAGAGAAACGAAAGCTCCAGCGGGAGCTTTCGTCTCTTGGAGGATGCCAGATCAACATCAGAAGATATTGGCAGTTGGCAGGCCGAGCGCCGTCGCGCCTGCATATTCTGCCTGTGGCCCTGCCTGTAGCGGGTGATAGCGCGCGCCCTGAATATCGCGGAAACGTCGCTCCAGCCCGTTGTCGCGATAGAAGCCGGCTCCACCGGCAAGTTCCATCGCCAGTTCGACCGCCTTGATTGCATTGTCGGCCACCAGTCGGCGGCCGATCATCACCTCATTGACGGTTTCGGCCGACGGTGCGTTGCGGTCGACGATATCGAGCATCCAGCCATGCGCCAGTTGCGCGGCGCGCAGCGCGGTATCCATGCGTCCGGCCAGCGACAAAGCGTGCTGGTTGATCGGCTTCTTCTTGGCGAGATCGATCGCGATGCCACGGGCGCTTTCCGCGACGCCCAGATAGGCGGAGTAAATCAGCGGGAACGCGATGGTCGCGATGATCTGGAAGAGCGGATGCCATTCGCCGGCTTTGCGGCTGACGGCTACGCTGCCATCTGGCACGAACAGGTCTTCGATCAGCACGTCGTTCGAGCCCGTGCCGCGCATGCCAAGCGTTCGCCAGGTGTCCAGCACCGTCACCTGTTCGGATTTCATAGACACAGGGAAGTGGATCACGGTATCCGGCTGGCCGTCGCCCTTCACGATCGCGGTCGTCATTAGCACATCGCCGGCTTCCGCACCGGAGGTGAAGACCTTGCGGGCGGTGACGCGATAGCCGCCCTCGATCTTGGTTGCCCAGCCGGAACCGCCGATCCAGTCCGAGCCGCCGCTGGAAAGCAGGACGATACGATCATTGGCGATGCGCCGCAGCAAGGGCTCGACCGCCGCCACCTTCTGGTTGCGCCAGCGCCAGGCTGGGACTGCAACCTGGTGGGTGTGCATGGAGAAGGCGAGCGCTGTCGAGCCGCAGTGGCGCGCAAGCTCGCGCACCATGCCGGCAAGGTCGCGCACCTCGGCGCCGCCGCCGCCGAATTCGACCGGAACGCCGGCCTCGACCAGCCCTGCTTGTTTCAAAGCCTTGTAGTTGTCGCCGACAAAGCGGTCGTTCGTGTCCGCGTCGGCGGCGGTCTTAGCAAATTGGAGGCCAAGTTCACGCGCGACCGCCACCAGATCGCGCTTGGGCTCGGCATGCTGTTCAGCCTTGAGGGCATGAGTCATTGGAACAATCCTCTGATTTTTCATGAGGAGCTCAAAATCGCACCGATCGAGACTTCCCTCTAGTTCAGGAACTGTACCGCGACGGGCCCGGCCTTATTAGCAGAGCCTGTTGCGACGCTTGGCAAGACTGGCCGCGCGGCGTATTTTGCTTTGCGGTGGGCATCGCATAGGGGACAGGCGCATGGAGGATCGCGGCGGGTACGGTCAGTTTTGCCCGGTATCCATGGCGGCCGAGATTTTGTGCACGCGCTGGACCGCTCTGATCATCCGCGAAATGCTGTGTGGCTCCACCCGGTTCAACGATTTGCGCCGAGGCGTGCCGCGCATGTCGCCGGCGCTTTTGTCCAAGCGATTGAAAGAACTGGAAAAAGCCGGCGTCATCGTGACGGTGCCGCAGAAGGGCGGCTTGGTCGAATACCATTTGTCGCCCGCCGGCGAGGACCTTCGGCCGCTCATCCTGGGCATGGGATTCTGGGGCCAGCGTTGGGTTGAATCGCAGCTCACGCTTCGAAATCTCGACCCGTCTCTGCTGATGTGGGACATGCGTCGCAGGCTCAATCCGGACCCGCTGCCGCCCGGTCGCTGCACGATTCAGTTTCTGTACCCCGAATTGCCGGAAACCCAGCGCAGCTGGTGGTTGGTGGTCGAAGCGGGCAAGGTCGACTTGTGCGGTTTCGACCCTGGCTATGATGTCAACCTGATGGTCCGCAGTTCCTTGCGCACCATGACAGCGATCTGGATGGGGCTTGCGGCGATCCCGCACGAACTGGCGGCTGGTCGGCTGGAACTGGAGGGCGACCGGCCGGTCGCCAAGGCCATTCAGCAATGGTTGTCGCTGAGCAGTTTTGCGCCGGAGCCGCGACGCGTGGCTTGACCGCGTCTACAACGTCGCCAGTTCGGCGTTAGACAGCTTGCGTCCATAGGCCTTGCGCGCCGCCAACTTCTTCTCCAGCGCCGCGATGACGCTGTCCGAAAAATCCGCGTCGTACATGGTGGCGAGTCTGCCCAGACCGCCGGGCGTGAACACGTTGATTTCCAGTAGTTTGTCGCCGACGATATCAAGGCCGACGAGGAACATGCCGTCGGTGATGAGCTTCGGACGCACCAGTTCAGCCAGCTGCAGCATAGCGTCGCTGACCTTGACCTTGCGCGCCGTGCCAGC
The DNA here is from genome assembly GCA_050247155.1 of Rhizobiaceae bacterium. Classification (GTDB taxonomy): domain Bacteria; phylum Pseudomonadota; class Alphaproteobacteria; order Rhizobiales; family Rhizobiaceae; genus Mesorhizobium_G. The sequence continues at coordinate 19,484 of JBFWUS010000071.1, forward strand.
CGCGTGGATGTTTGACCGCACGTCGCCTTTGGCGGGCACGCGCCGGAAGGCGGCATATTTGCCGTCACGTTCCAGCGGCCTGCCGTTCATCAGGAACATCCGGACGTCTCCGTCCTTGGCTTCCGGGATATAGGCCTGGGTGATCAGATAGCCTTCGCCGCTTGCCGCCTCGAAAATCTGGTTCAGGTTGGAATCGTCCGCCGAGGCGATGCGGAACACGTTCTTGCCGCCCGAGCCTTGCAGGGGCTTGACGATGCAGCCCTTCGCATGGCCATCGATGAATTCCCGGATTTCCGAAAGATCGCGCGAGATCAGGGTTGCTGGCCGCGCCGCCTCCGGAAATTCTTGCAGATAAAGCTTGTTCTGGGCCAACAACAGGCCGGCCGGGTCGTTGACAACGAGAACGCCATGGTCGGTGGCCAGCCGGCCGAAAATGACGCCGGCGGTAGCCGCCCAGGGCCGGTCGGTGGCATCCAGGGACGGGTCGTTGCGCAGAAACAAAACGTCGATCTCGGAGGCGTCGATTTTCTTCTTGTCGCCGGCAGCGCCCTGAAGCGCCTCGAACAGCTTGTCCGCCTTCTTGTAGTTACCCGCCGGCAGGACCACGGCGCTGACGGCCAGACTGTCATCCGACCTTAGGATAAAATCGTCCGGTGCGACATAGGCGACCGAATGGCCGCGTGCCGCTCCCGCCAGAGCCAGCGCGGTCGTTGTGTAGCCCACGGTCTCTGTTTCAACAGAGTTCACGAAGAATGCGATGCGCATGGGCTGGCTCCCTTAATCGGTCAGCATGTCGATAGGGTCGAGGCCGGCCATAGCCCTCTTGAGCCTCGGCTTGGTGGCCTCCGAAGACAGAAATACTGGTTCGATGCGCGGGCCGCTGAGCAGGCCGCGGCCTTTCAGTTCCTGGATGGCGCTAAAATGCGAGGCAGAGATCTTGCCCATCCAGAATGGCGTCAGGCTGCCGCCGCCTTTCAGATGATTCAAGACTTGGAGCACGCCGCGTAAGTAGATGGCGTCCTTGGCGAATCCGCCGCCGCGATAGACGCGCAACGCAATATTGAAAGCGCTGCGCGCGTCGTGGCCGAAATCCTTGTGCAGCAAGCGGAATGTTTCGGGCAAAGGCGCGCCGGCTAGCATCGCATCGCAGGCGACAACCCGCGCTGCAATGAGCCGAAGCCGCGGCACAGTCATGCCGCCAACCAGATATTCGGCCAGCACCGCCAGTCCTTCCTGCATGGTTTCGTAGGCGGCAAGGCCGCTGCGGAAGATGGCCAGCCCCTGCGCCGAGCCGTTGAAAAAGGTCAGCAGGTGCACGCCGATCTCATGGCTGAGCAGGGCGGTCAGGCGGTCGCTGGCAATGCTGGTGTCGCGCGACACGAGAAGGCGGTTGCCTGATACGAGCAAGCCGGCTGGAATGTCGGCGCGGATTTCGACTACGGCATCGAAATCGGGATAGGCGGTGCGATAGCCGGCTACCATGTCGCGCGCTGCCGCGGCGACCGCATTGCAATCGAGCATCGCCCGTTTCCGGTCGATTCGCGCCGCAGTCTCGGTGCGTCCGAGGATTTTTTTCGCGCCGGCAAGCAGACTGGGTTCGACGCCGCCATAGAGCGCCCGGCCCAAATCGGCGAAACGCGGCATCTCCCGCGCGGCGATCATGGAAAGTTGCAGGTCGACTTCCTGCTGCTTCTCCGAGAACAGTTCGGCCAGCAGCGGATCTTCCAGGTGATCCAGAGCGATGGCGTAGAGTTTCCGTTTCTCCTCCGGTACCTCGAACTCCAGCGGCCGGTATAGAAAGGTCGGCGCCCGCTGAAAATCGCCGGCCTCGAATTCGAGCCAGGCCTGTTCGGCATTGATCGGCGTGACTGCCAGCAGGAAGTCGAAAGCCGAAGCGACCTTGTCGATCGCGCGGTCGGCGCGAGCGACGGCATCAATGAAGGCACGCCGGCCTAGGGAGCGATGCGTCGCCGGCGCCTTGACCTGATTTGCATCGAGGAATGCGCTGACAGCCTGCAACCCGGAATCCAGCATGTTGGAGACCACGCGATCCCGCAACGCTGGGTAGACACGGTCGCTACGAGGCGCCCGGTAGATCGGCGCGAACCGGACGGTAAGCGCCGGTAGCCCACCAAGATATGGCGCAACCCGGCTCGAATCGCCGCTATCATCACCAAGCTTCTCTATCCTCGGGGTCCGATATTTCGCTTCGCGTCCCGCCGATGCCTTGGCGAACCGCTTGAGCGCGGCCTCCTCGGCGGGCGAACCGCCGCTGGCCAGCGCGATCTCGAAAGGCGGCAGAAACGGCGCGTCGTCGGTCAGAAACCGGTCATCTTCGAGCTCTCCCATGTCGAGTACGAGAAATGCCGAGCATTCATCCCGCATCCGCGTCGCCACCAGCGCCGCAATCTCGCCCGCGATGCGCGCATCGGGCGCTATGAGATAGGACGCATTGGCTGAGGCGATGTCGAAAGCCGCATTCTGCTCCAGTCCGACATGCACACACAGAAACGGCAGCGGCCGATCGATGTGCAGCCATCCGCCGTCCGCGAAATCGCGCCGGATCGGCTTGCCCTTGGCCAGTAGCGCGGCCAGATCGGCTTCGACAGCCTCCAGCGGCGACGCCTTTTGGACAAGCCTCGGCTTCATCGCAGATCCCGCAAAGCTTGTTCCAGCACGGGCACCGTGGACGTTAGCGCCCGGCGCAATTCTCCGATCGCGGCGTGGTCCGGCTGGCCGGTCCACTCATCCATGAAGATTTTCTTGAATTCGACCGCGATGGCGCAGCCTGTTTGCGGAAAGTGCTGGTGGATGAAGCGGGTCTGCTCGCCCTTGCCCTGGAACGAGATATTTTCGCGCACATCCAGCGGCTTGCCTTTGAATTTTTGCTGGCGCAGCGTTTCCATAAAAGCGTCGACCAATGGCGCCCACCCCGCTCGGTCCATCGAAAACGTGCCGATATTGACGTCAGGCGCTTTCTTCGGGTCGGCCGCGACGGCGTCTGCGCCGCCGCGGCGATGGTTGTAGCTGTGGACATCGATGACGACGAACCGTCCGAACCGGCCCTCTATGCCGGCCAGAACACGTTTCAGAGCATCGTAATAGGCGTCATGAAAAGCCAGTGACACCGCGACAACCGCGTCGGACGGTCGCTCTTGCCAGACATGTAGCCCCCAGGCCTGTTCGGGCGTCAGGTACACGGCCTCATCACGACCGCGGTTCAGATCGACCTCGAAACGCGAATGGCGCACCACGATGCGGTTCGGAAAATCCTGGATCATCAAGTCGGTGAAGGGGTCTTCCTCGCGCAACCTCTCTGCCTCAGCCAGGCACATCAGCGGGCCGCATTCTTCCCGCACGCGGCTGCCGGCATGGATTGCTGTACCCACGACCGGCGAATTGCCAAGCTGGATGTCCCAACCGGGTGCAGTCTCACGCACTGTCATGGTCGATTGCGCCCTCAACGTGCTTCCGAAATGCGCGAGAACGCCTGCTGGTTCCGCGCCACGGACGCTGTGGCGGATGAGAATTGACGGTCTAAACGTTAGGCTTCACGCCCCTTGCACAGCAAATGCGGCAGGCGGGCACATTTACAACTTGGGCTTGGCAAACTATCTGCTGGTCTGAAAGCTTGGAGCAAATAGGCTCGTTTTTGTGACTTCAACCCCGTTTACCCCGCTGCTGGACAGGATTCGCGTGCCCGCGGACCTGCGTGCGCTGCCCGAAAGCGACCTGAAACAGGTTGCCGACGAGTTGCGCGCCGAGCTGGTCGACGCAGTTTCGATCACCGGCGGGCATTTGGGCGCGGGGCTTGGCGTGGTCGAGCTGACCGTGGCGCTCCACCACGTTTTCAACACGCCCGAAGACCGGGTGATCTGGGATGTCGGACATCAGGCCTATCCGCACAAGATCCTGACCGGCCGGCGCGACCGCATCCGCACGCTGCGGCAGGAAGGCGGCCTTTCCGGCTTCACCAAGCGCAGCGAGAGCGAATACGACCCGTTCGGCGCGGCGCATTCATCGACGTCGATTTCGGCCGGCCTCGGCATGGCCGTCGCCCGGGACCTTCAGGGCGGCAAGAACAATGTGATCTCCGTCATCGGTGACGGCGCAATGTCCGCCGGCATGGCCTTCGAGGCACTGAACAATGCCGGCGCGCTGGATGCCCGGCTGATCGTCATCCTGAACGATAACGACATGTCGATCGCGCCGCCCTCCGGCGCGATGAGTGCCTATCTGGCGCGGCTGGCGGTCGGAAAAACCTATTTCGGTCTGCGCGATTTCGGCAAGAAGCTCACCGCTTATCTCGGTCGCCGCGCCGACCGCGCCATCAAGCGCGCTGTCGAACACGCGCGCGGCTATGTCACCGGCGGCACGTTGTTCGAGGAACTCGGTTTCTACCACATCGGCCCGATCGACGGGCACAATCTGGAGCATCTCGTGCCGGTGCTGAAGAACGTGCGCGACAACCATGACGGCCCGGTGCTGATCCATGTGGTGACGCAGAAGGGCAAGGGCTATGCGCCCGCCGAGGCCTCCGCCGACAAATATCACGGCGTCAACAAGTTCGACGTCATCACGGGTGCTCAAGCCAAGGCCCCGGCCAACGCGCCCGCCTACACCAAGGTGTTCGCCGAAAGCCTGGTCGAAGAGGCGCGGCACGACGATCGTATCGTCGCGATCACAGCCGCCATGCCGTCCGGCACCGGGCTCGACCTCTTCGGCGAGGCCTTCCCGTCACGCATCTTCGATGTCGGCATTGCCGAACAGCACGCCGTCACTTTCGCGGCCGGCCTGGCAACCGAGGGGTTAAAACCCTTTGCGGCGATCTATTCGACCTTCCTGCAGCGCGCCTACGATCAGGTCGTGCACGACGTCGCGATCCAGAAGCTGCCGGTGCGTTTCCCGATCGACCGCGCCGGTTATGTCGGCGCCGATGGCGCGACCCATTGCGGTGCGTTCGACACGACCTATCTGGCCTCGCTGCCGGGTTTCGTGGTGATGGCGGCCTCCGACGAGGCGGAACTGAAGCATATGGTGCGCACCGCCGCCGCCTATGACGACGGGCCGATCGCCTTTCGTTACCCGCGCGGCAACGGCGTTGGCGTCGAAATGCCGGAGCGCGGTTTCATTCTGCCGATCGGCAAGGGCCGCATTGTCAAGGAAGGGTCCAAAGTCGCGCTGCTTTCTTTTGGCACACGGCTCGCCGATTGCCTGATCGCTGCCGAGGAACTCGATGCTGCCGGCCTCCCGACGACGGTTGCTGACGCCCGCTTCGCCAAACCGCTTGATGAAGAACTGATCCGCCAGCTCGCGCGCAACCATGAAGTGCTGATCACTGTCGAAGAAGGCTCTGTCGGCGGTTTCGGCAGCCACGTGCTGCAATTCCTCGCCATGAACGGCCTGCTCGACAACGGCCTGAAGGTCCGTCCGCTGGTGTTGCCGGACGAGTTCACCGACCACGCCAAGCCGGAGAAGATGTACGCCGATGCCGGGCTTGATGCAGCCGGCATTGTTCGCAGCGTCTTCGCGGCTCTCGGCCATTCCCGCAATATTGCCCGCGCCTGAATCGAAATCTCAACCGCTTGATTCACGAAGCCAGAGAGTGTCGCTAACTATCTGTTTACGCTAGAGCTGCACCCATCGTTCACCATACTGCTTGGCCGAAATTTAGGCATCGTCGGCCATAATGATGGAATGCAGGGGACACGATCCGGACAGCTCGCGCTTGCCGCGGCGGCATTGGTGGTTGGGAGCAGCGCCGCGGCCGCGGACGGGCTCTATGATCGCAAGCTCGAACGGGCGGTCATGGCGATCGTCGCCAAGAAGGTCGGCACGTTGCGCGGCAGCTTGGAACGTGAGTGGCGACCGCGAGGGTGGGAAACCGATATTCTGACCGTCGTACCCGGCGCGCCCGCTCTTCTGAAATCGGAGCGCCAGCATGTCCCCCGCAAAGGTCGTAAGCCGGCTGGCCGCCTGACCGAAAGCGAGCGTTTGTTGCGGACGACAGACATTTCCGGTGAACAGCCAAGCGTTGACGGCACAACGGTGGCAAGCGTCCCGCCATCCTGAACGCTTGCCAGGCAGGCTCGGCTTCGCCATGGAAGGGTATGGCGAAGGTAGCGAATTCCCGAACGCGGCTGGACGAATTGCTGGTGAGGCGCGGCATGATTGCGAGCCGCTCGCGCGCCCGTGATGCTATCCTGCGCGGAACCGTGTCGGTCGGCGGTGTTCTCGCGACCAAACCCGGCCAGGAGGTTGCGGATGCCGCTGATCTGACGGTCAATGACCCCGCCAGCAGCTACGTTTCACGCGCCGCGCTGAAGCTGATCGCCGGGCTCGATGCTTTTGGGCTCAATCCCGCTGGCGCGCTGGCGCTAGACCTCGGCGCGTCGACCGGTGGCTTTACGCAGGTCCTGCTCGAACGCGGCGCGGCACATGTCATCGCTATCGATGTCGGGCATGGGCAGATGGACGAACGCCTGCGCACCGATCCGCGCGTGACCTGCCTCGAAGGCATCAACGCACGCGAGCTGACTGCCTCTCATCTGGATGGTCGATCGCCAAACATCATCGTCAGCGATATGAGCTTCATCTCGCTGCGGCTGGCCATGCCGCCCGCCTTGACGTTGGCGGAGGCGGGCGCGGCCTGCCTTCTGCTGATCAAGCCCCAATTCGAAATCGGCCGCGACGGTATCGGCAAGGGCGGTCTGCTCAAGAACCCAGCTGATGCGCCACGTGTCGCGGAAGATATACGCCAATGGCTCGACGGGTTTCCCGGCTGGCGCGCGCTTGGCCTGATCCCGTCGCCGGTCAAGGGCGGCGACGGCAATGTGGAATTTTTGTTGGCAGGGCGTAAGGATCGATGACCACGCGCCTGACCATCGCGCGGCTGGGCGCACAAGGCGACGGTGTCGTCGACACCGACACCGGCCCGGTCTACGTGCCCTTCGCGCTGCCCGGTGAAACGGTGACCGCAGCCCGCGAAAAAGACCGTGGGACTCTGATCGCGGTCCTCGAACCTTCGCCGCAGCGCGTCGAGCCTCCCTGCCGGCATTTCGGCGAGTGCGGCGGCTGCGCGCTGCAACATCTGGAAGATTCCGCCTACCGACGCTGGAAGCGCGACAAGGTCGTTCAGGCGCTGAAATCGAAAGGCATCGACACTGGCGCCGTTAGCGACCTGTTAGCGTGCAAGCCCGCGTCGCGCCGCCGCGCCGTCTTTTCCGCCCGCCGCACCGAGGCCAGCATCATCCTCGGCTATAACCGCGCGCTCTCGCACACCATTATCGACATTTCCGAATGTCACGTCGTGCTGCCGGAGATCGAAGCGGCACTATCGCGTCTGCGCCAGCTTGCGGCGATCATCTGCGCCACGCCGCAGCCTTTCCACTTGACGGTCACTGCCACAGAAACCGGCCTCGACATCGCAGCCGTCGGGTCCGGCAAGCTCTCCGACACTCAGCGCCAAGCGGCGACGGCTTTTATGGTCAAGGAACGCCTGGCCCGCCTTTCGGTCGACGGCGAAATCATCGTCGAACCACGTAAACCTGAAATTTCTGTCGGCTCGGCGCGCCTGGCTCCACCACCGGGCAGCTTCCTGCAAGCCGTTGCGGTCGCCGAGCAGACCATGGCCGAGCTGGTGCTTGCCCATCTCAAGCGCGCGAAGCGTGTGGCCGACCTGTTTGCCGGGGCAGGCGCGTTCGCGCTTCGCCTAGCCGCACAGAGTGAAGTCCACGCGGTTGAGAGCGATCAGGCGGCCTTGGCCGCGCTCGACCGCGCCTTTCGCTTCGGATCGGGTCTGAAACGCGTCACGGTCGAAAAGCGCGATCTGTTCCGCCGTCCGCTCACGTTCAAGGAGCTGAGCGCCTTCGACGGCGTAGTCTTCGATCCGCCGCGCGCTGGCGCCGAGGACCAGTCAAAACAGCTTGCTCGTTCCGAGGTGCCCTTCGTCGCGGCCGTCTCCTGCAACCCGACGACCCTTGCCCGTGATCTGCGGCTTCTACTCGACGGCGGCTACCGGTTGACTGGCGTCACACCGATCGACCAGTTCCTCTGGTCGCCCCATGTCGAGGCGGTCGCGCTGTTGGAAAAGCCGAGGCGAAGACGCTGACGCGATAGGCGACAGACCAAAGGCGAATGGCCTGAGTAATTGACCATCCATCCACAAAATCGCCGTCATGGCGACGTTTTTGCTCGCGGCGAGCATCGAGATCCCAAGCTTCGGCCCTCGGAGAGCGTCTCATGGTCGTCAAACACGGGTGTCGCCCGACGCCCAAACGGAGAAAAAGCATGAACCGTCGAGCCCTTGTCGCAACGCTTGCCGCGGCCCTTGCCGCGCCGGCCATCGCCCACGCTGCCGAACCGATCCAGCCACGCATCGTCGTCACCGGCGAAGGTGAAGCCTCGGTGAAGCCGGATCTGGCCGTGCTCACACTGAGCGTCATGAGCGAAGCCGAGACCGCGCGCGAGGCCATGACCGCCAACAACACGTCGATGGCTGGCGTCATTGCCGACATGAAGGCATCCGGCATCGCCGACCGCGATCTTCAGACGGCCGGCATCCAGATCAACCCGAAATACGTCTATTCGAACAAGCCGGACGGCTCGCAGGAGGCCAAGCTGGTCGGCTATCAGGTCACCAACACGCTCACGATCCGCGTGCGCGATATCGCCAAGACCGGCGAAGTCATCGATAAGGCGGTATCGAAAGGCGTCAATCAGGGCGGCATGATCGCCTTCACCAACGACGATCCCGCGGCAACCGTCACCGAAGCGCGCAAAAAGGCCGTGGCGGACGCGATGGCCAAGGCGAAAACGCTTTCCGAGGCGGCCGGCGTTACGCTCGGCCGCATCGTCGAGATGTCGGAAACGAACTATGCGCAGCCGCCCATGCCGATTGCCGCCAAGGCCTACGCCCAGGATTCTGCCGGCACTGCCCCTGTCGAGGCCGGTGAAAACGCCTATCGCGTCCAGGTCAACGTCACCTTCGAGCTGAAGTGACGGCCGCTCCTCAGCCCGACATTGCCTTGACGCGCGCTTCGGCGCGCGTCACACCGCTTCCCATGGTCGAGCCCTTCTGGAAGACGAAAAGCCTGGAAGAGATGACCTCCGCCGAGTGGGAATCGCTCTGCGATGGCTGCGGCAAATGTTGTCTTGCCAAGCTCGAGGACGAGGACACCGGCGAAATCCACTGGACGAGCGTCGGTTGCCGGCTTTTCGATGAAAAAACATGCCGTTGCGGCGACTATCCGAATCGTTTTGCGAAGGTCGACGATTGCGTTCGCCTGACGCCCAAAAATGTCGGCACGATCTCCTGGCTGCCATCGACCTGCGCCTATCGCCTGCTGGCGGAAGGGCATGAGCTTTATTGGTGGCATCCTCTCGTCTCAGGTGACCCCGAAAGCGTCCACAGTGCTGGCATTTCCGTGCGTGGCCGCATCACCGCGCTGGAAAGCGATCTTCCGGACCCCGAAGACTATTTCGATCACGTCCTAGACGAAGAGCCCTGACCGGAAATTCAGCCCGGACCGATGAACCGAATATGAACACACAGTTCGTGTTGGGTTCAGTCGAAAGGCGACATAGTTCGCGGGTCGCTTCAAGCGAATCAAACATCCAACGCAGTGGAGTTCCATCATGTTGACCAGCCTTAAATCCGCGGTTCTGTCCGCTGCCATAGCCATCGGCGCGATTGCCGCTCCTGCCGCCGCGCAAGCCGAGAGCGGCATCTATTTCCATCTCGGAGCCGGCGAAGAATACGATGACGACCTCGGCGTCGAGATCCAGGACAGCTATGTCTACCGCCGCCATGACCGCCGCGACCGCCGCTATCGCGAAGATGTGCGTCGGTGCTCGCCTGAGCGTGCGGCATGGAAAGCACGTCGCATGGGCCTTGAACGCGTCCGGATTGTCGACGTCGGCCGCCGCACCATCACGGTCATCGGTCGCGATTATGGCGATCGCGTCCGGATAACGTTCGGCCGCGCCCCTAGCTGTCCGGTGCTTGGCCGCTAGACAGCGGGCAATTGCCAGTCGATGCCCCGGGCGATCTCGTCCGGGGCGACACGTGCGTTTTATCGCACCACCAGAGGTTCCGGAACCGAAGCCAGAATAATCTGTTTGGCCCGGGAACCAGACCGAATAGACGGAGCACTTGCTGTGAAACCCCTGACGTCTTCCCCGATCGCTCGGGCAGCTCTCGCGCTGCTTTTCACGTCCACCTCGCTGTCCGCGGCTCCGTTAGCCGGCGCTCCACATCTCAGACCGCTGCTAGCCCAAACCCAAGCCAACTGTTCGCCTGACGAATCGCCGGAGGCTTGCGCTGCCCGTAGTGAGGGTGGCGGGGAGGCGCGTCCGCGCCGCCAACGTCAGCAGGAACAACCGGCTGAGCAGCCGCCGGCCGCGCAAGAGCAACCGGCCGAGGAGGCTCCGCGTCCGCGCCGCCAGCGCCAGCAGGAACAACCGGCTGAGCAGTCGCCCGCCGCGCAAGAGCAACCGGCCGAGGAAGCCCCGCGTCCGCGCCGCCAGCGCCAGCAGGAGCAGCCCGCTGAGCAGCCGCCCGCCGCACAGGAGCAGCCGGCGGAGGAAGCCCCGCGTCCGCGCCGTCAGCGCCAGCAGGAGCAGCCCGCTGAGCAGCCGCCCGCCGCTCAGGAGCAGCCGGCGGAGGAAGCCCCGCGTCCACGCCGCCAGCGCCAGCAGGAGCAGCCAGTTGAGCAGCCTCCGGCCGCACAGGAGCAGCCGGCGGAGGAG
>JBFWUS010000072.1:0-29541 GCA_050247155.1 Rhizobiaceae bacterium
CCGATCAGGCTGTGCAACCCCGACCAGCTCCGCCTGATCGGGCGCTAACCGGCGTGCCCCTCACCACCCAACAAGGGGGTCCCTTTTACGTGAAAATAGGGGGTCCCGATTCCGTGGTCATTGACAGTCACAGCGCACCGTTCGTGTGAAGCCCATAGCAAGGAGGTTGAAGCCGTCACTGCGAACGTTCGCAGTGAGCGCACCTACACCACCAAGCACGGCTCGGCCTCACCCCACCACGCCCGGCACAAGCCAGACTATCACTAGGACAGCCACCAGGGCAGCGACAGCGCCTGCAATGCCTAGCGCGCCGTTCGCCTTGAGCTTGGCGGAAAGAAACTCGATTTCGAACCTATGCATGTGATGCCTCCTTGTGACGAGGGCATTATCGGACGGGTTCAAAAGGGGTGGACGAAACTCACCGAGAACGGCGGAATTGCGCGGTTCAGCCGCGATTTTATCCACGTACCAACAACGCAAACGGTAGCATCACCAGCACCACGACGACGACGACAACGAGCGCTGCCAGACCGAGCTTTGCGCCGGCCGTCACCTGCGGGTCATGTCTTGGCCACTTGTCGCCGGGCATATAGCTCTCTCCTCGGAAGGGAGTATGCTGCCGTGATGACCGACAAGCAACGTGAATGGCAAGTGCCGGCCGACAACTATACGGCGGTCGACTTGCAGGTGCTCAAGCTCAAGATGGAGCCGGCAAAGATCGAAGCCGAAAGGTATATGGTCAGGAAGCTTGCCGAAGCGAAGGCGCGGCGGGAAAAGCGCGACGAGCAACCCTAGAGGTTTGCCATGCGAAGGATCATTCTTGCGTCAATCTTCATGGCCAGGGTGACAACCGCTGACGCCCACGATTGGTACGAAGACAAGATCGACCCGGAGCTGAAAATCCAGTGCTGCGATGGAACTGATTGCCGCGCCATTCCCCGGTCGTCAGTGCGACTTCGGAGCGACGGCGGTTATACGTATCTGCCGCACAATTTGAATATCCCGCGCGAGCGGGTGCAAGACTCTCCCGACGAGCAATTCCATATTTGCGAGGGCACCCACGTCTTGACCAATCACGTCTATCTGAGGTGTTTCTTCGCGCCGCGTAACAAGGTCTCTATGGTGATCGCGCCTTGAGCGGTTTCCGGCACGCGGCCCTGAAAATGCAGGCCTCACGAGGATCGGCGACTTCAGAACAAAGCCCCGCCTTATCCTTCCGGGACCACGGGCGGCGGAACGACCGACAGTTGATCATCCGGCAACGGCCGCTGCAGAACTTTTGCCTCTTCCCACGGCGCGGTTAGCCAGGTTTCGACCTCGGCCTGCGTGGTCAGGATCACCGGCATAGCCTTTTGGTGGATCGGTGAAACCACGCCGTTCGGCTCAGTCGTCAAGAAGGCGAAGAGGTCGGTCTTGATCAGCCCGTCGCGCACTTTTCTCACGCTTTCCCACTGCGGCACCCAGCAGCCGGCGAAGAAGGCCAGTGGTCGCGTGTCGTCGAGGGCGAACCAGGCATTAGGCGTGCGCCCGCCCTCGACTTTGCTGGCCGGGTCCGGCTCGGCGAAGGAGGTGAACGGGACGACGGCGCGGTTTTCGACGCCGAGCCAGCGCGTCCAGTGCTTTGATGTCGTTTTGCGGATATTGGTCGTGCCGGTATCTGGTTCCATCTTCAGCAGTAGCTCGAAATCGACCGGCTTGCCTTTGGCGCGAAGCTTGTCGGCCCGCTTCGTCGTGGCTTGATAGAGAGCCTGCTTGGACGAAGGCATGCCCCATCGGATCCGAACAAGCTCGCGCTCGCCATCCAGCCCGTTGCGTACGATCGGCGCTGCGTAGTCAGGGTAGAGGTCTAGCGACGGCTCCAGATTGCCGGAGAGATCGCGCATGGCGCGCGTCCACTGGATAATGGCTTGTTGCGCGGTGGTCAGGTTGTAGAGATTGCACATTCGCCGAAGGATGCACGCAAAACGCGCGGCGTCCAGTGCTCGGGCATCAGTGCGTTGCGCTCTTTACGTCGAAGCTCGCGGCCAAGTTCAAATCAACCTGATGGTGCATGGCCGCTGAGAGGTCGAATGCGCGCTCCTCGCGTTCCATGGCGCGAACCCAAATGGCGAGCGCCTGGCACAGCGCTTGTTTCTGGCTCACGGGCTCCATGCCAACAAGGAGCTTGAGCATCTTGTTCGCGGCTCGATCTATGCGCCGGCTGTCGCGCTCCACGATGGCAGCAATCTCCGCTGCCTGTTCGGCGGTGATATCAATCTTGGCCATTGCAATCTCCTAATTGCAGGAGTGAACGAAATGCGAACAAAAGAGTCAAGAGGCGGTTGACTCCGCAAGGAATGCGTTCCTATTTTTTGGCCATGCCGGAACCCTATTGGCCGAAACGGAAGGGCAGCTACAAGCTGAGCGACGCCGATCGCAATGGCGTCTTGGTCCATGTCCGCTGCCCCTATGACAAGCGGCAGCGGCTCTATGTCGTCGCCGATCTCATCAAAGCGTTTGGCGACATGGAAGTCGACGATCTGGACCGGAAGTTCAAATGCAGGTGCGGCACGCCGGTCGCGATTAAGACGATGCTGCCGACCGCGAGCGAGCGCCAGTCGATCAAGCTCTGCCGGCTGGTCGATATTGTCACCATCAAAAGCCCTGTCTGGCGGGACGATCCATGACGACGGCGCGCAAAGCGGTTCCGTAGCTGAGCGGCCACCATCAAATGTCCCATCCCGGTACACCTGAGTAGGCACGCCGTTTGCAAGCAGCGCCTCGCCGGCATTGCCGGTGGGGCTGCTGGGGTTTTGAGGGTCTTGGCACTGGGGCGTGACCTCAGCAGCTTCCAACGCGTGCGGCGCCAAGGGGCGACTGGATTTTAGTTGAGGGGGACAGGCAAATCACGGTGCAATTGGGAATCGCCACAATCATCACACATCAACCGACCTCCCCATCATAACCCTTCGACGCTGACCAAACGCGCAGAGCTGCAAGCATCTCGAATGCTTTTCAATCCTTGATAGGTTGCGCCGTTATAAAACGCCTCCCAGGCTGAGACAGACGGAAATTCCAGGAGGACGATCCTTCGAGGCTCCCAATCCCCTTCGTAGACCTTGTGAGCGCCACCTCGCGCCAGATATTTGGCTCCCGCTGCTTCGAGGGCAGGCTTCACACCCGTCATGAACTCCTGGTATCGACCGGGGTCACGAATATCGACGTCGAAAATTACATAAGCCGCCATTGGCCACCCGATCCCTGTATCGCGCGTCTAAGAGCATTGTCGAGCACTGGCAGGTGCAAAGCAATGCCACCAAGCGCTGATCGATTTGAACATCCCGGCGGCACGGAATGTGCGTTTGCTTACGCCGCGTCGCCTCCAAGGATTTTGCCGAGCACCCATTCGGTACGCTTTTCGGCCGGGCTGATCGAGGAGATGCCGGGCATCACGCTGGCCGAGTTCGGGGAGCGCCTTGCCTCTCTCGCCATACATCATTCCAATCTGTTCCGACGCGCGCCGGCATCTCCACCGTGACTGACAGCCCCTTGCCTTTGAGCCGATGCGCCAGTGCATGGGCCGCTGCCTGGCCCGTCGAGCTGTGGTCATTGTCGCCGAAAATGTAGACCGTCCGCACCTCACGCGGCGGCGTCCATTCCTGGAGCAACCCGGCATTGAGCGCTGCCCAGACGGGCACGCCGAACAGCGCCGATGCCGACAAGGCGGTTTCGATGCCTTCCGCGATGCCGAGAACATCTGTGCACGGCGCGAGCCTCACGGCGGCTCCAGACGGCATTGCGCCCATCATCTTGCGCGGACTGCCGACGAATGCCTTGCCGCCTTCCTTGGCGAGATATGTGCGATGTAGGGCAGCCCTCTCGCCAAGCGCCGCAGCCTCGTCGGACGGATCAACCTTTGCGACCAGCATGGGATGCCAGGATGGCCGTTGGCCGGCTTCTGTGTACCGCTCGTCGGCAGCGTAGCGCAGGCAGGCCGGGAAGATCGTCACGCCGCAGCGTTCGTGAAGATAGCGCCCGGCATAGTCATCCGGCGTTATCAGCTTCGAACGTTTCCACAGCTGCACCTTGTCGTCGCGCTGGACGTTGTTTGTGATCGCGGTCGATACCGGCCGGCTGTGATCCCGAACGATAATCGGAGCCGCGCCGATATGCTGCTCGATCCGTGCTGCCGCCTCCTTGAAGTCGCAGCCCAGGAATTTCTTGACCAGCTCGATACCGTCGCCGGCTCCGCAGTGACTGCAAATCCATGTGCCGCGCCCGCCCTTGTTGTCGAAGCGGTAGCGATCCTTTCCGCCGCAGATGGGGCAGGGGCCGTGCCGGTTGGTAAGAGCCTTCGGCGGTATCCCGATGGCCGCGAGAATGCCGTGCCAGCGGTTGATGGTGCGGTCCTTCAACGGTTCACGCTGCATGGGCGTCCGCCTTCTTTCTGGCCCGGGCATAGGCGATGTTGCGGCTCTTCAGCCAGTTCATGAAGATCGCGTCAGGCGGCTTGGGCAGCGCCATCAAATGACGCGGTGGCCAGATGCCATAGCGATCCTTGAACTTCGCGGCCGCGTAGCCAGGTTTGTAACCGCGCTCCTGCACGATCCAGAGCAGCATCGAATAGACATCCTGCTGCGAGTGCGGCGTGCCTTCGGCCTTCGTCCTGCGCTTGCCATTCAACTGGATGAGTTGGCCATCACGCTCTGCGATCTGCGATTGCCGCTCCGGGACGAACCCGCATTGCGCGCATTGCAGGATGCCGGCAGGCTTCAGGTAGGAGCATTTCGGGCATTCCTTCGGCAGCGGCGTCGCCTTCTCCTTGCGGGCGTTGCTCGACTCCTTGTGCTTTCCCTCGTCGAGATAGGCGTGGTGGATATCGGCGGGAAATCCGAGCTTCAGCGTCGTGTCGGAATGGTCGAGTATCAAGCAGTCGCGCTTGCCCTCCGCCGTCCTGAGTCCGCGCCCGACGATCTGCACAAACAGGATTTCCGACTTGGTCGGCCTGGCCAGAACAATGCAGCGCACATCCCAATCGACGCCGGTTGTCAGTGTGTAGACGTTGGCCACGACCTTGATTTGGCCGTTGCGCAGGCGTTCGCCAATCTTGCGGCGTTCATCGGCCGGCGTGTCCATGTCGCAATAGGCGGTCGGCACGCCAGCGGCTTCGAATTCGTCGGCAACACGGCGGGCATGGGCGCGATCGACACAGAACGCCAGCGTCGGCCGATCCTCGCCGAGCTTCAGCCATGTGTCGACGATGCCAGCAACAAGCACCGGCTGGCGCATCACTTCCGACAACTGCCCTTCGTGATAGTCGCCGGCCACGGTCTTCACGCCCGTCAGGTCGGGGTGCGCCGGAGCGTAGACGCGATACGGCGACAGAAAACCCCGCTCGATAAGCTCGGTTGTCGTCGCGGCCACGATCAAATCGTCATAGTGTCGGCCCAGGCCCTTCGCCCATGGCGTCGCCGACAAGCCTACAAACGGGATACGCTGCCACTCCGGCATGGACATCCACTTCGCGTAGAAGGCAAACCAGCGGTGCGCCTCGTCGACGAGCACGATATCCGCGTCCGGCAACTTCCGGCGCATGAGCGTCTGGACGCTGGCCACCTGCACCGGCTGGCTTCCATCCGTGCCAGGATGATTGCCCTGCATGATGCCGATGGCTTCGATGCCCTGGGCATTGAACGCTGCCACCGTCTGGTCGACGAGTGACAGGAAAGGCACGGTGAACAGGACGCGCTTGCCCTTGGCGAGAGCGCCCTCGACGATGGCCGAACCGATGACAGTCTTGCCCGCTCCGGTCGGTGCCATAAGCATCGGGCGCTTGTGTCCCGTGGCCAGAGATTGGCGCAGGGCTGCGATGGCGTTCTGTTGGTGATCGTGAAGGCGGAACCTCATTGTCCCACCTCCCTGCCTGCGCCGTTTGGCGGTGCCAGCGCCGGGCGTCTGCCAGTAGCACCATATCCTGTTAGTTCTTCTCCTTGGCTAGGATAATCTCCATGCTCTATGCTCTGTATATAGCGCATGGCATCCGGTATGGCATGCTGGAAGGCATCCGCCATGCCATGCGTGAAGGCAACAGCCCGTTGAATTACAACGGTTTTTAACTGGCACTCAGGCAGATATTCGAGCTGTCGCGCCCATGCTTTCACGGTGTTGGGAGCCGTTGGCGGGTTGTATTTCAGGAAGTTTGGCAGGGCGACCATGCGGGCATCCGCATCGTATTCCGCCATGCCATGCCGGATGATATCCCGGAAGCCATCCGCCAAGGCATCCCGGTTGCCTTTCAGCTCCGATAGCAAGGCTTCCATTGAGCACCGCATAGCGCCCAATGCCGTCATGCTGGGATGTGTAAGCATCATCAGAAAGACGAGCTTACCCTCGTCACTAAGAGCGGTGAATTTGGCGTCGTTCCAAATCCGCACGTCGATCTTGCGGAAGTGGCTCATGACAGCCCCTCCAGCAGTTGTTCCATGATCTCTATGATGCCGCTGGCGCGTTGACCGACGACAGAGCGTTGCCGGCCGGCACCCTCAATGACAGCCTTCACGTCGATTGCTTCGAGGGCGTTCGCCGCAGCACAGAACCGCTCAAACAATTCGCTGGGCGGCGTCGCCTGATATCGCCGGGCCACATTGTTCTGGGCAGCAGAGTTCGCCGTGGCGCGGCCGGCGGCAAGATCACGGCGCACTGTGTCGGCTTGCTGTTCGGCAGGGACATTTTTGAGCCGGTCGAGGTATACGCCACGATCCAATTGCGTCCCGCGAACCGCGTCTAGCGCCTCGTCGACAATCTTTTCGCCGCGCTCGGCATCACGTTGAACGACCCGTTCGGAGTGGCCGGTTGCAGCCGCAGTGTTGGCTGTGAAGCGCTCGACATCGCTGCGCTGGCCTGTGTCGCCAACTTGGCGAGCTACGCCCGGCGAGCCATGTCCCGACTCCGGATGCAGGAGCAGATAGATCGCCTTGCGGCGGGCCGT
Organism: Rhizobiaceae bacterium; assembly: GCA_050247155.1. Classification (GTDB taxonomy): domain Bacteria; phylum Pseudomonadota; class Alphaproteobacteria; order Rhizobiales; family Rhizobiaceae; genus Mesorhizobium_G. Next base: position 6,968 of record JBFWUS010000072.1, read on the forward strand.
CTGCCTTGCCCGGTCCACCACAGACAGTTCGGCGCGGACCAGGTTCTCGTCGATCATCGCAAGTTCGGCGTGCAAGTCGTCGTCGAACGCGACGAAGGCGAGGATCGTCGGCCATTCCAGCAGTTCGGCGGCTTGTAGGCGATGGGAACCGGCGACGACCTCATAGAGGCCGTCACCAACTTCGCGAACGCGGATCGGGTTGATAAGCCCGATCTCGTCCATGGACTCCGCCAAGGCGTTCAAGGCTGCTTCGTCACGGTGACGCGCGTCTTGGCGATGGCGGATGTTCTCGATTGGAAGGGTGGCCATCATAGCGACAGCCCTCCCATCCGGTGTGCGGCCATAAGAACGCGGCCAACAGGCGGACTGACATTCCTGGCCTTGCAGATACTGGCCAACACGATCTCGGCGACGTGGTTGCCGAGAGGGGAAAAGGTTGAAAATTCGGGGTGGTCGGTATAATGCGAAAGCGTCTGTACTTTGGCATTTACCGAGCGGCTGCTGGCGAGGATTTGGCCCCTCTCAGCAGCCGCCGTGTTTACGGCGGTCATGGTTCACCGCCATCACGATGCTGCTGCGAGGCGGCGCTCGACAAGGCGCTTGGCCGAAGCGACCGTCACCAAGCGACGGCGACCAATGTGGGCGGTCTCCAACTCGCCCTTTTCGATCAACTCGTAAATCTTGCTACGGCTGACATCGAGCGCGTTGACGGTATTCTTAATGCTCATCAAAAGTTTTTGGTCGGTCATTGGGCGTTCCTTGACCTTTGGAAGCTAGCTGCGGCTAGCACGGTGAAGCACTGCATGTGCATCAACGTCCACCAAGATATGCGGGTAATTTGACTTCAAGAACAGTGATTTAGGGCTGTTTTGGCTGACTTCAGGCTGACTTCAGACTTGTTGTCCTGAAGTCAAAGTCAGCCATCGGCTTTTTGTTTTGTTGCGCGCCGACGTTGACGAAAACCGTCCGATAGGTCCGCCGTCTCCCATGCCTTCGCAGCCACGTGGCCGCGCATGTTGAGCATGTGGGAAGCGATCTGAGTCCATTGGTGATGGCTCCAGCGTTCGCCCTTGTCCTTTAGGAATAGGGCGTCCTGCTCCTCAAGCATTCTAATCCCGTCTTCAACGCTTCCGGCGGGGCAAACAACCGCCGGCTCTTCGACGGCCTCTTTCGCCGATCTGTCGTCGATAGTGGCGGCCCACAATCTTAAAACCTCCTCACGTTCGATGAGCGCGTCTGTGTAGACCATCTCCGATTTGTTGCCCTGAAATGCCAGACCCCACTTGAACGGTATAAGTTCGATCCAGTCGATAGGCGGCAGATCAACGCGCTTCGCAGTTTTCGCGTCTTTCGCCGATGCGAACAGCTTCCCGGTAGACAGGGCAGCCCAGAGCAGTTTTTCTGCCTTTTTGTGCTGCTCGTCCTTGCGCATGGTCTCGATGGAAGCCTTGCCAATGCCGACAAGGTCATAAGCCGGTGTCTTGCCTTGGTAGAGGTAGAACTCCCATTCCAGAATGCGGTCTCTATAGGCGTCGACTTGGCAGCTTACGCGTTCGATATCTCTGTACGCGACCCACGACACTGCCATAGGTAGGGTCCAATGCGATATCTCGTCGCCACCGGCATCATACTGTCGCCAGTCGGCCGTTGTCGCCAGTTTGGGCAATGTCAGCTTCTGAGCCAGAGCTTCAGCGCGTTCCGGCTTCCATTTGCCCTCCTGAACTTTACCAATGATCTTGTCGACGGCCTTGATCCTACTAAGTGGTACGCCGTTGAGCCAAGGCTGTAGCGGCTCTCCCGCCTTCGCCTCGCGCTCTTTCCAATATCGTTTGGCGCGCTCGCGCCGGAGTTTGTCTGCCTCTACCCACTCCTGATGTGACGTAGGCATCGCGCACCTCGCGAGCACCATGAAGTTTCACAGGGGAAATCAGGAGGTGCGCCCTGATTTGTCGGCTGGCCGGCCTATCCCCTGCGATTTGTTGTCATGCCCGGATGCGATCTGACATTGAGATAACGTTGGCAGCCGAGGGCTTCCCGTCGAGATAATCGGCCCACTGCTGCATAAGCTCGCGCCGTCGTTCCAATGCGGACGAGCGCCGGTAAGCCTGCTCTGTGGCATCGCCTACCTTGTGCGCCAGCGCCTGCTCGGCAATCTCTCTGGCCACCGTGGTCTCGTCGCCGCAAAAATCTCGGAAACTGCTTCGGAAGCCATGAACCGTCAGGTCGGTTTGTTTCATGCGCCGCAACATCATGGACATCGCCATGTTTGACAGCGGTTTCTTGGGTCGCTCGCCTGGGAAGACGATTGGTATATCTGCTTGAGCCGTTTCCTTCAGCTTTTTGAGCAGCGTCACAGCCTGGCTGGATAGCGGGACTGTGTGAGGCTTGCCGGATTTCATGCGATGCGCCGGGATGCTCCAGACCAGTTTGTCGTCGAGATCAAACTCCGACCAAACGGCATTAAGCACCTCGCCGGAGCGGGAAGCACATAGGATGCACAATTCCAGCGCCCGCGCGGCCATCGCATCGGCCTTGCGCAGCTTGACCAGGAGCGCCCCGACTTTGGAATAGGGCATCGCCGGATGGTGTCCGCGCGCGAGCTTGATGCGCTTCGGCAGGGTGTTTTCCAGATTGCCGCGCCAGGCGGCCGGGTTCTCGCCAGGCTCGCGCCAGCCCTTTGTGCGGGCATAGCTCAATACCCGCTCGATGCGCGCCCGGAGCCTAGCAGCCGTCTCACTCTTCACGGACCAGATTGGCGTGAGAATTTTGAGCACGTCTTCCGTCGAAACATCGGCAACGGGCTTGCTGCGGATGCTTTTGCAGTAAGCGGGGCCAAGCGTCATTTGCCATTGCAGGCCGTGCTTTGGATTGCGGAAGCCTTTCTTGGCAATGGCAATGAATTCGTCGGCTGCCTCACCAAAGGTCTTGGGCTTCTCCTGGATCGCGACGGCTCGACGCTCGGCAAGCGGATCGCGGCCCTCGGCTATTGCAGTGCGGAATTCCTGCGCCTTTGCTCTCGCCTTGGCCAAGGTGACTGTCGGGTAGGGGCCAAGCCCCATTTCCTTGCGAGAGCCGCCGGCCGGCGTCCAGCGAAACACCCAGCTCCTGCCGCTGTTCTGCCCCACGGACGCGGCAACATAGAGGTACAGGCCACCGCCGTCTGAAAATCGGCCCGGCGTCTTTTTGGCGGCAACTTCCTTGTCGGTAAGCTTATGGATCGAGCGACCGGGCATCTATTCCCACTTCCATTCCCCTTTTCGGAACTGGATAGTAGCGGATACTGGTGGACGCCTACAGGCAAACCGTTCCAAACATGGCCTGCTATCCCCGCATTTTACGGACATCGGTGGACGGCCACGGATAGACGTTTGTTAGCCTCTCTGTCCGCCACTTCGAAAAAAAGCGCCCGTCCAAAGAACAGTTGCTGCCAAAAGTTGCCGCTTTCCCTCGCTGGGGCGCGTGGACAAATTCCGCCAGGAAGGCAGGTGGCAACCAATCAGCATCCTGCCGGAAAGCGAACCTTTTCGACCTGATGACATCCAAAGCGACATTTAGAGGGTAATGACCAGTGTGACGATGGACTTTGCGGTTCGAGCGGCTGTACGCGCCGATGCGACGGAATGGCAGCGGATGCGGGTCTTGCTGCTGCCCGAAGATGTCGATGCCGAAAGTGAAATCGAGGAGTATATTGCCGTATCGCCCCCAAACCAGATCACCTTGGTGGCTGAATATGCGGGCGGTGCGGAAACGGTGCTGGTCGGTTTTGTCGAGGTAGGCACCCGAGACTACGCTGAAGGCTGCGAGACCAGTCCCGTCGCCTATATCGAAGCGCTTTATGTGGATGTCGGCTACCGCCACGCCGGCGTTGGACGGAAACTGGTAGAGGCGGCCGAGACTTGGGCAAGGAGCCAGGGACTGCGAGAATTGGCAAGCGATGTTCGTTGGGATAACCGGTTGAGCCACGCCGCTCATCTGGCCTACGGCTTCACTGAAACCGAACGGATCATCTGCTTCCAGAAGCGACTTTGATATGGAATCATAGAAGGTCGCCGCGGCTTGCGCCGTGCGGGACTTTGAATTGTTGGCACTGATATCCGGGCTGGAGTGCGTGTTTGGGTCTCGCACTCCAAATCACCCCACGATGAAGTTCATAAGACGATGGTGTAGACGTAGTTCTCCGTTTCATTGTTCTCGGCCCGCGATCTTTTGTGTGTACAGTCCGGAGGCATGGGTAACAGATTGTACCTAAGACATGGGTGACAATCTCGTGCCGAATGGGTCGCTGATTGTCTGCAAGGTCCGCTGTTCCAAATTCAAAGCATCCGGAATCATGGCGCCTGCCACATTGCATCTGAAATCGTTATCCGATTATCTGCAGCAGAGCGGTCGGGGGCGGCGCAATATTACCAGCACCTAAGATGTGTGTTGCGGATCGAGCCGCCGGTCAGAACTGATCGAGCGAGGCTAAGATGTCGACCGGAATTGTCCAGCAGCTTACGAGCGGGGCTATTGTCGGGACGTCGGGTGACGATGGTCTCGTCGGCGCGGAGCAGGGCGAGCAGTTCGGCGCCAAGGAAGGCAACGATCGCGTTTTCGCGCGTGGCGGCGATGACGTCGTCTTTGCAGGTTCTGGCGACGACACCGTCTTTGCATCGACCGGAAACGACCGGGTCTTTGCGGGCCTGGGCAACGACCAGGTTTTCGGCGGACCTGGCGACGATGTGGCCTATGGCGGGCAAGGCAACGACACCATCTATGTCGGCGTGGGAGCCGACACCGTTTACGCCGGATCTGGCAACGATCTGATTGGCGCCGGGATAGATAATGACGTTCTCTATGGCGGCGACGGCAACGACACCGCCTTTGCAGCAGCCGGCAATGACACTGTCTTCGGCGGCGCGGGCAATGACATTCTCTACGGTGGCGACGGCAACGATACCATCCGGGGCGGCGTCGGCAATGATACGCTTTTTGGCGGCGCGGGAACCGACGTCGCTGTGTTTTCGGGCGTCTCGACGTCCTACACCTGGAATGGCGACGGCACGCTCACGGCCGTCGGTCCCGATGGGACCGACACGCTCAACGGTATCGAATTTCTGCAGTTCGACGATGCGATCATCTATATCGGATCCGGCGGGAGTGGAGGCGGAAATGGGCCTCCTGTCGGCGCGGCCGACAACTACACCGTGGCCGAGGACGCGACGCTCACCGTCAACGCAGCAGACGGCGTTCTCGATAACGATAGGGATCCCAACAACGATCCGCTCACCGCCGTTCTCGACACAGGCCCCACCAACGGCACGCTGACGCTTAACCCCGACGGCTCGTTCAGCTACACGCCTGACGCAGACTTTGCCGGTGAAGACAGTTTCACCTACACGCCCAATGACGGAACCGTCAGCGGAACCCCAGTCACAGTCTCGATCACCGTGACGAATACCGGCAGTGCGCATCCGGCTTCGATCGACCTCGACACCCTCGGTGCGCCGGGCGGCGCGGCCGGCTTCAAGATCGTCGGCGAGGCCGCCGGCGATGCCGCCGGCGAAAGCGTCTCGTCGGCTGGCGATGTCAACAATGACGGCTTCGACGACGTCATCGTCGGCGCGGTCGACGCCAATGGCGGCACCGGCGCGGCCTATGTGGTGTTCGGCGGGACCAGCCTGTCCGGCACGATCCCCCTTGCCACCCTCGGTGCGCCGGGCGGCGCGGCCGGCTTCGAGATCGTCGGCGCGGCCGCTGGCGATAGTGTCTCGTCGGCGGGCGATGTGAATGGTGACGGCGTCGACGATGTCATCGTCGGCGCTATCGGGGCCAACGGCCGCGCGGGCGCAGCCTATGTGGTGTTCGGCGCAACCGGCATATCCGGCCCGATCGACCCGGCAACCTTTGGCACGCCGGGCGGCGCGGCCGGTTTCGAGATCGTCGGCGAGAATGCCGACGATTTTGCCGGCAGGAGCGTCTCGTCGGCAGGCGATGTGAACGGTGACGCCATCGACGACCTGATCGTCGGCGCTTCCAACACTGGCGGCACGGCCGGCGCGGCCTATGTGGTGTTCGGCGCGGCCGACATATCCGACCCGATCGACCTGGACACGCTCGGCACACCGGGCGGCGCGGCCGGCTTCAAGATCGTCGGCGCGGCCGCCGGCGATCGGGCCGGCGGTAGCGTCTCGTCGGCGGGTGATGTGAACAATGACGGCTTCGATGACCTGATCGTCGGCGCTTCCCGCGCTGACGGCAGCGGCGCGGCTTATGTGGTATTCGGTGGGACCAGCTTGTCCGGCCCGATCGGTCTTGGCGCGCTCGGCACGCCAGGCGGCGCGAACGGCTTCAAGATCGTCGGCGAGAACGCCAACGATTTTGCCGGCGGTAGCGTCTCGTCGGCGGGCGATGTGAACAATGACGGCTTCGACGATTTGATCGTAGGCGCTTCCAACGCCGGTGGCTCCGCGGGCGCGGCTTATGTGGTGTTTGGCGCGGCAAGCATGTCCGGCACGATCGAGCTTGATGCTTTGGGCATGCCGGGCGGCGCGGCCGGCTTCAAGATCGTCGGCGAGAATGTGAACGACTTGGCCGGTGTTAGCGTCTCGTCGGCGGGCGATGTCAACAATGACGGCTTCGACGACCTCATCATCGGCGCTAGCAGCGCTGGCGCCATTCCGGGCGCTCCCAGCTCCGACGGCGCGGCCTATGTGGTGTTCGGCTCTGATAACGCTTTCGACACGATCGACCTGGCCGATGTCGCCGCCGGCACAGGCGGATTCAAAATCGTCGGGGAGAACAATCTCGGCCGGGCCGGCGGTAGCGTCTCGTCGGCGGGCGATGTGAACAATGACGGCTTCGATGACCTGATCGTCGGCGCTTCCCGCTCTGACGGCAGCGGCGCGGCTTATATCATATACGGCGATGACTGGGTGGTCTGAGCTGCGGCCACTCGACGCTCATCGCTTTCGCAAGTCGGCTCCAATCCCGGTCGGTGTCCTCCAGGCCAGGCGCTCCGGGGCGTCATTCGCCAGGATCGCGGCTTGGGCGGTTTCCTTCCTCCGCCAGTAAAGCGGACTGGCGCCAGGCAAGATGCCTGAATGCCCTTGGAACTCATCGGTAATTGCCGCATTGTATCGGGCGTGGCGCGCGGAAACCTGGCCTTCTGTGGTCGGGTTCCTGACACCCGAACTATTTCATAAACCCATCCGGAGGACTTTCCATGGCTATCCGTACCGGTACTGGCGGGCCAGATTCCATTTCTGGCACCGCAGACTTTGATTTCCTCTACGGCCGAGGCGGCGATGATACGATCTTTGGTCTCGAAGGGAACGATGTCATCGGTGGCGGGACGGGAGCCGATCTGATCCAGGGCGGCAGTGGCCGCGACATCATCTCGGGGGAAGACGGAAATGATTTTATAACTGGCGGCGAAGGTTCCGACATCGTCTTCGGCGGTGACGGCAACGATTCGATTTTTGCTGGACCGGGCGATACAGGCGACGATTTCCTCTACGGCGACGGTGGAAATGATGCCATAGGCGGCGGCGCAGGCAATGACTTGATTGTAGGCGGGAGTGGCGTCGACACGCTTTTTGGCGGCGATGGCAACGATTCGCTAGGTGCGGTTGCGTTCGATGATGAGCGGACGGCTGAAGGCGGGACGATTTGGGCCGGCGTCGGCAATGATTCTGCCATTGGCGACGACGGTTCGGACACGATCGGTGCCGGAATCGGTGACGATGCTGTTGAAGGGTTTGCCGGAGCCGATACCTTCTACATGAACACCGGCAACGACACCGTGGTCGGCGGCGCCGGCAATGACACGATATTCGCTGGCGACGGAGACGACAGCGTCGACGGCGGAGACGGTGACGATAGAATCTATGGCGGCGCCGGCAACGACAGCATCTTCGGAGGGTCAGGCAACGATACGATCGACGATGGAGCCGGCAACGATACGATAAACGGCTTCGACGGTAACGACATTTTCGTCTTCACCAACGCAACCGGCGACAATCGCGTCGTCAACTATCTTGACGGTGCTGACCGCTTCGATTTGCAGGCGTTCGATGTGACCTTCGCCGATTTGTCCATCGTGGCGAGCGGCAGCGATGCTGTCATCACAATCGCTGGATTTGCCGGTTTCCAGATTACAGTCGAGGCCACTACGCCAGGCGCGCTTACCGCCGACGATTTTACGTTCTAGACCGAGCGCTAGCGTCCCAGCGCTGCCCTGATCTCGGGCCAGAAGAATACGGTTGCCGCCGCGATAAAAATCGCGGCGGACAACATGCGCGAGCCAATGTTCGGTGGCAGAAGCATAACGGTCCATTTCACGATCCACTCGTGCTGAACGATACTGCGTTGCTTGGAGCACCCGTCAAGCGTTCTCGACGCATTGGCGCGCCATTTTCAAACGACCCGCATTGGACCGGCATTGCAATAGCGCCGGCGCGATCCCGTGCCGTCCCTGCAACACTTTCCGGACGGAAATGGCTCGCTTGAAGCGTTCGGCTTTGAGGAACCACGGCGCGTCGAAACTGTTCTTTGATCATGCCGGGCATCCAACATCGTCGCGGAACTTATGATTTCAAATGGGCGACGGTTGTCGTTCTTGTCGTCGTGATTGGGCTCGGCATGTTTGGCGTCGGCTACGCGCTTTTCGTGTATGGCTGAACGCCCGGTGGCTGCGTTTTGCTGATCTTTGGCCGGCCACTGCGTGCATCGTCTTCGCGATAGCCGCGCCGCCAATACGCAACGGCCAGGTGCTGTTCGCGCATCAGACCGCGATCGACGCGAAAATGCCTTCTAATGGCAAGGAAATCTCGATACTCGCACCCCGCCCAGGCGAAAATCGAGCGGCCGTCTGGCGGCCGGATCGTCGCCGTCGCGCTGACACCGGGAAACGGTGCAATCTTCCAACCGGCACTCACTTGGTTGAGGCGATGCGTGTTCTATGGCAATGGCCAAGATGGTCAGCGACAAGGACAACGTCAGCGGTGAGCTACAGATTTTTGAACGTCGGCGGCGGCACCAAGGACGCACCTCTCCCGTCGCATTATGCAAATTGGGACCATGTGCTGCTCGACATAGACCCGACCGTATCGCCCGATATCTGCCTCGATGCGCGCGAGTTGGATACGCTCGTCCCAGACGCTTTCGATGCAATCTACTGCTCGCATAATCTGGAACACTACTACGCGCATGATGTGCCACGCGTACTGCGAGGTTTCCGGCACATTTTGGGCGAACACGGATTTGCGGAGATTAGGGTCCCCGACATGGGCCAGTTGTTTCAGGAGATTGTCAGCCGCAGGCTGGATATCGACGACGAGCTTTACGTTTCGGACCGGGGGCCGGTTTTGGTCAAAGATGTCATCTACGGTTACGGACCGGAGATCGAGGAGTCGGGTGAGGATTTCTACGCGCATCGAACGGGCTTCACACGCAAATCGCTCGTGAATGCGTTGGGACGAGCGGGCTTTGCACGCATCTTGCCGATCGCGCCGAGACAACGTGAATTGGCGGTCTTGGCTTTCAAGAACCGGCTTAGCCCGGAGATCGCCGAGCTTCTGGGCATCAGGCGATCCGATCCGAACCCGGTTTAATGCACTTCGCGTTTAATTGGCTTCGCGGTCCACCTCACTCGGCTCGGTTGGCGCCCGTCGGACGTCCGAAGAGGCCCGGGCGGCAGCGTTGACGCTGATAGAGCGCGACACGCTATTATGAGCCGACTGCGCCTATTGCAGGCCAAAGCTATCCTTGCACAGCGCATGCACCTGATCGAACAGCGGGTTGCCGGCGGCGACGACAACCGTCCCCTGTGACAGCACGGTCGCGGGATCGGGCGGCAACACCTTGCCGCCGGCCTCTTCGATCAAAAGCATGCCGGCGACGCAGTCCCAGGCGTTCATGTGCTCCTCGACATAACCAAGCAGCCGGCCGGCCGCGACATAAGCGAGCATCAGCGCGCCCGACGCGTTGCGGTAGAACATGCCGCCTTGTTGAAACAGCCGCTCGATCACCTCGACGATAAGGCGCATCTCACGGCGGCTCGAAACGCCCGTCCCGACAGCGCCCCGCGTCAGATCAGTCGCTTGGCTGGCACGCATCGGCTTGCCGTTAAGAAACGCGCCGCCGCCCTTGTGCCCGGCAAAGGTCTCGCCCGTCGACGGTTCATGGATCACGCCGACGACGGCGACGCCATCCTTCACGCAGGCGATCGCGACGCACCACGCAGGAATCCCGGAGACGAAATTAGCGGTGCCGTCGATCGGGTCGATGACCCATGTGTAGCCGCTGGCGCCGCTCGTCGGCGCGTGCTCTTCGCCGACGATGCCGTCATCCGGATAACGCGCAAGAATCTCGCGCCGGACAAGAAGCTCCACCTCGCGGTCGGCCTCAGACACCATGTCTTGGTGCCCTTTGCTCTCGACCGTCAGCGTGTCGAGTCGGCGGAAGAAGCTCAGCCCAAGCTGGCCGGCATTGGCGGCGACCTCGCAGGCAAAATCCCGCCGCGCCTTAAAATCGTCTGGCATCGAAATCCGTCTCCGTTCGGTCGCGTCTACGTCGCCAGGCGGCCCACAGGCAAGATGCGGCCCAACGGATTTTTACTTGTTCCGAGACGGACCTTTCCGCTCGGCCGATGCGGCCCAAAGGTTGATGTCGGCCTCGCGGGCATGCACTTCGATCTGCGCCAGTTCGGCGTCGGCGAATTCGCGATTGCCGAGCGCGCCGACGCAGTCGTCGATTTGCTTGACACTCGACGCACCGATCAGCGCGGAAGTCACACGGCCGCCTCGCAGCACCCAGGCCAGCGCCATCTGCGCCAGCGTCTGGCCGCGCTTCCTGGCGATTTCGTTGAGCGCGCGCAGATTGTCGACGTTCTTCTCGGTCAAGAACTCCTTGCGCAAAGGACCGCCTTGTCCGGCGCGGCTCGTTTCGGGAATGCCCGAGAGGTATTTGTCGGTCAGCATCCCCTGGGCCAGCGGGGAGAAGACGATCGAGCCGATGCCCAGCCCGTCGAGCGTATCGAGCAATCCGTCATCCTCGACCCAGCGATTAATCATGGAATAGCTCGGCTGGTGGATCAGGCAGGGCGTGCCGAGGTCGCGCAGGATCGTAGCGGCTTCGCGTGTGCGCTGCGAATTGTAGGACGAGATGCCGGCGTAAAGCGCCCGGCCCGAGCGGACCGCATAATCCAGTGCGCCCATGGTTTCCTCCAGCGGCGTGTCGGGATCGAAGCGGTGCGAGTAGAAAATGTCGACATAGTCCAGCCCCATGCGCTTCAGGCTCTGGTCGAGGCTGGCTATCATGTATTTGCGGCTGCCCCACTCGCCATATGGCCCCGGCCATTGCAGGTAGCCCGCCTTGGTCGAGATGATCAGCTCGTCGCGATAAGCAGCGAGATCTGTGCGCAGGATTTCCCCGAATGCCTGCTCTGCTGCGCCGGGCGGCGGGCCATAATTGTTGGCGAGATCGAAATGGGTGATGCCGAGATCGAAGGCGCGCTGAACCATCGCGCGTTTTGTCTCGTGCGGCGTCTTCTCGCCGAAATTCTGCCAAAGGCCGAATGAGATTGCGGGAAGTTTCAGGCCGGATTTGCCGACCCGGTTGTAGGTCATGGCGTCGTAGCGGGTGGGGGCGGGCATGTAGGGCATGGGTGGCTCCAAGGCGGGATTGCAGCGCATCTTACCCTCCCCTTGAGGGGGAGGGTCGCGCCGCAGGCGCGGGGTGGGGTGATTAGATGGTGACGTACAATCACCCCCACCCGCGGCGCTTCGCGCCGCGACCTCCCCCCTCAAGGGGGAGGTGGGCGCGCACTCGACAGCGCCGCGCTACTTCTTGGCCTTCTTCACCGGCGCCAGCAAGGCCTTCGCTTCCTTGATGCCGAGCGCGGCGGGCCGTTCGCACGTCGTTACCATATCAACGAACTTGCCGGTCTCACCCGATTTCAGCATACCGGTCATGACGTCGATGGCGTGCAAGGCGGCTTCCATCGAACAGCGATGCGGGCGGCCTTCGCCTATGGCCAGCGCCATGTCGGCGAGGCCCGCGGTGCGGTAGTTGGCCAATTCGCCCCGTGCATGCTTCTGGTTCGGCACGCCGAACGGATGATCCCATTTTGGGTTCTTCTTCACCGGCTTGTCGCGGTTGGTGTACTGCACATCGCCGCCGAAGAAATTCGGATCGGGCACGTACAGCGAGCCTTCTTCGCCGTAGAGTTCGATCGGCGCGTGGTTGTGCGCCCAGACATCCCAGGAGGCGTGCAGCGAGACCGAAGCGCCGTTGGCGAACTCCATCAACGAGAAGATCGTCGTCGGCGTGTTGACCGGGATCTTTTCGCCGGCGCGCGGTTGCGACGAGATCGTGCGTTCCTTCGCCGGGATGGTGGCGAGCGATGCCACGCGCTTCACAGGCCCGATCAGATTGATCAAATCGGCGATATAGTAGGGACCGAGGTCGAGCACCGGCCCGCCGCCCGGCTGGAAGAAGAAGTCCGGGTTTGGATGCCAGGCCTCCATGCCGTGGTTCATAATGTGCAGCGAGCCGCTGGTGATTTTTCCGAGCTTGCCGGAATCGACCAGATGCCGAGCCAACTGGTGCGAGCCGCCGAGGAACGTGTCCGGCGCGGAGCCGATGCGCAGCTTCTTCTTTTCGGCGCGCTTCCTCAGGTCTAGCCCTTCCTTGACCGATAGCACAAACGGCTTTTCCGAATAGACGTGCTTGCCGGCGTCAAGCGCCTGCTTGGCCACCTCGTAGTGCACCGCCGGCACGGTCAGGTTGACGACGATGTCGATATCGTCGGCCTTCAGCAGGTTGTCGACGGTTTCAGCGCGCACACCATATTCCTTGGCGCGCGCCTTGGCCGCGTCCATGTTGATATCCGCGCCGGCGCGCACTTCGATACCCTTGAACAGCGGCGCGAGCCGGAAATAGGTGGTCGAGATATTGCCGCAGCCGATGATCCCGACGCCGAGTTTCTTTGCCATGTCGATATGTCCCGTCAGAACTTGTTTGCCGAGGCGATGGAGCGTTTGGCGAAACGTGCGGCGTCGGCCGGCTTGTCGTGTTCCATCACGAAATATTTGGCCTTGGTGTGCTTCTTCAGTAGCGCATAGAGGCCTTTCCAGTCGACTGTGCCGTGGCCGACATCGGCCCAGCCATCTTCGTCCGTGTTCTGGCCGGCGGGCGCTATGTCCTTCACATGCGCGGCGACGATGCGCGGGCCGTAGGCCTTGATCCAGGCCGCCGGATCGTTGCCGCCGCGGATCACCCAGGCGACGTCCATCTCCCAGCCGATCTCCGGCGCGGCCTCCAGAATATGGCGCATAGGCGCCGCGCCATCCGGCAAGAGCACGAACTCGAAATCATGGTTGTGCCAGGCAAACTGGAAACCGGCGTCAGCGACTTTCTTGCCGATCTTGCCGAGGCGCTTGCCGAAATCCTGCCAGCCTTTGGCGGTGGTTGGTCGCGCATCGGCGGCGATATGCGGGCAGGCAACCAGCTTCACGCCGAGTGCCTTCGCAGTCGCCAGCGTGTTGGCCAGGTCCTTTTCCAGCGCATCGATCGAAAAATGGCCGGTCGGCATTTTCAGGCCATTCTTGTTGAGCTCGTCGCGAAAAGCCTTCGCATCGACATAGACGCCACCAAAGCCCTCCACCCTCTTGTAGCCAACCTTGGCGAGGTTGCTCAAAACGTCAGGCCACGGCTTGGTGTCGCGCGATGAATAGAGTTGATAGGACCAGTCCATTTCCAATTTCCTGTGCTTGGGCTTGGGAGAAAATTAGAGCCGATTTTCGTCAGCCCCGAAAAGGGACGCTCTGGCGGGATCGAAGCCGATGGCCACCAGATCGCCGGGGGCGGCCTGTTTCTCGGCTTCCATGCGGAAGGCGAGGTTGGCGCCGCCGAGCTTGGTCCAGACCAGCGTGTCGGATCCCATCGGCTCGACGACCTCGACCGTGACTTGCTGCTTGAATGGCTGATCCGCAGCGGCGGCGCCCGAGGAAATGTGCTCGGGCCGAATGCCGAAGACGACAGGCTGACCGTCGCCGGCCGGTCGCTCGAACTTGTAGCGGTCGAGCGGCACTGCAGCGTCGCCAGCCCTGAAGGTCGCGCCGGCAATATTGCCGCTAAGGAAGTTCATGCCGGGCGAGCCGAGGAAGCCGGCGACGAACCGGTTCACCGGCCGGTTGTAGATTTGCTGCGGCGCGTCGAGCTGCTGGATCACGCCGCCGCGCATGACCGCGATCCGATCGGCTAATGTCATCGCCTCGATCTGATCGTGCGTGACATAGATCATCGTATTTTCGAGCTGCTGGTGCAGCCGCTTGATTTCGACTCGCAGTTCGGAACGCAGCTTGGCGTCGAGGTTGGACAGCGGCTCGTCGAAGAGGAACACATCGACGTCGCGCACCAGCGCACGGCCGATAGCGACGCGCTGGCGCTGGCCGCCGGAAAGGGCGGATGGCTTGCGTTGCAGCAATGGTTCGATCTGCAGAATCTCGGAGGCACGTCCGACGCGCTTGGCGATCTGATCTTTCGGCATGCCGGCGACCTGAAGCCCGAACGACAGGTTCTTCTCCACCGTCATCTGCGGGTAGAGCGCATAGGACTGGAACACCATGCCGATGCCGCGATCCTTCGGCTCCAGCCAGGTGACGTTCTTGCCCTTGATGAATATCTGCCCGTCGGTGATGTCGAGCAGCCCGGCAATGCAGTTGAGCAAGGTCGACTTGCCGCAGCCGGATGGTCCCAGCAGCACAAGGAACTCGCCTTCGGCGATGTCGAGGTCCAGCGTCTTGAGCACTTCGACAGAGCCGTAATTAAGCCTGAGCTTGCGGACAGAAACGCTGGTGCCATTTTGCGCGGCCATGGCGATTATCCTTTCACCGCGCCTGCGGCGATGCCGCGCACGAACAGTTTGCCGGAAGCGAAATAGACGATGAGCGGCACGAGGCCGGTCAGGATCGTCGCGGCCATGTTGACATTGTATTCCTTCACGCCCTGAACCGAATTGACGATGTTGTTGAGTTGCACCGTCATTGGATAAGTGTCCGGCCGCGTGTAGACGACGCCGAACAGAAAATCGTTCCAGATGCCGGTCACCTGCAGGATGATCGCGACGACGAAAATCGGCAGCGACATCGGCAGCATGATGCGGAAATAGATCTGCCAGAAGCCCGCGCCATCGACGCGCGCCGCTTTGAACAGTTCCTGCGGCACCGAGGTGAAATAGTTGCGGAAGAGGAGCGTCAGGATCGGCATGCCGAAGATGGAATGCACGATGATCAGACCCCACAGCGTACCGTAAAGGCCGATCTCGCGCAGGATAATAACGATCGGATAGATCATCACCTGATAGGGGATGAACGCCCCGACGATGAGGATGGTGAAGAAGATGTCCGCGCCCTTGAAGCGCCAGTTGGCCAGCGCATACCCATTGACCGAGGCGATGGCGATCGACACGATCACCGACGGCACGGTGATCAGCACCGAGTTCCAGAAACCGCGCGAAAGCCCGTCGCAATTCAGGCCCGTGCAGGCGGTGGCCCACGCCTTCACCCACGGCTCGAAGGTGATCTCCAGCGGGGGCGAGAAGATGTTGCCGAGGCGGATTTCCGGCATGCCTTTCAGCGACGTCACCACCATCACGTAGAGCGGGATCAGGTAATAGACCGCGACGACGAACAGCGTGCCGTAGATGATGATGTTGCGCGGCGAGAAGATCGGCCGCGGCCGCGCGCCGCGTGGGCCGGTGTCGTCCGGCGCGATGGCGTCCAGCGCCGCATCAAGGGTCGCCTTGTCAACCATGCTTGCGTCCTCCGAATTCGAGATACGCCCATGGAATGACGATGATGATCACCGAGAGCAGCATCATCGACGAGGCGGCAAAACCTTGCCCGAGGTTCTGCGCCTGGAACATGTAGTCATAGACATATTTGGCTGGCACTTCGGACGAGATGCCTGGGCCGCCGCTGGTCTGCGCGACGACGAGGTCATAGACCTTGACGATGGAGGCTGCGATGATCACCAGCGTGGTTATGAACACCGGCCGCATCATCGGAATGATGATGAAGAGATAGGTCCTCCACATCGGAATGCCGTCGACCCGCGCCGCCTTCCAGATGTCCTCGTCAATGCCGCGCAGGCCGGCAAGCATCAGGCACATCACCAGCCCGGTGCCTTGCCAGAGCGCGGCGATCAGGATGCCGTAGATGACGATCTGCTGGTTGTAGAGCGGGTCGAAGGTGAAGCTTGTCCAGCCGAGCGAACGCACGACCGCCTGCACGCCGAAATCCGGATTGAGCAGCCATTGCCACACCAGCCCGGTGACGATGAAGGAGAGCGCGAAGGGGTAGAGGAAGATGGTGCGGAACGTATCTTCGAAGCGGATCTTCTGATCCATCAGCGCCGCCAGCACGAAGCCGATCAGCAGCGAAAAGACGAGCATGAAGACGCCGTAAACGGCGAGGTTTTCGACGGCCACATTCCAACGTGGGGCTGCCCACAGGCGCTCATACTGCTCGAAACCGACAAAACTCATTCGCGGCAGCAAGCGCGAATTCGTGAACGAATAGAACACGGTCCACACCGTGCCGCCAACGAAGATCACGACGGCGGTAAGGATCATCGGTATGGAGGCAATCTTCGCGCTGATGTTGCGGAAGAGCTGTGAGGGGCGTCGGGTCTCCACCTCCCTTCCCGCTTGCCGGGGGTGGTCCGGGATGTTTGTCACTGACATCGCCGCAAACCCTTGCCAATGGCGTTAGAAGATCAGGCTTTGACGCCCTCTCCCCGTGAGGGGAAAGGGCTCTTTCATTGCGCTCGCTTCGCTTGGTGCGCCTAGTCCGCCGCGGCGATGATTTCAGCGAAGCGCTTCTGTGCGTCCTCGACCGTCAGGTTCGGGTTTGCGAAGAATTCGGCTGCGAGGTCTTCCTTCTGCTTCTGGGTATCCGCGGATAGCAGTTGGTCGACCGACGCGATGATGTTGCCCTTGGCTAGGATGTCGAGACCCTTCTTCATGCAGTCGTTGGCGGCCGCGAGATCGACGTCCCCGCGCACCGGCAGCGAGCCCTTCTTGAGGTTGAAGGCGACCTGCGTGGTCGGAGCCAGCAGGGTTGACGCCAGTACGTCCTGAGCAGCGGTCTTGGCCTCATCGGTCTGGGTCGGGAAGTAGAACGCGTCGCCAGCGGTCGAGATGATCTCGGTGACGCCGAGGCCGGGCAGGCAAGTATAGTCTTTTCCAGCCACCTGGCCGGCGACGGCAAATTCACCCTGCGCCCAGTCGCCCATGATCTGGCCAGCGGCCTTGCCGGTGATGACCATGTTCGTCGCTTGGTTCCAATCCTGCTGGTTGGTGTTTTTGGCCATCTTGCGGGCATCATCCGCAGCCTTGAAGACCTTGGCGATTTCCGGCCCTGCGGCTACGGCTTCATCCTTGTCCTGAAAGACCTTCAGATAGGTTTCCTTACCGCCAATCGCGATCATCAGCACATCGAAGGCGCCCGACGCCTGCCACGGTTGTCCACCGACGGCGAGCGGCACGATGCCTTTGGCTTCCAGCGCAGGTGCGGCGGCAACCAATTCGTCCCAGTTCTTGGGCACCGGCACACCAGCGTCGGCAAAGGCCTTGTTGGAGAGCCAGAGCCACTGCCAGGAATGGATGTTGACCGGGACGCAGTAGATCTTGCCGTCGAGCGTGCAGCTATCCAGCAGGCTCTTCGGGCGAACGATCTCGGTCCACTTCTCCTTTGCGGCAAGGTCCGTGAAGTCCCGCATCAAACCGGACTGCACAAGCTCCTCGGCCTGACGGCCATGATTGAACTGGGTTGCGCCCATTGGATCGCCGCCGGTGATGCGTGAAATCATGATCGGGCGCGCGGTGCCGCCGGAGCCGGCAATGGCGCCGTCGATCCATTTGTTGCCGGTAGCGTCGAAAGCCTTGGCTAATTCGGCGACCGCCGCAGCCTCGCCGCCGGACGTCCACCAATGGGTCACTTCAAGATCGGTCGCGGCAGCCGTTCCAGCAAAGCCGCAGGCAGTTGCGGCCGCGAGGGCAGCCGTGATCATCCGATAACGCATGAATTCCTCCCAGAAAATCTGTAACGTTACAGATCGCTCTTACGGGAAGCTTCGCCGCGGCGCAAGAGTTCACGGTCGGAACCTGCAATTTTTTGACGCGCGGCTTTTTCGCAGTGCACAAAGCTTGTGCTGCAGTGCACAGGGTCGTCATTGTATGATGGCGGCATGGATGTTCGGCGTCGAGCAGGTGAGCAAGCTGTAACGTTTCAGTTCTGCTTGAAGCGGCCGCTGAATGACGCTATTGCCAGCGATGCAACTGGTCGCCGCCGAGGCAGGGGAAATGGACGCCGATCAAAGCGATGCTGGCAGTGCGCCAGTCGACGGCGAAAGGCCGACGCTTAAGACGATAGCCTTCATGACCGGGCTTGGCGTGACGACGGTGTCGCGCGCGCTGAAAGATGCGCCGGAGATCGGGCTGGAAACGCGCAAGCGTGTTCAGCTCGTCGCCCGTCAAGTCGGCTACCGGCCCAACCGCGCGGGTGTCCGCCTGCGGACCGGGAAAACCAACGTCATCAGCCTTGTGCTCGACACGCGGGAACAGGTGGGCGGCTTCGTCTCCGACATTGTTTACGGCGTGTCGGAAGCGATTGCCGAGACACCCTACCATCTCATCATTACACCCTATTCGCGCGACAAGGATCCAATGGAGCCGGTGCGCTATGTGGTCGAAACAGGCTCGGCCGACGGCATCATCATCTCGCGCACCGAGCCGAACGATCCGCGCGTGCGCTATATGGCCGAGCGCGGCTTCCCATTCGCCACGCACGGCCGCACCTATCAGAGCACGGCCCACGCGTTCCACGATTTTGACAATGCGGCCTTTGCCCGGATTGCGGTGCGCCGGCTGGCCCAAATCGGCAGGCGGAGGCTGGCGCTGATGGCGCCCACGCCGCAACTCAGCTACGCCCAACACACGCGTGACGGATTTGCCGAGGGTCTGGCCGAGACCGGCCTTGCCGAAGCGCCGCTGTCGGTGGTGAATGCCGATTCCTCACTCGAGGAAATTCGCGACGCGGCCATTGAGCTCATGCAACGGGAGAAGCGACCTGATGGCATCGTGTCCAGCACTGGCGGGGCAACCTTCGCCCTCGTCGCCGGGATCGAGGCTGCCGGACTGAAACTCGGTCGTGACGTCGACCTCGTCTCAAAACAATCGTTCCGGCTGCTGCCGCTGTTTCGCCCTGAAATCCATGTCGTCAACGAGGATTTCCGTCAGGCCGGACGGGAGCTTGCGCGCGCCGTGCTCGGCGTTATCGCCGGCGCGCCGCTGACGACTTTGCAAAGCCTTGTCGTGCCGACGGAGGTCGAGTCGCCAGGCTAACAGCGTCGCTGGTGAGTTCGGCACAGACTCTGAGCGAAGACCGCAGCTTCTCGTCTTTCTTTTTTGCGGCGGACGCGCCACATCTTGGCGCATGAGCATCGACGAAAAGATTGTCATATCCGCCGAGGCGGCAATCGCGCCGGAAGACGTGTCGGAAAGCTTTATCCGCTCGTCCGGGCCTGGCGGGCAGAACGTCAACAAGGTCGCGACCGCCGTGCAGCTTCGCTTCGACGCCGCTCAAGCCGAGGGTCTGTCCGAACGGGTTCGTTCCCGCGTCATTCGTATGGCGGGCCAGCGTGCGACGAAGGACGGCGTCATCGTCATTGAGGCGGGGCGCTTTCGCACGCAAGAACAGAACCGCGCCGATGCCCGCTCGAGACTCGTGGCCCTGGTGTCCAAAGCCGCTGAACCACCCCCGCCGCCGCGCAAGAAGACCAAGCCTTCCAAAGGGGCGGTCGAGCGTCGACTGAAGACGAAGGCGGGGCGCTCGACGGTCAAGAAGCTGCGGGGCCGTGTTGACGGTGAATAGGCTCAGCGCCTTTCCAACCACGTCGGCAAATGCCAAATTCTCCAACGATTCCCACGACAGGAGGCCAGAATGGGTATCTTCGATTTTGTGAAGAAGGTCGGCAACAAGCTCGGCATTGGTGATGAAGAAGAAGCGCCAAGCGCGGAGGCGCTGAAGAAGGAACTCGATGCCAACAAGCTGGGCACGGAAAACGTAGCAGTGAAGGTCGATGGCGACAAAGTCGTTCTCAAGGGCGTCGTCGTCGACCAGACGGCCTTTGAAAAAGCGATCATCGCTGTTGGCAACACCCTCGGTGTTTCCAAGGTTGATGCGGATGAGTTGAAAGTCGTGCCGCCGGAGTCGGACATGAAACTGGATTCAAGCATCGACATTACCGACCTCATTAAGAAGGCAATTCCGGCGGCAAACCCGAAATTCTACACCGTCAAGAAGGGTGACAACCTGTCGAAGATCGCCGAAGCGCAATACGGCAAGGGCAATGCGGGCAAATACAAGGCGATTTTCGAAGCCAACAAGCCGATGCTGAAACACCCGGACAAGATCTATCCAGGCCAGGTGCTGCGCATTCCCGACATCTCGGAGACGACAGCCACGGCCTGATTGCCGGCTTGGAGATGTCGCGGCCACAAATTAAGCCGCGGCATCTCTATTCCCCTGTCGGAAATCGGGTTGCACGTGCCGGGTTCCGAGTTGTATCGTTCTCTCTTTGTTCGAGAGATTGCGATGCTTGTACTTCCTCCAGGCGTTCGACATATGCCTGGATTTCTGCCCCCGGGTGAACAGCGCGCGCTGCTGGAGCAAATCCGCGCGGTTGTGAAGGTGGCCCCTCTCTATGTTCCTACAATGCCGAGAACCGGCAAGCCCATGAGCGTGCGCATGACCAATTGCGGCGCGCTCGGCTGGGTCACCGACAGGGATCGCGGCTATCGCTATCAGGCAATGCATCCGGAGACTGGCGATCCGTGGCCGTCCATTCCGGAGCGCCTGCTGGCCTTGTGGCGCGAAGTTGCTTCCTACCCGGCTGCGCCGGAGGCATGCCTGATCAATTTCTACGACGCATCGGCCAAAATGGGCCTCCATCAGGACCGCGACGAGCAGAATCTCGAAGCGCCGGTGGTTTCGGTCTCGTTGGGCGACGCCTGCCTTTTTCGCGTCGGCGGCAAGCGCCGCGACGACCCGACAAAGTCGTTTCGGCTGGAAAGTGGCGATGTTGTAGTGTTGGGCGGCGAGGGACGGCTCGCATTTCACGGCGTGGATCGCATCTATGCGTCGACCTCGGCACTGCTGAAGAATGGCGGCCGGGTCAACCTGACGCTGCGTCGGGTGACGTCGCTCGCGGAAGGCGATTGATCATTTTGCCGCGTGAAGAAACACCCAGCGGCGCTTGTCTTCGCTGATCAGGCGGTAGTTGTTCATAAACCCGGCCAGCGCAGGCTCGCGGACGAATCGATCGGCCCAGAAGTCGTCTTTCTGGAGCAGCAGGATCTGTGGCGGTTCAGCCTTCAGTACCCGCGCGCGCTCGGCGATGTAGTTTCGCGCAATGCCGTCGTAATGCTGCTCTCGGGCGCCGTCTCCGGCCTCCCGTGCCACGCTGGCAAAGTAAAGCGCCAATCCACCGAGCCAATCGCTGCAATGCTGGCCGGTCCAGACCCCACCGATCATGCGGGTCAACGGATGTCCAATCTCGATGCTTGTTCCGATCACGCCAACGGTTGGCTGTACCGTCCTCTCACGGATCGTTCGAACCAAGGTCGCATCAGATTTGTTGGCCATCAAGAACGGGAAAGCGCCGCACAGAAAGGCAAGGGCCATTATTTTGCCTGAAATCCCCGCCCGGGCCACGGCGTTGCCGGGTTGGCAAAGCGTGCAGGCCAAGGCGCCAAAGCCCAGCATGAAAGCCGGCAGAGCATGATACGGGAATCCTTTGCCTTGGTAGATCAAGGGACCAAGGCCGGCGATCGAACTGATCATCACGATGGTCACAAGAGGAGAGATCGGCGAGCCTGAGTGCAGGCGATAGAACGAATAGACGATTGGGGCGAACAAAATGCCGTAAAAGATGATCGTCCACGCGGCGAAGTGGTGTTGCGAATAGATGTCTACGACAACCGGAACGATGTCCCGCAGATATTCAGGATAAATCATCGGCACCGCAGCGAGGTAGGCGCCGCAAGCGCATGCAATAGTCCAATACTCGGCCGTGAAGAGCCACCGCATGCTGCGCTTTCGCCAAGCGACGTAGAGGGCCGGCGCCACAATCATGATGGCGTAATATGGCTTTACCAACACGATCATGGAGCCGCACAGACCGGCGGCCACGGCGAGCCAAACGCCGGGCTGTTGGCCATTGCCAGCTTTGACCCGCCACGCCATCAGTGTCAGCAACGGCAGCAGCAGCGCTACGCCGAAATGCTCACGCTGGCTGAAAGTGTAGGCCGGCAAGACGACAAGCAGCGCCAGGAAAACAGGCAGCATAGCATAGAGGAATGGGTTTTCCTCAAACTCGGCTCGTCGAGCTATATATGCAGCAAAACCCAGCCCGGTCAGGCAAACAAGATATATGTAGCCGTATACCGCCGCCTCAGGCGCGATGCCGACAAGGTGGGCCAACATGACGACCGGCATATATATCCACATTGTCATCGGCGGGTTGAC
>JBFWUS010000073.1:0-29416 GCA_050247155.1 Rhizobiaceae bacterium
CACAACGCGTTCACGCAAATCGAGCGAGTAAGCCTTGGGCATCGCAAATCACCTCCATAAGGAAGTGAATCACAAACCCAACATCAGAGGAATCCTTCGCGATTCAACCTGAGCGTCCGACGCTCTAAATCCATGAACCGTCAGCCCGGTTTGCTTCATGCGCCGCAACATCATGGACATCGCCATGTTTGACAGCGGTTTCTTGGGTCGCTCGCCTGGGAAGACGAATGGTATATCTGCTTGAGCCGTTTCCTTCAGCTTTTTGAGCAGCGTCACAGCCTGGCTGGATAGCGGGACTGTGTGCGGTATGCCGGATTTCATGCGATGCGCCGGGATGCTCCAAACCAGTTTGTCGTCGAGATCGAACTCCGACCAGACGGCATTGAGCACTTCGCCTGGGCGTGACGCACACAAGATGCACAGCTCCAGCGCCCGCGCCGCCATGGCATCGGCCTTGTGCAGTTTCTTCAGCAGCGCCCCGACTTTGGCGTAGGGCATCGCCCGATGGTGTCCGCGCGCGAGCTTGATGCGCTTCGGCAGGGTGTTTTCCAGATTGCCGCGCCAAGCGGCCGGGTTCTCGCCAGGCTCGCGCCAGCCCTTTGTGCGGCATAGCTCAATACCCGCTCGATGCGCGCCCGGAGCCTGGCAGCCGTCTCACTCTTCACCGACCAGATGAGCGTGAGGATTTTCAGAACGTCCTCTGTCGAGATATCGGCCACCGGCTTGTCGCGGATACTCTTGCAGTAGGCGGGGCCAAGCGTCATTTGCCATTGCAGGCCGTGCTTTGGATTGCGGAAGCCTTTCTTGGCAATGGCAATGAATTCGTCGGCTGCCTCACCAAAGGTCTTGGGCTTCTCCTGGATCGCGACGGCTCGACGCTCGGCAAGCGGATCGCGGCCCTCGGCTATTGCCGTGCGGAATTCCTGAGCCTTTGCTCGCGCCTTGGCCAAGGTGACTGTCGGATACGGGCCAAGCCCCATTTCCTTGCGAGAACCGCCGGTCGGCGTCCAGCGAAACACCCACCTCCGGCCGCTGTTCTGCCCCACGGACGCTGCAACATAGATGTACAGGCCACCGCCGTCTGAAAATCGGCCCGGCGTCTTCTTCGCGGCAACTTCCTTGTCAGTCAGCTTGTGGATCGAGCGGCCGGGCATCTATTCCCACTTCCATTCCCCTTTTCGGAACCGGATAGTAGCGAATGATGGCGAACGACTACAGGCAAACGGTTCTAAAGGTGGCCCGCTATCCCATGATTTTGCGGATAGTGACGAACGGTAGCGAATAGAGGTTAGTTAGCCTCCTTCTCCGCCATTTTCATTCCATAAACCATGAAGCTGGAACAGCGTGCCCGTTGGCGCGTTCTGTCGTTGGCGCCCAATGGCTGCATGGACATCCCGCCGCTGCCGTGTTGAATTGCCAAGGCACGGCCATAGCTGGGCGACGTTTTTGCCTCCACGACGGAGATGACATCGTCGGAGGGAAGAGCAGTTCAGACCAAGGCGCCATTGACATTTTCTAGGGAGGTAACGATGGACAGAAGACTGTTTCTCGCGGGCCTGTTTGGGGTGGCGGGCACGGCGGCATTGGCGACAGTGGCCAGACCCGTCGACGCTGCGGCCGGGGTTCCGGGCAACGGACCGGGCATTCTCGACGCGCTGGACGACCCTGTCGTGGACGAACTGGATGTCGGGCCTGAAACGGCGGAACCGGAACTGATATGGCACCGGGGCTATTACCATGAAGGCAGACGTCGTCGGCGTCGCCGCCGGCGTCATGCATGGCGCACTGTCTGCCGGCGTTATTGGGATCGTGGGCGCTGGCGCCGGCGTTGCTATCGCAGACGCGTCTCGTTCTGGATCTATCTCTAGCGGGTTTGGTGGCGTAGGCCCACCGCCCACCAGCATCTGGTCTTCCTCGCCGTTCCGCGACCGGTTTTTCGGTCGCGGAAAGCGTATATCTGATCTTCTCGTTCGAACCCGGTTGCTGGCCTTGCAATCGTGTCGGGCACGGTTCATGTCTGCGGGCAGAATCCATACGTACAGGGCGTCTGCCGCATCATGTTCTTCGCCTCCGACAACTGGGCCGGCGCGCACGCGTCTGTTGCACAGGCCTTGGCCGATGCATCTGCCGGCTATGACCCCGCTTACGGCAACGGCGCTTTCGATAAACGCGTGGCCGAGCGCTTCAATGAAATTTTCGAACGCGAGGTGGCGGTGTTTTTCGTCGCCACCGGCACCGCCGCCAACTCGCTGGCGCTGGCGTCGGTTGCCAAGCCCGGCGGTGTTTCCTTCTGCCATCGCGAGGCGCATATTTTCGAGGACGAGTGCGGCGCGCCGGAATATCTGTCGGGAGGCGCGCGGCTGCGGGCTGTCGATGGGAAGCTCGGCAAGATGGATGTGGAGCGACTCGCCGCCGAGATAGGTCGTTTCCCGCCTGAATTCGTCCATGCCGGCCAGCCGGCTGCGATTTCGATCACCCAGGCGACCGAGATCGGGACGCTCTATTCCCTACAAGAGATCGATGCCATTGCGGCGATTGCGCGAAAGCACGGCATGGCGCTGCATATGGACGGCGCACGTTTTGCCAACGCACTGGTCGCGCTCGACGTTTCGCCCGCCGAGGTGACGTGGAAACGCGGCGTCGACATGCTATCGTTCGGTGGCACCAAGAATGGCTGCTGGTGCGCCGAGGCGGTTGTGCTGTTCAATCCGTCAAAGGCAAGCGAATTTGCGTTCTATCGCAAGCGCGCAGCGCAGCTTTTTTCAAAGTCGCGTTTCATCGCCGCGCAGTTCGAAGTTTATCTGAAGGATGATCTTTGGCTGACAACGGCGCGTCACGCCAATGCCATGGCCGCCAGATTGGCCGAAATCTTTTCCGAGTCGTCAGTTACCCGGCTGGCATGGCAGCCCCAGGCGAACGAGGTTTTTGCCATAATGCCGCGCGAGACGATGGCGCAGCTCACCGACGCGGGCGCGGTCTTTTACGATTGGCATGTGCCGGCAAGTTTCGAAGGTCAGATCGGACCGGACGAGGTGTTATGCCGATTCGTCACCAGCTTTGCGACGGCCGATGAGGATGTTGCTGGCATCGCGCGACTGGTCACCAACCGGTAGGGTCTCATCCGGCGGCGCACAGTTTCTGCACGCACGTTGCAAAACGCCTCCATAACGAAGCCTTACCCTCCGTTGAATTTTTGGGCGGGTGTCGGCGGGGCTTTGACACGGATGGGGGGTGTTTCTTGACAGACAAAATGCGCGTGGCCGTGCTGTTCGGCGGGCGGTCGGCCGAACATGACGTGTCCATTCTTTCGGCAACCAATGTGCTCGAGGCAATGGACCGCGATTGTTTCGACGTCGTGCCCATCGGCATCGACCGCGCCGGCAGGTGGTATCTGCTTGGGAGTGGCAAAGTCGGCTCGCTCAACATTTCCAAAAACGGTACAGAGGTTGCGCTGCTCCCCGGCGGCAAAGGGCGGCTGATTGCAATCGATCCGTCGGGCGAATTGAGGGCGATAAAGCCCGTCGATGTCGTGTTTCCTGTGCTGCACGGGCCTTTCGGCGAAGACGGCTCGGTGCAAGGTCATGCCGAAACGGCTGATGTTGCTTATGTGGGTTGCGGGGTCTTTGCCTCGGCCGCCGCGATGGACAAGGCGATGGCGAAAACGTTGTTGAAGGCGCAGGGCATCCCCGTCGCGGAGGCGCGATCGCTACGTAAAGGCGAGGCGGTGACGTTCGAGGACATTCAGCGAGACCTCGGACCTATCCTCTTCATCAAGCCGGCGCGGCAGGGGTCTTCGGTGGGCGTCAGCCGGGTCGGCGGCAATGGTGCGGATTTTGCGACGTCGCTCGACAAAGCGTTCCAGCACGACGACAAGGTGCTTGTCGAAGCCTTCATCGATGGCCGCGAGATCGAATGTTCGGTGCTGGAGCGGGCAGACGGTTCGCTTGTCGTGTCCGATCCCGGCGAGATCATCACCGCCGCCCATCACGACTTTTATTCCTATGACGCAAAATATCTGGATGCCGATGGCGCCGTCGTGAAAGTGCCTGCCGACGTGCCTGAGCCCATTCGTGCCAAGGCGCGGTCCATGGCCGCCGAGGCATTCCGGGCGCTCGGCTGCGAAGGTATGGCGCGGGTGGACTTTTTCCTGCTGCCGGACGACACGCTGGTCGTCAACGAGCTGAACACAATCCCCGGCTTCACCAACATCAGCATGTACGCCAAGGCGCTGGCGGCTTCGGGTATTTCCTATCGGCAACTGATCAGCGAGCTGATCGACCATGCGATGGCCAGACACCAGCGTCGCAGCGCATGAAAAAAAGGCGGCGTCTTGCGACGCCGCCTCGATCAGTCAGCCGTGCGGGCGGCTTAGTTGGCCGCTTTGGCTTCGATCTGCTTGGCTTTGTCCGACGCGGCCGAAATCTCGATCTTGCGCGGCTTCATCTCCTCGGGGATGTTGCGGGTGAGATCGATGTGGAGGAGGCCGTTCTTCAGCGTGGCGCCCTTCACCTCGACGTGGTCGGCGAGCTGGAAGCGACGCTCGAAGGAACGAGCGGCGATGCCGCGATAGAGCACTTCGGAGCCTTCGCCATTGCCCTCGTTGGCGCGTTCGCCCTTCACCGTCAGCACATTGCGGTGGGCTTCGATCGAAATGTCAGTTTCCGAGAAGCCGGCAACCGCCATGGAGATCCGGTAGGAATCCTCGCCTGTGCGCTCGATGTTGTAGGGCGGATAAGTCGTCTGGCCGCCCTCGGGCTGGCCGAGCGAGTCCAACATGGTGAAGAGACGGTCGAAGCCGACGGTCGAACGATAAAGCGGGGAAAAATCGACATGACGCATGGTGTGTTCTCCTTCGTGAGCAACATGCATTTGCGTTTTGGCCCGGTGCGGAACCCAAAAAGGCGTCCCGATGGACCAGCGACCCCATTCTGGCGGCCGCAGGGGTGATTTGGGTTCGCCTTTCGGCGATTTCAAGATTTTTTCTGGCGGGGACTTCGAGTACTTCCCTGCCGCCCAACATGAACGGCAGATGAACCGGCCCTTCCGGCGGCGTTCATGTACAAGCCGATAGTTTGCGCCCGAAATAAGCGAACCGGCTGTGGGTGTAACGTCCCTTCCACTTATAGCCGTCACGGGCCGGAGGTCTCCCAGGGGTAGGCTTCCGGCCTTGCTTTTCCGCTCTCTGCTTCCTATCGGTTTGATCGAGCGCGGCGATGCCGTCGATATCTGGGCATCGGCATGAGCGACGTCATCTTCGAAACACCTGACAATCCTATCCCCGACAGGGCCAGCGCCGGCTTCTTTGTCGGTGACCGTAGCCGCAAGATCCGTTACGCGACTTTCGGCGCCACGGGCCGGCCGCTTAAGGGCACCGTCGTCATCCTTACCGGCCGCAACGAATGCATCGAGAAATATTACGAGACGGCACGCGACCTGTCGAAGCGCGGTTTCGGCATCGCCATCTTCGACTGGCGCGGGCAGGGCGGCTCGCAGCGACTGCGCAAGGATCCGCAGCGCGGTTATGTCGAACGCTTCGCCAGCTATATAACCGATATCGAACGCTTCTTTTCCGAAGTCGTGCTGCCGGACTGCCGCGCTCCTTATTACGTGTTGGCGCATTCCACCGGCGGCTTGGCGGCGCTGGCGGCGGTGCCCTTACTCACAAACCGCGTACGGCGGATGGTTCTCTGCGCCCCTTTCCTGACCCTCGACAACATGCCTCTCTCGGTCAAGAACAGCCGCAGGCTTACCGGCTTCATCAAGGCGATCGGGCTTGGCTGGATCTACCTGACCGGCGGACCGTGGAAGGAATTCCCCTTCGAGGGCAACAGTGTGACTTCGGATACGAAGCGCTTTCGCCGCAATATCGCGATCTACCAGGCTCATCCCGAACTAGCGACCGGTAGCCCGACCTTCGCATGGGCTCACGCCGTCGCAACCGCGTCCGAAATGGTGCACAGCGCGGAATTCCGCGCCAAGATCCACATCCCGATCCTGTTCATCGCCGCCGGCGCAGACACCGTCGTCTCAACACGCGCGATAGAACAGTATGTGCCGCGCATCCGCTCCGGCTCGATCGTCACCATCGACGGGGCGCAGCACGAAATCCTGCAGGAGAGCGATTATTTCCGCGAACAGTTTTTCGCGGCGTTCGATGCCTTCATCCCTGGCTCTGGCGACGACGACACGTAGCCCTTTCAGGCTATCCGCTCGAAATCCATTACCCAATTCGTTTCCCACGTCTCGCCGCCATCCTCGGAGAACGCCTGCTCCCAGCGCGGCATCGGCTGGCTCGTGCGCCAAATAAAGCGCACCTTTATTGGGCGGCCCTCGAACGTGTCGTCGCAGAGAAAGGTCCCGAGCCCGTCTTCGAACCGGCCGCGCATCGGCACGTCGATGGCTTGCGGAAAACGGCCATCGAGCCACCAGATCGACCAGATCTTCTCGACCGGATCGAAAGAGCGCAGCGTGGTGGCGCGGTAGCGTCCGGTCGGCGCGTCGAAATCGTCGTCATCGACATTGCCCAGCCCATCCATCAGCGTCCACATATGCGACGTGCCGCCGAACTCGTCCCATTGCGTGTCGCCCTTGAGGCGCGTGCGCAGGCGCTTGTGATGGATCTTCCACCGGCCGATGAGGAAATCGAAGTCCCGCCGGCCATCATTGTCGTCGGCAACGAGCTGCTGTTGCTGGGTCAAACCATCCTCCTCTAGATAGGCGGTGGACGATACGGCAGGCCTGCTGACAGCGATCCGTCAGGAGCGTTAGCTTCGATGCAGAAGCTCCATGGCCGCGTCATGCAACTTCGGCGTCGCGGCGGCGATGATGCCGCCGGCCTTTTCGGCCGGGCCGCCATCCCAGGTCGTGACCTTGCCGCCGGCGCGTTCGATGATCGGGATCAGCGCCACGATGTCGTAGGTCTGCAAGCCCATCTCCACGACCAGGTCGACATGGCCGGCGGCGAGCATGCAGTAGGCGTAGCAGTCGGTGCCGTAGCGCGACAGGCGGCAGGCGCTCTCCAGCCGGTCGAAGGCTTCGCGCGCGCCGTCGCGGAACAAGACGGGCGTTGTAGTGCACAACGTGGCGTCGGCGATGTTTTCGGTCGGCCGGATGCGCAGCATGCCGTTGACGCCGCGACCCTCATAATGCGCCCCAGTCTCGTTGGCGTAGAACAGTTCTCCGGTGAAGGGTTGGGCCATCATCCCGGCTATAGCATCGCCATGCTGCGTGAGGCCGACCAGCGTGCCCCACAGTGGAACGCCTGAAATGAAGGAGCGGGTGCCGTCGATCGGATCGATGACCCAGACATGCTCCGCATCGGTGTTTTCCGCGCCGAATTCTTCGCCCAGGATACCGTGACCGGGGAATTCCTCGTTGATCAATGCGCGGATCGCCTTCTCCGCCTCGCGGTCGGCCTCGGTGACGGGATCGAAGCCTGCATGCAGCTTGTTTGTCACCGAGCCACTTTGCCGGAATCGCGGCAATGTCTGCTCAGCCGCCGCCGCCGCGATCCGCCGCAAAAATTCCGCCGATACCGTCATTCACGCCCCTCAAACAAACTTGTGTCAAAAAAGTCACTTTGCGAATCCGTTCAAGCGGCTTTCGCTTATCTTCGTCTTTGGAATAGTTAACGCCACTTGACAATTGTGCGCTGCACCATAGTCTTGGCCTCGGACAGTTTGTGCTGTCCATGCCCTCCTTGGGCGTTTCCTCCCTAGACTTCGACCGCGTCGGTCAAACGATGCGGTCTTTTTTTGTGCCTCGCGCCGCTATTCGGCGGCAAGCGGATAGCGGTCGAAGCAGTGGTCGGGCATTGCCATCAGGTCGGCGCTGAACCGTGCCAGATCGTCCGCCAGGGCGTTGAAGCCGGCCGATTTCTCCAGCGTTGCCTCATTCATATAGAGCGCGCGATTCACCTCGATCTGCAAGGCGTGCATGGCCTGCGCCGGGCGGCCATAATGCTCGGTAATGTAGCCGCCAGCATAGGGTTTGTTGTGCGCGACGGTATAGCCCATGGCCGTCAGCAAACCGATCGCGGCTTCAGATAATGCACCAGAGGCCGACGTTCCGAAACGGTCGCCGACGATGAAATCAGGCCGCAGGCCGGAGTCGCCCAGCTTGATCGATCCTGGCATCGAATGACAGTCGATCAGCACGGCGTAGCCGAAGTTGCGTTTTGTGTCCCGGACCAGCCGGTAGAGGGTCTCGTGGTACGGTTTATAGATCGTCTCGATGCGGCTGACTGCTTCGCGTAACGAGAGCCGGCCGGCATAAATCTCAAGGCCTTCGCCGACGAGGCGAGGGATCGTGCCCAGGCCGCCGGCCACACGCGCAGAGCGTATGTTGGCAAAGGAGGGCAGGGCGTCGGAAAACATGCGCGGATCGAGTTCCCACGCCTCGCGGTTGGCGTCGAGATAGGCGCGCGGAAAGTGCGCGACCAGGATCGGCGCGCCGAGCCGCACAGAGCTGCCGAACAATTCGTCGACGTAGCAATCTTCAGAGCGGCGGATGGCGGCGCGGTCAAGCCGCGTCATGGCAAGGAAACGCTGCGGATAATGCCGACCGCTGTGCGGCGAATTGAAAACGAAAGGAACCCGCTGCTCGGCTCCCGACCTCACCTCGAAGGGTGGCGCCGGAAAAAAATCGTCAGCGGCGCCCATGATCACGATTGAACCACATTTGCCATCATATGCCGACCGTGCCACGCGCTTGCGCGCCTGTCCAGACGGCATTGCGGCCAAGATTTGCCGCGCCGCGGCGGACGGCCTTCACTTGATGTTTACCCTCTTTTCCCCATAAGGATGTGATGGTTAACGGCGCTGCTTCGCCGAACCGCGGGGTCTTGTGGGACAAAAGACTGATGGCACGCATTCTGCTCGCTGAAGACGATGAGGACATGCGCCGCTTCCTGGTCAAGGCGCTGGAGCGCGCCGGCTACGACGTGAGCGATTTCGACAATGGCGCCAGTGCCTATGAGCGGCTGCGCGAAGAGCCGTTTTCGCTGCTGCTCACCGACATCGTCATGCCGGAGATGGACGGCATCGAATTGGCGCGCCGCGCCACCGAAATCGACCCGGATCTCAAGGTGATGTTCATCACCGGTTTCGCCGCCGTGGCGCTCAATCCGGACTCGAAGGCGCCGAAAGACGCCAAGGTGCTGTCGAAACCGTTCCATCTGCGCGACCTCGTCAACGAAGTCGAAAAGATGTTGCAGGCGGCCTAAGGATTGCCGAAGCGAGGCAGTCGCTACGCCGGCAAGGCTTCGTGGACGTGCCGTTTTGTCACGATAAGCGTTCCAACCCGCTATTGACGCGTCGAGTCAAAAGTGGTGTATGCGCGGCGCGAATGGGCGTGTAGCTCAGCGGGAGAGCACTACGTTGACATCGTAGGGGTCACAGGTTCAATCCCTGTCACGCCCACCATTCGTAACTAAGTCAGTAGGTTAGCTTGCAGGAACCCTCAGTGGAACACGCTAGGGGGACATTCCTTGCGCAATTCTGTGTACCTGACGCTTTCGCGGAACGGTGTTTGGCATTTCCGTTGGCCGATCCCGAAGGGACTGCACCCGCAAGGCAAAGCATCGACGATTAAGGTCTCGCTACGGACGCGGGAACCTAAGACGGCATTGGGCCTAGCGCGGTTCCTCGGGTACGTGGCCCCGGAACTGTCACGCTGCAAGTTGAACATGGCCAAAACGCCGTTCCAGATGATCCGCAAGCCGCCTTCGATGACATCAACGACATGCGTACGGCCGTTCCAATTGCGCATCAGCCGGGCGCCTGGCAGGAGGCGTCGCAATGGCCGAGGCTTTGTCGCTGGTTGGCCACTCGGCGCGATGGAAGTGCCGTCGGCCAAGGCCGACCCCATGTTCGGGGCTGTCTCCTGCCCGTCACCCGCGATAACGTTCCCACGGCCCCGGTCGAGCACCTTTGCCTCGACCTCAGCGATACTTGTATGCGAGAGCGAGCCATGGTTGCGGCGATGGCGGCGACAGGTTTGCCTGCCATTGCCATTTCGATAATTGCCTGCCGATCAAGCCGCCGCTTGCCGCCAGCGTATGCCCCGTTTGTCTTGGCGAGTTCGATGCCCTGCGCTGGCGCTCCTTGATGAAGCGCCGTTCCATTTGCGCGACCATGCCAAGCACGGTGAGCACGATGTGACCCATTTCGCCGCGCGTCAAAATATGCGGGTCCAGCACCGTGACGAACGCGCCGCGCTGCTCGACCTCATGGACGAGGTTCAGCACGTCGCGCGTGTCGCGGCCCAGCCGATCCAACCGCGTCACTACCAGTTCGTCGCCGGGCCGCTAAAAAGCGATAACGGTGTCTAGCTCAGCGCGACCATCGCGACTAGCGCCTGATACCTTCTCCGAGCGTATGATGCCGCACCCTTCGGCCTGTAGCCGGGCCACCTGCAAATCAAGGTCCTGGTCGGTCGTGCTAACGCGTGCGTAGCCGATGCGAGCCATGTGTCACCTCAAGGTTCAGGGCCGAGGCTACCTTGTCTGGCACGTTCATCTAACACCCACCAGCGCATCTTGGATCATTCAGGTTGAACGCTTCTTCGCCGACCTGGCCGACAAGCAGATAGGGTGTGGCGCTCGCCGCTCAACCGCAGAACCCGAAGCCGCCATCAAAACCTACAATTTTGGACGAAGGCTGAAGACCCTTAAGGGCCTGACATCATACAAGTTCACCTGCAAACAGTGAACTTCACAGCCAGATCGATTCGTCATCAATCCAATCCATCAGATGCCAGACTGAACAACTAGGTTGTTTTTTGTTTGCGCGGCAAATCGATCTCGCGCAGCGCGGCTTGATCTACGCCGCAACTCCTAAGCTTCGCGTGCAGTGCGTCTGCGCTCGCCCATGTGCCGACGTCGCCAGTGTTGGAAACGGCGACAGCGCCGGCGGCATTGGCGAGGGTCAGCCGCGAGACCGCAGAAAGCCCGCGAACCGTTCCATATATGTAGCCGGCCGCGAAAGCGTCGCCGGCTCCGGTTGTGTCAATTACTTCGGCCGGCATAGCCGGCGCATGACGGCGGCCTTCGTCGTTCCAAAGGAATGCGCCGCGCTCGCCCGCCTTGACGACCAAGTTCCGGACGCCTTTGGACAGGAGCGCGTTCGCGGCCGCTTCGATCGTCGCCTCGCCACTCAGTGCGAGCAGATCCGCCTCGGACAAAAACAACGTCTCCAGGTGCAGCAGCAGATTGTCCAGCGGGCTGCGGATTGCGGTGACGACCCCTGAGGGCACATCCAGCGTAGCTGGTATATTTCTGGCGCGGGCAAGATCCAGCGCCCGGATGGCGGCGTCGCGTTGCGGTGCTTGCAACAGCGCGTAGCCGGACAGATGCAGCAGGGCCACGGCTTCGAAGGTTCCGGCGTCGATCTCCCGGGCATTCAGCCTTGTGTTTGCGCCGCGGTAGGCGAACATCGTGCGTTCGCCGCTGCGGCTCACCACCACCACGTTGACCTGCGTCGGTTCCTCGGAGGTCCGGCACACCCGACGCGTATCGATACCGGCCGTAGCCATATCGGCCAGGCAGCGCTCGCCCCAGGCGTCTTGGCCGACCTTGCCGATAAAGCGAACCGGCATGCCGAGCTTGGCCAAGAACATTGCCGTGTTCGTGGCCGAGCCGCCGATGTTCTGTATCTCGCGCGTCGCAATGCCTTCGCCACCTTCAGGAGGATAGGCATCCACGTGAAGCGTGAAGTCGATATTGATGTCGCCAAGGATCGCGACGGCGGGAAGCGTCATACCGGGACGTCAACGTGCATCAAGTCGATCGCCTGGACGACATCTGCGATGATGTCGTCGATATGCTCAATGCCGACCGAGAAGCGGACGAGTCCATCGACAATGCCCATGGCCTGCCGTTCCTGCGAAGGAATGTCGAGGAAAGCCATGGTGCCCGGCACCTGCGTGGTCGTGCGCAAACCGCCGAGGCTCGCAGCGAAAGAGCAGAGTTTCAGGCGCTTCAACAGGCGCACGCCGTGTTCCTCGCTCTCGACCTGGAAGGACAGCATGGCGCCGAAATTGCGCAACTGCTCCTTCGCCGACTCATGGTTCGGATGTGACGGCAGGCCAGGATAGAAAACGCGCTTCACCTTGGGGTGGGTTTCCAGGTAGCCCGCAAGGGCGGCGGCGTTGGCGCACTGTTTTTCCAGCCGCAGCGCCAGCGTCTGCGCGCCGCGCAGCAGAAGCCAGGCATTGAAGGGCGACAGCGGCGCGCCGAGCTTGTTGAGCGTGTTCCAGCGGACATCTTCCAGCCAGTCCTTCGGCAGCAGGTCGGACTTCAGCGTGATCACGCCGCCGACGGCGTCATTGTGGCCGCCGATGAATTTGGTGGCGCTTTCCACCACGACGTCGACGCCGAAGGCATGCGGCTGGCACACGGCAGGGCTGGCGAATGTATTGTCGCAGATCACGATGATGCCGCGGCTGTGCGCCAGTTCGACCAGCTTGCGCATCGGCGGCACCTTCATCGTCGGGTTGGCCAGTGCTTCGAAATACAGGACCTTGGTCTTGTCGTTGAAGGCGCGTTCGACCTGAATCGGATCGGTGGTGTCGACAAAGCTGACCGTGATGCCGAAGTCACCGATGCGGTGGTCGAAGAACTCGTGCGTGCTCGAATAAGTGGTGATGTCGGTGACGATATGGTCACCGGCTTTCAAAATGCCGAACAGGGCGTGGGAGATGGCGGCCATGCCGGACGCGGTGGCGAGGCAAGCGGCAGCTCCGGTCAATTGGGCGATATGCTCCTCGAACTTGTACTCGGTCGGGTTGCCGCACCGGCTGTAAATGTTCACTTCCTTGCGCGCGCCCGCGACGATCTGGTCGTAGATGTCGCCTGCGTACTGGAAATTTGCCGACATGTAGATCGGGTAGCTGATCGACTGCGACTCCGGTTCCGGTTCGTAGAAAACGGCGCGGCTGGCGAAATCGAGCTTTTGCGACGACATGAAGTTACTCCTTGAAAACATCATTCCTTGATCGCGCCGCCGGTTAGGGCGACCGTGATCTGGCGTTCGAACAAGACGAAGAGGATGAGCGGTGCGAGCGCGGCGATGAAGATCGCGGCGAGCATTACCGGATAATTGGTGATGTGTTCGCCGACGAAATCCGCGAGGCCGACGGGCAGCGTCTTCTTGGCCGGCGAATTGATGAAGACCAACGGGAACAGGAAGTCGTTCCACACCCAGATCATGTTAACGATTGCCGCGGTGAACATGGCCGGACGCGCGATCGGCATCGCGATGCGCCAGAAGATGGCGAATTCGCTGCATCCGTCCATGCGGGCGGCGTCCATGAGATCCTTCGGCAGCGTGACGAAGAAGGCGCGCATGATGAACAGCGTCACCGGCACGTTGAACGCCGCCGTCGGCAGGATGACGCCGAGATGGGTGTCGAGCAGGTTCATCGAACGCAGCATGATCACAAGCGGCACCAGCGCGACATAGGCCGGGATCGCCATCGCCACCATCATGCCGATCTCGACGCCGGCCATCCAACGGGGCCGGTAGACGGCCAAGGCATATCCGCCGGCAGTAGCCGCAAGGACGGCCAGCATTGTCGAACCGAGCATGACGATCAGCGAGTTCAGCGAGTAGGTGCCGAGCGCGCCGGTATTCCAGGCCTGCGAGAAGGCATCGAAGCTTGGGGTCGCGGGCAACGACCACACGGAACGCATGAATTCCTTGTTGGTCTTCAGCGTGCTGTAAGCCATCCAGATAAAAGGGAAAACCACGACGAGGACGTGGATCGATAAAAAGGCCAGCACCCCGATGCGGGTGGCATCCCAGCGCGTGGCGGAATGACGCGTGCTCATGCGTCCCTGCCGGCCCTGCCGCCGCGCAGGGAGCGGAAGACGATCCATGCGCCGATGGCCGTCAAGATCATCTGGGCGAAACCGATGGTGGCTGCATAGCCCATCTCGAAAGCGTTGAAACCGATCTTGTAGAGATAGGTCGAGACGACTTCGCTGGCGTGGTTTGGTCCGCCATTGGTCAGCACGAAGACCAGCGAGAAAGTCTTCAGCGAACCGATAATGCACAACATGACGTTGGCGCGGACCGAGTCCCAGACCATCGGCACGGTTATCGAGAAGAAGGACCGGAAATGGCCGGCGCCGTCCAGTTCGGCCGCCTCATAGATGCTGTCGGGCACGTTGCGCACGGCGGCGACGAAGAGAAGCACGTAGAGGCCGAGATACGTGAAGCTCATGACCGCGACAACCGCGACAAAAGCCGTCGAGGATTGGCCAAGCCAGCCGGTGGCGAGACTGCCCAGACCGAAGGCTTTCAGGCCGGCATTGAGCAAACCGAAATAGGGATTGTAGATGAAACGCCAGAGCAGGCCGATGCAGATTTCGCTGACAATGACCGGTATCAGATAGAGAAACAGGAAAAAGCGGCCAACTTCACCGACGATGCGAACAAGGCAATAGGCGATGACCAACGCAAGCAGGACTTGCAGGACAATCGCGGAGACGGCGACCATCAGATTGCGCAGCAGCGCCATCCAGAAAAAGCCGTCGCCGGCAAGGCGAGTGAAATTGTCGAGGCCGACAAAAATAGGCGCGGCTGAACCGTTCCAGGTGTAGAAGGACAGCCCGCCCGAATAGACCACCGGATAGGCGATGAAACCGACAACGAGGACCAGGGTGGGCAGCAGGAACAGCAGCGCGTAGCGGCCGTCGCGTCTTGCCGCAGAGCCTGGAGCCGCTGCATCGAGTGCCATCGTAATCTCTTCTTGCTGGTGGGCCGCAACACGGACGGTGCGGCCCCTGTTGGCCTATTTCGCCTTGAGGGCTTCTTCCAGTCGCTTGGCCGCGTCGGCCGGCGCAACCGAACCGTCGAGCACGCCCTGCAGCGACGTATAGTAGGTGTCGGTGCCCTTCGGCGGCATGGCGGTGTCATAGAATGGGTCGAGATTGGCGGCCTTGCTCATCAGGTCGTTGCTGATGCCATAAAGGACAGGTCCCGCCGCCGCTTCGGTGGTCGCGCCCTTGACCGTGACCATGGTTTTGCGCAGCTCGACATATTTGGTCATCACCGCCGGCGAGGTCAGGAAGCGCAGCAGCGTGACGGCGTCTTCCTTGTTGGCCGTCTTTTCGGCGATGCCGAAGGCTGCGGCGACGCCACCCAGAATATCGCTCTGGTCGCCCTTGCCGCCCGCTACCGCCGGGAAGGGAAAGAAGCCGAGCTCGAAGCCCTCCGGCGCGTCGGCAGACGCACCGATCTGCCAGGTGCCGTTTAGCATCATTGCCGCCTGCCCGTTGAGGAAGAGCATGTTTGCTTCCTGGTCGCTCATGCCGTTGAAGCCGACCGGGAAATATTCCTTGGCCGACAGATCGGCGATACGCTTGAACGCTTCGGCGCCTTCCTCGCCCAGCGTTGCGTCCGGCTTGCCAGTGACGAAGGCGGAGACGACGCCGGAGCCCTTCAGTCGCATTTCGAGATACTGGAACCAGAAGGTTGCCGGCCATGAATCCTTGTTGCCGAGCGCCATGGGCACGAGGCCCTCGGCCTTGATCTTCTCGCACAGCGCCAGCAATTCGTCATAGGTGGCGGGGACCGCCCAGCCTTTTTCGGCGAACAGCGCCTTGTTGTACCAGAAGACGGTTGAATCGATGTCGATCGGCACTGCGTAGGTGTGGCCGCCCATCGTGGTCTGGGCCAGGGCGCTCGGCAGGAAGCTGTCGCCCCAACCATCCTTGGCCAGATGCTCATCCAGCGCAAACATCTGATTGCCTGCGACGAACGCGCCAAGGAAGCCGCCTGGCAGGGTGTAGAAAACGTCCGGCGGATTTCCCGCAGCCATCGCCGTGTTCAGTTTGGTCTTGTAGGCCGACTGCTCGGCGGCCACTACGTCGAGCTTGATGTCGGGATGCGCCTTGGCGAATTCCTCAAGCGCATAGTTGATGAAGTCGACCTTGTCCTGTTGCCCGGAATAGGCGTGCCAGAAGGTCAATTCGCCGGCCAATGCGGAAA
This sequence comes from Rhizobiaceae bacterium, assembly GCA_050247155.1. Lineage (GTDB taxonomy): Bacteria > Pseudomonadota > Alphaproteobacteria > Rhizobiales > Rhizobiaceae > Mesorhizobium_G. Next base: position 15,993 of record JBFWUS010000073.1, read on the forward strand.
AACCCATGGACAAGAATGTGACAACACCCAAAGCGACTGCACGCAAACGCATTTTGAACTCCTCCCGCGATCTTCGAGCGCCTTGTACAAAGCAATGCAGTGATGCCACATGATATGCATATTGTCTATAGTGGCACTACACACAAAGCCGTGCTAAGCTAAGCAGGCCTGCGACCGGCGGGCTTTCGATTCGAGGCGGGCATGATCGATCATCCCTTAAGTCCCAACGGTGCGGGCCATGCGGCGAGCCGCTTGCGTAGCGCGTTGCCCGCTCTTTCGGACTCCGAGCGTCGTGTAGCGCTGTGGGTCCTGGACAACATCGACCTGACGATCCGCCAGTCGATGTCGGCGATCGCCCAGACGGTTGAGGTCAGCGACACGACCGTGCTGCGCATGTGCCGGACGGCGGGGTTCGAAGGATTTACCGATCTTAAGATGGCGCTGGTCCGGGAGTCGGGCGAGCGGCCGGCCGGGAAAACCGCACGTCCGGCGGAGACCGATGGGGATCTTGCCTGGGCAAGCCTGGTATTTTCGGCAAACATCCAGGCGATCACCGATACGCTGGCAATGCTGGACGAGCAGACGTTGAGGCGCGCGCTCGATCTCATAGCTGGTGCGCGGCACATCCTGATCGGCGGCATTGGCGGTTCCGGCATTGTCGCGCAGGCCTTCTACCAGCGTTGTTTCCGGCTTGGCTTGCGTTGCGACGCCCCTGTCGATTCGCAATTGCAGCTCATGCATGCCGCCTTGCTCGGGGCAGGCGACCTGGTGGTCGCGATCTCCTATTCCGGAATTACCAGTGATCCCGTGCTTCTGCTGAACGAGGCCAAGGCGCGGGGCGCTTCAACCTTGTGCATCACCGGTAATCAGCGTTCTCCTCTTGCACGGCTGGCGGACGTCGTTCTGGTCAGCGTTTCGCATGAGATGCGCAGTGAGCCGATGGCCGCGCAGATCGCACAGATGACGTTGGTCGATACGCTTTATGCGGCACTCGCGGCGCGCTCTCCCCATGCGGCGCAGCTAAATGAAGAGCGGATGGTCAACGCTATCCTTCCCAAATCCATCTGACAAAGGCACAGCATGAAAATCCAGATCTATACGATGCAGACCGTCGCCGAGGCGCTGGAACTTGCTTCGCTTGGCGTCGACTGTCTTGGCGTGACGCCGTCTAACCGCGGTCTTCCCGGCGAGATCAGCAACGAGGCCGCGCGCGAGATCGTCGATGCGCTTGAAGGCAGGGCGACGCGGGTCGCACTCTCCGTCGAAAGTGACCGGGACGCCATCGCCGCGATGGTGGATGCAGTGCGTCCCGACGTGCTGCATCTTTGCGGAGACATTGCAAAGGTGACGCCGGACGTGGTCCGATCTCTCCGTGAGGGGCTCATCACGCGTCGTCCCGGTCTGAAGGTACTGCAAGCTATTCCGATGACCGGACCGGAAGCGCTCATCCACGCGCAGGCCTTCGAATCCGTGTCGGACATCTTCATTCTCGATTCGGTGGCGGCGCATATTGGCGGCATCGGCGCAGCCGGCGTCACGCACGACTGGTCGCTGAGCCGTGCCATTGTCGAGCGCAGTGGAATTCCTGTGATCCTCGCGGGCGGACTGCATGACGGAAATGTCGGCGACGCCATACGTGCGGTGCGTCCGTGGGCGGTGGATTCGCTCACCCACACCAGCAAGCCGCTGGCATCCGGCGGCTTCGTCAAGGATGCAGCGAAGGTTGCTGCCTTCATCGCCGCTGCACGCTCCGCTTCGCTCGAACCGGCTTGACGATACTGTCACATTGTTTACCGGGCGAGGTTTGAGATAGTCGCAGTAGTTGGGTGCTCGGCGGCGGCCGCGTACGACACGGTAGCGTTGTCTTAATGTGAATGCGCACCGAAAGACGACCCTGCCGCCCTATCCAGTAACACATTGATTTCTTGCGATATTTTAAGTATACAATAGGGTTCGCGTAAGCGTCGGTTGAGACCCTATCTGCATTGCAAATTTGTGATTAAAGTCAAAATGTCTGCTAGCGATCGGACATGGGGTCAGTGTTCCGCGCAATTTCACACCGCAGTCATTCCTGCCGCCGACCTGCCGTTCAGATGAGGCTTCTCAGGTCGAATTCGACATTGGCCACCTGTTCCGGCAAGGGCGAGTGACCCGCTTCTATGAGACGTTTGCCGATCATATAGTTGCGCGGATCGTTCATCGCATCCACCGCGAGCAACTCACTTTCGCGGAAATACCAGTGCGAGCACACCTTTTCGTTGGCGCCCGGCCGCACCACTACCTGGTCGAAACCGCTGTTCAGCCCGGCGATCTGCAGCTTGACGTCATACTGATCCGACCAGAACCACGGCTTCGGCATATAGTCCTGCCCCGCGCCCAGCATATTGGCGGCGACGGCCTCGGCCTGATCGATGGCGTTCTGCACGCTTTCCAGCCTGATCATCTCGCCGCGATAGGCGAAGCGGGCGCAGTCGCCGGCAGCCCAGACCGACGGATCGCTGCTGCGGCCCTGCGCGTCGACGACGACGCCGCCGTCGCAGGCCAGGCCGGCGGCCGCAGCCAGCCGGTCATTAGCCGCCACACCGATGCCGACGACGACGAAATCCACTTCGCGCTGCGATCCATCCGAAAGAACGACAGAGATCGCCGGACCGCGTTCCAGTCTTTTCAATCCGGCCCCTTCGAGGATTTCGACGCCATTGCCTGCATGGAGCGCCCTGAAATAGTGGGAGGTTTCGGGGGCAGCCACGCGCTGGAGAATGCGCTCCGCCGCCTCGACCAACGTCACCCTCAGTCCCAGTTTCGCTGCCACCGCCGCCGCTTCCAGTCCGATATAGCCGCCGCCGACGATCAGCACCCGGCGTCCAGCGACGAATTCGGACGCCATGGCGTCCACATCGGCCAGGTTGCGCACCACATATACACCCGGCATCTCGCCGCCCAGCGCAGCAGGCAGGGTGCGTGGGGTAGCTCCCGTCGTCAGGGCCAGCTGGTCGTAGTTTACGGTCTCTGCATCTAGCCGTAGCGCCCGACGGGATAGGTCGATTGCGGTTACCCTGCGCCCTCTCAGCAAGGTGATGTCCTTTTCGGCGTAGAACCGTTCCGGCCGCAGGTGGAGCTGCTCAAGCGACATCTCCTTCAGCAGATATTTCTTCGACAGAGGCGGCCGCTGATAGGGCAGCGTATCTTCCTCGCCAATGAGGGTGATGCGCCCGCTGAAGCCCAGAGCGCGCAGCTTGGCAGACAGCGACGCGCCAGCCTGCCCCGCACCCACCACCGCAATACGGGTCATGTCTTCCTCCTATCGCATTCAGGCGATCCTGTTGGCGGGCTCACCGCCGCCAGAGCGGCATTGAGAAGCGGCCCTGTGATCGGCGGCCGTTGTCGCATCGTCTGCTCCACTTCCTCCCGACTGGCACTGCCTGCGCCAGCATGGGGCTGACGCTGCCGCTCGGCGCAGCCATTAAAATCGATCAAAATCAGTTACTTACATGATATGCCAAAAAATCATACCAAATAGTTTGACCAATTGCTATGAATTTGTTTATCTATCTGGGGAGGAAGCTGGATCATGATGGAATTTCTGCCACCAAGCGGTGTCCGGCACGGCAAGGGAGCGTCGCGATGAAGCGCTTCTGGGCCGACTACTCCAGCCGCGACTTCGCGGCGCTCGACCGCCGGCGCCTGATTGCCGTTCTTCCCATTGGCGCGATCGAGCAGCACGGTCCGCACCTGCCGATGTCAGTGGACAGTTGCACCGTGGACGCGGTTGCGCGGCGTCTCGCGAAGGCCCTGCCCGAAGCCAGCCCGGTGCTGATCCTGCCTACCCAATCGGTCTGCAAGAGCGACGAACACATCGACTATCCGGGCACGCTGACGCTGACGGCGGAGACGCTGATCCGGGTCCTGACGGAGATCGGCGCCAGCGTGGCACGTTCCGGCGTGCGCAAGCTTGTCCTGCTCAACGGTCATGGCGGGAATATCCCCGTGACGGACATCGTCATTCGGCAGTTGCGCGTCAGCCACGACATGATGGCCTTCGCCGTCAACTGGTTCGGTTTCGGCATGCCGGAAGGCCTCTATTCCGAAGTCGAGCGCAGCCACGGCATCCATGCCGGCGACATGGAAACCTCGGTGATGCTGGCGCTCGACCCCGCGAATGTCGACATGGGAGCTGCGCGCGATTTCCGTTCCCGAGGCCAAGATTTGGCCGAGAAGTTCCGTCATCTCGGCCTGGGGCGCGGCGCCAAGCCGGGCTGGAAGACGCAGGACCTGAGCACAGCCGGCGCCTGCGGCGAGGCGCATCTGGCCACCGCCGAGAAGGGCGAGGCAACGCTGGGCCACGCCATCGGTCGCCTCGTCGAGGCGATGGCCGATATCGACAGCCTGCCAGCGGACTGGCTCGACAGCAGACCGGAGTGGTGAGCGATGGCCTCCCAAAATCCTCAGCCGGAGGCTGCCGTCCTTATCGAGATGAAGGACGTTCACAAGCAGTTCGGCAATGGCACCGTGGCGCTGCGCGGCATGTCCCTGCAAATCCGCAAGGGTGAATTCGTCAGCTTTCTCGGACCATCCGGTTGCGGCAAGAGCACCGCGCTGAAAATGATCTCGGGTCTTCTGTTGGTGTCATCCGGGTCGATCTCGGTCAACGGCCACCCGGCGGGACAAAGCTCGGACGGAAACGACATCGGCTACGTCTTCCAGGAGGCGACGCTGATGCCCTGGGCGACCGTTCACGAGAATGTCTACCTGCCTCTCAAACTGCACGGGCTGAGCCGCTCCGAGGCCAAGCCGCGCGTCGAGGAGGCGCTGGCCATGGTCGGTCTCGCCAATTTCGCCGCTTCCTATCCGCGGGAATTGTCGGGCGGCATGAAGATGCGGGTCTCGATCGCCCGCGCCATGGTGACCAAGCCGAAGCTGCTCCTGATGGACGAGCCCTTCGCGGCGCTGGACGAGATGACCCGTTCCAAGCTCAACGACGAGGTCCTCGGCCTGTGGCGCTCGCACGGCCTGACCGTGATCTTCGTCACCCACTCGGTTTTCGAGTCGGTCTATCTCTCCAGCCGCGTCGTCGTCATGGCCGCGCGCCCCGGCCGCGTCGTGCACGACATTGCGTTGTCCAATGGCCATCAACGCACCGCGGCCTATCGGATGACGCCCGAATACACGGAGAACTGCCGTCTGGTCAGCAATACGCTGGAAGGGACCATGGACCATGTCGACATCAACCATTGAAGAGCAGGCCGGCAGCGTGGCCACGGACGCCGGCGTCGATCCCCGGATCCTGCATGAGCGCCGCGAGCGCAGGCTCCGCATCATCATGCCGGTCTCGACGATCCTTCTGGCGCTCGGTCTCTGGGAGTTTCTGGTCTGGTACAACGAGGTGCCGCACTATCTGATCCCGGCCCCGAGCCTCATCGCAAAAACGCTTGTCCAGGATTGGCCGTCGCTGATGCAGAGCGCTGCCTTCACCATCAAGCTGACGCTGTGGTCGCTCGGTCTCGCGATCGTCGGGGGCGTGCTGCTGGGCATGCTGTTCGCGCTGTCGCGCACGGTCGAGATGAGCCTGTTCCCCTTCGCGGTGATCCTGCAGGTTACGCCGATCATCGCCATCGCGCCGCTGATCCTGATCTATGTCAGCAACACATTCTTCGCCCTGTTGATCTGTGCCTGGATCGTCGCCTTCTTTCCGATCCTTTCGAACACGGCGATCGGACTGCGCAGCGCGGATCACAATCTGCGCGACCTGTTCACGCTCTACCAGGCCACGCCCTGGCAGCGCCTGCGCTACCTGCTGATCCCCTCCGCCCTGCCCTATTTCATGGCCGCGCTGAAGATCGCCGGCGGCCTGTCGCTGATCGGCGCCGTGGTGGCGGAATTCGTGGCCGGGACCGCCGGCCAGAACACCGGCCTCGCCTCGCGCATTCTGGAATCGAGCTTCCGCAACGAAATTCCGCGCATGTTCGCGGCCCTGTTCCTGGTGTCGGTCCTTGGCATCATCATCTTCCTCATCACGTCCTGGCTGTCGCGCCGCGTGCTCGGGCACTGGCACGAGAGCGAAGTCAAGCGCGAGGTCTGAGGTTTAGCCGCCACGAAGGAGAACAGACATGACCGGACAGCGCGACTGGGCGGCCTTCAAGGAAGCGCTGCAGGGAATCCGTTTCCATGACGACGAGAACGCCCTGGCGCTGCGTTCGCGCGATTACTTCTGGTACAGCCCGATCCTCAACGACCAGTTGAAGGACAAGCTCGGCGACCTGATCGTGGTGCCGCAGAACGTCGACCAGGTCATCCGCGTCGCGGCGCTCGTCGCCCGTCATAAAGCGCCGCTGACCCTGCGCGGCGGCGGGACAGGCAATTACGGGCAATGCGTGCCGCTGGAAGGCGGGGTCGTCATGGACCTGACCCGTCTCGACAAGGTGCTGGAGATCACGGATGGCCATGTCCGCGCCGAGGCCGGCGTGCGGATTTCCAGGCTGGACGACGCCGCCCGCGAGACCGGGCAGGAATTGATGATGTATCCTTCGACCCGCCAGATGGCGACGATAGGCGGCTTCATTGCCGGCGGCTCGGGCGGCATCGGCTCGCTGCGCCATGGCATGCTGCGCGATCCCGGCAATATCACCTACGCAAAAGTGGTTACGGTCGAGCCGGAACCGCGGGTGATCGAGCTTCGCGGCGAGGAGGTCCAGAAGGTCCAGCACGCCTATGGCACCAACGGCATCGTCGTCGAGCTCGGCGTCGGCCTGACGCGCGCCACGGACTGGGTGCATACCGCAGCACTTTTCGACGGCTACGACAAAGCCCTCCGCTTTGCCAGCTCCGCCCAGGAGCAGGGCCTCGATTGTTATCTGCTGACCGCGGTCGAGCGTCGTTTCGCGCCCTATTACCGCAAGTTGGGCGACCTGTTCCCGAGCGACCGGGACGCCATCTTTGCCATGGTGGCGCCGGACGAAATGCCGCGCTTCACCGCCGAGGCCGAAGCGCGGGGCGGCAGCATCTCCTTTGCCATGAGCAAGCCCGAACTGCGTGCCGCCGGCCTGCAGCCGGCCTACGAATGCGGCTGGAACCACACCACGCTGCAGGCCCTCAAGGTCGACAAGGGCTGGACCTATCTGCAGGTCGCATATCCGCGCCCCTTCGATCCCGATCTCGTCCTGCGCCAGATGGCTCGCTACGGGGACGAACTGTACTGGCATCACGAAATGGCCCGCATGGACGGAGAAATCCAGATCTTCGCCCTGCCCCTGGTGCGCTACCGCGGCGAGCAGGAGATGTACCGGCTGATCGCCGAGCTGGAGCAGAAGGACGGCTGCACGATCTTCGACCCCCATGTCGTGACCATCGAGGACGGCGGCATGAAGCAGATCGACCAGACCCAGATCGAATTCAAGAAGCTGGCGGATCCGTATGGGCTGATGAACCCCGGCAAAACCAGGGGATGGAGCGTCGAAATGGCGCGCGTCGACCACGATAACCAAATGGGAGAAAACGCATGAAGTATATCACCGGCTTCTTCGCCGCCTTTGGGATGATGCTCCTGGCGGCATCGGCACTGGCCGCTGACAAGGTTGTATTCGGCACCAACTGGCTGGCCCAAGGCGGCCACGGCGGCTTCTATCAGGCAGTGGCGGACGGCACCTACGCGAAGTACGGCCTCGACGTCGAAATCAAAATGGGCGGGCCGCAGGTCAACACGCGGCCGATGCTTGCGGCCGGGCGACTTGATTTCCTGATGGGCGGCAATCTTCTGCTGGCGTTCGACAACGTGCGCAACAATATTCCTACGACCGTCGTCGCGGCGATCTTCCAGAAAGACCCGCAAGCGCTGATGGCTCACAAGGGCCAGTATGCCGACTTCGCCGCGCTGACCAAGGCGCCGACGGTCCTCATCTCGAAGGACGGCCAGTTCAGTTTCTGGCAGTGGATGGTCAGCAGCCACGGCTTCCAGAATGACCAGTTGCGTCCCTATGGCTTCAACCTGGCTCAGTTCCTGGGCGACCCGAAGATGGTCCAGCAGGCCTATGGAACGGCCGAGCCGCTCTACGCGGCGAAGGAAGGCGCCGACACCGATGTTTTCCTGCTGGCCGATCATGGCTGGAGCACCTATGGCTCGATCATCGAAACCCGGCAGGAACTGGTCGAGAAAAATCCCGATCTCGTGCAGCGCTTCCTCGATGCCTCGATCGAGGGCTGGTACAATTATCTCTACGGCGACCGCAAAGCCGCCTATGCGGCGATCATGGCCGCGAACCCGGAAATGACCGTCGAGAAGCTGGACGCCGAGATGGTACAGTTCGAGAAGCTGGAGATCATCGATTCGGGCGGGGCGGCGGAAAAGGGAATCGGAACGATGGACGAGGCCCGCATCAAGGCGTTCCACGACCTGGCGGTGGAGAGCAAGATTATCGAGGCCGGGAGCGTCGACCTGTCGAAGGTTGCCGACACCCGTTTCGTGAATCACGGCAAAGGCCTCGACATCAAGGCCAAGCTCAAGGGCAAGTAGGCGTAGCGCCCGATGCAGACCCGCTTTCACGCTGGCAACAGGGTTGCGGCGGCTTGCACAACGAGAACCATGATCGATGCCGTGGCGCCTGCCGCGGCATCGATCCGAACCTGAAATGTTTTGCTCGTATGGGGAGCATATGACCAGCCTTCAGAAAAAACGGAAGGAAATCCGCGAAGCGATCCATAATGCCGCGATCCAGGAGTTCGCGCGCAACGGATTGGCCGGGACTTCCACCCAAGCGATCGCGCAGACGGCTGGCATCACCAAAGCCCAGTTGCATTACTACATTTCCTCGAAGGAGGAGTTGTACCAGCAGGTTCTGAGCGACATCGTCAGACAGTGGAAGGACATCTTCTTTCTGTCGGCCTGGCGCGACGATCCGGCGCTGTCGATCACCCGATATATCGAGCGCAAGGTGCAACATTCCTTGGAATACCCCGACATCTCGCGGCTTTTCGCCAATGAGATTGCCCGCGGCGCACCGGAGATGGACCAGCATTGGCCTACGCTCACGGCCGCGGTTGGAGAGGCAAACGCCGTCATCCAGGAGTGGATCGACAGCGGCAAGATCGCGCCAGTCGATCCGCTTCTGTTCCAGATGAACATGTGGGCAGTGACCCAGCACTACGCGGAATATGAAGCACAAGTCCGCGTGCTGATGGGCAAGCCCGCGCCCGAGCTCCTCGATACCGACCGCATCGTTGCCGAGGCGATACAGCTTTTCCTGCGGCGCTGCGGGCTCGACAGCGAAATGGAAACACAATGAAGGCGCTTCAACCCGCCATCCTGCCAGCCCCCTTCGGCAACTACTCGCACGGTGTGGCCGCGGGCAGGCTGGCCGTCACCTCCGGTCAACTAGCGCTTGCCGCCGACGGAACGATTCCGAATGGCGTCGTCGCCCAGGCCGAGCTGTGTTTTGCCAACATCCGCGCCATCCTCGCCGAGGCCGGCGCGGACTTCTCACATGTCCTGCGCTTCAATGCCTTCGTGACATGGCGCGAACACATGGCTGAATATATGGCCGTGCGCGACCGTCTGGTCGGTGATCTCCCGGTCAAGCCCGCCTCGACGCTGATGATCGTCTCCGGCTTCACGCGGCCGGAATTCCTGGTCGAAGTCGAGGCAATGGCGCTGCTGCCGCAATAGCCGCGGGAACGCTCAAGGAAAACGATAATGGTTCAGATCACGTTCGTGGAACATGACGGAAACACGCATGTCGTGGAGGCGGAGGCCGGTGTGAGCCTGATGGAGGCTGCACGCGACGACGACGTGCGCGGCATCGTAGCCGAATGCGGTGGCGCGTGCTCCTGTTCGACCTGCCATGTCTATGTATCGCCCGATTGGGTCGGAAAGCTCCCGCCATCCTCGGCCATGGAGCAGGACATGCTCGATTTCGCTCATGAACCGGACACGGCCCGTTCACGGCTCGCCTGCCAGATCCGGGTGACGGATGAATTGGAAGGGTTGCTGGTCCACGTGCCCGAACGGCAGGGTTGACCGTCGCGCTTATCTCTTGAGGTGCTCTGTCGGAAGCGCGGTCGTATATTTGATCTGACTGAGCGCGAAGCTGGAGCGGATATTGGCGACAACCGGGATCAGCGTCAGGAAATCGACCACCAGCGCCTGGAACTTTGCCAGGTCCTCGACGACGACGCGCAGCATGTAGTCGGCCTCGCCCGTCATCAGGTAGCACTCGACAATTTCCGGCTTGGTGCGGATGGCTGCGTTGAAGATGTCAAGCGATTGCCGGTCCTGCTGCTTCAATGAGACCTGGACGAAGACGTTGACGGTAAGGCCCAGCGCAGGCGCGTCGACCAGCGCCACCGTACCCTTGATGACGCCGCCTTCCTTGAGGTCGTTCACCCGCCGCCAGCAGGGCGAGGCAGAAAGGCCCGCCGCCTCGGCAAGTTCCGAAATGCTCATTTCAGCGTTCTGCTGCAGAAGATCGAGAATGCGAATGGAAGCGGCATCGAGAGGCATTCTCAATACTGGCATGATTGACCTGGATTTCGCAATTATTCGGCAAAATAATTCCCACACGGCGGCTTTCAGGTCAAACAAGGTCACTTTTTCTCCGAAATGGAGAGTAGGTTTCCGGCCTGTCTGGAGTGTGGGAGCGAGATAGGATGACTGCGCCAACTTTGACGCCCGCAAGGCTGGCATGCCTGAAGGACCTGGAGCGCCAGGTGCTGTGGCATGCCTGCTGGATGATCCACAACGCCAACCACCTGCGCGAAAAGGGCGAGGTGAAGGTCGGCGGCCATCAGGCGTCCTCAGCTTCGCTCGCCTCGATCCTGACAGCGCTCTATTTCCATGTGCTGCGGTCGGAGGATCGCGTCGCCGTGAAGCCGCACGCCTCGCCGGCCTTCCACGCCATCCAGTATCTCATGGGCAACCAGACCCGCGAAAAGCTGGAAAACTTTCGCGGCTTCGGCGGCGCGCAATCCTATCCGAGCCGCACCAAGGATTTCGACGACGTGGACTTTTCCACCGGCTCCGTCGGCCTTGGCGTCGCGATAACCGCCTTCGCCTCGATCGTGCAGGACTACATCGCCGCCAAGCAATGGTCGAAACGACCCGCGGGCCGCATGATCGCGCTGGTGGGCGATGCCGAGCTCGACGAGGGCAATATCTACGAATGCTTGCAGGAAGGCTGGAAGCACGACCTGCGCAAGACCTGGTGGGTGATCGACTATAACCGCCAGAGCCTCGACGGCGTGGTCCGCGAGGGCCTGTGGCAGCGTATCGAGGGCATTTTTTCGGCCTTCGGCTGGGATGTGAAGGTGCTGAAATACGGCGCCCTGCAGGAGGCGGCCTTCCGGGAACCGGGCGGCGAAGCGCTGCGCGGCTGGATCGACCGCTGCCCGAACCAGCTCTATTCCGCCCTCACCTTCCAGGGGGGCGCTGCCTGGCGCAAGCGCCTCACCGACGAGATCGGCAACGAGCCGGGCGTCACCGCGCTGCTTGCCGCCCGCAGCGACGAACAGCTTTCCGACCTCATGAACAATCTCGGCGGCCATTGCCTGGAAACGCTGATCCGCACATTCGAGAGCATCGACCACGACCGGCCGACCGTCTTTCTCGCCTATACGATCAAGGGCTGGGGCACGCCGCTCGCCGGCCACAAGGACAACCATGCCGGCCTGATGACCAAGGCCCAGATGGAGATTTTTCGCGAACGCATCGGCGTGCCGCCGGGCCTGGAATGGGAAAAGTTCGGCGCGGTTCCCGCGCCCGGTCAGGTGCAGGCTCTCCTCAAATCCGTGCCCTTCTTCGCAGAGGGCACGCGGCGTTTCTCCTCGCCCTCCGTCGCCTCCGCCGGCCCGGTCTTCCTCGACGACCGCGAACTGTCGACGCAGGCCGGCTTTGGAAAAATCCTCGATGCGCTCGCCCGGCGCGACGACGCGCTTGCCGCCCGCATCGTCACCACGGCGCCCGATGTCACCGTTTCGACCAACCTCGGCCCCTGGGTCAACCGCCGCGGCCTTTTCGCCCGTGAAAGACTGGCGGATACGTTTCGCGACGAGCGGGTGCCCTCGGCACAGAAATGGGAATTCGGCCCGGCCGGCCAGCACATCGAACTCGGCATCGCCGAGATGAACCTCTTCCTGCTGCTCGGCGCGGCGGGCCTGTCCCATCAGCTGTTCGGCGAGCGCCTGTTGCCGATCGGCACGGTCTATGACCCCTTCGTGGCGCGCGGCCTCGATGCCCTCAACTACGCCTGCTACCAGGACGCCCGCTTCATGATCGTGGGTACGCCCTCCGGCGTGACGCTGGCGCCGGAGGGCGGGGCGCACCAGTCGATCGGCTCGCCGCTGATCGGCATGAGCCAGGATGGGCTCGCGAGCTTCGAGCCTGCCTATCTCGACGAATTGTCCGTCATCATGGACTGGTCGTTCGACTATATGCAGCGCGGCGGCGAAGGGGAGCATGACCCGCGCACCTGGCTGCGCGACGGCACCGGCGGCTCGGTCTACCTGCGTCTCACCACGCGCCCGCTGGAGCAAGTGGCGCTGCGCCGCGAGGATCCGGCCTTCCGCCAGGGCGTCATCGACGGCGCCTACTGGCTGCGTCCGCCCTCTGCCCGCACCCGCATCGTGCTCGCCTACCAGGGCTGCATCGCACCGGAAGTGCTGATGGCGGCCGGCCGGCTTGCGGAAAGTCATGGCGACATCGCCGTGCTCGCCGTCACCTCCGCCGACCGGCTCAACGCCGGCTGGACCGCCGCCCAGCGCGCGCGCCGCCATGGCGATGCGAGCGCCCGCAGCCATGTCGAGACGCTGCTTGGCGCCGTGCCCGAGGGTGCAAACCTCATCACCGTAATGGACGGCCACCCGGCGACGCTCGGCTGGCTCGGTGCGGTGGAGGCCCACCGCACCGTCTCGCTCGGCGTCGAGCATTTTGGCCAGACCGGCACGGTCGCCGACCTCTACGCCCATTTCGGCATCGACACCCAGGCAATCATCGAGGCGGCCGAGTCTGTCGTGCGCTCAACAGCGCTGCAGGCCGTGCAATGGCGGGCTAAGGCGTAGGCGTCAGGAGGGGCAAAAGCACAGGCCAACGCCACAAGAGGATCCGTCCCGAAGCCGCGTAGTTCTATCAGTCCGACCAGGTTCGAGGCGCTAGGCGCTTCGGGTGCCGACCGCAGCCAATGAAAGCGGGTTTGGCTGATCGACGGGTCAACCGCCTCAAGACCCTCAAGCGCGCAATGTACGGTCGGGCAAGTCCTGAACTGCTGAGGGCACGAATACTACCGCTCCACACAAAGTGAAGAAAAACCTCTTTGACTGCTAAGAGACTGTTTGGAAATTGAGGTTTTGGGGTTTTGCGGGCGCTCCAGATGTGATTCACACTTTTGATGTGGACAGATGAAGCCCGAAGCCGGATGGCCAAGATCGCCCGTAGGACCAAGCGC
>JBFWUS010000074.1:0-26933 GCA_050247155.1 Rhizobiaceae bacterium
GGCCAGGTGCATTTCACCGGCGTCGAGATCGATCCTGTCACCGCGCGCATTGCGAGGCTGCTTCAGCCGTCGGCGCGCATCATCGCAGGCGATTTCACACGCACCGCCCTGCCCCAGGAATTTGATCTTGCCATCGGCAATCCGCCCTTCTCCGACCGCCGCGTTCGCAGCGATCCGGACTACCGCAAGATGGGTTTGCGCCTGCACGACTACTTTATCCTGAAGTCGATCGACCGGCTCAAGCCCGGTGGACTTGCCGCCTTCGTTACGTCGACCGGGACGATGGACAAGATCGACCCATCTGCCTGCCATGCGATTGGCCGCAGCGCCAATTTGGTAGGCGCGTTCCGCCTGCCCGAGGGCACGTTTCGGGAGACGGCAGGAACCGATGTCGCCGTCGATCTTCTGTTCTTCCGCAAGCGCAAACCAGGCGACGACGACAACTACGACGCCTGGGTTCAGACCGCTCCGACTACCATCGAAGGCGGTGACGATCCCGTAGCCGTCAACCGTCGGTTCATCGACAATCCATCTGCCGTGCTTGGCCGTCACGCCATCGCCTCCGGCCCCTTCGGCGATGCCTATACCTGCCTTCCCAATGACGGCGTGGATGTCGAAGCGGCCCTCAACGAGGCGATCGAACTTCTACCGGACGGTATCTATGACGGCGAGCCCGGTCCGCTGGACGACGCAGAAAGCGCTGCACGAATCCTTGGCCGCTATGGCGGCATCCGCGAAGGCAGCTACTTCATCGGTAGGTCCGGCGTGCTGATGCAGGTGATCGATGGCTGCGATGTCGAAGTCGCCATCAAATCCGGGCGCGGCAATGACGGCATCTTCGACAAGCAGGCCCGGATCATCCGCAAGCTAATCCCGATCCGTGACGCCGTGCGCGCGATCCTCTCCTCGCAAGAGCATGACCAGCCCTATGCGCAAGCGCAGGTGCGCCTGCGGGTTGCCTGGTCGAGTTTCGTCAGGGAGTTCGGGCCGATCAATTTCACCACCGTCACGGTATCCGGAGACGAGGAGAGCGGCGATGTCAGGGAGACGCATCGCCGTCCCAACATCGCGCCGTTCCTCGACGACCCGGATTGCTGGCTGGTCGCCTCGATCGAGGATTATGATCTGGAAACCAATACCGCCCGCCCCGGTCCGATCTTTTCCGAACGCGTCATTGCGCCGCCTTCGGCTCCGCTGATCGCCTCGCCAGCCGACGCGCTTGCCGTGACGCTCGCCGATATCGGTGAGGTCGACATAGAGGCGATTGCCGAGCTGCTCGGCATGGATCAGCACCTTGCAGTCGAAGCGCTCGGCGATGCGGTTTTCAAAGACCCCGTATCCGGCAAATGGGAGACGGCCGACGCCTATCTTTCCGGCGCGGTCCGAACCAAGCTCGCCATGGCGCGCATCGCCGCGGAATCCGATCCGGCCTGCCAGCGCAATGTCGACGCGCTCGAACGGGTGCAGCCGGCCGACCTCAAACCCTCGGACATTACCGCTCGCCTCGGCGCGCCCTGGCTTCCTGTCGAAGACATCGTCGCCTTCATCAAGGAGACCATGGATGTCGATGCAAAGATCGTTCACTCGCCGCTCGTCGCGGCCTGGACCGTCAATGCGCCGCAACTCGCCTATCTCCACGCCGGCACATCCGAATGGGGAACCCATCGCCGCGATGCCGGCCAGCTCCTCTCCGATGCGCTCAATTCGCAGCTGCCGCAGATCTACGACACCGAACGCCGGGCCGACGGTTCGGAAACGCGCGTTCTCAATACAGTTGAGACCGAAGCCGCCAAGGAGAAGCTCCAAAAGATCAAGGACGCCTTCTCGCGCTGGGTGTGGACCAACCTTGAGCGCGCCGATCGTCTCTCGCGGCTCTACAACGACACCTACAACAATCTGGTGCCTCGCGCCTTCGACGGTTCGCATCTGCAGTTGCCGGGCGCGTCCGCGGCGTTCAGCCTTTATGCTCACCAGAAGCGCGTGATCTGGCGCATCATCGCCTCGGGCGCGACCTACATCGCCCACGCTGTCGGCGCCGGCAAGACGCTGTCGATGGCCGCCGCCATCATGGAGCAGCTCCGGCTCGGTCTCATAAACTGCGCCATGCTAGTCGTTCCCGGCCATTGTCTGGCTCAGGCCGCTCGCGAATTCCTGGCGATGTATCCGAACGCCCGCATTCTCGTCGCCGACGAGACCAATTTTACCCGGGACAAACGTCATCGCTTCCTGTCGCGCGCCGCGACGGCGAACTGGGACGCAATCATCATCACCCATTCCGCCTTCAAGTTCATTCCGGCGCCCGACGGGTTCGAGCGCTCAATGATCGAGAGGCAGCTCGCCTCCTACGAGGAACTGATATCGTCGCTGGACCGCGACGATCGCGTCTCGCGCAAGCGCTTGGAGCGGATGAAGGAGGGTTTGAAGGAGCGTCTGGAAGCACTCTCATCCACCAAGGACGATCTGCTCACCATCTCGCAGATCGGCGTCGACCAGATCATCGTCGATGAGGCGCAGGAATTCCGCAAACTCTCCTTCTCGACCAATATGAGCGCGCTGCGCGGCATCGACCCGAACGGGTCGCAACGCGCCTGGGACCTCTATGTCAAATCCCAGTATCTGGAGACGCTCAATCCCGGCCGTGCCTTGATCCTGGCGTCAGGCACGCCGATCACCAATACGCTGGGTGAGATGTTCACGATGCAGCGCTATATGGATGGCGCAGCGCTTGCCGAGCGCGGGCTGCATGAGTTCGACGCCTGGGCGGCCAATTTCGGGGACACTTCAACCGAGCTCGAGCTGCAGCCGTCAGGCAAATACAAGCCGGTGACGCGCTTCGCGCAGTTCGTCAATGTGCCGGAATTGATCGCGATGTTCCGGTCCTTCGCCGACGTCGTGCTGCCTGCCGATCTGCGCGACTATGTGAAGGTGCCCTCGCGCTCCGGCGGGCAGCGCCACATCCGCACCTCTCCGGCGTCAGACCACTTCAGCGATTATCAGAGCGTTCTGGCCACGCGCATCAAGGCAATCGAGGAACGGCGCTCGCCGCCGCAGCCCGGCGATGACATTCTTCTCTCCGTCATTACCGACGGCCGCCATGCCGCGCTCGACCTGAGGCTCGTCGATGAGTGTGCGGAAAACGATCCCGACAACAAGCTGAACGACGCAATCCGCAACGTCCTGCGCATCTGGAGCGAGACCGGAGACGCCGCCTATCTCAGAAAGGACGGCAAGCCCTATGAGCTGACCGGCGCCGGCCAACTGATTTTTTCCGATCTCGGAACGCTGTCGGTCGAGGCGAAGCGCGGGTTCTCCGCCTATCGCTGGATCCGCGACGAGCTGGTGCGCTTCGGTATTCCCGCCTCGGAAATCGCTTTCATGCAGGATTACAAAAAATCCGAAGCCAAACAGCGGCTGTTCAACGATTTCAACGCCGGCAAGGTCCGCATTCTCATTGGCTCGTCGGAGACAATGGGAACCGGCGTCAATGTGCAGCTGCGCCTTAAGGCGCTGCATCATCTCGATGTCCCCTGGCTGCCCTCACAGATCGAGCAGCGCGAGGGCCGCATCGAGCGGCAGGGCAACCAGCATGACGAGATCGACATCTATGCCTATGCGACGCTCGGGAGCATGGACGCGCCGATGTGGCAGAACAATGAGCGCAAGGCCCGCTTCATCGGCGCAGCACTCTCCGGCGACGCCAGTGTGCGCCACCTCGACGACATCGATGGCGGCGGCCAGGCCAACCAGTTTGCGATGGCCAAGGCGATCGCGTCGGGCGACGCGCGGCTGATGCAGAAGGCCGGGCTGGAAGCCGAGATAGCCCGCATGTCGCGGTTGAGGGCGGCTCATTTCGATGACCAACTGGCGATCCGCCGCGCCGAGCGGGACGCTCGTGATGCCCTGGCATTCTACGAGGAGCAGACGACCGCCCTGCAGAAAGACATCGCGCTCCGTCGTCCGACCTCCGGCGACAACTTCGAATGCAGCA
Organism: Rhizobiaceae bacterium; assembly: GCA_050247155.1. Taxonomy (GTDB): domain Bacteria; phylum Pseudomonadota; class Alphaproteobacteria; order Rhizobiales; family Rhizobiaceae; genus Mesorhizobium_G. Next base: position 3,989 of record JBFWUS010000074.1, read on the forward strand.
TTGTCTCCCCGAACGGCCGTCAGGATTTCACCGAGCGGCCGGAGGCTGCGTCCGCGCTCTTTACCGAACTGGTGACATCAGCCCATATGAACTTCGCCGGCGAAAAGACAATCGCCTCCATCGGCGGCTTCGATCTCGTCTTCAACGGTTGGCAGCACAAGTCGGGCGGTTATGAATACGAAACCGTGTTGACCCGCGCGGCAAAAGACCTGGCCGTCGACCTGCCGATGACGGTCACGCCGAAGGGCGCAATCGCCCGTCTCGAGCATGCGCTTGGCAGTTTCGAGGATGAACTCGCCGCCACGCTTGCCCGCAAGGCTGAGGCAGAACGCAAGCTTGCCAGCTATGGCGGGCGGGCCTCGGAAGGTTTTCCGATGGAGGCAGAGCTCAACCTGAAGCTTGCCGAACTCGAGGCGCTGGACCGCGAGCTTGCGACCAGCGCCGACGAACCCCTCGCCCAGGCGGCGTGATGCCCTCTTGAGGGCGGCCTCAGAGGTAGCAGGTCCGGCTTGCCGGTGACGCTTCGCTCAATCGCCGCCTTCGCAACCCTGCCGCCCACGCTCGCACGGCGCTGAAAAGCGCGCCCCGCTCGTCGTCGGGCAGCAGGGCCGCTCACGCGCAATTGCACCATCCGCCGCCCCTGCATCCCGGAAGTGGTCTTCGCAAAGAAGACGGAAAAACGAAGGCGTCCGGTCCTCGGCCGCCGCAACCTTGGAGACTATGTGATGGAACTGATCCAGATCGATCCGCGCGCTTTGACGCCAAATCCGAACCCGATGCGCCGCACCCCGGCGAACCCCGCGGCCGACATGTTGATGATCGCCTCGATCCAGGCGGTCGGCATCATCCAGCCTCCCGTCGTCAAGCGCGACAAGGCGTCAAGAAATTCGCTCCAAATCGAATTCGGTCATCGCCGCGTCAACAACGCGATCGCCGCCGACCTCGAAATCATCAATGTGCTCGTCGCCTCCGATGACGAGATCAACGACATGGCGGCCCTGATCGAAAACGTCGCGCGCGAGCCGCTCAATCCGGTCGATCTCTGGCGCTCGATCGAGCAACTCATTGACAAGGACTGGACGGAGGAGGCGATCGCCACGGCGCTTGCGCAGACGGTGCGCCAGGTGCGCAAGCTCCGACTTCTGGCAAAACTCCACCCGCCGATCCTCGAGCAGATCGCGCTCGGCGACATGCCGGAGGAACGGTATCTGCGCACGATAGCGTCCGCTTCCCTGGAGGAGCAGGCCGAGGCCTGGGCCGCCCAATCGCCAGAACCGGGATCACGAGCGTCCTGGTATACGATCGCCAATGCGCTGACCAAGACCCGCTACCATGCGCGTCACGCCAGTTTTGGCGACGATCTGGCCGCCGCCTATGGCATCGAATGGCAGGACGATCTGTTTGCGCCTGCCGATGTCGACAACCGCTTTACCACCGACGCCGAGGCGTTCCTTGGCGCGCAGAACGAGTGGATGACGGCCAATCTTCCGAAGAAGGGCATGGTGCTGGAAACCTCGCAATATGGCGAGCCGAAGCTGCCGCCGAAGGCGCAACAGGTCTATGGCAAGCCGCTGAAGAGTGACACGATCGCGCACTATCTCGACCGCGACGGATCGGTGAAGACGCTCGCCATTCGCCTCGCGCCGGACCCAAAGAAGACCAAGGGCAAGAAGGGCGCCGCCGCGGCCGAGCTTGAGGCGGAACCGGTAGAGCCCGTTTCGACGCCGCGTCCTGACGTGACTCAGGCCGGTCTCGACATGATCGGCGATTTGAGGACCGACGCCCTGCACGAAGCGCTTGAGCGGTCGCCGATCGAGGATGACACGCTGATGGCGCTGCTTGTGCTGTCGCTCTGCGGCCTGAACGTCTCGATCCGCAAGGCGAACTCGTCCGGCTATCGTCATATGGACCGATACGCGACCGTCCTGCTCAACGAGAAGGGTTCGCTCGATTTCGACCGGGACGAGTTGCGTATCGTCGCGCGCAAAATGCTGGCCGACGTTTTGTCATGCCGGCGTGACGCCACCTCAAGCGGACCGGTTGCGGTGATTGCCGGTGAGGCGGTAGGTGCCGATATCTTCCTGCCCACCATGGCGACGCAGGAGTTCCTGTCCTGTCTGTCGCGTCCCGCGCTTGAGCGCATCTGCGGCGACGGCAACCCGGTTCTGCCGCGCAACAAGGTCAAGGATACGCGCGCGGCCCTTGTCGAGCATTTCGCCGGCGAGACCTTCGTCTATCCGGGCGCGCGGTTCGGCGTCGACGACACCATTCGCGAATGGATCAGGACAGCGCCCGCCATCCTGCGGGATGGTGGCGATGACGTCGCGGATGCCGCCGGCGCCGATTTGGAGAATGCGGGGGATGCGGATGCTCCCTGGGCGAACGACACGGACGGGGAGTCCGTCACACAAGACGATGGTTCAGCGGACGCAGGTCACGAAGACTACCTCGAAGCAGCCGAGTAGACCTCGGCACATCCCGCATCACCAGGCCGCCGGCGACCCCGGCGGCCTTTTCTTTCCCGAACGAAGGATCTTCTTCGATGACCGCTCCAAAGATTGAGCTCGAGACCACAAGCGACGGCATACTCGCCGCCCGTATTGCCGCCACGACCTATGCCATGATCCCCTGCCGAGATGGCTACTTCCTGGCCTATTCTGGCTCTTCAAAACCGGTTGCAGACCTCAGCAGCATCGACTTCTATGGCCATTCAGATCGTCTGGCCGATGAGGCGGCGTTCCGCGCAACGCTCGCCGAACTCAAACGCGACCGAGATCAGGTCAAAGAACTCGGCCGCCGGCGCATCGATACATGCGATTATACCCCTTGGGGACCCTCACAGAGCGCAACCTGGTGCCGGCCATGACGCATCAGGAACGCCTCGATCACATCTGGTCGACAACGGCAGACTCGTACCGTTCGTATGACGGATCGCGCCAGGCGATCGCCGTCTATTCGCGGGTGCGCGGTATGAGCTGGGACTATCTCGACCGGCTCACCGAGGCAGAAGTCTCCGCCAAGCTTCCGGTTCACCTCCGCTTCCTCCCTGAGGCCGTGGCCGCCTAGAGCCACAACCTGACTTTATCGATCCAGAGCCCGGTCAAGCGCCGGGCTTGTGCGTTTTCAGCACCCTTCTCATCTCCAGGAGATTCCCATGACCCTCGACCTGTTCTCGGGCGGGCTGCCTGCCGCCTTCAGCGAAGCAACCGCGTTCGGCCTTGCGCCGGCGACATGCGCCTCGGCTCTTCAGCCTTCCCAGCCCTCGCCAACACCCAAGCCCGCATCCTCTCCACCGCGCAGGACCTCAGCGGGACAAGATTTTCGGATCGATGGCGACCGCAAGCTTGCCTCAGGTTGGAAAGCGCGCGCTGCTGACAATATCGCGGCGATTGGGCTTGCGGCCGACATCGATACCGCTGGCCGACCGGCCACCCGGGACGAGCAAGCCGTCCTTGCCCGCTTCATCGGCTTTGGAGCGACCGCGCTCGCCAACACTATCTTCCGCCGCCCCGGCGAACCGGATTTCCGTCCCGACTGGTCCGCTGCCGGCGCGGAGCTGGAAGCGCTTGTCAGTGCCGACGACTACGCCTCTCTCGCGCGCTGCACCCAATACGCGCATTTCACGCCGGAGATGATCGTTCGGGCCCTCTGGACCGGCCTGCTGCGTCTCGGCTTTCGCGGTGGCCGCGTTCTCGAACCCGGCATCGGGACGGGCATGTTCCCTACCCTGCTTCCGGTCGAACTCGCCGGCAAAGTGCATTTCACTGGCGTTGAGGTCGACCCTGTCACTGCGCGGATCGCGAAGCTGCTTCAGCCGTCGGCGCGCATCATCCCGGGCGATTTCACGCGCACCGCCCTGCCCCAGGAATTCGACCTCGCCATCGGCAACCCGCCCTTCTCCGACCGCCGCGTGCGCAGCGATCCCGACTACCGCAAGACGGGTTTGCGCCTGCATGACTATTTCATTGTCAAGGCGATCGACCGGCTGAAGCCTGGCGGGCTTGCCGCCTTCGTTACGTCGACCGGGACGATGGACAAGACCGACCCGTCGGCGCGCCATGCGATTGCCCGCAGCGCCAACCTTGTCGGGGCGTTTCGCCTGCCTGAAGGCACGTTCCGCGAGACGGCCGGCACCGATGTTGCGGTCGATCTCCTCTTCTTCCGCAAGCGCAAGTCAGACAACGACGACAATTACGACGCCTGGGTGCAGACCGCACCGGTCAAGATCGAAGGCGCTGACGATCCGGTCGACGTCAACCGCTGGTTCATCGACAACCCGGACAACGTCCTCGGCCGCCACGCCATCGCCTCTGGTCCGTTCGGCCATGCCTACACCTGCCTTCCCAATGACGGCGTGGACATCGAAACGGCTCTGACCGCGGCGCTCGAGCGGCTGCCCTCCAGCATCTATGACGGCGAACCCGGCCCGGTCCATCCCGGCGACGATGCTGCCCGCATCCTCGGCCGCTATGGCGGCATTCGCGAGGGCAGCTATTTTGTCGGGAAGACCGGCGCCCTCATGCAGGTCGTCGATGGCCGGGACGTCGAAGTCGCCATCAAGTCCGGCCGCGGCGATGAGGGCATTTTCGACAAGCAGGCCCGCATCATCCGCAAACTGATCCCGATCCGCGACGCCGTCCGCGCGATCCTGACCGCGCAGGAGCACGATCAACCCTACAGCCAGGCCCAGGTGCGCCTGCGCGTGGCCTGGTCGAGTTTTGTCAGGGAATTCGGGCCGATCAATTTTACGACCGTCACCGTGTCCGGCGACGAGGACAGCGGTGACGTCAGGGAGACGCATCGCCGGCCCAACATCGCGCCGTTTCTTGACGATCCGGATTGCTGGCTGGTCGCCTCGATCGAAGACTACGATCTGGAATCGAACACGGCCCGCCCCGGTCCGATCTTCACCGAACGCGTCATTGCGCCGCCCTCGGCTCCGCTGATCGCTTCGCCGGGCGATGCGCTTGCAGTCACGCTGGCGGATGTCGGCGAGGTCGACCTCGAGGCGATCGCCGAACTGCTCGGCATGGATCAGCGCCTCGCGGTCGATGCGCTTGGCGATGCGGTGTTCAAGGACCCGGTTTCCGGCAAATGGGAAACGGCCGACGCCTACCTTTCCGGTCCCGTGCGTTCGAAACTCGCCATGGCGCGCATCGCCGCCGAGTCCGATCCAGCGTTAGCTCGCAATGTCGATGCGCTCGAACGGGTTCAGCCAGCCGACCTCAAACCCTCGGACATTACCGCTCGCCTCGGCGCGCCCTGGCTTCCTGTCGAAGACATCGTCGCCTTCATCAAGGAGACCATGGATGTCGATGCAAAGATCGTTCACTCGCCGCTCGTCGCGGCCTGGACCGTCAATGCGCCGCAACTCGCCTATCTCCACGCCGGCACATCCGAATGGGGAACCCATCGCCGCGATGCCGGCCAGCTCCTCTCCGATGCGCTCAATTCGCAGCTGCCGCAGATCTACGACACCGAACGCCGGGCCGACGGTTCGGAAACGCGCGTTCTCAATACAGTTGAGACCGAAGCCGCCAAGGAGAAGCTCCAAAAGATCAAGGACGCCTTCTCGCGCTGGGTGTGGACCAACCTTGAGCGCGCCGATCGTCTCTCGCGGCTCTACAACGACACCTACAACAATCTGGTGCCTCGCGCCTTCGACGGTTCGCATCTGCAGTTGCCGGGCGCGTCCGCGGCGTTCAGCCTTTATGCTCACCAGAAGCGCGTGATCTGGCGCATCATCGCCTCGGGCGCGACCTACATCGCCCACGCTGTCGGCGCCGGCAAGACGCTGTCGATGGCCGCCGCCATCATGGAGCAGCTCCGGCTCGGTCTCATAAACTGCGCCATGCTAGTCGTTCCCGGCCATTGTCTGGCTCAGGCCGCTCGCGAATTCCTGGCGATGTATCCGAACGCCCGCATTCTCGTCGCCGACGAGACCAATTTTACCCGGGACAAACGTCATCGCTTCCTGTCGCGCGCCGCGACGGCGAACTGGGACGCAATCATCATCACCCATTCCGCCTTCAAGTTCATTCCGGCGCCCGACGGGTTCGAGCGCTCAATGATCGAGAGGCAGCTCGCCTCCTACGAGGAACTGATATCGTCGCTGGACCGCGACGATCGCGTCTCGCGCAAGCGCTTGGAGCGGATGAAGGAGGGTTTGAAGGAGCGTCTGGAAGCACTCTCATCCACCAAGGACGATCTGCTCACCATCTCGCAGATCGGCGTCGACCAGATCATCGTCGATGAGGCGCAGGAATTCCGCAAACTCTCCTTCTCGACCAATATGAGCGCGCTGCGCGGCATCGACCCGAACGGGTCGCAACGCGCCTGGGACCTCTATGTCAAATCCCAGTATCTGGAGACGCTCAATCCCGGCCGTGCCTTGATCCTGGCGTCAGGCACGCCGATCACCAATACGCTGGGTGAGATGTTCACGATGCAGCGCTATATGGATGGCGCAGCGCTTGCCGAGCGCGGGCTGCATGAGTTCGACGCCTGGGCGGCCAATTTCGGGGACACTTCAACCGAGCTCGAGCTGCAGCCGTCAGGCAAATACAAGCCGGTGACGCGCTTCGCGCAGTTCGTCAATGTGCCGGAATTGATCGCGATGTTCCGGTCCTTCGCCGACGTCGTGCTGCCTGCCGATCTGCGCGACTATGTGAAGGTGCCCTCGCGCTCCGGCGGGCAGCGCCACATCCGCACCTCTCCGGCGTCAGACCACTTCAGCGATTATCAGAGCGTTCTGGCCACGCGCATCAAGGCAATCGAGGAACGGCGCTCGCCGCCGCAGCCCGGCGATGACATTCTTCTCTCCGTCATTACCGACGGCCGCCATGCCGCGCTCGACCTGAGGCTCGTCGATGAGTGTGCGGAAAACGATCCCGACAACAAGCTGAACGACGCAATCCGCAACGTCCTGCGCATCTGGAGCGAGACCGGAGACGCCGCCTATCTCAGAAAGGACGGCAAGCCCTATGAGCTGACCGGCGCCGGCCAACTGATTTTTTCCGATCTCGGAACGCTGTCGGTCGAGGCGAAGCGCGGGTTCTCCGCCTATCGCTGGATCCGCGACGAGCTGGTGCGCTTCGGTATTCCCGCCTCGGAAATCGCTTTCATGCAGGATTACAAAAAATCCGAAGCCAAACAGCGGCTGTTCAACGATTTCAACGCCGGCAAGGTCCGCATTCTCATTGGCTCGTCGGAGACAATGGGAACCGGCGTCAATGTGCAGCTGCGCCTTAAGGCGCTGCATCATCTCGATGTCCCCTGGCTGCCCTCACAGATCGAGCAGCGCGAGGGCCGCATCGAGCGGCAGGGCAACCAGCATGACGAGATCGACATCTATGCCTATGCGACGCTCGGGAGCATGGACGCGCCGATGTGGCAGAACAATGAGCGCAAGGCCCGCTTCATCGGCGCAGCACTCTCCGGCGACGCCAGTGTGCGCCACCTCGACGACATCGATGGCGGCGGCCAGGCCAACCAGTTTGCGATGGCCAAGGCGATCGCGTCGGGCGACGCGCGGCTGATGCAGAAGGCCGGGCTGGAAGCCGAGATCGCGCGCATGTCCAGGCTTCGGGCGGCGCATTTCGATGACCAGCTGGCGATCCGCCGCGCCGAGCGCGATGCGCGTGATGCCCTCGCCTTCCATGCCGACCAAGCCGCAGCGCTTGAGAAAGACATCGCGCGCCGTCGCCCGACCTCTGGCGACAGGTTCGAATGCAGCATTGTCACCCCGAATGGCCGTCAGAATTGCACAGAGAGGCCGGATGCGGGAGCAGCACTCTGCATCGAACTGGTGACATCAGCCCATATGAGCTTCGTCGGCGAGAAGACCATTGCGTCAATTGGCGGTTTCGATCTGGTGTTCAATGGCTGGCAGCACCGGTCGGGCGGTTATGAATACGAGACCGTGCTGACCCGCGCGGCAAAAGACCTGGCCGTCGATCTGCCGCTGACGGTTACGCCGAAGGGCGCAATCGCCCGTCTCGAACATGCGATCGGCAGTTTTGAGGATGAGCTGGCCGCCACGCTTGCCCGCAAGGCTGAGGCCGAACGCAAGCTTGCCAGTTATGGCGGTCGCGCCGCGGAAGGCTTCCCGCTGGAGGCGGAGCTCAATCTGAAGCTTGCCGAACTGGAAGCCCTGGACTGCGAACTGGCGGCCACCGCCGAAGGACCGATCGTCGAAGCGACCTGACTTCAGGTGGCATCAATGGGACATGATATGCGACGCTTTCGATGTGCGAGCTTCCTACTCCAACGTTATTGGCCAGTGAATATCTCTCCCCGTTTATGGTGAATGGCCGGCGATGCGCCTACCCTTGTAGTCGGCAATATTCTGGCTCTGGGTCGAATAAACGAATGCACCCCACAGTTGACTGAGCGCAGCCGCCGGCATGCCTCTGGAACGTGGGCATCTGGCACGACACCCTCGCAGATATTTTCAACTGCGAAACACTACTCCCGCAGGAACGCCTCAATCATCTCGGCGCATTCCCGCGGGCGGGTCACCAGAAAAAGATGCCCGTCGTCCAGTATCTCAAGCCTGGAATTGGGGATCATCGTATTCAGCAGTCGCGCATTCGCCACCGGGACAAGCGGATCGTCGGAGCCCGCCATGATCAAGGTCGGCTGGCGCAACAGCCAGAGCCAGGGCAGCGACGTCCAGCCGACCATGGCAAGCAGTTGGAGCAGATAGCCGTATCGGGTTGCTCCCTTCATCGCCGATGCATGCCTGATAATCAGCCCGGCATCTCTGCGGAATGTGCCTCCGTAAATGTCCGGGGCGATCGATTGCAGGTAATTTCGGTCGGTGTAGCGACGCGGGCTTCCCATCTTTGAAAGCACAGCCGGCTTTCCCGGGATCATGATCGCGCCGGCCGAAGTGGCGGCGAGTACCAATTTTCGGCAGACGTCCGGATACTGGAAGGCGAACTGTTGCGCCAGGCCGCCGCCCCACGACACGCCCGAAACGTCGACTTTGTCGAAGCCGAGCTCCCTAACGAGGTTGCGCGCCAACCGGGCCAGGGTCGACGGCCGATATGGGAAGGCCGGCGCCGGCGAACCGCCAACGCCGGGAATGTCGAAGATAATCGCTGTCGTGTCGTCCAGCGCTTCTATGAATGACCGCCCAAGTTCGAGGTTCGCCCCGATTCCGTTGAACAACAGCAACGGCGGGCGATCGGCGAGACCCCGGCGGATGCCGACGCACAGTTTCTGCCCACCGACGTCGATCATCCGGATTTGCATCGTGGACGAATGGATCGGCTTTGCTTTCGCTTTCGTGGCCATAGCTACCCTCACATTCTGTAGGCTTCTCACGGCTCGAATACGTAGGTCCCCGGCGCGGCGCCAAGTACCTTGTGCTTTTTCGAGCCGGCGTCCTTCGGAGCGTCGATCTCGTCACCCGAAGCCGCCTTCAGCCGTTGGGCCCAGTCGAGCCACCAACTGCCTTCGTGTTTGGTGGCTGTCGCGGTCCAGGCGTCCGGTTGCTTCGCCTTGGCCTGCCCCTTGACGAACCACGCCTTCGGGTTGCCCGGCGGGTTGAGCAGGCTCTGCAGATGCCCGGAGTTGGACAAGATGAAGGTCGTGTTCTCGCCGAACAGCCTTGCCGTCTGGTAAACCGCCTTCCACGGCGTTATGTGATCAGTGGTGCCACCGATGACATAGGTTGGCAACTTCACCTTCTTCACGTTGATCAGCACGCCATCGATGGTAAGTTTGTCGGCGTTCACGAAAGGGTTGGTCGACGAAAGGTCGAGGAAATCCGAATGCAATCGCGCCGGCAGGCGCGTCGTGTCGGCGTTCCAAAACAAGACGTCGAACGCAGGCGGCTTGTTGCCGAGCAGGTAGTTGTTGACCCAATAGTTCCAGATCAGGTCGTTTGGCCGCATCCAGGCAAACATCTTCGCCATATCCTGCCCGTCGAGCACGCCGCGCGCCTTTGACGCCAGTTTGGCTGCCATGATGCCTTCCGGTGTAACCAGCGAGGCGAACTCAGTGTCCGTGTCCGCCATCGTGTCGAGCACGCAGACGGCAAGGAACAGCGCCTCGATCTTCTCCTTCTTCTGTGCCGCCAGCCAGGATACATAAGCTGCGGTAGTAATGCCGCCCGAGCAGGAACCCATGATGTTCGCCTTGTCGGCGCCGGTAATCTCGATTGCTGCATCGACGGCCTCGTCGAGCGCCGCGATGTAGGTATCAAGCCCCCAATCGGCCTGCTTGGGCGTGGGATTTCGCCAGGAAATGCAGAAGGGCTGAATGCCGCTTGCGGTCAGGAAGCGGACCATCGACTTTTCGGGCGCGAGATCGACCGAATAGAATTTGTTGATTTGCGGCGGAACGACGACGAACGGCCGCTGGTACACCTTCTCCGTCGTCGGCGCATAGACAATCAGTTCCAGCACATCGTTCTTGAAGACGACGCTGCCCTTGGCGTTTGCAATGTTCTCGCCAACCTTGAACTTCGACACGTCGACCGACGACGGCAGCCCGCCATTCTTGGTCATGTCGTCGAAGAAATTCTTCAGTCCCTGAACACTGCTTTTTCCTCCCGTTTCGACCATTGTCTTGATTGCGGTCGGGTTGAGCAGCGGGTTGTTGGATGGCGCCATCGCATCGACGAAGATCGAAGTTATCAGCCGGGCGCGCGCCGCGTCCTTGCCCTCCAGCGAGGAGTTGGCCACCATCTTCGACACCGTGTCGCCCCAAGCGAGATAGCTCTGCATCAACCCCTTGTGCAGGGCCGATGTCTGCCAGGCCGGATCGGCGAAGCGCCGGTCCTTCGGATCAGCGGAAATGTCCGAATGGCCGGCGATGATACTCCCCCACTCAGCGGCGAAATTCATCCACTGGGTCGCAACGTTATGCGGCGAGGTCGCCAGCGCCTTCATCACCGTGTTGGCGGCGTCCATCATGTCCTTGGCGCGCCAGCCAACCAACGGGCTCATCGCCAGAGTCTGTTCAGCGGCCTCCTCGGCGATCTGCTCGGCCAGTGATTTATCGTGCTTCGGCATCTGGTCCTCCCCGCGCCGCGAGCGCCTCGCGCAGATCGAACCTGCTACAGCCCCTCGCCGAACAAGAATGTCTCAATGCGACAATGCCACCGAATTCTGTAATGTGGCCTTGGCTGAAACGCGCTCCAGATGAACCCGCGGGACAAAGCTGATCCGACCGAAATGAGCCAGACCCTCGAGAGCGATGCGGTTAGGGCATCAACCGATCCCGTATGCCGCCTCTAGGTCGATTAACTGCTTTTCCAGCGAGTTCGCCATGGGTTGCGGATCGGGAAGCACGTTCGAGGCGGCGATGAGCCCGAAGTCCACATTGTCGCGATAGCTCTGCAGGGTGATGTTGAGCCCGAAGGTATGGCCCACGACCGAGACCGGAAATGCGTGCAGCAGTTCGGCGCCATTGGCGAACAGCGTTGTTTCCGGACCTATGACGTTCGAGATCACGACATTGGCCGGTGGCGGAAGCAGATCGGCGAGCTTCAGGCGGCTGAAGAGCAGCGAGGCGACCCGCATCCCCACCGGTGACCCAAGGGTTACGGCATCGGTCACCAGCGGCATGAACTGCTTCAGCGGGCTTGTGACCTCCTTCGCCTTCAGCGCATGGCCCTCAATCAATTCAAGACGCTTCTTCGGATCGGCGACCTCCGTAAAAAGCGGACAGATCATGCCGATCACCTGATTGCTGGCTGATTTGTCGCCTTCCATTCTCGTCGAGACTGGAACGAAGGAAGTCAGCGATCTCTTCGGCAAATCCCCGGTCTTCTTGAGATGATCGCGCAAGGCCCCGCTGCAGATTGCCAGGATGACATCGTTGAGCTTGACGCCGCTTGCCTTGGCGACCGCCCTGATGCGGGTAAGCGACAGGCTAGCCGTGGCGAAACTGCGCTCGGATGTCACCATGCCGTTCAGGGGCGTCTGCGGAGCGGCAAATTTCTGCAGATCCTCCAGTGACCCTGGCGTCGTCAACTTGCCGCCGATATCGCCCACGACCTTGAGGATGTCGGGAAGGCTTGTTGCGATGCGGTGGGTCTGCTGGACGCCTTGCACGAGCGCATCGACAAGCACCGAACCCAGATCGGTCTTTCCGGTGCGCGGCAGGTCGATCGGTGTTCTCGCCGTCGATTTGCCGTCGAGCTTCCAGAACTCCAGCGACGAGGTCACGAGCGAACTCAGGAAACTCACATCCTCCGACTTGCGAGAGGGTTTGCGGTTTTTGTCTCCCTTGGAAGACGATTTTGGAGTTGGCGAGAGTTCATAGATCAACTGCACCATCGCTGCGCCCGCCCCGCAATCGATGCAGGCGTGATGCATCTTGGAATAGACCGCCACCTGCCGGTCCGGCAGACCGTCAAACACATAGATTTCCCACAGAGGCCTGGCTCTGTTCAGCGGCATTGCATGGAGCCAACCCACCTGACGCTGCAGTGTGGGAAGGTCCGCCGGCGCGGGAAGCGCACCGCGAAACACATGCCGGTCAATGTCGAACTGATCGTCCTCGATCCAGCTAGGTCGGTGGATGTCGAGTGGCGTGCTGGCCAGCTTCCAGGCCAGCATCGGAGCCAGATGAAGCCGGCGGCCAATCAGTGCCTTCAATCCCTCGAAAAAGTCCCCGCGGTTGGTCTCGGGCAGCCGAAAGATCGAGAGCGAACCGACATGCATCGGAACCTCGGCTGTCTCCAGGTACAGATAGGACGCATCCATCACGGTCAATTGGCGGACGGTCTGGCCCATTTGCTCCTCTGGATTGGGACTGTCACTACGCTGCGTGCTCACGAACTGCTTAGCAAGTCGCGAACGCGCCGTCTCGACCGAAAGGTCGGAATTCGCATTGCGAGTGCGAAGAATCGTGAAACAGTGGAACTCTTCGCATGACCTCCCTCTCGCGCCTGATCGTCGGCGGGCGCCCGCCTTGTGCGATTTCATCAGCGATGACACTATCTGGCCACTTGCACGCCGACTGTCGCGGAAGCGACAATTGTTCTGCCGATTGAGAGGGAATGAACAGAGCCGCCCTTATTGCAGTCCTCGGCAGCGACCGATGGTTCAACGGGTTAAGCGCCGACTTGGCCGAGGCGATTCTGGATGGCGGACGATTGCGAAAACTGGCAGACGCCCGAATCTATAGCGCTACCGATCGCGGCGATGGGATAGTGGCGCTGTTGTCCGGACAATTCAGGATATCCCGGGTCGATGCGACCGGAAGGCCCTCGCTCCTGCTGATAGGGTCGCCGGGATCGTGGATTGGCATCTCGTCGGCTCTCGACGGCAGGCCGCATGGATACGACCTGATGGCGGTGGGGGAGACCGCATTCTTCCATCTTTCACAGGAGAAAATGGAAGCCGTGATCGGCGACAGGGTCGAGCGCCATGCTGCCTTTACCAGACTTTTGTGCGACAGATACCGCTCCACAATGGACCAAGTTGCTGCTCGTCGTAGCCAGCGCCCTTTGCAGATACTTGCCTATGAATTGATCCGGTTGACCGAACGTCATGGCCGTCAGACAGGCGAAGGCATTGTATTGGAGATGAAGTTGTCTCAGGAAGACCTCGCGGTGATGATTGGCGTCGGGCGGCAAACCGTCAATCGCCTGCTGAAGGGCCTTGAGCAACAGGGTATTGCAAGCGTCAACTACGCGTCGATGACAATCCACGATGTGCCGGCTCTTCGGCGGCTCAAATTCGCGCACGCAGAGAACATCTGACGAAAGGCAGACATCGCCAATTGTGCTTCACAATTGTCGTTTTGCGACAGTCTGGCATCTCGATACCGGTCTATGCGTCTCCGACCAGCCGCTTTCGGCTGTCGTGGCGCGATACCTGGGGAGGACATCGACGATGGCTGAAGCGAAGCAAGCCAGCAACGCCTGGCGGGTTGTCATCGTCCTCTTCCTTGCCAACCTGTTCAACTTCTTCGATCGGGCAGTACCGGCGATCGTGGCCGAGCCGTTGCGACGCGAGTTCAATCTCACCGATTTTCAAATCGGCCTCATGGCCGGCGCCTTTACGATCGTCTACGCCATTGCTGGCATTCCGCTGGGGCGAATGGCAGACACCGGCTCTCGCAAGACAATCATGGGCTGGGGGCTGATCGTCTGGAGTGTGCTGACGGCGGCCGGCGCCGGCGCGTGGAATTTCGTTTCGTTCCTGGCCACGCGCGTCGGCGTTGGCATCGGCGAAGCAAGTTTTGCACCGGCTGCGAATTCAATGATCGGCGACCTCTTTCCTGCCTCGAAGCGTTCGCGCGCCACCGGCGTCTTTATGCTCGGCCTGCCATTGGGACTGGTGCTGGCATTCTTCACTGTCGGGGCCATGGTCAGGGCCTTCGATTCCTGGCGCGCGCCGTTCGTGATCGCCATGATCCCCGGCCTGCTGATCGCGGTGGCCATGTTCATGATCCACGAGCCGGAACGCGGCGCCGCGGAGGCCGTCAAGGCGAGTTCGAAGCCTATCGCCAAACCGATACGCAAGGTGCTGACGATACCAACCATGTGGTGGATTACGTTGACCGGAATTGCCGCCAACTTCGCCTCCTACGCGACCAACAGCTTCATGGTTCCGCTCATGCAGCGCTACTTCGGCCTGGCGCTTGAGCCGGCAGCTATCGCCACGGGCGTCATCGTCGGCATCACCGGCCTTATCGGCCTTCTGGCTGGCGGCTGGCTGGCGGACAGGGCGCACCAGCGCTCGGAGCGTGGCCGCCTCCTGCTCGGGGCTGCCATGCTTGCGCTGTCGGCGTTGCTGACCTGGTTTGCGCTCACCCGGTTTGACAATCTCGCGGTCACCGCCTTCATCGTGGTTTTCGCACTCGGATGGCTGCTGCACTATTTCTACTACACCTGCCTCTATCCGGCCATTCAGGACGTGGTTGAACCACGCTTGCGGGCGACCGCCGTAGCCGTCTTCTTTGCCGCGCTCTATTTGCTGGGCGCAGCGTTCGGGCCGATGGTCATGGGCTGGCTGTCGGACGTCTATTCCACCGCTGCAATGGTCGCCGAGGGTGTGACCGAGAAGAGTGAAGCGCATCGTGCGGTGGGGTTGCACGGCTCTTTCATTCTGGTGCCGATCTCGCTGGCCGTTGCCGCCGTCACCATGTTCTTAGCGTCGCGAACTTTCCCGGCGGATGCACGCCGCATGACCGAAGACATGCGGATGGCGGCGGGAGATTAGTCGACAGCCTCTGCTCCTGCTTGGGTTTGGGCGGGACATGAGGCGGCCAGGCCGTTCCTCCAGTTCGGCCTGGTTCCATTGCAGTTGGGTGGGGATCGAGGACAGCTTTTTTCAGATGTCGGAACGAAACAGGGCCGATATGCTGATTGATACGTTCCTGCCCTTATGGCGACACGAACCTTTCCGGGGGTGAATGATGCTTTTGAAACTTGTGAAATGGCTGGTCGCGCTGGTGCTGCTGGCGGTGGTTCTGGTCGGGCTTTGGTTGACGGTTTCGCCTCCGGGAATAATCCGGGTGGCCTCGGGCTACTCAGCCAAGATGGTCTGCTCGAACGTGTTCATCGCCGGACGCGACGCCGATAAGGTTCTGGCCGATGACGTGCAGGCGCCCGGGCATTGGCTTCTCAAATACATCCGCCTCAATGTCGACAATGACAGCAAAACTGTGAAGGCGGCGTTGCTCGGTCTCTTTGGCGGGGGCATGGCTGTTGCCCGCGACGGACTTGGATGCTCAAGCGTACCGGACGGCAACGCGGCGGCCGTCGCCAAGGCCAGCCTGCCGGAACTAGGACCAGCGCCTCCCGCGGACCAGTTGTGGCCGCAGGGCAATATGGTGCAGCCGAGCCAGGATCCTGCCGTTTCCGCAATTCTCGACGATCCTGCAATGACCGGACCGAGCATGCGGGCGGTTGTCGTCGTCAAGAATGGCCGCATCGTCGCCGAGCGCTACGGCGAGGGCTTCTCCGACGCAACTCCGCTTCTGGGCTGGTCAATGACCAAGACCGTCAATGCGGCGATCGTCGGCACCGCGATCAAGGCAGGAAAGATGTCGCTGGACGGCAAAGGACTTGTAGAGGGGTGGAACGGCGATGGTCGCAAGGACATCTCGCTTGCCGACATGATGGCGATGTCTCCCGGCCTTGAGTTCAACGAAGACTACGGCGACGTCACCGATGTTACCCGGATGCTCTACCTCGAACCGGATATGGCCGGCTTTACGGCCAGCAAGCCGCTGGCCGGGGAAATCGGCAAGGTGTTCAACTATTCCAGCGGAACAAGCACACTGCTTTCTCGCCTCTGGCAGGGCGCCGTTGGCGAGGCCGAAGCCTTGGCCTGGCCCTCGACAAAACTGTTCCAGCCGCTCGGCATGACCAGCGCAGTCATGGAGCAGGATGAGAACGGCACTTATGTCGGCTCGTCTTACATGTATGCGACTGCGCGCGACTGGGCGCGGTTCGGTCAGTTCCTGCTGCAGGACGGGGTCTGGAACGGAACGGAGATCGTTCCTGCCGGTTTCGTGCCGTGGATGCATGAGGCCGCGCCAGCCTCTAAAGGGCAATATGGCAGGGGGCAGGTCTGGCTTTCCGGTCCTGGCGATGACACCGCGGCGCAAACCCACGCGAACGGGATTCCAGCCGACTCTTATTGGGCGCTTGGCCATGACGGGCAGTCGATCGTGGTCATTCCGTCAGCGCAAATGGTGGTTGTGCGCCTTGGCCTGACGCCATCCAAGTTGAACTACCGGCCGCAGGTGATGATCGGAAAGCTCGTGGCCGCGTTGCCGTAGGAGGCGGCCTGCACCGACACTGCGGCGCGCTCGCGCCGCACGACGCACATCGTGAGGACAATTGGGAGGATCCTATGAACAAGCCATGGCTCGCTTCTTACGCCGACAACAATATCCCGGCCGAAATCAACGCGGACGTCTATTCATCGGTCGTCGAACAATTTCGACAGGCGGTCGACCACTATGCCGAGATGCCGGCCTACGAGTGTTTCGGCAAGGTGCTGACCTATGCCGAGATTGACCAGGCCGCAAATTCGGTCGCTGCCTGGCTTCAGAACAAGCTCGGGGTCAAACGGGGCGACCGCATCGCATTGATGTGCCCGAACGTTTTCGCGTTCCCCATCGCCATGCATGGCATCATGCGCGCCGGCGCGGCCCAAGTGAATGTCAACCCGCTCTATACGCCACGCGAACTCGCCCATCAGCTCAACGATGCGGGCGTGGAGACGATCATCATCTACGGTGGCTCGACGCCCGTGCTGGCTGACGCCATCGGCCAGACAAACGTTAGAACGATCATCACAGTCGATCTTGGCGATGGCAGCGGCCTGCCGGTTCCGTCGCCAGCCATTGACGGGCGATTGGGCGATCATACCCGTTTTGCCGATGTGCTGGCGGAAGGCGCGAAGCTTGATGTGACGCCCGTGGAACTGACAGGCAAGGATACGCTCTTCTTCCAGTATACTGGCGGCACGACCGGCCTGTCCAAGGGCGCGGTTCTCAGTCACCGCAACCTGGTGGCCAATACGGAACAGTTCAAAGCGATCATGCCGGAAGCGCTTGAGCCAGGCCGCGAAGTCATCATTCTTGCATTGCCACTCTACCACATCTTTGGCCTGATGACGATGCTGGCCTATTCTACCGTCGGGGCGAAAGCGATCCTGATCCCCAATCCGCGCGACATGGACGGCTTTGTGAATACGTTGAAGACAGCCAGGTTCTCGATCATCCCGGGCGTGAACACCCTGTTCCAGGGCATCCTCGCGCACCCAGGTTCCAAGGAGATCGATTTGTCGAACTACAAGGTCGCCATAGGTGGCGGCGCGGCTGTCATTCAGTCGACGTCCGAAAAATGGCACGCCTTGACGGGTCATCATATCAAGGAGGGCTATGGCCTTTCCGAGACCTCTCCGGTTCTTTGCGTCAACCCGATGGCGGTCAAGGGGTTCACCGGAACCTGTGGCCTGCCGGTTCCCTCGACCGAAATTCGTTTGCTGGATGCGGACGACAAGGATGCGGCCGAAGACGAGTCCGGTGAAATCTGCGCGCGCGGGCCTCAGGTGATGTCAGGTTACTGGAACAATGACGAGGCCAACGAAAGCGCCTTCACCAAGGACGGCTTCTTCCGGACGGGCGACATCGGGGTCTTCACTCAGGGCGGCTTCGTCAAGATCGTCGACCGCAAGAAGGACATGGTGCTGGTTTCGGGCTTCAACGTTTTTCCGAACGAGATCGAGGCCATCGTCCAGTCGGTTGAAGGTGTCGCGGAATGCGCCTGCATCGGCGTGCCGGACGAGAAGACCGGCGAGGCAATCCGGGTGTTCGCTGTCAAGGCGCCTGGCGCCAATGTAGATGCCGAAGCGATCATCGCTCACTGCCGAAAGGTGCTCGCCGGCTACAAGGTGCCAAAGCAGATCGTCTTCATCGAAACACTACCGAAATCGAATGTTGGCAAGATCCTGCGGCGCGAGCTGCGCGATCTGATCAATGCGGGATAGGCCGCATCGCTTGCGCTCGATTGGTGCTCGGTCACCGCGCCAGCCGAAGCGTCCTTAGGGCGCGGGAACTTGACAGCGATCAATCGGATCGGCGCACCAATCACCGGTTTGCGCACAAGCTTCGCTTAGGCCAGGAGAAAGTAGAACTAATGATACTTGATAGACGAAGTCCGGCATCCGGGAGGTCCCAGGTGATCGCGAAGGCGTTGCCTCGTTCGGCCGTAAATCGGCGTCAGTCCGGGGAGCTTCGTTGCGCGGGTGTCGAAGCGAACCGTTCCTTGCCCACTATGCCCATGATTGGCGGCCGCGCGACTTAGACAATCTTCGCTGCGCCTCTTCGGCGCGCAAATAAAGCAACCCCCGACGGAGCGAATCATGAGCACGCAACCCAACCAGCCGCAGAAACCCGCATATGCGCCCCCGCCCGTTGATGGCGACTTCTACCGGATGCTGGATATCCTCAATCCGCAAGAGCAGAAGATCGCCAAGCGCGTGCGCGACTTCATGGAGAGCGAGGTCGCCCCGGTCATCGAGGACTACTGGGCGCGGGATAAGTTCCCGTTCGAGATCATCCCCAAGTTGCCGGCACTCGACATCGCGGGCGTAGGCTATCGCGGCTATGGCTCGTCGGGAGGAAGTTGGCTTCTGAACGCCGTGATCTGCATGGAACTCGCGCGAGTCGACTCCTCCGTCGCGACCTTCTGGGGCGTCCACACGGGGCTCTCGGCCGGCTCAATATATCTATGCGGCGACGAGGAGCAGAAGCAGCGCTGGCTACCCGCGATGATGCGATGGGAGAAGATCGGCTCCTTCGGCCTCACCGAGCCGGACGTCGGTTCGGCAACCTCGGGAGGCATGAAGACGACCTGTCGTCGTGAGGGCGACATCTGGATCCTGAACGGTCAGAAGAAATGGATCGGGAATGCCACCTTCGCCGACATTAACGTCATCTGGGCACGTGACGAAACCGGACAGGTCAAGGGCTTCGTCGTGGGCCAGGACAATCCGGGCTTTTCGGTCGAAAAGATCGAAAACAAGATGGCGCTACGCGTGGTGCAGAACGGTCTTATCACGCTAGCCAATTGTCGCGTGCCGGAGGCAGACCGACTTCAGCTCGCCAATTCGTTCAAGGACACTGCGAAGGTCTTGAAAATGACCCGGGCCGGTGTAGCCGGCTTCGCCGTCGGCTGCGGCATGGGCGCCTACGAGCATGCGGTGCGCTACGCGCAGACGCGCATCCAGTTTGGCCGACCGATAGGCGGCTTTCAGCTTGTGCAGGACCTCCTCGTGCGCATGCTCGGTAATGTCACCGCGACGCAGATGATGTTGCTGCGCCTCGGCCAACTTCAGGACGCCGACCAGATGATAGACGAGCACGCTTCGCTCGCAAAGGCGTTCTGCACCGTCAAGTGCCGAGAAACCGTCGGTTATGCGCGCGAACTGCTCGGCGGCAACGGGATCCTGCTCGACAACCATATTGGGCGCTTCGTCGCTGATGCCGAGGCAATCTACTCTTACGAAGGAACCCGCGAAATGAACACGCTGATCGTCGGAAAGGCGATCACTGGGCTCAGCGCCTTCGTGTAGATGAGCCTGACCTTGACCTCGGGACTGAACACCTAGTCTAAATTAGCAACTGGGCGCGGAAGACCTTGAAGACACGGGGACGGTCGTGATCGGGAAGGTCGCCAGGTGGGCTCCTGACGCAGGCGGTGGTTTTCGCGCCGCTGACGGACCAGTTCGACCATTTGCCGCCACCGCCGATGAACCCCTCGCCCAGGCGGCGTAGTCCTCACATCGGTTTGGGGTAGCAGGGCCGGCTTGCCGGTGACGCTTCGCTCAATCGTCGCCTTCGCAACCCTGCCGCCCACGCTCGCAAGGCGCTGAAGAGCGCGCCCCGCTTGTCGCTGGGCGTCAGGGCCGCTCATGCGCAATTGCACCCTCCGCCGTCCCTGCATCCCGGAACTGGTCTTCGGAAAGAAGACGGAAAATGAAGGCGTCCGGTCCTCGGCCGCCGCAACCTTGGAGACTATGTGATGGAACTGATCCAGATCGATCCGCGCGCGCTGACGCCGAATCCGAGCCCGATGCGCCGCACCCCGGCCAGTCCCGCGGCCGACACGTTGATGATCGCCTCGATCCAGGCGGTCGGCATCATCCAGCCGCCCGTCGTCAAGCGCGACAAGGCGTCAAGCAATACGCTCCAGATTGAATTCGGTCATCGGCGCGTCAACAATGCGATCACCGCCGGTCTCGACATCATCCATGTGCTTGTCGCTTCCGACGATGAAATCAACGACATGGCCGCTTTGATCGAGAATGTCGCGCGCGAGCCGCTCAATCCGGTCGACCTCTGGCGTTCGATCGAGCAGCTCATCGACAAGGACTGGACCGAGGAGGCGATCGCCACAGCACTTGCGCAGACGGTTAGACAAGTGCGCAAGCTGCGGCTGCTTGCGAAGCTGCACCCACCGATCCTCGAGCAGATCGCGCTCGGCGACATGCCGCAGGAGAACTACCTGCGCACCATCGCGTCCGCCTCTCTGGAGGAGCAGGCCGAAGCCTGGGCCTCTCAATCGCCGGAGCCGGGCTCGCGGGCGTCCTGGTACACGATTGCCAATGCGCTGACCAAGACCCGCTACTACGCGCGTCACGCCAGTTTCGGCGCCGATCTGGCGGCCGCCTATGGCATCGAATGGCAGGACGATCTATTCGCGCCTGCCGATGTCGACAACCGTTTCACCACCGACGCCGAGGCCTTCCTGGGTGCACAGAACGAGTGGATGACGGCCAATCTTCCAAAGAAGGGCATCGTCCTGGAAACTTCGCAATATGGCGAGCCGAAGCTGCCGCCGAAGGCCCAACAGGTCTATGGCAAGGCGCTCAAGACCGACAGGATAGCCCACTATCTCGACCGCGACGGTTCGGTAAAGACGCTCGCCATCCGCCTGGCTCCGGACCCGAAAAAGACCAAGGGCAAGAAAGTTGACCCGGGTGAGCTGGAGACTGAGCCGGCCGAACCGATCTCGACGCCGCGCCCTGATGTCACCCAGGCCGGTCTCGACATGATCGGCGATTTGAGGACCGACGCCCTGCACGAAGCGCTCGAACGGTCGCCGATCGAGGATGATACGCTGCTGGCGCTGCTGGTGTTGTCGCTCTGCGGTCTGAACGTCTCGATCCGCAAGGCGAACAGCTCCGGTTATCGCCACATGGACCGCTACGCGACCATCCTGCTCAACGACAAGGGGTCGCTCGACTTCGACCGGGACGAGATGCGTATTGTCGCGCGCAAGGTGTTGGCCGATGTGTTGTCATGCCGGCGTGACGCCACCTCGAGCGGGCCGGTCGCGGTGATTGCCGGTGAAGCAATCGGCGCCGATACGTTCCTGCCCAACATGGCGACGCAGGAATTCCTCGCTTGTCTATCGCGTCCTGCCCTCGAGCGCATCTGCGCCGACGGCAACCCGGTCCTGCCGCGCAACAAGGTCAAGGATACGCGCGCAGCACTCGTCGAGCATTTCGCCGGAGAGACCTTCGTCTATCCGGGCGCAAGGTTCGGCGTCGACGACGCCATTCGCGAGTGGATCAGGACCGCGCCCGCCATCCCGCAAGACGGTGACGATGCGTTCGAGGCGGACGTCCCCTGGGCGAACGACACCGACGAAGAGTCCGTCACACAAGACGATGCTTCAGCGGATGCAGAAAACGCCGAATATCTCGAAGCGGCCGAGTAGGCCGCGTCATCCCCGCAGCACCAGGCCGCCGGCGACCCCGGCGGCCATTTTCATTCCCGAACGAAGGATCTTTCCCAATGACCGAGATAGAGACAACCCGCGACGGCCTTTTGGCCGGCCGTATCGGCGCCACGACCTATGCGATGATCCCCTGCCCTGACGGCCATCTCCTCGCGTACAGAGGTTCGTCCAAGCAGATCGCCGATCTTGAGCGCCGTGACTTCTATGGCCACTCCGGCCGGCTCGACGATGAAGCGGCGTTTCGCACAACGCTCGATGAACTGGAGCGCGACCGGAGCCAAGTCAAAGAACTCGGCCGCCGTCGCATCGACACACGCGATTATACTCCGTGGGGGCCGTCGCAGGGCGCGATCTGGTTCGCGGACGGCATCCTCTGCCATGGCACGGCCTCACATGGCGGCTTCGAACTGGCTCCCTATCGCAATGCGCAGATACCCCTTTCCATGCGCTCAGTGAGCGGCTTCTACGAGGAGGATTGCGAGTGGGCGATCGTGGCCGTGACCTTTCCCGGCTTCTTCACCGGTCGCGAACAACGCCTTGCCGACCAGACGATGCGCGACTGGCATCCGGATGTCTGGGAGGAGCTCAATGGCCGCCAACTGTCGCCTGACGAATCCCGCGCCAGGGCCGAGATCGCTTTCAACAAAGCGCACGCCAACCACTGGATCGTCTGCTCTGCTATCGTCTCGTCCCGTCATGCCGGTATGGTCGAAT
>JBFWUS010000075.1:0-26121 GCA_050247155.1 Rhizobiaceae bacterium
CTCCCACAAGGGGAGAAGGTAAAGCGCGGCATCGCTTCCGCTCTTCCTTCACCCCCTGTGGGAGAAGGTGGCCGAGCGAAGCGAGGTCGGATGAGGGGTGCTGGACGGAACGCCGTCTGCCGAAACGATGTGGAAAGACCATGACCGCCAGGACCGAAATCCAAGCCATCACCGCCCGCATCCGCGAGCGTTCCAAGCCGGCTCGTGAAGCCTACCTCGCACGCGTTGATGAAGCCGCAAGCAAATCTGCCAACCGCGCCGTGCTCTCCTGCGGCAACCTCGCACATGGTTTTGCCGTGTGCTCACCTTCAGAGAAGGTCGCGCTGGGCGGCGACAAAGTGCCGAACCTCGGCATCATCACCTCCTACAACGACATGCTGTCGGCGCATCAGCCGTTCGAGACCTATCCGCAACTCATCAAACAAGCGGCGACGGACGCCGGCGGCATAGCACAGGTCGCAGGTGGCGTGCCGGCGATGTGCGACGGCGTCACGCAAGGCCAACCCGGCATGGAGCTGTCGCTCTTCTCGCGCGATGTGATTGCGATGGCCACCGCCGTCGGCCTGTCGCACAACATGTTCGATGCCGCCGTCTATCTCGGCGTCTGCGACAAGATCGTGCCCGGTCTGGTGATCGGCGCGCTGACCTTCGGGCATCTGCCGGCCATCTTTATCCCGGCCGGGCCGATGACGTCGGGTATTCCCAACGACGAGAAATCGAGAATTCGGCAGCTCTACGCCGAGGGCAAGGTCGGCCGGGCCGAACTGTTGGAGGCCGAGTCGAAGAGCTATCACGGCCCCGGCACCTGCACCTTTTACGGCACCGCCAACTCCAACCAGATGCTGATGGAGATCATGGGCCTGCACACGCCGGGCGCTTCCTTCGTCAATCCAAACACGCCGCTGCGCGATGCGCTCACGCGCGAAGCCGCCAAGCGCGCGCTGGCGATCACGCAACTCGGCAATGAATATATCCCGGTCGGCCGGATGATCGACGAGCGTTCGGTCGTCAACGGCATTGTCGGGCTGAACGCTACCGGCGGCTCGACCAACCATACCATGCATCTGGTGGCCATGGCCGCCGCCGCCGGCATCCGCATCACCTGGCAGGATATTTCCGACATTTCCGATCAGGTGCCGCTGCTGGCGCGGGTCTACCCGAATGGGCTCGCCGACGTGAATCATTTCAACGCCGCCGGCGGTATGGGTTTTCTGATCCGCGAACTGCTCGACGCCGGCTACCTGCACGACGACGTGCAGACCTGCTGGGGCGAAGGCCTGCGGCCTTACACGGTTGAAGCCAAGCTGGGCGCTGACGGCTCCGTAGTGCGCGAGCCGGCCCCGAAAATCAGCGGCGACGAAAAGGTGCTGGCACCGGCCCCCAAGGCTTTCCAGTCAACCGGCGGCCTGAAAGTTCTCAGCGGCAATCTCGGCCATGCCATCATCAAGGCGTCGGCCGTCAAGCCGGAGAACCGCGTTATCGAAGCGCCCGCCTTAGTTCTGCACAGCCAGCAGGCTTTGAACGACGCCTTCAAGGCCGGCGAATTGAACCGCGACTTTGTTGCCGTGATCCGGTTCCAGGGACCGAAGGCCAACGGCATGCCGGAACTGCACAAGCTCACCACCGTGCTCGGCATCTTGCAGGACCGCGGCCACAAGGTGGCGCTGGTCACCGACGGGCGCATGTCCGGCGCATCCGGCAAGGTGCCGGCGGCGATCCATGTCACGCCGGAAGCGCTGGACGGCGGGCCGATCAGCCGCGTCGCGGACGGCGACATTGTCCGCCTCGACGCCAACGCCGGCACGCTGGAGGTGCTGCTTACCGCCGAAGAGCTGAAAGCCCGCCCGAAAGCGACGACCGATCTCTCCGCCAATGATTTCGGCATGGGCCGCGAATTGTTTGGCGTGTTCCGGCAGACAGCCGGCCGCGCCGATCAGGGCGCGAGCGTGTTTGCGGTGTGACCCTTTTTCTGGACTAGGCTTTGCCTTACGCAGTCTATATTGTTTGGTCATCTGAACGACGGCCAGTCAAAGGCGTGAGCGGAGATGATTGTGCTCAAGTTGGGTTCGGATCGGCGCGTTACGCTGCCTAAAGCGGTACGCGAGTTTCTTGGAGTGAGCGAGCGTTGCACTCTGGATTGTGAGCTGCTCGACGATGGCGGCGTCTTGCTCCGGTCACCCAACTCAGCAAACACAATTGTTTTGCGAAAGCACGTGGCGACTGATGCCTCAACAGGTTCATCGCGGGCGGTCGACTGAGCGCTGCTCGGTCGCGATACAGATCCCTACCTACTCCGGTATGACAATCTCCACCCGCTCGCCGGCCTTGACCGTCACGGGCATTTCCTTCTTGCCGCCATTCGTCTCGCGGTCGGCGACGACGACATAGTCGCCCGCCGTCAGTGTGGTCTGGTGCATGTCGCCCCAATTGTAGCCGAACTGCTTGCGATTACCCTGAAGATCTTTCTTGGCCGCAAGCACCTCGATGAACTTCGCGCCGGGCGCGCTGACCGACAGAACGCCGGCGTTCAAAGCGGCATCGATGTTTCTTGTCTCGCCAACGGCGATCCTGACCGGCACCTCGACGGACGCCTGATCCATTTCGACGATGGCGACATAGTCGCCCGCCGGCAGATCGAATTTTTGGCCCGGCCCATAGTTGTAGCCGACCTCATCGCGGCTGCCGTCGATCTGTTTCTCGGCCCTGACGATCTTGATAAAAAGGTTCGAGCTGTCGACCTTGTCGCCACCCGCCGCGTAAAAGGCGTTGATCGTCAGATGGCCGACGCCGACGACGATATCCTTCTCGACCGTCTGCCCGGCCGCGAGCTGGATCACCTCGGAAACTTCGCCGCCGCCCAGCTTGACGGTGATCTTCTGTTCGCCAGCCGGCACGACAATTTTCGTC
The DNA here is from genome assembly GCA_050247155.1 of Rhizobiaceae bacterium. Taxonomy (GTDB): domain Bacteria; phylum Pseudomonadota; class Alphaproteobacteria; order Rhizobiales; family Rhizobiaceae; genus Mesorhizobium_G. The sequence goes on from JBFWUS010000075.1 coordinate 2,908, forward strand.
TCGCCATAGTTTGAGGCCGATTCGCCATCGCCAGGGAAATCGACAATCACCTGCGCGTAGCGGTCGATCTCCGCGCCTTCGTTCGGGTGCGGACGTAGCACCAAAGTGCCGGCATTCAGATTGAAGCGCGGCGTCGCGGTCTTGTCCGCTTCGACCGTGACTTTCTGCACGACCTTGGCCTCGCCAAAGCCCGCGACGATGATGTACTCGCCAGGCTCCAACGCGCCGCGCCAGGCATTGTATACCGTAGTCACATGCTCGCCCTTCGCACCGGTGGCATCGGCCTTGTAGACCTCGAAAGACTGGCCGTCGTCCTGCAGCGCCTGCCCGCCTTCGAAGATGACCACTTCCGGAACGATGTTGAACTCCACCTTGGCCGGCTCCGGCTGCGGGGCAGGTTCCGGCGCGGGCGCAGCCGGAACTGATGGTGCGACCGTCACCTTCAGCGCCTCCTCGAGCGCCGTTTCATCCGACGCCTGGATGTACCTACCGCCGGTGTTTTCCGCCAGACAGGCAACCTTCTTGCCTTCCTCTGCCGTTAGCCCGAAACCCACGACATGCGCGGTGAAGTCGACGCCGCCCTGCTCCAGTTCCTTGCCTAAGGCGCAGGGGTCGGCGTTGCACGTTTCCAGCCCATCCGTGATCAGGATGACAGTGGCCTTGTCCTCGGTATATTTCAGATCCTCGGCAGCCTTTTTCACAGCGGCAGAGAGCGGCGTCTTGCCAAGAAATTTCATCGCGTCTGCAGCCGATGTGATCGCATTTGCCGTGCCCGACGCCGGCGGCACGACCAGTTCGATATCCTCGCAGCTTCCCTTCTCGCGATGGCCATAAGCCATCAGCCCGAGCTCCATATCGGCCGGCGCCGTCTGTAAGACCCTGCGCAAGGTCTGCCGCGCGATTTCGAGCTTCGGCTTGCCATCGATCTGGCCCCACATAGAGCCGGATGCATCGAGCACAATGATGGCGCGGTCCGCGGCTTGGGCGGTGGCGGCCAGACATATGAAAACCAGCGATACCAGCGCTTGCGCAAGAAACCTCATAAAGACCGTCCATGTGGAGAGGAGAGGGTCGCAACGCTATTGAAGCGTATTGGCCGTTACAAGCGCGGCTTCGTCTCGACCGTGATTATGTGCAGGAATGCCGCACCGTTAGCCACACTCGCCGTCTGCAAGCGCCTGTCGAGCGTCGCCAGCTTTCCTTTGCGATGCTTGGCCAGCGCCAACAGATATGCATCCGTGACATGGGCGGAGGTCGGGACTGAGCCGATGTCGATATGCCGCGTATCGATCACGCTAATGTCGTCTGGCCAAAAAATATGCCCCGGATGCTCGCGCAGGCCGGCAAGAACATTGCCGACGACCGCTGGCGGTCCGGGCGAGTGGAGGTATTTTGAATTGCTGACGATGCGAACAACGCCGTTTTCCGTCAGCGGGCATGTAGCCCAACTGTCGGAGCCTTCTGCACGAAACCAATCGTGGACGGTATCGTGAGCGACATGCATGGGGTCAATCAGCGCGATAAGCACGCTGACGTCCAGCAAGAACGTCACGGCAGCTCATCCATCAGCGCATTGACAAGCTCAGTCGTCACGACACCGCCACCTGGACGGACCGGAAGTATCGGTATGCCATTGCGATAACGCAGATCCACGGGCTTGCGGAGCGATTGCCTCGCCAGGTCGGAAATGACATCGCCCACGCTACGCTGCTGGTGGACTGCCAATGCTTTCGCAGCAGCCAAAACATCGTCATCGATCGATAGGGTCGTGCGCATGGCAACCTCACTCCTGCATCACGCATCACGCATCACGCATCAAATGTAAGTGCAGTAATGTCAAAACTCAATACGTCGTGCGTCGCTCTTCGCTCGGCGGGCGGCCGAATTGCAGCCGGTAGCTCTGGGCGAAATAGCTGTGCGAGGTGAAGCCGGTCGCCACCGCAATGTCCAGGATCGGCATGTTCGTCTGCCGCAACAATTCCCGTGCCCGCTCCAGCCGAAGTCGCATGTAGTAGCGTCCCGGTGTCGTCGACATGTGGCGCAGGAACAGCCGCTCAACTTGCCGCACGGACAGGCCCGCGGCCTTTGCAAGCTGGACCGCCGACAGCGGCTCGTCCAGGCTATCGGCCATCCGCTCTACAATCTTGCGCAGCTTCTCCGATTTGCCGGAAAGATCCCGCTCGGGCCCCACCCGCTGCCGGTCTTCGGCCGAACGGATGCGCTCATGGTGGAACTGGTTGGCGACTGCATTGGCGAGATTGGCGCCGAAGTCGGCGCGCACGATCTCCAGCATCAGGTCGATCGATGTCGTGCCGCCGGCGCAGGTATAGCGCTTGCGATCGATCTCGAAGACGTTGCCGGTGCATTCGACGTCCGGAAAACGCTCCATGAAGCCAGCGCGGTTTTCCCAATGGATGGTGCAGCGATAGCCGTCGAGCTGGCCCGCTTCCGCCAGCACATACGACCCGACCGACAGTGCGCCGAGCTTGCCACCGCGACGGCCCCAGGCGCGCAACGCGCCGAGCACCCTGCTCTTGCCCGGAAATTCGGTCGACAAGCCGACGCAGATGAACAGGATGTCGGCCGGTTGAAGGTCTGCCACGCTGTAATCGATCTTGATCTGCAGGCCGTTGGACGCGACCACAGGGTCGCCATCAGCGGAGACGGTGATCCAGTCGTAATAATCCTTGCCGAGCAGACGATTCGCCGAGCGCACCACGTCGATTGCGGCCGCCAGCGAAAACATCGAGAATTTGTCGACCAGCAGGAATGCAAATTGACGCCCGTCCGGCGCACCCGCCGGCGGCACGAAATCCCCTCCTGGAAATGGCGCAATCTGGCCCTTGGCCATCGACTCTCCCCGCGACCGCCGGGATCAGTGCCCTAAAATTCGGGCCGTTGCAAACCGGCGGCGAGATGGGCGGCAGCCAGCGTGTTGGCCATCAACAGCGCGATGGTCATCGGGCCGACACCGCCCGGTACAGGGGTGATCGCTCCGGCCACTTTCTCGGCGTCGGCAAAGGCGACATCGCCCACCAGCCTCGATTTGCCCTCGCCCTTTTCCGGCGCGGCAATGCGGTTGATGCCAACATCGATGACCGTTGCGCCCGGCTTCACCCAGTCGCCGCGAACCATTTCCGGCCGGCCGACGGCGGCAACCAGAATATCCGCCGCCCGGCAGATGGCAGGCAGATCTTTGGTGCGGCTGTGCGCAACGGTGACGGTGCAATTTGCAGCCAGCAGGAGATTCGCCATCGGCTTGCCGACGATGTTCGACCGCCCGACGACCACGGCATTCAGACCGGAGAGGTCTTTGCCGCGCGCACGCTCGATCAGAATCATGCAGCCCGCCGGCGTGCAGGGCACGAAGGCGGTCGCCAGCTCCCCGGTGCCGACCTTGCCGACGTTGACGAAGGAAAAGCCGTCGACATCCTTTTCGGGCGCGATGGTCTGAATCACGCGGCCGGAATCGATCTGGGGGGGCAGCGGCAATTGCACGAGGATGCCGTTGATCCTCGGATCATTGTTGAGTTGCCCAATCAGCGCCAGCAGGTCGGCCTCACGGACATCGACCGGCAGCTCATGCTTGATGGAGTAAAAGCCGCATTCGGCGGCCATTTTCGACTTGGAGTTGACATAGACTTGGCTGGCCGGGTCCTCGCCGACGATCACGACGGCAATGCCCGGCGTGACATCGGCACCCGACTTCAGCTCGGTCGTCAACGTCTTGACCCTTGCCACCACTTCGTCGGCGACCTGTCGGCCATTCAGCACTTCAGCCATACGCACATCCTGCCGTCATCACAGGCCGCGCATATTGCCCGATTCACCGGGATGCAACCCCGCGCATGCGCCATCGGGTGGCGCATTTGCCAAAAGATGTGTCCTTCGCGCGTTTCAGAAATAGCGACGGTGCGACCGGCTGTCGGTCAGTTCACGCACCGCGTCCCGAAACTCGCGGATGCTTTCGCGGATTTCCGAAAGCGAGCCGCCAAGTGCCTGGTTATCGGTAGCGGGCGCCGCCGGGCGTGGCGGAGCCATTGGCTGTGCGTAATAACTGGCAGCCGGATGCTGGGCCGCCTGCGGATAAGCGGGAGGATAAAGGGGGCCAGGATGACCTCCATAGACCGCCGCCTGCTGCAATGGCGCGGCCAGTGGTGCGGGCGGTTGCGGATAGTGCGCCTGCGGTGGGTGTGGCCATGCCTGATACTGCGGCATTGGCTGGTTTTGGGGATAGGCGGGCGGTGCATAGCCTGGCTGTGGCGGCACGAAACTACCCTGTGCGTAGGCCGGAGGCGGCGCCGGAAAGCCGCTCGACGGGTACGGATAGACCGGTTGCGGATAGGAAGCCTGCGGCGCCTGGACGGTATGCGGTGCGCCAGCATAGCCGTCGAAAGGCGCCTGCTCTGGGTAATATCCTGGTGGAACGTACCGTGCATTCATTGGGCTTTCCTCTGTCGGGGCTTCGCCGGTGGCGGATGCCTGACCTTTCGACGGTTGCGTAGGAGGCTCCGTAGGTGCGGTCGGCTCTTGCATAGCCGACGCCGGAGGGCTGGAGACGGTCGCATTTGTTGGCGACGACGCAGTAGGCCGGGCTTCGGGGGCGGCGGCTTTTCGCACGGTGGCGGTGCGCCGGCGCCTGGAAGGCGACGATTCTCGCAAACTTGCGAACGCCCCGCGCAAGCCGCCGAGGCCGATGCCAAACAGCAGACCCAGAAACCCGCCAACGCCGGTGATGACCGCGCGGGATGCGCCGCTTGCTTCAAGAGGCGGCTGCGCGTCGGAGATGACGCTGATGTTTACAGTGCTGATGCCTTGCTGCTCGCCGGTCTCGCGTGCGCGCAGCAGGAAGGCCTCGTAGACCGACCGCTGCGTGCTCGCTTCGCGCTCCAGTTCGCGCAGCGTCACCATCTCAGTCGAGAGATTGCCCTGCCGCACCTTCAATTGCGCCAATCGCCCCGCCAGCTCCTGCTCGAGCTGCACTGCGCGGCGCAGTTCCGTCTGCACCTGCGCATTGATACGCCGCAGCTCGACGCCGATCTGTTCGCGCGCGCCGTCGAGCTGTGCCTGGGCCGCCTGATATTCCGGATGGCGCGGACCCAGTCGCACGGAAAGCCGTTCGGCCTCCTGCTTCGCCGTCGCATATTGCGTCCGCAGCTCCGTCAGAACGCCGGACGCTGCAGCTTCCGGCGAAGCGCCACTCAACACATCGTCCGTATTCAGATTCTTTGCCGATTGCGCCCGGGCGCTGAGTTCCAGCGTGCGCGCCTTGGCGATCGACAATTGGTCGTTCAATTTGACGATTTCGTCGTCGGTGATCAGCCTGCCCTGGGCGTCGATAATATCGTTCTCGGCCTTGAACTGCTCGATCTTCCGTTCCGCCGCATCGACATTGCGGCGCATCTCATCCAGCTTGCCGGTCAACTCGACCGTCGCCTTGCCGGCCGTATCGGCCTGGCGTTTGTTCGCTGTATCGAGGAACTCGCCCACCATGGTGTTGGCGATCTCCGCCGCCCGTTTCGGGCTCTGCGCCATCGCACCGACAAGGATGGTGAAGGTCTTGCCGGTACGTTCGACATTGATGTTCTCGGCCAATTTCTGAACCGTCAGGCCGCGGAGGCGCGTCGGATCAGCCGCGCCGTCGGAGCGCGTCAGCAATGAGCGGATGAAATTGAGAGGATTCATATCCAATCCGCCGGAGCCATTGAATTCCGGATCGTTCTCAAGACCGAGCTTATCCACCACCCGGTTCAGCACCGTGCTCGACGTCAGCACCCGCACCTGGTTTTCGATGATCGCCAGCGTGGCGTCCGACGGCAGACCGGCTACGTCGGTCAGGTCGCGATCGAAAAGCTTGAGGTCACGCGGATGGACCAGAACCTCGGCATAGGCTTCGTATTTTTTCGGGGTGGTGATCGCCAGACCGGCGCCCAGCAACGCGCCGATCAAGGTGGTCGCGACGATAAGCCCCTTGGAGTCCAGAACCCCGCCGATCACTCGGGAAGGATCGATGAGCGGCCGCCAGGCGTCCTGATCGCCACGCTCCACGACCACCAGGGTGTCGGACATCGATTCAGGTTCGGTCGTGACGACATCGGCCTTTGAACGCGGTTCCCGCACCGGCGCCGACAACGGAGGGCGCGGGTCGTGACGCTGGTCTTTCACGGGTTTGCCGCGAGCGGCATCTTCAACCGAAACGGGCGATGGTTCGCGCGCGGGCTGGCGCCACGAACCCCGCAAGCGATCGAGCAGGCCGGGGTTGGAATCCAACCCGCCAGCGGCGCCCGCCGACGGCCGCGCTGATGATGATTGCGGGCCGTCCCCGGAAGTGGCAGGCGAAGGGGCTCCTTCGCGCTGGCGGCGGGCCAATTGATGTCGCTGGACAGCGTCCGGATGCGCCGCCCGCTTGGGCATCGCATCAGGTCTCTGTTTCGCCCGCTCATCTTCGATCGCGCGGCCAAGCGACAGGAGAGAGCCGCCCCGCTCGCCAATTCTGCGATCTCCGGTATCGAACATGTTGACTGCCAAATGCTTGAGCGCTTCAGGAACCACTCTTCCCGTCCGTTAACGCACGCTAAACAGGCATAGGAAACAAATCGTTAAAATCCGCATCTGCGCGGACACGCTTGCGTGTTTAAAGGCGGCCCATCAAGCCGTGGAACTGGCCGTTAAGCTTTGAGGCATAAGGCTTTGCGGGTCATGGCAGATATTTCGAACAGCGGCGCGATCAGCGCGCGCCATCGCCTCGGCGCGCTGCTTCGGGAGCGGCGCGGGCTGATCCTCGACTATCTGACGGCGGTCAGCGGCTCGGCAGGCAGGCTCGTCTTCTCGCTTATCTATTTCGTATCGCTGGCAAACGCGTTGTCGCTGGCGGATTTCGGCCTCTTCGCCACGGCGTCCGCCGCCGGTGTCATGCTCTCGCGCCTGCTCGCCTTCGGCTTCATCTCCGCTCTCTATCGTACGGCCACGGTGCGACCGAACTTGATCGGAACATTTACCGCGGGGTTCATCCTTCTCGGCCTGATATCGCTGCCGTTGCTGGCCGCCGCGTCGGTCCTCGTTTACGCGGCCTTCTTCGCCGCCTCGATGACGCCGCTCGTCTTCGGCGCCATCGTCGCTGCGGAAGCATTGCTGTATCGGCCGGTTGAAACGGTCATGATCGTCAACAACGGTCTGGGGCGCTTCGGCAAGGCGGCCATGATTGCCATCCTGGCCATCGTGCTGCGCGCCGTGGCGGCGGCGCTTTTCTTCTTTTCCGTCGATCGCGGCCTCGGCACGTGGGTCTATTATTATTTCGCGGCCAACCTGGCCTGCCTGGTCATCGGATTCGCGTTCTTCTATCCCCGTCAGCGGCTGCGTTTCGTGCCTCGCCTCTACTGGCGGCGTCTCGCCGATTCGATCTACACAGCTGGCGCGGAGGTGCTGTTCTACCTGCAGATGGAACTCGACAAGCTGCTTGTGCTGCTGATCGGCGGCCCGACCCTGGCCGGCATCTACGCGATCCTCATGCGCCTGGTGGACCTTACGGCCATACCGATCCGCACCTTCAGCATGATGCTTGTCCAGCGCATCATGCGCGCGCCGGAAATGCTGTCACGGTTCAAGCTCAAGGTGTCGATCGAGGCCGGCATTTTCGTTGCGTCGACTTTGGCGATGTTGATCCTCGCGCTGGTGCTCCGCGTCTATCCGACCCTGCTTGGCCGCAACGTCGCGGAAGCAGCGCCACTCTTGCTTTTGGCGCTTCTCGTGCCTGGCCTGCGAAACCTCGTCGAATATCAGGCAGAACTGCTCTACGCGCGGGGACAGACCCTGATCCGCTCCATAAATCTCGCTTTGCTGGCGGCGATGAAGGCGCTGGTGCTCGTGGTCATTCTCGGCAACACCGACGCTCCGGCCGACATGGTCGTCGCCCTCAACTGGGGTTTCGGGCTGCTTTATCTGTGCTCGATACTGCTGACTTACAGCGCCTTGAGGCGGCCGGCAAAGCGCGTGTGACCGATCCTGGCGGTCAGGCCACGAGCCGTCGGATACGGTCGATGTCAGTGCCGATGAACGATTGCATGCCGACGGCGACTTGCTCAGGCAACATCGCGTCGATCAGGCCGCTGATTTCCTCGTCGGATTGCGGCCTGCCTGACCATTGCACCTGACAGAATTCCTCGCTGCCGTGAAAATGGTCGGCGCCGCCAGTAACTTCATCGACATAGCGGCCATACAAAGTGCATTCGGAAAAGCGTCGGTCGCGGACGACAGCCTCAATCCAGTCACGTCCGGTCACGTCTTCAACCCGGCGGCACATGTCGATGACGGTTCGGCGACGCCAGGCAATCAGTGTTGAGATGTAGTCGTGGGGGGAAACCTGCGGTTCGCTGATCCCCAAGACCGTCGCGGCGTTGCGGTGCCATATTTGGTGTTCCGGCCCTTCCGCGTGGACCAGGCCGTCGTCGCGTCGGAAAAGCCGCACCCGGCCGCCGCGCAGGAACGCCGATAAGTCGAATGGCTTAACGAACGCGACATCCGAGTCGCAAAACACCAGCACCTCTTCGGGAATATGTTCCGCGATGGCGATGCGGCGCAATTGCTGGACATGCCAGCCGCGCAGCGGCGGCGTCTTCAGACTGAGCCAAATCCGCCGCCGAAACCGGCTGGAGGGATCCCAATAGGCCTTGAGCCAAGAGGGCAAAAGCTCCCGCTCGTCGATGACGATCCGGCGGGAAGACTCCAACGCCCGAAAGAGTTTGACGTCGCGATGCTCGACCAGGAGGTAGTGGCGCGTCGCGCCGGCAACATGGCGGTCCATCGTGTCGCAAAGCAGGCGGCAGCGGTCAAAATCGGCCGCATAACTGGCCGTCACAACGGCGGCCGCCGGCGCGACGGCAATCGCAGCGTCGGCCGCGAGCGCTGCTGGCGAAACATGCCGGTTCACGATCTTTGCCTCCTCCACGTCCACCATTGCTGCATCAGATGCCAGAGGAACAGCGGATTGCCGACCACGTAGCGTTGCCACAGTCGGCCAGGCTCGAGGATCAAGCGAAAGAGCCATTCCAGCCTCGCCCGCCGCATCCATTGCGGCGCGCGCGGCACTGCCCCGCTGATGAAGTCGAACAGGGCTCCCACGCCGACGACGATCGTCGCCTGATCCTTTGTGAGGCCGTCGATCCAGAATTCCTGCCGCGGGACACCCATCGCCACGAGTAGAATATCGGGACGGATCTCGCGCAAGTCGGCGAATATTTGCTGCTCGCCGGCGGAGAAGAAATACCCGTCGCTGATCAGGTAGAACTGGTGCTGAGGCGCCAGCCGCGCAAAGCGATCGCACGCTGCTTCGATGTTTTCGCGCTTTGCGCCCACCAGGCCAATCTTCAGCCGCCCCGGCAGGGTCCGCAGCAGCGCAGGGACAAGGTCGGTCCCGTTGAGATTGGCCGGAAACGGTTGTCCGTAGAGCAGCTTCGAGGCTATATCGACGCCAACCCCATCCGCCAGGACCAGGAAGCGCGCCAGCGTATCGGCGAACGCGCGATCGGCCTTCGAGACATTGCTGACATAGGCATTGAGAAAGGCGACCTTGGTAAAGCGCCGCTCCGAGATCAAGCCGGCAAACAAGGCGATGGCGCCAGGTTCGTCGAGGACAGCCGTCGCCACGCCCATGATGTCGCGGGTTGGCGGCATCGGCGTTGCCGGAGAGGCCGCGCGAACGTTCACGCGATCAACTCCCGATGCGGCGCAGGCAGAAGAAGCCCCGCCTTGGTCAATCCGTGCCGCACACGGAGGTCCAGTTCGGCGCGCTGGCGCCTGTAAAACGCGCGACCGTCGGCATCTGGCGCACGCTGGCGCGCCGCCTGCATCAGGGCTTGGGCGAAGGCTGCTGGGTCATCGGCCTCGACGCAATTTGAAGGCCGATGATCGATGCCCCGCAAAGAAAGCGGCGTCGCCACCGACGGCAGGCCGAGTTCGAAAGTCTGGATCGTCTTCAACTGCACGCCTGTTCCAGCCCTGCTTACCAGTGGGACGACCGCAGCGCTGCACACGAAGGTTTCCGCGTCGGCAACGCGTCCGACGAAACTCACGCCGGGATGGTCCGCTTTCAGGTCCGCGGGGGCGTGGCCAGCGATCCTGATCGTGAAGGCGGACGGCAGGTGCGGCGTGACTTGCTGAAGGAACCAATCGAGCCCGATCCGGTTCGGCTGCCAGGACCAGGTGCCGATCAAGGCGGCGTCGCATTCGATCTTGCGTTCGCGCGGCGGCGGCGGCTCCCGTTCGGTCGTTACCAGGGGCAGCGCAACTGAGCGATCGTCCGAACCGACGCCGAGCGCGATGCGATCTTCCTCAGCCAAGGCGTAGACAAAACTGGCGTCGACGCAGAGCCTACTTTCGAGGTCGCGCAGAATCTTTGCTTCGCGGCGGAACAGAAATTTCTGTAACGTGCTGGTCGCCGCCTGGGCGTTTTGCTCCGCCGAATGATGTTCCACGTTGTGCGCCACGAATAGTGTCGGCTTGTCCGCAAAGATGGCCTGATACGCGCCGGCCATCTGGGCGCCATTCAACACATAGCCGTCGAACGGCCCGGCACGATCAATGATTTGCCTGACGGCGGCCTGTCCGACTACCGTCAGCTTGGCAGAGGCGAATGTCATGCCGCCGGACACGGCGCGCATCAGCCAGCCGACTTTTCGCAGATGCGAGGCGCCTTCGGTCCTGACGTCGATTTCGCCGAGGACAATGGTATTTTCGGGGTCCGATGGCGGCTTGCCCGGCCAGGTGTAGCCAAGCACCGTTACCCGCGCCCCAATTCGGCGCAGGGCGTCGATGATCGCGGCATTGGCGATCTCGTAGCCCGAACTGAGCGCCCCGTCCGGTACAATCGAGGTTGCGAATAGCAGATGCATGCCCCGCAACCGGTATCACCGCTGAGTGAACCGATGCTTAAGTCCATCATTCAAAAGAGACGTGCGATTGTATTCGCGGGGCTTCGCCATGCGACATTTAACGAATCCTTATCGCGCCTGATGATACGCACCGGTCATGCTGCACTACGAACGAATAGGTTTCGCCGCGCGGTTGCCGGACGGGATATCGGTGGTGGGCGCGTCCGCGGGCCTGCGGCCGGACAAATTTGAGGCCGTCGTTACGCTGCCGACGTTTCGGCGGCCGGATCAGGTCGTCGCAACGCTGGATTCGCTGGCGCGGCAACAGACGCGGCGCGCCTTCGCGGTCATTGTCATGGAAAATGACGACGAAGGACGGCAAGGCGCCGAAGCAGCGATGCGGCGTCTGGGCACCGGCGATCTTCCTGGCGTCGTGATCGTCGCGCATCAACGCGGCAATTGCAGCGCCTACAATGCCGGGTGGCTGACGGCCCTCACACTGTTTCCGAACTTTCGGCACCTCCTGGTGATCGACGATGACGAACTGGCCGATCCGCACTGGCTGGACACGATGATCGAGGCTTCCGAGCGCTTTGACGCCGACATCGTCGGCGGCCCGCAAGTGCCGCAATTCGATCCTGGCGGTGACGAACGCTTTGCCAGTCATCCCGTCTTTGCCGCACCCTACGCAGCAAGCGGGTCTGTTCCGATGCTCTATTCGTCAGGCAATCTCGCTATTCGCCGGCGCGTTCTCGAAGCCATGGAGCGCCCGTTTCTGGACCTCAAATTCAACTTCATGGGCGGTGGCGATTCCGACTTTTTGAGCCGGTCTGCCCAAAAGGGTTTTAAGCTCGCCTGGTCGGCCGAGGGCCGGGTACTCGAAACCGTGCCTGCCCGACGCCTCGAGGCGGGCTGGATCCGCGCTCGCAGCTTGCGCAACGGCGTCATCTCGACATTGGTCGAGCAGAAGAAGCGCGCCGCCGAACCGGCAGGCCGGCTGCGCGTTTTCGCCAAAAGCCTCGGGCTGCTGGCCGCCGCGCCAGGGCGCGCTCTGGTCCGGTTGATCCGCAGCGGACAGCCGACAAGCGCTGTCTATCCGATCTATGTCGCATTCGGCCGCGTCTTCGCGGAATTCGGTTACGCCAATGAGCAGTACCGAAATCCTGAAAAGAATTGAGGCGGCATGCTGCATCGCGACCAAACAGATTTCGCCGGGCCGCCATTGCCGGAAGACGTGACGCTGGTTGGCACGTCGGCCGACTTGCGGCCGGAGCGTTTCGAAGTCGTCATCACGCTGCCAACCTTTCGGCGACCGGAGCAGGTTGTCGCAACTCTCAATTCGCTTGCTCTGCAGAAAACCATGCGCCCTTTCGCGGTCATCGTGATCGAGAATGACAGCAAAGGCCGACAGGGTGCGGCGTCAGCGATGGAGCGGCTTGCGGGCGGTAATCTGCCCGGTCTGGTGATCATTGGCCACCGGCGCGGCAACTGCGAAGCATACAATGCGGGATGGGCGATGGCGGTCGCATATTTCCCGAGCTTCAAGCATCTGCTGGTTATTGACGACGACGAAGTCGCCAGTCCCGACTGGCTTGAACAGATGTGTTCGACAGCCGAGCGATTTGGCGCTGACGTGGTCGGCGGGCCGGTGCTTCCGATCTTTCCTGGCGGAGTTCAGGCATCGCAGACCAAGCATCCAATCTTCACGCCACACTATGACCGCACCGCTTTGGTTCCGCGCCTTTATGGCTCGGGGAATTTGCTGGCGACTCGCCAACTGCTGCTGACGCTGAAACCGCCCTATTTCGACCCCCGCTTCAATTTCATAGGCGGCGGCGATTCGGACCTGCTCAGCCGAATTGCCGTCATGGGATTCAAGTTGGCGTGGTGTCAGGAAGCAGTCGCCCATGAGACTGTGCCCGCAAGACGGCTTGAAGCGGACTGGATCCGGGCCAGAAGCCTGCGCAACGGCGTGATTTCGACACTTGTGGAGCAGAAGAAGCGGGCCGCTGAACCGGCGGGCCGGCTGCTTGTCTTTGCAAAAAGCCTGGCTCTTTTGGCCGCGTCGCCATTTCGCGCCTTGGCTCAACTGATCCGCGGCCGCCGTCCGGCCAGCGCCGTCTATCCGATTTATGTTGCGCTCGGCCGCGTCTTCGCGGAATTCGGTTACGCTAATGAGCAGTACCGGAACCCTGAGAAGAATTGAGGCAGGCGCGCCAGACCGGGTGGTCGCCAAGGCCGCGACGGTGCTGGCTGCCCTCTTCCTCACCATCTCAATCGTCTCGTTCCGCCCATTTCAGCCGGCCGGCGGCGGTGTCGCGGAGCCTGGCTCGTCTAGCGGCGGCGACGTACTCAACCAGCTTGGCTTCGGCGGGATCGGCGCGATCTCGATCATCGCCATCCTCTGCCTCGCCGATCCGCGGCGGATAAATGTTCTGTTCAGCCCCTGGTGGCTGATTATGCTGGGTTTTCTGGCGCTTTCGGTGCTCGATGCGGCAGACCCGTCGAGCGCCATGCGGACGGCGATATTCACCGTCCTTTGCATGATCACCATGTGGGCCGTGCTTATCCTGCCGCGTGACGCCGACTCCTTTTCTGTCGTGCTCGCGACTTTCTCGGCGGGGGTGATAGGCCTAAGCTATCTCGGCCTCGTCGTCTTTCCGGATATCGCCATCCATTCGGCCGCGTCTCAGGAACCGCAGCACGCCGGCCTATGGCGCGGCCTTTTCCCGCATAAAAACATGGCCGGGCCGGTGATGGCCTGTATCAGCTTCGCGGGTTTCTACCTCTATCGGCGCGGCTGGAAATGGATCGGCGCAGCCATCTTCGTCGCGGCGATGATCTTCGTCACCAACACCGGTTCCAAAACGACAGCCGGGCTGGTGCCGCTGGCTATTCTGATCGTGGCAGTGCCCAGCCTTTTTGGCATGCGCAGCATCACGATCATCCTGTTCTTTTCGGCGATCATCGGCACCGCGCTTGGCACGGTGGGCATCGTCTATATCGATTTCATGAAATCGCTTGCCGCCGAATATTTCCCCGGCCTCACCTATTCTGGCCGCACCGCGCTCTGGCAGTTTGCGGGCGAGATGTTGGTCAAGAAGCCATGGACCGGCTACGGCTTCGACAGCTTTTGGGGCACGCCGCTCCTGTCCAACACCGTGCAACCCTTTGACCGCGAATGGGACATCCGCACCATCGTGCATGGCCACAATGGCTATCTCGATATCGCGCTCACCATGGGCATTCCCGCGCTTTGCGTCGCGATCATCACTTTCATCGTCGAACCCGCGCGGGACTACATGCGCGTGCCGCGCAAGCGCGAAAACGTCTTTCTTGCCGACTTCTTCATGATGGCGCTGTTGTTCACGACGCTGAACGCATTTCTCGAATCCTTTTTCTTCCGCCGCGCCGATCCGGTCTGGCTGTTTGTTGTGCTCGCCGTCACCGGTCTCAGGCTCGTTGCCCGGTTTCCGCTCAAGACATCCACAGCCGATAGCCATCAAAACTTGAAGTAATGTCGTACTGCGTATATTTTCTCGCGGGCGGTAAGATTTGATGCGTATCGACGTTAAGACACGGCGCGAAAAGCAGCGCGAAGAAATCAGGGCGGACCTTGTCACGGCCGCACATGCGCTCGTCAAGGACGAGGGCTATGAGGGCCTGACGATACGAAAACTTGCCGAACGGGCGGGCTTGGCCACCATGTCGGTCTATTCCTACTTCGCCGACAAGCAGTCGATCCTCGAAGCCATGGCGGAAGACGCCTTCGTGGTTCTGGCCAAGCGCTGCGAAGCCCGCCGCACCGACGATGCGCTGGAGAGCCTGCGCGGCGGTCTTGAGGAATATGTCATCTTCGGCCTGGACAATCCGAACGAATATCGCACCGTCTTCATGACGCCGCAGGTGCATGTCCATCAGGACAAAACCTTCGAGGACCTCGAAGCGCATAATCCGGCATTCTTGGGACTGCTCGGCGCGGTTCAGGACTGTATTAATGCGGGATCGTTGTCGGGCGACGCGCGCGCCATCGCGACTATACTGTGGACCGTCGCGCATGGGGCAGTCTCGCTCGTCCTGACCTTCCCGCTCTACCCGTTTGGCGAGCCTGTCGCCTATGCACGCAAGGTCATCGATCTCGCCCTGCACGGCATCCGCGACTGCAAGATCGAACCACTCGGCGCCGCCCAGCCCTTCTGCGGCGGGAAACATTGAGCGACGTGGCGCTAATAGTCTGCCTAGGCCAAAGGCGCTAAGCGGCGGCGGCGATGCGCTCTACTTTGATGTCCTTTTCGTGTGCGCGCGCCTGCGCCAAATCGTACGCCGCCTGCATCTTCAACAAGGTCTCGGCACGCATGCCGAATGCCTTCTCGAAGCGGATCGCCATATCGGCGGACAGACCGGCGTTGCCATTGAGAAGCGCACTCATCGCTTGACGCGTGACACCTAACTTCTCGGCCGTCAGCGTGACGCTCAGTTCATATGGCTCGACGAGCTCGGTCCTTAGCCACTGGCCAGGATGAACGGCAAAGTTCGAATGCAGCTTGATCGCCATCAATGGTAATCCTCCAAGTCCAAGTCTTCTATGGAGCTCGCTTCGTTGATCCGAAAGGTCATGCGCCAGTTCTTCGTGACCGTCAGAGACCAAATTCCTTGCCGATCACCGGTGAGCAGATGCGCCCCGTAGTTTGGCGGTATTTTGAGCTCCTCAGTACTTTCCACCGCGACAAGATAGGCAAGCATATTTCGCAATCGGCCCTCGAGATTGCCAGGCAACCCTTTCGGCTTGCCAGTTTCGGCAAAGCTTCGAAGCGCCTTGTGCCTTATGCTCTCGATTTCCACCAGATATGAGTAGAGCAGGGATCGTCAAGCGTCAAGTGTCACTTGTCGCATATGCCGCCAGAAACACGCGCACGCCATCCTCGGCATGTTTGCGCAGATCAACTAGCGGCGGGATCGCATCATCACCGAGCAGCATCGCCTGGTTCAGCGGCTGCGCCATGATCAGCCAGTTGAAATGCGAGGCGGCGGTCACCGGATCGTCGACGACAAGCAACCCATCGCGCGCCAGCCGTTCGAAAATGCCGGCCAGGATTCCGATCGCGCGTTGCGGCCCGCGTTCGTACAGAACCTTTGCCAGGTCCGGAAAACGCGCCACCTCGCCGATCACAAGCCGCCTGAGCTGCATGACGCGCGGCGTCAGCACGATGGTTAGCTGCCGCAGCGCATAGTCGGTCAGATAGTCCGCCAAGTGTGACGCGCCCTTCAGCGTCGGCGCTTCATTGTGCACCTGGTCGCCGGCCTGGTTCGTCATGCTTGAGACGATCTCGACGAACAGCGCCTCCTTGCTGGAAAAGTGCTTGTACACCGTCTGCTTGGAGACGTTCGACACCGTCGCGATCTCGTCCATATTGGTGCCGAGATAGCCATTCTTCAGGAAAATCTCGGTCGCCGCATCGAGGATCGCACGCCGCTTTCGCGCCGAGCGCCCCGTCTCCTCCACCTCAGCACCCACTTCCATCGCCGCTTCCCCTGGTGATCCGGCCGACGTCCGAATCTCGTCGTAGAAAATTGTACTGGACAGTCCAGTTCTTTGCAATTATCAAACTGTACCGTCTAGTTTGATTTTATCGTGTTCGATGTTTCGATCCATCCAAAGAAGGGAAAAGCCGATGTCGGAGGAAGTCGTATCGTCCAGGCTCAAGGTGCCTGGCGCGAGCCTCTATTATGAGAAGCGCGGGTCGGGCCCGCTGCTGCTGATTATTCCCGGCGGACCTCAGGACGCGGGCGTTTTCACCGACCTCGCCAACCAATTGGCCGATCGCTACACGGTCGTCGCTTTCGACCCGCGCGGCAATTCACGCACGACCACCAATGCGCCACTGGGCGATCTCGATGTCGATCAGCAGGCCGACGACGCCGCGCGTCTGATCGAGGCCCTCGGCAATGGGCCAGCTAACGTCTTCGGCACAAGCGGCGGGGCGCAGATCGGCCTGAACCTGGCCGCGCGCCACCCCGAACGTGTCAGCGTCCTGGTCGCCCACGAGCCGCCTGCGATGATGCTGCTGGATGATCCGTCGGAAGCCCTCGCGACTGATCGCGAATTGCAGGCGATCTACCGCCGAGACGGCGTGGACGCGGCCATGGGCGCGTTCTTCGCCATGAACGGCCTCGGCGGCGAAGGAGAGGAGGTTCCGCCGGAATTCGACATGCCGCCGGAAGCCGCCGAAACCTTCGAGCGCGTCAGCGGCAATTTCGAATATTGGCTGGCGCACGGGATGATCCCGCTATCGGTTTACCGGCCTGATATAGAGACGCTGCGGTCCGGCAAGCCGCGTGTCGTCGTCGCCATTGGGGAGGGCTCAGCCGGCCAACCGATCCACGACATGGGCATGGCGCTGATCCAAAAACTTGGCATCGAAGCGACGCCCTTCCCCGGCGACCATATGGGCTTCGAGAGCGATCCCAAGGGTTTCGCCGAGGCGATCCAGCAAGCGTTCAACAGAAAATAGGAGACCACCATGCACATCCAGTTCGCCGAACTGCCCGTGTTCGATCAGGATCGCGCGATCCATTTCTATTCCCGGCATTTTGGCTGCGAGACCGTCGCCGACGCGCCGATGGGCAAGGATGGCTGGCGCTGGGTCGAGCTGAAATTGCCCGGCGAAAAGACCCATCTGCACTTCATGCGCCGCCAGGACGACGCACCCAGCGCAGAGCCGGTGATGGTGTTTGTCGACAGCGATGTCGCGGCCACGGTCGCCAAGCTCAAAGCCGAAGGAGTCGAGATCATCACCGAGCCCGGCGAAGCGCCGTGGGAGCCCGGCCGGATTGTCGCGGAATTCCGCGACAGCGAGGGCAACCGGATGGTGCTGGGGAGCGGGTAATTCTTCTCCGGCCTCGTCCCGACGCCCCAAAGCATATCGCAAGCAATTGGATTCGCTCGTCAATGTTCCGGAATGGGTCCCGGCTCGCCTTCGCTTCGCTCCGTTGGCCGGGATGACGCGTGGCGGTGATGCCGGCGCTAATGGCCAACGTTGGAAATTTGCGGAGGTATCTACGCTGCGTCATCCCGGCCAACGGAGCGAAGCGAAGGCGAGCCGGGATCCATTTCGGAGCTTTACAGAACTTGCCGTCGTCTTTGCCCTGAGCCCGGTTTCACGCGAGGCGCCTTAGTGCTTTCCGGGGCCGCCGAGGCTTCAGCTCGACAGCCGCTCGACCACAGCGCCGCAGCCGTTGAGTTTCTCTTCCAGCCGTTCGAAGCCGCGGTCGAGGTGGTAGACGCGGTTGACGATCGTTTCGCCTTCGGCTGCCAGCCCCGCGATCACCAGCGAGACCGAAGCGCGCAAATCGGTAGCCATGACAGGCGCGCCCTTCAGCTTCGAGACGCCGTCCACAATCGCCGTCTGGCCGGACAGCGTGATGTGCGCGCCGAGGCGGGCAAGCTCCTGCACATGCATGAAGCGGTTTTCGAAAATCGTCTCGGTGATGTGCGACTTGCCCTTGGCCATGGTCATCAGGCCCATGAACTGCGCCTGCAGATCGGTCGGGAAACCCGGGAACGGCTCAGTCGTCACGTCCACCGGCGCGATGCCCGCTCCGTTGCGGGCGACGCGGATGCCTTCGTTGAGCTCGGTGATTTCCGCGCCGGTCTGGCGGATGACGTCGAGCGCGTTCTCGAGCAGATCAGGACGCGCGTGCTCCAGCAGCACATCGCCGCCGGTCATCGCCACGGCCATCGCGTAGGTGCCCGTCTCGATGCGGTCAGGGATGACGCGATGGCGCGCGCCCGACAACGAATCGACGCCCTGGATCGTGATCGTCGATGTACCCGCACCAGCGATTTTCGCGCCCATGGCGTTCAGGCAGTCGGCCAGATTGACGATTTCCGGCTCGCGGGCAGCGTTTTCCAGCACCGTCTCGCCGCGCGCCAACGACGCGGCCATCATCAGCACATGCGTCGCGCCGACAGAGACTTTCGGGAAGACGTAGCGATTGCCCTTCAGCCGGTCCTTGGCGGTGGCGACGGCATAGCCGGCCTCGACATCGATTTGCGCGCCCAGCGCCTGCAAACCTTCCAGAAACAGATCCACTGGCCGCGTCCCGATGGCGCATCCGCCCGGCAGCGATACTTTCGCCTCGCCCATGCGCGCCAGCAGCGGTCCAATCACCCAGAACGAGGCGCGCATCTTAGACACCAGTTCGTAGGGCGCTGTCGTGTCGACGATGTTGCGCGCGGTAAAACTGATGGAGCGGGCGTAGCCTTCGTTTTCCTTCTCGCGGCGGCCGCGCACGGAATAATCGACGCCGTGATTGCCGAGGATTCGGATGAGCTGCTCGACATCGGCCAGATGCGGCACGTTTTCCAGCGTCAGCGTGTCGTCGGTCAGCAGCGAGGCGATCATCAGCGGCAGCGCCGCGTTCTTGGCGCCGGAAATCGGAATCCGGCCGTTCAGGGCGTTGCCGCCGACAATTCTGATGCGATCCATGGGGTCTTTCCGCCAGGAAACGCATCCCGGCCCGAATTTTTAAGGTTGCGACGCTCTAAACGATAGTTGGCTCTCATTCAAGAAAAGGGATGTGCACAACGGGAAGGCGACCACTGGCCCAGCAGCCAGCCGGATTATTCCTTCTCGACCTTGGCGCTCGGCAGTCCTTCCTGGCGCTGATCTGCCTCGCCAGCGCGGCGCGAACGGACCTGCGCCTTGCGTTTCTGCAAATTGGCGCGCAACTGTTCGGCCAGCCGCGCCTTGCGGCGATCGGCCTGGTTTCCGCTTTTCGGCGGCGCTTTTTCCATTGGCTCTACCCTTCTCCGGCAAAATCGCGGCAACGCATGGCCAAAATCGGGCCGCCGCGCGCAAATTTCAAGCGGATCGGAATGATGCCATCCCGGCTTGCGCTGGCGCAATCGTTGTGGCAGAAGGCGCGCCATTCGCCTTGGCGGCCTCCGTTCGGGAGGGCGCGTCGCGTCTGGCTAGCTGCCGTAGCTCAGTGGTAGAGCACTCCCTTGGTAAGGGAGAGGTCGAGAGTTCAATCCTCTCTGGCAGCACCATTCCTTTCTAACGAAATCAATAACATAGTCGGTGGACTGAGCAAGCGGTCGTCGTTCACGTCGGCACAGTTCGGCACAGCTAGTCGGGTAGAACTGGGGTAAAAGCGATTTGAACACTCTGACCGCGTTCCTCAATGCGCTAGGAGATGACGGGCAGGCGACATAGAAGTTCGTCTGGACGTCGCGGTTTGGTAAAGCAGCCTAGCTTCTGACATGGCTGCTCTCGCTGGGAGCCGCCCCGAAAGGAATAGGCATGTTCACACTGGTCTCGGACAACGCGACATTGAAAAAGGCAGCAAGACTGCTGCGTCTAGGCCTTCGAGTTGGCTCCTCGCGGTCCATGCAGACAATTTCATCGCCAGGTGGCAAGATTGACGAAGCAGAAGTCTATCACAATCCGACCCTTGATCTCTGGGGCCATGTGGCAAAGACGCTGAACGACGAAACCTCCTACTACAGTGGGTTTGGGATTGGTTCACCGAGTTGGCAACCAAGCATACAGATCAACGTCCCAGCGGTACGGACGCTGCATTGCAACGGGCAAGTGGTACAGAACAGACGCGGCGAGCTCTATTTGGCTCACAAAGGCGGGCTAGGGGGTGGTAAATACTCAGTCCGTGCGAGCGATTTTGCTGACCTGATAAGGGGATTTGAACGTGAGGTTGTCGGAGATGGTGACACCTCGATAGAATTGTTTGTTCTCGGTCGCATTGAAGAGAACCAGCTACCAAGCAGGCTTTCGGAGTTCGTGCACGAGGCCGAGCGCATACGTCGGTTGCGTCGAAATCAAGCTGCTTTCACTCGAGCTTTGAAGGCCGTCGGAGGCGCAAACTCAGATGACAGCTACAGACCTGAAAACGATCAAGATGGCTCTTACGAAATCAAACGGCGCATCGAATTTAAGCGGATACATGGGAGGGTCCAACGACAGTTGGCAGCAGCCATTAAGCGTTTAGGTCTATCGTGTGGTAACAGGCGCTTGACCGGTGGCATCTCGCCCGATCTCCTTGTGAAGGATAGGAACGATACGGTCGTGGTGCTCTTCGAGATAAAGGTCCCGCCGGGTTCTCAGAGCACATTTACAGCTATTGGTCAGTTAGTAGTGTATGGGATTGATCAACCTGACGTGCGGCGTGTTCTAGTATCACGAAGCCCTCCTTCCAATGAGCTTATGAAATCCGCTTTCGACCGACTGAATATCGAACATCTTCGGTTCGAGATCGACGACAGCAATGTCCGGTTCTTTGGCCTCGACAAGCTCCTCGCAACATACCGCACTACGTGAAGACTTAGACGCCTCACAATAGGGACGTTTTGGCAGCACCATTTGTGCTTCCCGACGGTCTTTGTCACGTTGGCGCGGCGGCATGCTTATCGGCAATTTGTGACAGCTTGCCTGGCTGCGTTGATAGGCCGCCGTGCAGATGCCATAGCTTGCCGGTTCAGTCGGAATGGTTCGGGCTTATGCGGTCAACCGGAGGTCAGCATTTCGAGACGCTCGATCATGTTCGGGCGCTGGCCGCCTTTTTGGTCTTCAGTTGGCATTTCCTGCATGGATTCAGGGGCTTCCCTGTGCCCTTCGAGGGATCCCCCAGCCTGTTCCTGCTCGCTCCATTCGATGAGGGGCAATGCGGCGTCTCGCTGTTCATGACATTGAGCGGCTATCTTTTTGCCCGCCTGCTGGCCGGACGCGCGGTCAATTATCCCGCTTTTCTCTGGAACAGGATCGTGCGGCTGGCGCCTTTGCTGCTGGTCGTGATCTTAGTGGTGCTCGTTCAGCGCTATTTCGCGGGAAAGCCGCTGGCGCCCTATCTGAATCAACTCCTGGCCGGGTTTTACGGGCCGGGATGGCCGAATGGCGGATGGTCCATAGCCGTCGAGATCCATTTTTACATCGTGCTGCCGTTCCTGCTCATTCTGCTGCGCCGTTCTCCGGCCTGGATGCTTGCCGTGCTGGCGGCCGCAATCGCACTGCGCTGCATGCTCTATTTCAAGGATGGGACAGTACAGTGGTTTGCCTACTGGACGATCGTCGGGCGCATCGATCAGTTCGTGCTGGGCATTCTCGTTTGTCACTACCGTAGCTTTTTTGCCGGACGGTGGCGGCTCGGGCTCGGCGTGACTGTCGCGTTCTGCGCTTTTTACTGGCTCTTTGACCGGGCCGGCGGCTTCTACTATATGGGCGGCTATCCCACGCCGAACCCTATCTGGATTATCATGCCGACCATCGAAGGCTTGGCTTTCGCGACGATGATCGTTGTCTACGATACGAGTTTCAGACCGTCAGGCTGGCTTTCCTTTGCCGTCGGCAAGATCGGCGAATATTCCTATTCGATGTATCTCCTGCACTTCTTCTTCGTTTCGCGCCTGCAGCAGTTTTTCGCTGGATCTAATACGGAATCACATAATTTTTACGTAGCCATGATTTGGAGCCTGCTGTCTTTCCTGGCTTTGGTTCCAATATGCGCTGCGAGCTACTACCTGATTGAGCGGCCAGGCGCGCGTTGGCGCGTGTCTTACGTAGGAACCAGAACCGCACCCGCAGTCGAAAGGGTCGCGACCGGCTAGGGTCAGGCGTGTCGCGTTTGGCGCTTCTTCCTGCTGAAAACCCGATCGATCACGCCAGGCCCCTTATCGCCACAAGCATATTTTCGAGTAGCAGCCGTAGCGATTTCAGGCGGTGCGTGTCCATGGTACTAGCACCACCGGCGCGATTCTTGAGCGTCGTTGAGGCCTCGGTGGACGGCGGCCGCCGCAACCGGCAGCTTGATGGCTGGCAGGAGATTTTTACTTGCGCTCCAAACTCACGGTTTTGGCATTCGAGTCACGTTGGCTAGTATCTGGTAATGAGTGATCGCATTTCGGAGTTTCTTCGAGCACAAGGCCGACGGCATGTCGTATTGAACGGAGTCGCTTGGACACCCTACAATCGCATGATTGTGCCTTTTGCGCCGGCCAGCAGGCCAATTGAGCTTGGTGACCAAGAGGTGCGACATCTGTTCGACAGTTTGCCAGGCCATATCGTCAGGTGGACGTCTGGTTTCGAGGAAAAAGCATCCCCCTGGTGGTCGGTTGTCTGTCGTCGCAGCCGATCAATCGAAGAATACGCGTCAAAATCTGTACGGAACTCTGTACGCCGGGCATTCAAGGATGCCGAATATCGGCAGATCGATCCTCTGGCCGAGATCGATGAAATCCACCGCGTCTACCAGGAAGCGAATACGCGTCATGGAATCACAGCTATGCGGTCGCTCGAGGAAACGAGGGACTATTATCGGAAACTCGCCAATTTCACTG
>JBFWUS010000076.1:0-25363 GCA_050247155.1 Rhizobiaceae bacterium
CGTAGTGATGGGTAGATTCCCACGCGTTACTCACCCGTCTGCCGCTCCCCTTGCGGGGCGCTCGACTTGCATGTGTTAAGCCTGCCGCCAGCGTTCGTTCTGAGCCAGGATCAAACTCTCAAGTTTATAAGACTTTGATTTGGCTTTATTTGGTCACGCATGAATCGACGAGAACATTTACACACCTAGACACAACCGAACGAATTCGGTGCGTCCTGGTATCATATTCTCTCGAAACGTGTACCGCCAAAGTCTCGTTTGGACATCTCAATCCCCCGGAGGGTTTCGAGGTCCGCGAGCAACTCTGCCGCCCACGTTTCTCTTTCTTCAATCTTCAGTTTTCAAAGAACAGACATCGCGGACGCGGTGTCGTGGCCCTGTTGCTTTTGGCTTCGGGCCTGTAGAGTGTCGCTCACGCGGCTCTCTTGAATTTGGTCCAACTTCTCGCGAAACTCAGAAGCGAACTTCTTGGTCGCCAGCAGCGTCGCCGCCGTCGTTGGTGAGGCGTATTTAGGCCGGGTCCCCAAAAGTGTCAACAACGATTTCCAACTTTTTTCGTTTTTTTCGCAGGTGCGAACAAAAATAGCCGACAAAGAAAGAATGTGTCGCCACACCGCGCTTTTGGCGCCGAAAATTGCCGTTAGTCGGCCATCGAAACCGGTCTTTGGGGAAATCGGAGGACGCAGCCGGCAGAATCGCCCTCCTCGCCCTATTGAAACCGCAAATCCGCCGGAAACGGGTTTCGCCCGATCACTCTACGTCGCGCACCGCCGGGGAGTTCATTGACACCGGCTGGCATGCGGGCAATGGTCGGCTCTATATATAAGAAGGTGGACCGTAGCCTTTCTGCATGCAGGATGTGGAACAGACGATAGCCGACCTCGGCAATGAGCCGCCGCTGGTCGCGGATGGCCGTAGCGGCCCTCCGGACCGGCGCGAAGTGTCGGCCCGCTGGCTGTCGGGCACCTTTTTGACCGGCGTGACATCCAGCGTGCTGATGGGCGTTGCCCTGGTCGCGGCTCTCGATGGTCGGGAACAACTCGCCACACCGCCCGAAATCGCCGACGTCGTGACGATGCGCAAAAGCGATGCCGCCGGTCAGGACGCCAAGACATCGCGCGTTGCGCAACCGCGTCAGATCGTGCGCGCCAAGGACCGTCGTCGCATCGAAGTATCGACAGTGAGCCGCGTCGGCGACCAGGATGTCGTGCGCGCCATGCCGATCATGCAGGTTAAGATGGCGCTGGCCGCCGGTTACAAGACCAGCCGCAGCTACCCGCCATACGACCCGGTGCTGGCCGTCGCCGACGATTCAGCCAGCGCTCCACAACCGGCCAACGCACCACAGCTCTACGGCACCAAGGCCGAGAGCGATATGATGCTCAAGACCGTCGACTTCGATGTCGCCAAGGCTGCCTTCGACGAAAGGAGTGTCCTCTCGGCCGACGAGGTGGAGGAGGTTGTGCGCAACACGGCCGCTATTCTCACCGACGGCGACGTTCAGGTGGCCGCGCTTCACTATATCGACCCCGAGCGATTCGGCGATTCGCTCGCGGCGCAGGCGCTGACGGCCACCTACGGCATCAAGATCACGCAGGAAAACGTTTCAGTCAGCACGCAGACCACCGCGAACGACAAGGAAGTTGTCTACGCCGAAGACATTATTCCTTTCAAGAATGAGCGTCGCGTCGACGAAGCACTCGAGACGGCCGGTTACGATCGCGACGAAGCAGCGCGATTCGCGGCCAAGCTCGCCGACATTCTGAATGGCTCGGTCCTGAAGGGTGGCACCGTGCTGCGCGTCGGGCTCGAAGTGCGCGGCGACGTGCCGAAAATCGTGCGCGTCGGCGTCTACGACGGCTCCAAGCACACGATCACAGTCGCCTTGAACGACAAGCAGATCGTGGCGCAGGCGAACGAGCCGGAACCCAATCCGGAATTGCTGACCGCTTTCGATGATTCGCCGCCGGTCACGACCGGCGGTAGCCTTCCTTCTATCTATGACGGTGTCTATCGCGCCGCCTTCTCCTACGGCATGTCGCGCGACAGCGCCAAGAAGCTGATCCGGCTTTTGGCTGGCGAAGTCGACCTGCAAACGCGCGTGCGCCAATCCGATCGTCTTGAAGTGCTGTTCTCGCAGCCCGACGAAGAAAACGAGATGTCCGACGAATCGCAGTTGCTGTTCGTCGCCGCCACATTCGCCGGCAAGACCCGGCGCTTCTATCGTTTCCAGATGCCCGATGGCGCGGTCGACTATTTCGACAAAGACGGCCGCAACAACCGCCAATCCTTCCTGCGCAATCCGCTGCCGAACGGCAAGTTCCGCTCGGGCTTCGGCGGACGCCGCCATCCGATCCTCGGCTATGTGCGTATGCATACCGGCGTCGATTGGTCTGCCCCGACCGGAACGCCGATCATTGCCGCCGCCAACGGCGTCGTCGAAAAGTCGGGTTGGGCCTCGGGCTACGGCAAGCAGACAATCCTGCGTCATGCCGGCGGCTACGAAACGTCCTACAATCACCAAAGCGCCTTCGCAAAAGGCATTCGCCCCGGCGTCAAGGTCAAGCAGGGCCAGCTCATCGGCTATGTCGGCTCGACTGGTCTGTCGACCGGCGCGCACCTTCACTATGAGCTGATCGTCAACGGCACCAAGGTCGACCCGATGCGCGCGAGGCTCCCGTCCGGCGGCCGCGTGTTGAAAGGTGACGACCTCGTCGCGTTCAACCGCGAAAAAGGGCGCATCGACGATCTGCTGCTGGATGAAGACGTGGGCTCGCTGAAGATGGCCGCAGGCAAGCAGGGGAGCTGATCCTCAGTTTTCCAGCACCGTACGGTGCGCAGCGGCTGACGCCGTTGGTTCGTTCGCCACGCTCAACCAGGCGACCACTGCCGAGGCAACGCAGAGCAAAGCCGTGATGAACGCAACGGCCGCGAAGGCAGAATCGCTGGCCGCCAACCGCAAAGCTTCAAGTGTTGGCGCAAGCTGGCGGGCCACCGGCTCGCCATAACCCGGCAGGCCCTGCCCTGCATCGCCGACAGCCATCATGTAAGCGGCGGCAGCGACGGCGCCCATGGCAGCCACGGCAAACAATCCAGCGATGCGCGCAACCGCATTGTTGATGCCGGATGCGGCGCCCGTGTCACGATCGTCGACCGATGTCATGATTGCGGTCGACAGTGGCGAGACCACGAGCGCCATGCCGAACCCCATCACCACCATCATGGGAAAGACGCCGGCCCAGAAGGCATGGATGCCAAGCCCGGCGATAACGGCCAACCCGGCAAAGGCGACTGCCACCAGCAGGCTGCCCAAGGCGATCGGCACGCGCGCGCCGATTCGATCGGACCATTTGCCGATTCGCCGAGACAGGAGCGCGATCGCGGCGGAGAGCGGCACGAAGGTGAAGCCTACCTCGGCAGAGGTGAGGCCCCAGCCGACGATCAGCAACATCGGCAGATAGAACATGATCGCGGAAAGCGAGAAGTAGAGGAAGAAGGTCGCGATGTTCGCGCCCGAAAACGGCCGGTTGGCAAACAGCTTGAGCTCTACCATCGGATCACGCTGGCGCAATTCCCAGACGACAAAGACCGCCAATACGACAAGGCCGATGGCAATCGCGACAAGCGCCGCCAAAGTGCCGCTGGACTCGTCCTCGGCGCTTAGCGCCGTCAGTCCAAACGCCAGCGCGCCGAAGCCGATTGTCGCGAGCCCTGCCCCGGCCAGGTCGAGCGCCCGCCGCGCGGTCGGGTGATCAGCCGGAACCTTCGTGGCCAGAATGAAGACGGCGAGGCCGCCCAACGGCAGGTTGATCGCAAAGATCGCGCGCCAGATGCTCGGGTCAAAGGATGACAGCACAAAACCGCCGATCACCGGTCCAAGCGCGGTCGTCAGCGCAGACGCGGCGGCCCAGATGCCGATCGCCTGGCCACGCTCGGACTTGGGATAGGCCTTGGCGATAATTGCCAGGCTGCACGGCACCATGATCGCGGCTCCGATCCCCTGCACGGCGCGAAAAGCGATCAGCGTTTTGGCGTCAGGCGCCACGGCACAGGCCATGGACGCGAGGACGAACAGGACAATACCGACGATAAAAGTCTTGCGCAGGCCGAAGCGGTCACCGGCAGCGCCCCCGACAAGAATCAGCGCCGACAGCGTCAGCGCATAGGCGTTCGAGATCCACTGCGCGTCGACGAGGCTGGCTGAAAGATCGGTACGGATCGCCGGGATGGCGATCGCGAGGATCGAACCGTCGATGAAACCCAGCGCTGAGGCCAATATTGCGGCGATCAAAACAAACTTGCGCCGTTCGCGCGGGCAAAAGGTTCCGGCCTCGGCAGATTGCGAAGTGCGGGAGGATTCTGCTTCGGTCAGCGCCGTCATGCACAAGAGGTAACGACGGCGCGACCCGACCGCAATCGCTGGCCCGAACGAGACTCGCGTTCAGGCCCAACCGCCACTACTCCAGGAACTCCACTGTCACGCCGGCCGTCACCATCTTGGCAAGTTCGTTGGCGTCCCAGTTTGTCAATCGCACGCAGCCATGGCTCTGCGTCTTGCCAATCTTCGACGGCTCAGGTGTACCGTGAACACCGTAGGTCGGCTTGTCGAGCGCGATCCAGATCGTGCCAACCGGCCCATTCGGCCCGGGCGGAATGGTCAGAATCTTGTCGTTATTGCCCTGCTTGAAATTGAGCTTTGGATTGTAAGTATATTCCGGATTGAAGGCGATGCGCGACACTTCATGCGTGCCCATCGGCGACGGCGTATCGGAAGACCCGATGGATGCGGGATAAGCAGCGATGAGCTTGTTGTACGCATCATAGGCGAGCACCTGCGTATTCGCCTTGTCCGCTGTGATGCGCGCCACCTTACCTGCCAGATTCTGCCCGGTGTTGGCGACGTGAATGATGGTTCCGACCCGACTGAAATTTGCTTCCGGGTTGAGCGCCTTCAAATAGCCCTCGTCCATATGAAAGCGCTCGGCCAACGCCTCGGTGACGGAGGTGTAGCCCAGCTTTTCGAGCTTCGCCTTCTCACCATAATCTTCCGGCACCGCCGCCACATAGGGTCCAGCGACGTCTTCCGCCGTCAGCGTGTAGGTGGTGAAGGGATCGCCCCCGCTCTCGGCAAGCAGTTGTTTGATCAGCGCCGTATCGGTCGACTTGAGATTCTTTCCCGTGATGCGCCGAAACGCTACGATAGCGCGATCGACATTCGAGCCAAATCGGCCGTCGATGACACCCGGCGACGACCCGTAGCGGTCCAGCAGAATCTGCAAGGCCGCAACGTCCTCACGCGCGCCGGCGACGGCAGGCAGATCGACGGTCTGGGCGGTCGCTCCGGTCGTCTCCGGGCTCGACGCCGCCTCCTTGTTTTCCACGGGCTCGGCCAGGGCCGTCTCACCAGGCGCCGATGGCGCGGGCAGAGCAGTAGGTTCGGTTACCGCCGGCAGCTGTACTGGCTGCGCAGGCTGCTCGGCCTTGGGTTGGATGAAAATAGGTTCATCGCCAGCGCGAGCCGGCGGTTCCGCTGCCGTCGCTGTCCTGCCCTCGGAGGGCGCGGGCTTCACGCTGGGCGTCGGCAAAGGCTTGCGTTCTATCGCCTTTGACCTCGGCGGCGGCGTCTCCCTGGCTATGGTCGATTGCGGCTGGCGTGGAGCAGGCGGAAATGCATCCTCCCGCGGCGCGTCGAACTCACCGCGATCAGCCTCCGGCGGATACTCCTCGAAGGCGGGATCGTCGGCGTAGAAATCGTTATCCTCGGGCAACGGCCGCCGCATCGGACGGCGGCGCTCGGGCCTTGCTGGCCGCACGGAAATGATCTCGCCCGTTTCGCGATCCATGAGAATGCGATTACCCTGACCGTCAAAAAAGACGTCGGCATCCCGATATTGAATGGGCAACGCACTGCTGACAGCGCGGGCGTCATTGACACCAGCCCACGGACCTGCCTGCGCCGACGCCGCTGCGGCGGCCAGGCCGATCGACGCCAGCAAAACCCTGTTTAGACTGCCCTTCACCCGACCCTCCGGTCTCGCCTGGAAGCATGCACGCATGCCCAAAAGGTCAAACGATCCGACATGCTTATTGTTTCATCAACAATCGAACATGAACCGGGCATGAAGATGGCCAAGTTTGGTCGAGCTAGCGACGGCTCACCCGTGTAAACCAAGTGTAGCCCTTGCCTTCTTGCTCAAGCCCGCCGCAACAAGGCGATGACTTTCGCGCAGATAATCTTTCAGCGTCGCATCGTCCATGCTCGCCTCGGAGGTCCGCTGTATCCATTTCATGCCGCGCGAGGCGAGATAAGGCGCCGGGCGGCAGCCCGGCTGATCCTTCAGCAAGTCGAACGACATTTCGGACGTCTTGAAGGTGAAATACGGATGGCCCGGCCCCTCCGTCCATTCGCTGGCGATGGCGAAGACCTTTCCGCCGACCTTCCAGACATGCGACGCGCCCCATTGGACGACATGGCTGGTCGCCAGCAGCGACGCACAGAAAGCATTATAATCGTCAAGGTTCATGCAAGATCCTCAGCTACGGCATCGGCGACTACTCTGACCCGGGCGCTCCGGCCGGCCGATCTACCGACCTATTCTTCGGAGCAGCCCGCATCGCCACGGTCACGCTCGTATCGCCGCTTGAGCGGAAACGTCGGCAACCAGGCCTCCCGCCGCACGGTCCAAAGTTCGTAGGTCGGCATAAGCTGGTCAGGGGCATCCAACGCGCCGAGGTGAACCTCGACCTCACCATCGCTGCGCGCGAAAACCGACGAGCCGCACTGCGGACAGAAATGCCGCCCCTTATAATCACGCGTCTCGCCGTCGACCGTCACAGCCTGCTCAGGAAAAATCGCGTATGCCGCGAAAAGCGCACCGTGATGCTTGCGGCAGTCGAGACAATGACAGATGCCAACCCGGTAGGGCCGTCCAGTCGCCGCGACGCGAACGTTGCCGCACAGGCACCCGCCGGTGAAGTGTTCCATCCCGTCCTACCCGCCCCAAAGCTTGGGCACCTGCTGGAAGATGGTCAGCGCCGACAGCACGCCGAACAGCAGAAATGCAAAGAGGAGAACGGAGACGCGACCGGCGCCGGGCCGAATTGCCGGCACCAGCAGTTGGCGGTTCAATTTGATGAGCAGCAGCGAATAGATAAACATCATTGTGCCGCCGACGCAGGCCGAGATGACCAGCAGCACCAGCGGCTGGCTGACGCCGAACAAAAGCACCAGCATGCCGATGATCACCATGCCCCAGACCAGGAAGAAATAGAGCCGGCTCTCATTGTGGCCCTTGAGATAGGAGGTGCGCAGCACATCCGCGGCAAGACGGCAGGTGTAGTCGACGATGCCGGTGGCGGCGGCGAACAACGAGAACGCGCCGATAAACCAGAACAGCACCTTGAACCACGCGCCGACTCTCTCCTGCAGCACTTCGCCCTCGCGCCGGACAAACTCGATGCTGTTTGCAAGGCCGTCCATGCCATACACCGTCGCGTATGCCAGAAGCGACGTGAAGGTGATCGTCACGAACGTGATCAGCACAAAGGTGAAAAACTGCTCGGCATTGGCGAAACGCCACCAGCGATCCCAACGGGCGAGATTCTCCGGCGTCGGCTCGAAAACATAGCCGGTGCTGGGCGCGGCTTCGGGTTCACCAGTGAGCGCGCTCTTGATGCGCGGCACATAAACGCCCATGCCGAAGCCCTTGTCGCGGATCCAGTTGCTCTGGCACAAATTCTGCCCACCACCGGCGCCGGCGAAAGCCAGCGCGCCAAGCAGCACCGCGAAACCCAGTTGCTCGACCGGCAGGCTGGCATGCGTCACGACTTGCGGCAGCGCCGCCCAGGATTGAGCGTTGATGACGAAGATGCCGGCGACCAGGATGAGCAGGCCCACCGCCGCCACCTTCACCATCTGCAAGCCTTCCAGCATGGTGTAGACGACCGGCGCCAGCGTCAGGATCAGGCCGATGACCGCCAGCATGCCGATGGCGATCCAGCGCGGCTCACCGCCGACAAGAAATGTCAGCATGGTCGCCGAGCTTGTTGCCCAACCCGGCCACAAATTGGCGAAAAAGGTCATCGTCGCGAAGACGAGACCCCAATGCCTCCAGAAGCGGCTGAAGCCGGTCAGCACCGTCTCGCCTGTCGCCAGCGTGTAGCGCTCGATTTCCATGTTGAGGAAAAACTGAACCGTCACGCCGACAAGCGCGGCCCAGACAAAGACCATGCCGACCTGGCTGGCGATATAGGGGTAGAGGATGAACTCGCCGGAGGCCAAACCGACGCCCGCCGTGACGATGCCGGGCCCGATGATGCTTGCGGTATTTTGGGGCGGCGCCGGCAGGTCGCGCACTTCCGGCCGGCCGAGATACCTGGTGGGAAAGAGATCAGCCGCCGAGCCGCTGCCTGCGCGTTGGTTCATCAATGCTCCTCCCATGGACGACCGACAACGGAATGCAAGCAAATCACGGCTTGGATTGCAATGCGTACGCAAGCGCTCGCGGCAGCGGCGCTCGACGCATCTTCAAAAAACGGAGAGACTGTTACGAGGTGTCGGGGTGCTCCAGCGCGTAGACGGCCAGCGCATCGGCATGCGCCAGAACCTCGTCAACCTCGCGGACGTTTCGTCGTCGCTTGGCGAATGGATCGTAGCGCGACAAGCGACCGCCGGGCGGACGTCCCGGCCGCAGCGCCAGGCGACGGCGAAGGAGGCCTCGCCCGGATTCCCGGCGCGCCCGCCAGCGGGCAAAGCGGCGCGCCTCACCCGGCAGATCGTCCAGCACCCGGCCAAGCACCTCAAGCCGCTGGCCGAGGCGCGCTGCATCAATCGAATCGTCCGGCGCGGGCGGCATGCGGACCGGGATGGCGCGGCGCTCGGTGACGCCGGGCATGCCGACACGCGGGATGCTGCTGCTGGCGGCCAACCGTCGGCGGCGGCGCCAGCGCCGCGGCGCATCGGTCAGCGGAAAGGCAAGCTGACGTGCTGCGGCGGGCGGAACAAGGTGGGCGAGGCTGGCGGGCACCGGCGCGCCAGACGGCAGCACGATACCGGTGCCGGCGCCGTTGCTGACGATGATCGGCAAGACCTTGATCTTATGCGCCGCCTTGCGCGGGCGCGGCGGTGGTAGCGTCACGGCAAGCCCGCGCGCCATCGCGATAATGAGCCGCCGCGTTGCGGATTCGGCCGGCCGCAGGAGCCTGAGCACAGCGAGATAAAGACGGCGTGGGATGATTGGTGCAGGGAAAGCCAGCGCGGCCATGGCGATGATAGCAGCCAGAATGCGCTTCAGCGCCTGCCGGTTGTATTCTATCGCTATCGTCCCGTCAGTCACCACTACCTCCGACCATCCAGCCAAGCATTATGGCTGACGCGGAGGCAAATGTAAACAAAACAAGAACAAATTGTGACGAAAGTGGTCGGGGGCCTCGGGTCATCGCCCTGCAATTCCCAAAATCCGCGTCGGTTAGGTCCGGCAAGCTAGCTGAACATCTGGCGCCGTCGCGACTGGTAAGAATCAGCTTTGAAATGTTTTTCGACCCAACTGTCATCGGTCTCGAGGAACCGGTTGCTGTCGACTTTCGCCGGCTTGCTTCCGTTCGCCGCGCCTCGGTAGAGAAAGTGCCGGTAGAGCCGGTCGAACTCTGTCAGGTAAATGTCTGCAACCCGGGTGTCGCCACGAATAAGCAGCATGTTCTCGTCGTTGCTGGACAGCGACGCGGGCGAGAAATTGGCAGAACCCGCGAACACCAGCGGGTCGTCACCCAGTGGGTCGATCAGGATGAACTTCTGATGGACGTAGAAGACGTTGCCCTTGGCCCGGTGATGTTCCTCGACCAGCCAGTTTTCGAGGTCGAGGGCATCTTTGTCGGTGCGTTTCTTGCGACCCAGCAACGATCCGATAGCGAACCAGATGTTTGGATCAGCCTTTCGGAAGCCCGGCACGACATTGTCCTTGTCGCTTTCCATCAACACGAATCTTAGGTGATCCTGCGGCTGCAACAGCAGTTCGTGCATGTCGTTGGTCGTCGGATTCATGCCGAAAGCCGCAGTGAAGAACCACGGCTTCTCGCGCTCAACGGCGCGCTGGCCATACCACTTCAACATCTTGGCGCCGACACGCGGGCTGAAAATGACGGTGGTCCCACGCTCAAGCTCGTTGGCCGGATTGGGTGAATTGTCTTTCGTCCAGACTTTGAAATCATCTGAAACGGGATCGTTGGACAGAAAATCCCAATAGGCAGCAAACTTTTCTGCGATCGTTTTGTTGCGCACCAAATGCCCGGTGTTGGCCTGGCCGATGAATCCGGACGGCGAAAAATTGGTCGAACCGGTCCAGACCGAAATTGGCTCCCCATCCCGCATCTTCACAATGAACTTATTGTGCGGGATTGAGGCGCGGTTGGTTCTCTTGATCAGCGTACCATCTTTGAACTGAGCCCAGTCCTTGGCAAGTGCATCCTTGTTATCATGCGTCGCGTCGGTATCGACAACCACGCCATCCTTCTTGGTCGTGCCGGCCTCGTAGATGATCTTGACGTCGACTTCGCGCTTTTGGGCATCGCGCAGCAATTCGATCACGGGTCTGTAGTGGAATTCATACGCCGCAACCCGCAGCGCATCACCCGGCCCGGCGTCCTCGACGAACCGTTTCAAGGCCTCGAACAAGCCGCGCGACAGCCAGGCCGTCTGCGGGTGGTCCGGATTGTCAGGTTCAGGCGGCCGCAACGATGTCCCGAAGCGCCTCATGTAAGCCTGGGACGCGACGGCTCCGCGGTTAAAGTATACTGCGTGGTCGCCATCGTCCTCGTCCTCGGTTCGAACCTCCAGGACAACTGGATCGCCAGGCTTTCTCGTCGCGAACGGCCCGTACATCGGAAAGATGGAATAGGTGTAGCGGCGCCCTTCATCGGCGATGTAGTCGCCCCAGAGGAAACTTTGCATCGGGTGTTTGTTGGTCGGGTAGGTCTTTCCTTTTTCAGGCTTAGGTTCAAGCGCCTTGAAGACTTTCGAAGCCGCAAGCCAGATGCCGTCACCAGCCACGCCTTCCTCGCGCCGGTGAATGGCGAATCCAAGCAGGTCCTTTCTGGCCGCGACAGTCGCGTCGAACGCGAACATGACAACGTCGGTGCCAGCAATAGCATGCACCGAGATGCCATTCTTGCTTGCTCTGACGCGCACGCCCCTCTCCGCCCCAACTGCACTCAAGAACACATGATAGCTGAGAAAAAATCTCTGTATAGAGGAAATATAACCAATCTAATGTAATCGAAAACGATATTCGAAATAAAGAAAGGCTCGCCAATGGCGATTAGACGACAAAGTATAATAAAAGATCATGCCTATATTTGACTGTCGGGCAGCGCCGGCGTAGGCGAGACGGTCAGGCATCTCTTTGTCCCAACGCCTCCATCAGCACTGCAGGCGACAGCTTTTGCGACAAGGCATCCGAGAGCTGTTTTTCGAGGTGACGAAGCTTGCCTTCAAGCGAGGCCAAACCGGCAGCGCCGAAGGTCTCAATGTAGCGATCCGCGTCGCCCTTCGCCAGGAACTCGACAAGGACGTTGCCATCGATCCAGAGCTTTATGATCCTGAAAAGCCCCGTCTCCACTTCCTGAGTGCGCCAGCCCTCACGGGTCGCTGCGGCTTGGATCGAGTGACCGTCTACGGCAGCACTGACCAGTACATGTGCGGTGACCGGCTCGAACCTTGCCGGTCGTTGACGAATACCGAGCGGTGCATCCGGATCGAATACGGAGGTAGCCGGCAATATTTCGAGAAATGACCCCCGGTCATCGCCCGCGACAACGAGTCAAGCCCCATGAGGGAAAGGCGGCGTCGGCGCCCGCAAAGCGGTCGCTTCCATAAGTGCGGCGAACACGTGCGCTACACGTTCGGGATCTCGGACGCCAAACGACATGTGATGAATCATGATGTTCTTCTCCTTGTCGGCGGTGCTCGGCTGCAGGAAACGGGTCCATCGCGGTCAGGGCCTCATGAGGCTATGCAGCGGGTGAAACGCCAGCTTCGGCCTGATGCCTTCCGGAAGGTTCGGCGCGATATGTGCAGCGAAGAACCTGGCCGCATCCTCCCGCGATTGCCACACCTCGACGATCCGCCACCCGCCCTCGACCCGGTGCGACATGTGCATCAGGAATCCTGGCGCCTGTCTGAGCGCATTGCCCACGAAGGCGAGCATGCCGTCGTAACCTTGCACCGACTGACCGTCGACATCCGAGATCATTATCACCGGCATCTTTCCCTCCATTGGCAAGCGTCTCTGCATCCATCGGCGGCTAAGTCGCATTTGTTCAACGATGAATCCAATGATATGATTTCAGCGATATGCTGAACGAAATTGACCTCTCCCGCTCCGACCTTAATCTTCTCGTCCTGTTTCAAGCCGTGTTGGACGAACGTCATGTCGGTCGCGCGGCGATGAGGCTGAACCTGTCGCCGTCCGCGGTGAGTCACGGGCTCGGCCGCCTGCGTCTGCTGCTCAACGACCCGTTGTTCCTGCGGACCCCGAGGGGTGTCGTCCCGACCGCGCGAGCATTGGAGCTGGCCGAACCTATCGGCGACATTCTCGCTCGCGTCAGGAATGTTGTCGCCACGGCGGATCCGTTCGATCCCGCAAAGTCCACGCGCCGGTTTTATGATCGGCGCACCCGACGGCGTCTCCGCCGTCGTGCTGCGGCCACTTCTGGCCAAGCTCGGCCGGATCTCACCCCACGTCGATATCGGCGTGCGTCAGATCCTGCCTTCGCCGGCCCGTGTCTGGACGGCAGCTATCGCCGAATTGGAGGCCCGCGCCATGGACGTCGCCCTCATTCCATCCGCCGATTTTCCCGCGCGTTTCGAGACGCGCGCCCTCTACTAGGAGAGATTCGTCATTGTCATGCGAACGGGGCACCCTTTCGCGGCTGACCCCACTGTTGAACGCTACTGCGCGATGCCGCATCTGGTAATTTCCGAGAACGGCGATCCTTACGGTTTCGTCGATGAGCAGCTCTCAAAACAGGGCCTTCGACGGCGGATTGCGCTAACCGTGCCGAACTTCATGTTTGCGCTTTCGGTTATCGCGGAGAGCGATCTCATCGCAGCCTTGCCAAGAAGGCTCTTCGCCATGAATGCGCCACGCTTCGGGGTGCAAAGCAGCGAGCCTCCCATCCCGCTGCCGGCCTTCCGGCTCAATGCGGTCGTGCCGAAAGTCGCATTGCTGGACGCCGGTCTTGCATGGCTTTTCGAGCTGCTGGGCGAGATCAGCAGCGACGAACGTTAGATTGCCGGGCTCCTCCCCCCGCAAGGGAGAGGAATGGCGCTACCCTACGCCGCTTCGGCTTTGTCGGCCTTCACCACATTCGGCTTCGACCGGAAATTCAGCCGGTCGGAGCCGCTGGTGATCTTCACCGTCGAGCCGTCCAGGATGTCGCCGAGCAGTATCTTTTCCGCCAGCGGGTCCTGAAGTTCCTTCTGGATCACGCGCTTCAGCGGGCGCGCGCCATAGGCCGGGTCATAACCCTTGTTCGCCAGCCACTCGATCGCATCCTTGTCGAGCGCGAGCGTGATCTTGCGGTCGGTGAGCAGCTTCTCCAGCCGCCTGAGCTGGATTTCCACGATCTGGCCCATGTCCTGCCGGCGCAGCCGGTGGAACAGGATGATCTCGTCCACGCGGTTCAAAAATTCCGGCCGGAAGTGCGAACGCACCACGCCCATCACCTCGTCGCGCACCAGATCGACATCCTGATCCTCGGTCAGGTTGACCA
This sequence comes from Rhizobiaceae bacterium, assembly GCA_050247155.1. Taxonomy (GTDB): domain Bacteria; phylum Pseudomonadota; class Alphaproteobacteria; order Rhizobiales; family Rhizobiaceae; genus Mesorhizobium_G. The sequence goes on from JBFWUS010000076.1 coordinate 13,768, forward strand.
GGAACTCGGAGCCGAGATTCGACGTCATCACGATCAGCGTGTTGCGGAAGTCGACCGTGCGGCCCTGACCGTCGGTGAGGCGGCCGTCATCGAGCACCTGCAGGAGCACGTTGAAGACGTCAGGGTGCGCCTTCTCGATCTCGTCGAACAGCACGACCTGATAAGGCCGCCGGCGGACCGCTTCGGTGAGCGCACCGCCCTCCTCATAGCCGACATAACCGGGAGGCGCGCCGATCAGCCGGGCGACCGAGTGCTTCTCCATGAATTCCGACATGTCGATGCGCACGATCGCCGAGTCGTCGTCGAACAGGAAGTTCGCCAGCGCCTTGGTGAGTTCCGTCTTGCCGACGCCCGTGGGACCGAGGAACATGAACGAGCCGATCGGCCGGTTCGGGTCCTGCAGGCCGGCGCGGGCACGGCGGACGGCTTTCGACACGGCCTGCACGGCTTCGCCCTGGCCGACGACGCGCTTGGCGATCTCGTCTTCCATGCGCAACAGTTTATCGCGCTCGCCTTCCAGCATCTTGTCGACCGGAATGCCGGTCCAGCGCGAAACGATGTGTGCTACATGGTCGGGCGTGACGGTCTCTTCGACCATTGAACCTTTCGTGTCCTGCTTCTCGGCCTCGACCAGCTTCTTTTCGAGATCAGGGATCTTGCCATAGGCAAGCTCGCCAGCCTTCTGGAACTCGCCCTTCCTTTGGGCGATGGCGAGCTCGTTGCGGGCCTCGTCAAGCTGCTTCTTGAGATCCGCGGCCAGCCCGAGCTTCTGCTTCTCGGCCTGCCAGGTGGCGGTGAGTTTGGACGATTCCTCCTCCAGACCGGCAAGCTCGGTTTCCAGTCGCACCAGACGGTCTTTCGAAGCGTCATCCTTCTCGACCTTGAGCGCCTCGCGCTCGATCTTGAGCTGCATGATGCGGCGGTCGATCTCGTCCAGCGCCTCCGGCTTGGAATCGACCTGCATCCTGAGCCGCGACGCGGCCTCGTCGACCAGGTCGATGGCCTTGTCGGGCAGGAAGCGATCGGTGATATAGCGGTTCGACAGCGTCGCGGCCGAAACCAGCGCGGAGTCGGAAATGCGCACCTTGTGGTGCTGCTCATACTTCTCCTTCAGGCCGCGCAGGATGGAGATGGTGTCCTCCACCGTCGGCTCCTCAACGAAGACCGGCTGGAAGCGGCGGGCAAGGGCGGCATCCTTCTCGACATGCTTGCGGTACTCGTCGAGCGTGGTCGCGCCGACGCAGTGCAGCTCGCCGCGCGCAAGCGCGGGTTTCAAGAGATTCGAGGCATCCATGGCGCCGTCGGCCTTGCCGGCGCCGACCAGCGTGTGCATCTCGTCGATGAACAGGATGATGTTGCCGGCCGCAGATGTGACCTCGTTGAGCACGGCCTTCAGCCGCTCCTCGAACTCACCACGATATTTGGCGCCGGCGATCAGCGCGCCCATGTCGAGCGCCATCAACTGCTTGTCCTTGAGGGATTCCGGCACGTCGCCATTGACGATGCGCAGCGCGAGGCCCTCAGCGATAGCCGTCTTGCCGACGCCGGGCTCGCCGATCAGCACCGGGTTGTTCTTGGTGCGGCGCGAGAGGACCTGGATGGTGCGGCGGATTTCGTCATCGCGGCCGATGACCGGATCGAGCTTGCCCGCGCGTGCGTCGGCCGTCAGGTCGCGCGCATATTTCTTCAGGGCATCGTAAGCCTGTTCGGCGGATGCCGAGTCGGCCGTGCGGCCCTTGCGGATGTCGTTGACGGCAGCGTTCAGCGCCTGCGCGGTGACGCCGGCCTTGGCCAGAATGTCGGCGGTTTTCGCGGACTTCTCCATGGCCAGCGCCTGCAACAGCCGCTCGACGGTGACGAACGAATCGCCGGCCTTCTTCGCCAAATCCTCGGCGGTCGAAAACACTTTCGCCAGCGGCTGCGCCATATAAAGCTGGCCGTTGCCGCCTTCGACCTTCGGCAGCGCCTCAAGCGCTGCATCCACGCCGAGCTCGACATCCTTCGGCCGGCCGCCGGCCCGGCTGATCAGCGACGCGGCAAAGCCGTCCTCATCGTCGATGAGGGCTTTCAGAATGTGTTCGGGGGTGAACTGCTGGTGATTGCGGTTGAGTGCATATTGCTGCGCGGATTGAATAAAGCCCCGCACGCGCTCGGAGTATTTTTCCAAGTTCATATAGTGTCTCCCTTTCCGTACCCGTCCGCTTCGCGGCCCGGGTCGATCTGTGGTGAGGAGCCTCCTTCATTCGAAGCAAAGCTCATTTCCGCTCGAATATGGGGAGTTTTTGGCCGCGCTCAAGACGCTGCGGCACAAAGAAAAACGGCGGGAGCCGAAGCTCCCGCCGCCTAATCAAATGATGACCTCGGCTCAGCCCTCGACAGGCGCAAGGCTCTCGCTGGAAGGTTCCTGCCCGCCCTCACCGGCCGATGTTGCGGCCTCAGGTGCAGCTTCGCGCGGCTTGCGTGGGCTACGGGGCTTACGCGGAGCCTTCGCCGGGGCGGCTTCCACAGGGGCGGTGGCAACCGGCTCGACATTGCCGCCGGTCACGAATGCCGGCAGACTGTCATTGGCGATCTCGTCAACCTGGGGAATTGCCTGCTGTTGCGTGGCTGCCTGCGGCTGTTCCGCCGCATTCTGATTCTCAAAAGACCGGTTGTCGCGGCGCGACTGATCGTCACCACGCTGTTCATAACCCCGCTGGCCATCATTGCGCTGGTCGTCGCGGCGGTTGAAATCGCGACGCTGGTAATCGCCATTGCCATTGCGGTTTTGGAAGTCGCGGTTGCGGTCGCGGCCATCCCGATCGCGACCATCGCGGTTGCGATCGCGACCGTCCCTGTTGCGGAAATTGTCGCGATTGCGATTGTAATTCGGGTTCTGGCCCTCGCCGCCGGCCTCGCCATTGAGCGCGACCTCGGCCGGCATGCCTTCGATCACCGGCTGCGGACCGGAACCGTTGCCGCCCTGCTGCGGCTGCTCGCCACCTGCATTGCCCTGGAAATCCATATCGTCGCGCTCTTCGCCGTCTTCGTCATCGAAATCGTCGCGATTCTGCTGGAAATTCTGGATCGGCATCGAAGCCTGCGCCGCCGCGATGATGCGGTTGTAATGCTCGGCGTGCTGCAGATAGTTTTCCGCCATGACGCGATCGCCGGAGCTCTGCGCATCGCGGGCCAGCGTGGCATATTTCTCGGCAATCTGCTGCGCGTTGCCGCGGATTTTCACGTCCGGCCCGTTGCTCTCGTAGCTACGGGTCAGCGGATTAGGGCCGCCTTTACCGCGGTTGTTATTGTTATTGTTGTTATTATTCCGTCCGCGCATGCGACGGTTTTGTTGCTGAGGCCTCATACTGCTCTCTTCATGTTGCAAAAACTCCGCCCGGCGGTGCGCTTCGCGTCACCCGCCCCGAACATCATCGCCGTTCTTCGCCCGCGTTTCAGCGTTGGCGTCACGAGCACCCTGTTCCGGTCCAATCCGCTTGCCGGATTCCTTTCGCTCTTCTGGAGCGTCTCAAGCAGGCCGTCTTTTTTGTGAAGCCCGAATAGCCAGCAAAATCGCCTGCTTTCCTCATCCGGTTATTTTGACCCTAGCGGCAATCCTTTTTCCTGCCAAGAGCCTAAATGTGCGTCAAAGCGGCCTTTTTCGGGTTTTGAACACGATAACACGGTCGTTGCCGCCAAGATCGCGATGATGCCCTATGGCTTCAAACCCTGATTCGCCAAACAAATTCATCACATCTTGCCGCTGATCATGGCCGATCTCGACAGCCACTATGCCACCTTCAGCGAGATGCTGGGCGCTGTTTGCCGCGATCAGCCTGTATGCTTCAAGACCATTTGCGCCGCCATCCAGCGCGGCGATGGGATCGTGATCCCTGACTTCCGGCTCCAGGCCGACAATGTCGTCAGAGGCTATGTAGGGAGGGTTGGAGACGATTACATCATACCGGCCGGAGATTTTTTCGAACCAGTCGGACTGGATGGCTTGAAAGCGGTCGGTCAAGCTAAGCGCAGCGGCATTGCGGGTGGCGGTTTCGGCGGCGCCCGCGGAAATGTCGATGCCGGTTGCCTTGGCCTGGGGGACTTGGCTCAGCAAGGCCAGCGCAATGGCGCCGGTGCCGGTGCCAAGGTCTAGAATGCAGCAGCGGCGGGTTCGGGCAATGGCATCTCGCACGAACGGAAGTGCAGCATCGACAAGGGTTTCGGTATCCGGGCGAGGTTCCAGCGTTTCGGGCGAAAGGGCCAGCTTCAAGCCATAAAATTCGCGATAACCGAGGACGCGATGGACGGATTCGCCGGAAAGGCGGCGGAAAACGGCGGATTCGACGGCCTTGACGGTCTCAAGCGCGACCGGCGTGTCGGGCCGGGTGATCAAGTCGGTGCGGGTGGTGTTGGTGAAATGCTCGACGATGAGACGGGCGTCGAGATCGGGCGTGACGAGGTTGGCTGCGGCGAGGCGCTGGCGGGCGGACGCAAGCAAGTGGCTCAGCTTCATCAGACGATGACACCGGCCGGCGACGTCGGCGCTCTACGTTGCCCCCCTCTGTCCTGTCGGACATCTCCCCCACAGGGGGGGAGATCAGCAGCTTCGGCTTCCGCGGTCGTTCTGCACCATTGGCGATTGGCGAAAACTTTGCGGCCGGCTGATCTCCCCCCTTGTGGGGGGTCCGAAGGACGGGCCGAGACCCGTGGCTCGGGCCAGGGAGTCCGACAGGACAGAAGGGGGCGCTGTCCCACCGACATATCAGGGCATACAAGCTTTGAGATACCCCTCACCCCGTCCCCATCTCGGCCAAGAGCTTCGACTGGTGATCGGCGATCAGTGCGTCGACGATCTCGTCGAGGTCGCCCTCCATCACCCGGTCGAGCTTGTAGAGCGTCAGGTTAATGCGGTGATCGGTGACCCGGCCTTGTGGAAAGTTATAGGTGCGGATCCGCTCGGAGCGGTCGCCGGAACCCACCTGCGACTTGCGCGATTCGGAGCGCTCGGAATCCGCGCGCGTCCGTTCGAGGTCATAAAGCCGTGCGCGCAGAATCTGCATCGCCTTGGCGCGGTTCTGGTGCTGCGATTTTTCCGCCTGCACAACGATGATGCCGGTCGGCAGATGGGTGATGCGCACCGCCGAGTCGGTGGTGTTGACGTGCTGGCCGCCGGCTCCGGAGGCACGCATCGTGTCTATGCGGATATCCTCGTTGCGGATTTCGATGTCGACCTCTTCGGCCTCGGGCAGCACCGCAACCGTCGCGGCGGACGTATGAATGCGGCCGCTGGCCTCGGTGTCCGGCACGCGCTGGACGCGATGGACGCCAGACTCGAACTTCAGGTGCGCGAACACGCCCTTGCCCGACACGGTGGCGATGATTTCCTTAAAACCGCCGACCTCGCCTTCGCTGGCGGAATCGAGCTCGACACGCCAGCCCTTCAACGCGGCATAGCGCTCATACATGCGGTAAAGATCGCCGGCGAACAGCGCGGCCTCGTCGCCGCCGGTGCCTGCGCGGATTTCGAGGATGGCATTGCGTTCGTCTGCCGCATCTTTGGGCAGGAGCAGGATCTGGATATCGGTCTGCAGAGCTTCGATACGTTCCTCAACGTCCGGTAGGTCCGCTTCGGCCAGCGCCCGCATCTCGGCATCGATCGACCTGTCGTCGAGCATCGCCTGCAGGTCGACCTGCTCCTGCTCGGACGAGCGCAGCGCTCGAACCTTGGAAACGATATCCTGCAGCTCGGCATACTCCGAGGCCATCTTCACATATTGGTCGGGCGCGGGGCCGGCCGCCATCTGCGCCTCGAGCAGTTCGAAGCGCTTGACGACCTGATCCATGCGGTCACGGGGAAGTGCAATCATGGCGGGCAGATAACGAAGAATGCGGCAAATCTCAACGCAGGAAAAGAAACGCCATGCCGACAAGGACCAGCGCAGCGCCCGCCCAGGCGCCGGCGGCCGGCCGTTCGCCGGTTCGCATCCATAACAAAGGCAGGATTATCACCGGCGAGGTAGCCGATAGCGTCGAGACGATGCCGACATTGCCGCCGGACAGCGCGAAGAGCAGCAGCGTCATACCCATGCCCAGCGCCAGAATACCGGTCGCCGCCGTCCAGGCAAAGACCGGCCAGGTAAGCGGGCCTTTCGGCTTCACCGCCTGGATCGGCATGGCGATGAGCACGCTGAGACAGGCTGCCGCGACGCCAACGCGAACCATCGAGGCCAGGAACGGATCGGTGCCGGCAGCCATGGCTGGCCGCGCGATGATCGAGCCGAGCGCCTGACCGGTCGCCGCGCCCAGGCCAATGGCGACGCCGATCCACAGTGGACCCCTTACCGTTTCCCACACGTGCATCTGATCGCGCCGTTTGCCAAAGAGGATAGCGAGCACCACGCCGGCGACGCATAGGCCGATGCCGAGCACCGCCTTGGCAGACAGGGTTTCACCAAGGGCAAAGTAGCCGAGAATCGCGGCGATCGGCGCATTGAGCGCGAACAGGACGCCTGAGCGGCGCGGGCCGACTCGGTTGAGCGTAGCGAAAAGCAGCGTGTCGCCGACGAAGATGCCGAGCACGCCGGAGAGCGCCAGAAGCCCGGCGGTATCCGCATCAAGCTGCTGCCACGTTCCGGTCGCCAGGACGAGAATGCCGAGCATGCAGGTGACGAACACCTGTCGCACCCGGTTGAAAGCGATGGCCCCGAGATGGCCGGCCGGGCCGGCGGAAATGATACCGGTCAACGCCCAGCAGACGGCCGCGCCAAGAGCGGCAAGTTCAAAGATCGGCATCAGAGCGGAATGCCGATGCGATCACGGGGAAGTTGTACCATTAGAAAATTCCGATTCGTGCGGCGCAATAGCGAAGATCGCGGGAAAGCTCAACGCATCCCGGTCGCGTCAAGGGCACGACTCTTCGTTCAATCGGGAAGTCCCGCCTTGCGCAAGCCTTCCCGCCAATGGCCGGCGTCCGCAGCAAACTTGTAGCCGGGTACTTCCGCTTTGATGCTGAATGAGGGGTTCCGGCGGAGCACTTCCGCCGCTACCGCTCGCGCTTCTTCGGTGCGGCCCAACTGCGCCAGGCACGCCGCTTCACGTGCAACCTGCCACGCGGTTTTGTTCGCGCTGACACTTCGGTGCGCCGCCAGCGCCTCTTCGTAGCGGCCCAGCAGATAGAGGCAGAGGCCGATCGTTGACCCTGCAAAGCTGATATAGGGGTCCACCTTAAGCGCCTGGCGAGCCCTTTCGATCCCATCTTCAGGCCGACCGCACACGGCAAGAACCAATCCCAATTGCACCAAACCCGTGGCATCATTCGGATTGAGCTCGACCCCACGTTCAAGATGCAAGAGAGCACGATCGTACTCATCTCGTAATCGATAGGCCATTCCAAGAAATGTATGGCACCGGCTATCTCGCGCGTCGAGGAGTACTGCCTGCTCCGCAAGCCTCACCGCCTGCTCTTTGATATCGTCTGAGGCATTGCTGTAATGGTTTTCCGCTAGCAGCGCCAAAGCCAGATAGGCGTGCGCCAACGCATAGCGAGGATCCAACGCGATAGCCTGCTCGAACAGTTCTCGCGCAAGCCGGTTATCGTCAGGTGCGTAGCCACGAAGGTGCCGAATGCCCTTCAACAGGCAGTCGTAGGCTGGCAGGCTTTCGGTCCGCTTGTGCGTCGCGACATTGATTTCAGCGTCTTCCAGTCGGCCGGCGATGGTGGCCACGATCGTGCGCGTCAACTCGTCCTGGACGTCGAAAAGCTCGTCCAGGCTGCGGTCGAAGCGCTCGCTCCATAGATGATTGCCCGTGCCGGCATCGATGAGCTGCGCCGTAATACGAACGCGGCTTCCCATCTTGCGGACACTGCCCTCGACGAGATAGCGCACACCAAGTTCACCGGCGATGCGGCGGACATCAAGCGACTTGTCGCGAAACTGGAAAGACGAATTGCGCGCCACGACAAAAAGTGAGCGCGAGCGCGAGAGCTCGGTGATGATGTCTTCGGTGATGCCGTCGGAAAAATACTGCTGTTCTCCGTCGCCGCTCATGTTGCTGAAGGGCAGGACGGCGATCGACGGCTTGTCGGAAAGCGGCATATGGGCGGGGGCGGCAGCCCGGACAGTGCCTTGCGTCACCCGGAAAACACGCACCGGCCGCGCAATGTTCTTCAACTGTTTTTCGCCCAGATCGTCGAATTTCGACGCCAATCGCCCTTCAGCTTCCTCGCGAACCTTGGCCGAAACACAGATTTCGCCCGGCTCGGCCAAGGTCTCCAACCGCGCGGCTACGTTGACGCCGTCGCCGTAGACGTCCCGGCCCTCGCCCACGATGTCACCCAGGTTGATGCCAATGCGCAGCACGATATGGTTGTTTTCGTCGAGATTAGCATTGGCTTCACCCATCTGCCGTTGAAGCTCGATTGCCGCAGCGACCGCATTCACCGCGCTGGCGAATTCGACGAGAACCCCGTCTCCCATGAATTTGACGATACGCCCCTCATGACGCATCACGGTCGGCTCCAGGATTGAAACGCGCCGGTGCCGTAGGATCGCGATCGTTCCCGCCTCGTCCCGTTCCATAAGCGAAGAATAGCCAACAACGTCCGCGACGAGGATCGCGGCAAGACGTCGTTTGGACTGTTGGTCGGCCATGTTTGCGACACGAAACCAGGACGAGACTACACCGCAGTTAATGCGCGGCTGAATTCGCTGGTCAACTGCCGTGCAGCCAGTTCGCCAATTCGGACGAACGATGTTATTCCAGAACGGCAGGCCTCGATCATCCGCAAAGCCTTGCAGCTATGGTCGCATCAGCAGGCCGACGTTAGATCCAAACCTTGGTGTCGAGGAGATGGAACCATCCTGCGGCGGCTGCACCCCCACCTTCAACGGCGTCCCGTTCACAGGCAAATATGGGGCCTGACCTTCGGCGTGGCCTTGCGCTCTCAAGCCCGATCACCTTCAATTCACCGGCTTGTCGGAGGAACGGTCAATGTCGAAGGCGGTCGGCTCAATGCCAAAGGATTTTCTGTGGGGCGCTGCTTCGGCGTCCTACCAGGTCGAGGGAGCCGTCAATGCCGATGGCCGAGGCCGGTCCATCTGGGACATATATCTGGACGATTACCATCTCGCCGGCCCAGGCATATCCGGCGCGGTCGCCATCAATTTCTACGACAGGGACCAGTACCTCAAGGATATCGAGGACTATAAGCGGCTCGGGCTGACGAGCTATCGGTTCTCGGTTTCCTGGCCACGCATCATCCCCGATGGCCTGGGCCCGGTGAACCCCGCCGGCATCGCCCACTACAAGCGCTTCATTGCCGACCTGAAAGCGGCCGGCATCAAGCCGATGCTGACGCTTTACCATTGGGACATGCCGGCGGCGCTAGCGTTCGCCGGGGGCTGGCAAAACCGCGAGTCGGTAAAATGGTTCAACCGCTATGCGGAGGTCGTGTTTGCCAATTTCGCCGATGAGGTCGACTTGTTCGTCCTCATCAACGAACCGCTGATCGATTGCGCTTTCACGCTCGCCGCACGCGACCGCCGTGGCGGAAGCAATGCCGCCCTGAACATTCTGCCCGCCGGCGAGGACCTCGGCATCACGCTCAAAATGCTGAACCACATTCTACTGGCGGCCGCGACGGCGAAGCAAAGCTTCAAGGCCAAGGGATATCGAGGCCAGCTCGGCATGGCCATGCCGCTGATGCCTACCATCACCGAGGATGGCGCATCGGCGGCGGACGAGACCGCCCGCATCCTCGCCGATGGCGTCATAAACAGATGGATGCTCAATCCGATCTACAAGGGCTCACACCCGCACGACATTCTCGACTTCGCGGCGGCCAACGGCCTCGATGTCGGCGTGCAGCCGGACGACGCCGCGACTATCAAGGCTGCCAGGCTCGATTTCCTGGGCATCAACTTCTACGCCCCGACCTATGCGCGCGCACCCGGTCCGCTATCGAGAGCCAGTGTGGGCGAACTTTTCCGGCCGGATGGCGTGTATTGTGCATTCAACGGCCCGGTTCGCCCGGATCAGTTCAAGGCGCTGCTCGACAGAATCCGTACCGAATATGGCAACCCGCCCGTCTACATCACGGAGAACGGGGCTGGATTTCCTGGCGACGACATACTGAGGGACGGCGAAATCCAGGACCGGGAGCGTTCGAACTACGTCATCGGCCATATTGCCGCGTTGAAGGACGCTATTGGCGCAGGCGCGGACGTTCGCGGCTATTACATGTGGTCGAGCCACGACAATCTCGAATGGTTCAGCGGCTATGAGGGCCGGTTCGGCATCATCTACGTGGATTTCGATACGCAGAAGCGCACTCCGAAGATGTCTGCGGCTGTTTATGCGCGGCTGATCGGCGGAGAAGCAATGGAGCCGCTGTGACGCGCGGCAACGGATCAGGTCGAGCCGCGCCAGCGGTACGTTAAAGCGGAATACCGCGCTCGTCGGCAAAACCCTGCAACAGCGCCCGCATCGGCAGGCCGGCCGTCGAGCCATCCAGATTGTCCGCGAAGAAGCGCTCGAGATCGCCGAGCGGCAATTCGCACATCATCGCCTTCACCGGGCCGATCGACGCCGCCGACATGGAGATCGAGCGGTAGCCAAGGCCCATCAGCGCCATGGCCGAAATCGGCTTGCCGGCGAGTTCACCGCACAGGGTGACGGGTGTCCCGCTGCGCGCACCAGCCTCGGCGATCTGCTTCAGCGTACGCAGGAACGGCACCGACAGCGGGTCGAAGCGGTTGGCCAGCGTGGTGTTGCCCCGATCGGTCGCCATGACGAACTGGAACAGATCGTTGGAGCCGACGGAGACAAAATCGACCGCCGCCATCAACTCGTCCAGCTGCCACAGCAGCGCCGGCACCTCCAGCATCGCACCCACCTTCAGCACGGTCGGCAGAAGATGCGCATGGCGCGACAAGTGGCGGACCTCCTGGTCGATGATCTCGCGCGCCTGAGTAATTTCGCCTAGCTCCGTAACCATCGGGAGCATCAGCTTCAGTTCGCGCCCGCCGGCTGCCTTGAGCAGCGCGCGCACCTGGGTCTTCAACAGTCCCGGTCGGTCCAGCGTCAAGCGGATGGCGCGCCAGCCGAGCGCCGGGTTCTCCTCCTGGCGGGCATCCTTGAAGTAGGGCAGCACCTTGTCGCCGCCGATGTCGATGGTACGGAAGGTCACCGGTCGGCCAAGCGCGGCATCGATGACCGAGCGATAGAAGGTTTCCTGCGCTTCGGCGCGCGGGAAGGTCGAGGCGACCATGAATTGCAATTCGGTTCGGAACAGCCCGATGCCTGCGGCCCCCGATTCCGTGAGCTGCGGCAGGTCGACCAGCAGGCCGGCATTCATCAACAGATCGATCTGCGTGCCGTCCTTCGTCTTGGAAGGCTTGTCGCGCAATTCGCGGTAAAGTTGCTGCCGGCGCGCGCGGAAGCGGACCTTCTCGGCATAGGCCTTTTCGAGATCCTGCTGCGGGCGCAGATGAATGAGGCCTTCGTCGCCATCGACGATGACGGCGTCGCCGTTCTCCGACATGGAGACCGCGCCCTTGCCCTGACCGACGACCGGAATGCCCATGGCGCGCGCCACGATGACGACATGGATGGTCTG
>JBFWUS010000077.1:0-25351 GCA_050247155.1 Rhizobiaceae bacterium
AGGCGCGAGAACGGATATTGGCGCTGCATGAGCTGATGATTGAGCGCGACGTCGGCGGCCATCTCGCCGTCGTACTCGAAGTCGACACGGCGCTTGTCGAGAATGCGCACCGCTTCCTGCACGCGCTCGGAACGCTCGCTATAGGGCTGGCCGAAGGTGGAATAGGCGAGCATGGCGACGCGCGGCTCGTAACCCATGCGCCGGGCGAAACCTGCTGCCTCTTCGGCGATGTCGGCGATCTGCTCGGCATTCGGCATATCGTGCACGGCGGTGTCGGCGACGATCACCGTGCGGCCGCGCGACAGGACGATCGACACGCCGATGACGCGGTGCCCCGGCTTGGCGTCGATGACGCGGCGAATATCGTCCAGCGCGGTCGAGTAATTGCGGGTGACGCCGGTGACGACCGCATCTGCATCGCCCAACGCCACCATGGTGGCGGCGAAATGGTTGCGGTCATTGTTGATCAGGCGCTGGCAGTCGCGCCACAAAAAGCCCTTGCGCTGCATCTTCTCATAGAGATGGTCGGCATAGACCGTATTGCGGCGCGAGAGGCGGGCATTGATGATCTCGATGCCGTTGCGGTTGAGCTCGACGCCGGCGTTGCGGGCGGTCTCGCGCATGATCTCCTCGCGACCGACCAGAATGGCGGTGCCGAGGTTCTGGTTCACGAAGGAGACGGCGGCGCGCATGACCTGCTCCTCCTCGCCCTCGGCGAAGACGACACGCTTCGGCTGGCGGCGCACGCGGTCATAGATGCGTTGCAGCGTCGAGGCGATCGGATCGCGGCGGGCGGAAAGCTCCTGCGCGTATTTCTTCAGGTCGACGATCGGTCTTCCGGCGACGCCCGACTCCATCGCTGCCTTGGCGACGGCGACCGGAATGGCTGAGATCAGGCGCGGATCGAACGGCACCGGGATGATGTAGTTTGGCCCGAACTTCGGGCGGTTGCCCTGATAGGCAGCCGCGACATCATCAGGCACGTCCTCGCGGGCAAGATCGGCCAGCGCCTGGGCGGCCGCCACCTTCATCGCATCGTTGATCGTAGTCGCGCGCACATCCAGCGCGCCGCGGAAAATGTAAGGGAAACCCAGCACATTGTTGACCTGGTTCGGATAGTCCGAGCGGCCCGTCGCCATGATGGCGTCGGTGCGGATTTCAGCGACCTCCTCCGGGGTAATCTCCGGATCGGGGTTGGCCATGGCGAAGATGATCGGGTTCTTGGCCATGGATTGGATCATGGCGGTGGTGAAAGCGCCACGCGCCGACAGGCCGAACACAATGTCTGCGCCATCAAGCGCGTCGGCCAGCGTGCGGCGGTCGGTCTTGACCGCATGCGCCGACTTCCACTGGTTCATGCCTTCGGTGCGGCCCTGATAGACGACGCCCTTGGTGTCGCACAGGATGACGTTCTCAGGCGAAAAGCCGAGCGACTTCACCAGCTCGATGCAGGCAATGCCGGCCGCGCCCGCGCCGTTGCAGACAAGGCGCGCCGTCTTCATGTCGCGGCCGGTGATGTGCAGCGCGTTGATCAGGCCGGCGGTGGCGATGATCGCCGTGCCGTGCTGGTCGTCATGGAAGACCGGGATATCCATCAGTTCGCGCAGGCGCTGCTCGATGATGAAGCATTCCGGCGCCTTGATGTCCTCCAGATTGATGCCGCCGAAGGAGGGGCCGAGATAGCGCACGCAGTTGATGAACTCGTCGGCGTCTTCCGTATCCACTTCGAGGTCGATGGAATCGACATCGGCGAAACGCTTGAACAACACGGACTTGCCTTCCATCACCGGCTTGGACGCCAGCGCGCCGAGATTGCCGAGGCCGAGGATGGCGGTGCCGTTGGAGATGACGGCCACCATGTTGCCGCGCGTCGTGTAGTCATAGGCGCGGCTCTTGTCCTCGGCGATCGCCTTCACCGGCACCGCGACACCCGGCGAATAGGCCAGCGACAAATCCCGCTGCGTGGCCATCGGCTTGGTCGGGTTGATCTCCAGCTTGCCAGGCCGACCCATCGCATGGAAGTCAAGCGCTTCCTGCGCGGTAACGGAGCGCGCAGGCGAACGGCCCTTCGTAACAATGTCCACAGCGAATCTCCCGACTTTGAATGACCATCATATAAAGGCATATTGTTTACAACAGAAATTGATATTGTTTACAATATAGTGATTGTCAATCCGAATACGACGGCGGCAATGACGCAAAAGATCGGGCCGAAGCCAGTGTGTCGGGCTGTGCGGGAATGGCTGATCTGGCCGCCGGTCTGTCGGCTGAACATGACATACCGGTTGTGACGGCATCGCGCCCGCCGTCAAACCTGGCGAGTCTATCACGTCACCTGGATTGAAGACCTCCAGGCCTGGCGGCTACGCAGCGCCGAGCCCCAAGCCCTGCACCGGCATCATGTTGGAATTCGCTCCCAATGAGATCGCCGCGAAATTATCCAAAAATATATTCGAAATTGGGTTCGTCGACATCATAGTCGTCGAGACGCAACGTGCTTTCGAGATGCGTCAAATGGTAGTTCATCAACTCGCTGGCGGCGACGGCATCGCCACGCTCGATCGCATCCACTACCGCCTGATGCTCCTCGACGGAACAGCTTGAGGTCAAGCCGCCGCCGTAAAGACTGACAATGAGCGAACTCTGGGACAGGACCGACTCTAGGATGCCGTACAAGACCTTACTGCCGGAAAGGCGTGTAAGCGCGAGGTGAAATTCGCCAGCCATCCGTACAGCTTCACGGCGTTGACCATTGTCCCGAGCCGCTGCTTCCGCCTGTATGTGGGCGCGCAACGATTTGATCGTTGCCGGATCCGCATTGGCGATGACGCGCTGGACCACAAGCTCTTCGAGCAGCCTGCGCGCACTGAAAATATCGCGCGCGTCGGCTTCCGTGGGCCTCGTGACAAAGGCTCCGCGGTTTGGAATCAACTCGACCACTTTCTGATGTGACAACGCCAGCAAAACGCGGCGTATATGGCCTCTGCCTACGGAGAAAAAATTCGCCAGCGCCTCTTCGCCGAGCTTCGTTCCGGGCCTGATGCGCTGTTCGTAGATGGCTTTGAGAATTGCGTCGAAGACCCGCTGGCCGACCGGCTGGAGACCTTCGGCGCCAGACGCCGCCACCGCCTCTTTTCCCTGCTGCTGATTGTTCACGATTGTCGACTGCTCATCCAACATAGTCTGCACCTTTCCACGACGGCACGGCTGTCTCGTCGGGCAAACCGGATTCTTATTTACGATACGCTGCGGCCAGAATCCATCTCCCACCCAACTGCTGTAAGGTCGGGGATGTTCCCAAAAATTGTTAACATAATGTGCTTGACTTGCTAACAAAAATCAGCGATAAATTTTACAACACTCGATGAGCCCGTCCGACCAGCCGATGAGCTGTGCGGGAAGAAGCTTTCCGCAACGCCGTCCATCTTGGGAATTGCGCAACATGCATGCGATGCTCGATCTCGAAGGACGCTCCACCGCCAGATCTCAGGGGGGCGCGAATATGGCAAACCAGGGTATACATCTTGAGATTGAGAACCTGAGCCATTCGTATGGCGCCCTGCGCGTCCTGCATGACATCAATTTCGATGTGCGCCCTGGCGAAATCATCGCGCTTCTTGGGCCTAGCGGTTGCGGCAAAACGACAATCCTGAGGCTAATTGCCGGCTTTGTGCGTCAAACTGAAGGCCGCATCCTTATGGGCGGCAACGCGATCGACGATGTGCCACCCAATCGCCGACAGATCGGGCTGGTCTTTCAGAACTATGCGCTTTTCCCGCATCTGACGGTTCGGGAAAACATCGGCTACGGCTTGGTCGCGCAGGGAAAAAAGCGGCCGGACGTCCGGCGCAGGGTCGATGAGATACTGGAGCTCATCCAGCTTTCGAAACTGGCGGATCGCCTCCCGCGCGAGCTGTCCGGCGGACAGCAGCAGCGCGTCGCCACAGGTCGTGCGCTGGCAATTCAACCCAGGCTGATGCTGCTCGACGAGCCGTTCGGCGCTCTCGACAAGAATCTCCGGCTGGACATGCAGATCGAGTTCCAGCGTACGCAGCGGGAATTCGGCACCACGTCCATCATCGTCACCCATGACCAGGAAGAAGCATTCAGCCTGGCCCATCGCGTGATCGTCCTGAACGGTGGACGCATCGAGCAAATTGCGACGCCGGCATCGTTGTACGACCGCCCGGCAAGTCTGTTCGTCAATGGCTTCGTCGGCAGCACGAACCGGCTCGACGGCCAAGTCGTTAAGGCCGGCGCAAACAATTTGGCTGTCCGCCTGCTCGGCTCCGAAACGATCGAGATAAACGGGCGCGTGCGAGCTGGCGAAGGGACCAAGGTCACGGTCACTGCCCGTCCTGAGCATATCAGTCTGAGCACCGCAAAGGTGCCGGGATCGCTTGTCGGTGTGGTGGACGCCGTTCTGCCGGTCGGTCCCGTGTTCATCTACGAGATTGCCTTGAAGGACGGTACGCCCGTCAAGGTCAGCGAGGCCCGCGCCACGGGCAGCAGCCCGCTGGAGCGGGGAACTGAAGTGTCCGTCGTCATCCCTGCCGATCAGTGTCAGGTGTTTGTCGACGGTAAAAGAGCGGTCGAAGCCTGAGCACTACGAACAAGAATCCACAAAGCTAGCGCCGATCAAGTCACAAGGGAGAGACCAATGGCTGGCATGGAAATGAATCGTCGAGAACTCATTCGGCTTGGCCTTCTGGCCGGAGCAGGGTCCATCGCGGGCTCGGCGCTCCTGCGAGCCACCGATGCCCATGCGGCAAGCGAAGTCGTCGCCGCCATCTTCCCCGGCTCCTGGGAGGATGCTTTCCAGAAAGTCGTTTCTCCAGCCTTCAAGGAAGCTGCAGGCGGCGACCTCGTTTTGTCGCCTGCTTTGGCCTCGGACCAACTGGGCAAGATGATGGCGTCGCCAAGCTCGCCGCCCTATGACGCGCTTCTGATGTCGCCGGGCCAGTCGGCGATCGCGATCGAGAACAACCTGATTGAAAAGGTCGATCCGAGCCAGATCCCCAATTGGGGCGAGCTGTCCGATCCGTCTTTCCAGAACGAGTGGGGTCCTGCTGTCACGATCCAACTGGATGGCTTGGCCTACAACCCGCAGAAGGTTCGTGCGCCCAAGGGCTATGGCGACCTGTTCAGCCCCGACTTCTACGGCAAGGTGGCTTTCACCGGTTTCAAGAGCAACAGCGCCGTAATGGCCTGGATTCAGACCGCCAAGGCCTTTGGCGGGTCCGAGCAGAATCTGGATCCGCTGTGGCCGAAGGTGAAGGATTATCTCCAGCACGTCGGCGCTATCGCCAATGACATGAACCATCAGCAGTCGCTGTTCCAGCAAGGCGAGATCGACGTGATGATCGCCAGCACTGGCAACGTCGCGCGATTGAAGAGCCTTGGCGTGTCGATCGAGTTCGTGGTGCCGGAGGAGGGCGCTCTGGCGACCCCGGTCAACATCCATCTGGCCAAGGGCGCCAAGGATCCCCAATCCGTCTATGCTTACATGAATACGGTGATTTCGGCTAAGGTCCAGGATGCGCTGCAGGCCGCGCCGCTCAACAACTTCCCAACCAACAAGTCGGTGACGTTGGCTCCCGACGTCGCCAAATACGCGACGCGCGAGCAATTGCCTTCCTTCGTTTATCTTGACTGGAAGAACATCAACGCCAAGCGCGCCGAGTGGACCGCGAAGTTCGACGAGGTCGTTCGCCAATAAGCGAAGGACGAGACCAAGCAAACACTACACTGCCTAAGCGGAGCATGTGAAAGAGGTCATGAAGATATTACCGATGGTGATACTCAACGGGCTTTTCTTCATAGCCCCGCTTTTCCTTCTGGTGGGCATGAGCTTTAGCGGAGACGGAGGCTTCACGCTCCAGCACTATCTCCGCTTCTTTGCGGACCCGATCAATGTCGAGGTGTTGCTGGACACCATCTATCTGGGCCTGAAGGTGATCGTCTTCACCACGGTCGTCGGCTACCCCGTCGCGTTGCTGTTTATGCTTCTCGGGCCGACCGGACGCCGCATCCTGCTGTTCTTCACGGTCCTGCCGATGCTGACCAGCAATGTGGTTCGTACCCTTGCCTGGATCGCGATCCTCGGTCGTGAGGGCGTCGTCAACAACGCGTTGCTCAATTTGGGCCTCACCTCCACGCCTATCCAGTTCATGTACAACGAACTGGGCCTGATCATTGCTCTCAGCCAGATCGAGCTTCCGCTCCTCGTCCTGCCGCTTGTGTCGGTTCTGGCCAAGATCGACAGAAGTCTGTGGGAGGCGTCGACGTCACTGGGGATGAACGCCTGGCGGACATTTTTCCGAATCATCCTGCCGCTAAGCATTCCCGGCCTGATCGCGGGCTGGATCCTGGTGTTCGCCAGCGCCTGCATGAACTTCGTCACCCAGGCCGTCATCGGCGGCGCGCGGCTGATCTACCTCCCCCAGTTCATCTATCAGGAAGTCAACACGCTCTACGACTGGCCTTTCGCTGCCGCCATCGCGATCGTCATGCTCACCTCGATCGGCATCGTGCTTGGCGCGCTCACCGCGGTCGGCCGCAACCGGAGGATCAACGTCTATGCTTAGTCTAGGCAAGAAAGATTGGGCCGACCTTTCCTTCAATCTGGTGGTGATCGTGCTCGGCTGCTTCGGCGTCGTCATCATGGTGGCCCCGGTGGTGGTCGGCTTCATGATGTCGCTCACCGCCGGCAACACGATCCAGTTCCCGCCGGAAGGTCTCTCTTTGCGCTGGTACGGCAACCTGCTCGACCCGGCGGAATCCAGCCGCATCCATTCCGCGGCGCTGACCAGCCTGCAGATCGCGAGCCTTGCCACGCTTCTGTCGATCCTTGTTGCGGTTCCCGCTGCGCTCGGCATGGCCAGCAAGGAAGGTCGCAAATATGCCTTCCTCGAACCGTTCTTCATGCTGCCGATGGTTTTGCCGACACTGGTTTTTGGCATCGCGGCGCTGATGTTCTTCGTGAAGCTCGGGATCAATCCCTCCTTCTGGCTCGTAATCGTCGGCCATACGGTGATCTTCACGCCGCTGGTTTTTCGCACGACGGTAGCCGTCGTCTCCCAACTCAGCCCGACTTTGGGCGAGAGCTCGATGATCCTCGGCGCAAGCCGCGTACATACGCTGCGTCGCGTAACGCTGCCGCTGATCATGCCGGGCATATTGGGCGGCGCCTTGCTGGTGTTCATGAGTTCGCTGGATAATGTCTCGGTCTCCCTCTTCCTGGCTGATGCAAGGACGAGCGTTCTGCCCATCCGCATGTGGCGCATGATCGAGGAATCGCTGGACGTTCGGGTGGCCGCCATTTCCGGTGTCGTCATCGCGGTTACGTTCCTGTTGGTCGTCACCGCATCACTCTTCGGCAATCTCGTGCCCAAGCAGAAGTAGCCAAGAGCCGCATACCGAATCGTCGTGCGCCGGAACCAAGGCTGGAACCAGGCGAACCGACGAGACATGGAAAAATAGAGGAAGACTACGATGAGCGAGCTTGTGAAACTAAGTCATCTCGAGGGCCGGTCGCGGCCGGTGGGCAACCGGTACTCGGGCCGCATTGAAAAGCTGCTCGAAGGCTTTGAACCGAGCTTTGAGTTCAAGCCGCCGTTGCCGCTGCCGGAATCCGAATTTGCAGAGCGTGTGCGCCGCATCCGGCGCGAGGCGGTGCTCGCCGGTCACGATGCCCTGGTCGTGCACACCGGCACGGTGGGCTGGTTCAAGGTCTCGAACCTCTATCTGCGTTATATTTGCGACTGGATGCGCGAAGGCATCCTGATCATTCCCACCGATAGCGACAAGGAGATGATCCTGGTGTCGTTCTTCACTCAGTCGGTCATCTTGCCGCCCGGCGGCGAGCCTGTTGGGGTCAACCAGATCTGGCAGGTTGGCGCGATCGGCCGTGAGTATGCGGATCGACCGGGTTCCTCAGCAGTCAAGGCTGCCGAAGCGGTGACCAAGCTGTTGGAAGATGGCGGGCTGAAGAATAGCCAGATCGGGCGCCTTGGAGACAAGAACAGCCAGGAGTTGTTTGGCTATCTCGATCAGATGATGCCCAAGGCAAAGTTTGTCCCGGCCACTGCGATTGTCGATCGGATGCAGAAGATCCGCTCGCCGCGCGAGGTCGAGATGTCGCGGGCGGCGGCGCAGCTGATTTCGATCGGCACGCAGGCCGCCTATCATGTGACCAAGCCTGGTGTTACCGACCACGAGATCTACGCGGCGTTCAGCTTCGCGCAGATGGCGCGCGGCGGCGAGGGGGGGGATGGCTACCAGATCGGCATCAACGAGTATGGCACGCATTGCGGCAAGCCTTACGGCCATGTCGTCAAGCCGGGCGATCTGATCAACCTCTACATCTCGAATGTCACCTATCAGGGCTATACCGCCCAGACGGCGCGCATGATCGCAGTCGGCGAAATCACCGAAAGGCAGGAAAAGGTGTTGGCAGCCTGCACCGAAGGCGTCAAACGAGCGGAAAAGCTGATCCGCCCAGGCGTCCTCATGAAGGAGGTCAACGACGCGGCGTTCGCACCTTATATTGAATACGGCCTTCTAACTTCGCCGGATGCTCGGACAATGCCCTATAACTGGTCGCCCGCGCCTGACGGAGGTCCGCTCCTTGTCCCTTACCAATATGTGACGGATGCGGACTGGGAGGCTCAGGGGCGCAGGCTAATGCATGTCTACCCGGCGGTGAATGGCCCACATAATCCGAACCTTGGACACTCAGTCGGAATGGCGGGCGGAAGCAACAGCTTCAACATATCCTCGCACAATTACGACCGGTTCGAGGAAGGCATGGTCTTTGTCCTCCACACGCAATGGCTGGAGGCGCAGTCGGCCGGTTGCAACGTCGGCGATCTTTACCTCGTGACGTCCAACGGTTTCGAGAATCTCAGCCGTCATACGCCGCTCGAGACGCACCGCATTGCCGTGTAGCGACCAGTTTCCGCCGGCCCGGGTTCCTCCCGTGGGCGTTATCGCCTCCGGGTCGGCGGAAGCATCTACCCAAATCTCTCGACGCCGCCACGCCAGTGTCGATGGTGACAACCGCGCGGTCCCGCTACCGGCTCAGCTAGAAGTGCCGACATGACTGAATGCGCAACCGCCGGCGCAGACCGGACGCCGCCCTGGAGGCTGTCGGCCACACAACTCGCATCGGCGTATCGGCGCGGTGAACTGCTGCTCGTGCTCAGTTCACCGTGCAGCATAGCGAAAATCTCACCCCGTTCCTCGCACCGCTATCTTGGACCGCTTACCCCTGCAACAATCGCTTGCGCCAGCGCTTCGGCTGCGCGTGAGGGGCGCTCGCGCGGATAGGCGATGTGGAAAGGATCCTCGAAGGTCATGCGTGCCGGCGCAAGCACGCGCAGGTCACCCTTGCGGACGGACTCTTCGGCATAGTGATCCGGCAGGAAGCCGATATAGACGCCGGACAAAAGCAGCAGCAGCGTGCCCTCCATATGCGGCGTGGCGGCCGCCCAGGAAAAGTTGACGCCGCAGATGGTCTCGTCGGTCATATAGGTGCGTCCGGCGAACGGCTGGGCCTCGAGTAGCGCATCGGTGATCCGCTCGTCGGGAAGATCGAAGAGCGGATGCCCTTTGGCGCAGTAAAGTTTCTGCGTTTCAGAAAAGATGACCCGCGACCTGAAATGAGTTGGCAGGCTAGTCATCGATGGCGTCAGAACGATCTGGTAAGAGCCATCGAGCAGTCCCTGATACAGAACCTGCGGTGCGGCGACGTCGATCTCCAGCCGCACGCGTGGCGCCTGCCGATGGAACTCGCCGAGCGCACCCTGCAGATTGAGCGTGCCGTTGGTCATCATGGCGTCGACGGTTCCGAATTTGAGGCTGCCGGAGAGTTCGCCTTGCGCCTCGCCTAGCCGGCTCTGGAACTGCTCGATCGAGCCGAACAAGTCGAGCGTCGCCGCGTGAACCTGCCTTCCTTCCTCGGTGAGCAGGAAGCCGCTGCGACCCCGTTCGCAAAGCCTGAGCCCCAGCCGCTCCTCCAGATGGCGCATATGCGTCGAGATTGTCGCCTGCGTCATGCCGAGGCTGGCTTGCGCGGCGGAGAAACCGCCGTGATGGGCGATGGCCGCGAACACGCGCAGCAGCCGAAGCTCGACATCGCCAAGCGAGAGATTGAGGACGCGTTGGCGAGCATGGCTACGCATACATCGAATAATGCACAACTAAACATCCAATCATAGAGATTTATCGAAGTTGGCTCGTCTGGCGTACTCAGCCGCCACGAGGGAGGAGCCTCACACATGGCCAGCAATTCATACGAAACCGGGCGCCTGAACCTGCCGTTCGTCGGCATCTGCACGTTCGGCAAATATCCCTATCAGCCGGACTGGGATGCGATCCAGGCGGACGTGGCCGTGCTTGGCGCGCCTTTCGACTGCGGAACGCAATGGCGCGCCGGCACGCGTTTCGGGCCGCGCTCGATTCGTGAAGCGTCGACACTCTTCTCCTTCGGTCACGGCGGCGCCTATGACCATGAGGACGACGTCACCTACCTGCCGAGCAACGAGGTGACCATCGTCGATATCGGCGATGCCGACATCGTCCACACCGACACGATGAAGAGCCACGCCAACATCGAGTTTGGCGTCCGCAAGATTCTCGCAGCCGGCGCGCTGCCGGTGGTGCTCGGCGGCGACCACTCCATCAACATTCCCTGCGTCAATGCCTTCTCCGATGACTGCGCGAAGAACGGGCCGATCCATATCGTGCAGATCGACGCGCATCTCGATTTCGTCGACGAGCGCCATGGCGTCCGCTACGGCCATGGCAATCCGATGCGTCGCGCGGCGGAAAAATCCTATGTCAGCGGACTGTCGCAATTCGGCATCCGCAACGTGTCGTCCACGGCGCGCGAAGGCTATGAGGACGCCCGCAAGATGGGCTCCGACATCCTGTCCGTGCGCCAGATCCGTGCGCTGGGCAGCAAGGCCACTGCCGAGCGGGTGCCGGCGGGCGCCCGTTACTACGTGACCATCGATATCGACGGTTTCGATCCTTCGATCGCGCCGGGCACCGGCACGCCATCGCATGGCGGCTTCATCTACTACGAGGTGCTGGAGATCCTCGCAGTCCTTGCCAGGCGGGGAACCATCGTCGGCATCGATCTGGTGGAAGTCGCGCCCGATTACGATCAGACCGGTGGCACCTCGATCCTGGCGGCGCAGGTTCTGATGAACCTGATCGGCCGCATCATGCACGCCAGGAAGGGCTGAGCCATGGGCTGCGTCCGCTACGATTTCTCCGGCGAGCGCGTGCTGGTCACCGGCGCAAGCCGCGGCATCGGCCGGGCCGTGGCGGAGGCTTTTGCCGTCGCTGGAGCTGACGTTGCCGTGCTGTCCTCGGGCAAGGGCATCCACGATGCCGCGGCGGGGATCTCCGCCAAGGCAGGCCGGACCGTGCGCGCGATCGAATGCGATATCACCGACGGAGCCTCCGTGCGCGTGGCGCTGGAAGGCTTCGGTCGCATCGACGTGCTGATCAATAATGCCGGGCTGGAGCGCATCACGCCGCTGCTCGATCCGGATGACGCCGTCGAGGAAACTTTCCGCCGCATCACCGACATCAACACCAACGGCACCTTCTATGTGACCCGCAACGCCGTGCCGCATATGGGGGAGGGCGGGCGCATCATCGTGACCGCCTCGATCTGGAGTCGCGTGGCAGTGCCGGAATTCTCGGCCTACATCACCTCCAAGCATGCCAATCTCGGCTTCACCCGCGTCATGGCCAAGGAGCTTGGGCCGAAGGGTATCCGCGTCAACGCGGTCTGCCCCGGCTGGGTGCGCACAGAGGCGGCAATGCTGTCGCTGAAGAACATGTCGCTGCGTACCGGGCGCAGCGAGGATGACCTTCTGGCCGAGATCGTAGGGGCACAGGTTCTGCCCGGCCTGCTTGAGCCGGAAGACCTTGCCGCTCCCTATCTCTATCTGGCTTCGGACGGCGCGAAGGACATGACCGGCCAGGCACTGATGCTCGATCGCGGCGAGGTGATGGCATGACCGTGCGCATCCTGGTCACCGGCGCATACAGGGGCATTGGCGCTGCCTGCGCGGTAGCCCTAGCCGGAACGGGAGCACGGCTGGCGCTGGCCGACATCCGTTCGCCGGAGCAGACTGCGGCTGCGGCGAAAAGCTCGGGCGCTGCCGAGGCTCTGAGCCTTGCCTGCGACATCTCCGACGAGGCCGCCGTAACGGCTTTGGGCCGGTCGGTGGAAGCAGCCTTCGGCGGTCTGGACGTCCTGGTCCATTGCGCCGGCATCATCCATGAGGCGCCGCTGCTCGAAACGCCGGTCGCAGATTTCGACCGCGTGATCGCCGTCAACCTGCGTGGCAGCTTCCTCGTCGGCAAGACGGCCATCGGCCTGATGAACGGCACGGACAACGCGCCGGCGCGCGTCATCATGATCGCCTCCGACATGGCCTATTACGGCCGTGAGACCTTCTCGCCCTACGTCGCCTCCAAGCACGGGGTGCTCGGCCTGGTCCGTTCCTGGGCCAAGGAGTTCGCGCCGCGCATCCTCGTCAACGCGATCTGCCCCGGCCCGATCGATACCGAGATGCTCGGCGCAGACAATATGAGCGCGGAATGGCGCGCGCGGGAACTCGCCATACCGCTGGCCCGCTTCGGCAGGGCGGAGGAAGTGGCGGAACTCGCCGTATTCCTCGCGGGTTCCGGCGGCCGCTACTTCACCGGGCAGGGACTGGGCGTCAATGGCGGGAGCATCATGCCGTGATCCGCAACCCGATCCCTTGGCCAAACGGCGCGAAATGCGCGGCCTGCATCACATTTGATATGGACGCCGACAGCCTCATTCATATCGCGCATCCGCAGGACGGCCACAGCCGCGTGGCGGCGATCTCGATGCTGCAGTACGGACCCAAGGTCGCGGTGCCGCGCATCGTCGAGAGCTACCGGCAGCTTGGCATCAGGCAGACCTTCTTCGTGCCGGCCTGGTGTATCGAGCAGTATCCGCAGGCCATTGAGGCGATCTTGGAAGGTGGGCACGAACTCGCCCATCACGGCTTCCTGCACGAGCATCCGCGCGAACTGTCGGACGAGGAAGAGGCCCACTGGCTCGATCGGGGCATCGAGGTCGTCGAACGGGTCAGCGGCCGGCGGCCGCGAGGATGGCGCGCGCCGCTCTACAATTTCTCGCACCGCTCCGCCGACCTGCTGGTGTCGCGCGGCTTTGCCTATGACGCCTCGCTGATGGGCGACGACATTCCCTACATGCTCGATTGCGATGCCGGCCGGCTGGTTGAGCTGCCGTCGCATTGGGGCCTCGACGACTGGCCGCAATATGTCCAGTCGATGGACCTAGACTACATGATGCCGATCCGCGCGCCGGAGCAGGGCTTAGCCATCTTTGCGCAGGAATTCGAGGCCGCTTACCGCCATGGCGGGCTGTGGATACCGGTCGTGCATCCCTTCGCTACCGGCCGGCTGGCCCGCTGGGAAGTGGTTCACCGCTTCCTCGAAAGCGTTATCGCCCGCGGCGATATCTGGTTCGCGCCGATGGAGGAGATCGCCGCGCATGTCCTGAAAGTGACGGCGGACGGCGCGTGGACGCCGCGCGTCGACCGGCTGCCTTACTACGCCGAGCCCGTCAGGGTGCGATAGGCGCGGAGCCGCCCCATAGCGGGGGCGAGGCTCCGACCATGAAGGGAAAGGCAACGGGGTTCGTTGCCTTGGATCAGGCGGGACGCAGGAGGATGCGCCGCGCCAAGGGAGGAAATGATGAACCAGCAGGATAGCGGGTGGCAGCGCGAACTCGACCGGCGCGCGCGCATCTACGAAGACATCGAAGCCGGCGACCGCTGGGAAGGTACGATGAGCCGGCTCGACTATGCCGGGCTCGCGGCGCTGACGGTCGTTCTCGTCGTGACGTTCTGGATCTGGGGAGCGTGAGATGACCGACACCACGACCCGCAACGGATTTGCCGGAGCCCGGGAAAGCGAGGCGACGGTGACCGCGTATCGCGAGGCCGCCGAGCGCGGCGACGCCCCCATCCTGCCTTCCGAGAGGCTATGGGGCTTCTGGGAGTTTTCCTATGCCAATTCGGCGTTGGCGATTGCAACCTGGGCTTTCCTGATCGGCGGCTCGATCGGCCTGTTCGTCGGGCCGAAGGAAGGCATCGCCGCGATCATCATCGGCAATATCATCGGCGTCGTATTGACCGCGCTGGCGACAACGCCGGTGGCCGGCAGATATGGCGTCGA
This sequence comes from Rhizobiaceae bacterium, assembly GCA_050247155.1. Lineage (GTDB taxonomy): Bacteria > Pseudomonadota > Alphaproteobacteria > Rhizobiales > Rhizobiaceae > Mesorhizobium_G. Next base: position 14,260 of record JBFWUS010000077.1, read on the forward strand.
GCAGTTCGTCTCACTGCGCAGTCAGTTCGGCTACAACGGCTCGCGGCTGGTCTATGTGCTGGCCGTCATCGTTCTTACGATGGGCTGGCTGGCGGTGCTGGCCATTATGTTCGGCCGTTCCATCGACGGTCTGGTCGCACTCACGCAAGGGACCGAAGCGTCGCCGACCGGCGTCAAGATGATGATCGCCGGCGTCGGCGCCATTCTCGTGACGTGGTTCATCGTGGCCAAGGGGCCGACTTCAATCAAGTTCTTCAACATGGTGATCTCGCCGGCGCTGGTGCTGTTGATGGGCGTGATGCTCTATCTCATCCTGAGCAAGCATTCCTTCGGCGAACTGATGGCGATGCCGGCGCTCGATCCGCCTTTCGAGGACAAAGCGCTTAACTTTGCGATCGCGGTCGAGGTCAATCTTGCGGCCGGCTTCTCCTGGTGGCCCTATATCGGCAATCTGGCGCGGCTGACGAAGAATGAGCGCACGGCCTTCTGGCCGAACATCCTCGGCATCTTCGGCGCGGCAGCCCTTGGCGAAATCGTCGGCCTGCTTGCGGCGGTCGCACTTGGCGAAAGCGATCCGACCATCTGGATGACCAAGATCGCCGGCGCAAGCGTGGGTGTCATTGCATTGCTGTTCGTCGCCTTCGCCAATATGACGTCGATGGCCAACATCCTCTACACCTCGATCGTCGGCCTGCGCCAGGTCGGGACCGAGTCGGTGCGCCGCATTCCGTGGGGCACGGTCCTGTTTCTGTTCTGCCTCATCCCGCTCGGTCTCGTCGTCTTCTACCCGCAGATGTATGACGGTTTCTTCATCTTCCTGGTGTGGACCTCGGCGCTCAACTCGGCGCTCGCCGGAATCGGCATCGCCGATTATTTCCTGCTGCGTCGGCAGAAGCTCGACATGCGTTCGTTGCACGGTCCGCAGGAGAGTGGCCCGTACCGATTCCTCGCGGGCTTCAATCCCATTGGACTGGTGGCACTGGCGGTTGGTTTCATCGTCTATGTCTGGGTCTTCAACCCGCAGACACTCGCGAGCCTCTCCGCCTTCAAATACTTGTCCGCCTCGATCCCGTCCTGCATCGCGGCCGGCCTTGTCCACTACGCGCTGACCAAGCTGTTCGCCCGGAGCGCCGGCTGGGGCGCCTATCCGAAGAACTGAGCCTCGCGCTCCCGGCGGGGCTCCGGCCCCGCCATCCTCACTCCGTCGTGACACCGATACCGCTTGGAGGCGCCGCCATGGACGCATCGTTCGACTACATCATCATCGGCGCCGGCTCGGCCGGCTGTGTGCTGGCCAACCGCCTGTCTGAAGATCCGAAAACCAGCGTCCTCGTGCTGGAGTTCGGCGGCAGCGACAAGTCGATCTTCATCCAGATGCCGACGGCGCTGTCGATCCCGATGAACGGCACGAAATACAACTGGAAATACATGACGATGCCGGAGCCCGGCCTCGACGGCCGGCGCGTCCACTGCCCGCGCGGCAAGGTGCTCGGCGGCTCTTCCTCGATCAACGGCCTGGTCTATATGCGTGGCCACGCCCGCGATTTCGACGAATGGGCTGAACTCGGGGCGCGTGGCTGGGGCTACGCCAACTGCCTGCCGTATTTCCAGCGCGCCGAAAGCTGGCAGGACGGCGGCGACTCCTGGCGCGGCGCCAGCGGTCCGCTGTCTACCAACGCCGGCAACAAGATGAAGAACCCGCTCTATCGCGCCTTCGTTGATGCCGGGCATGAGGCCGGCTACGTCACCACCGAAGATCCGAACGGCTACCTGCAAGAGGGTTTTGGTGCGATGCACATGACCGTCAAGGACGGCGTGCGCTGGTCGACCGCCAACGCCTATCTCAAGCCAGCCATGAACCGGCCGAACCTCACCGTGATCACTCATGCGATGACGCGGCGGGTGCTCCTTGAAGGCAAGCGTGCTGTGGGCGTCGAATATGAGCAGGGCGGTCAGCGCCATGTCGTGAAGGCGACGCGGGAAGTGCTCATCGCGTCAGGCCCGATCGGCGCGCCACATCTGTTGCAGCGGTCCGGCATCGGGCCTGCAGCGGTGTTGCAGAAGGCTGGCGTCGAAGTTCTGCACGATCTGCCGGGCGTCGGCGAGAACCTGCAGGACCATTCCGAGGTCTACATCCAGTACGCCTGCAAGGAGCCGATCACGCTGAACGGCAAGATGGGTCTGCTGAGCAAGGCGCTGATCGGCATGGAGTGGATACTGTTCAAGAAGGGCCTCTCAGTCTCCAATCATTTCGAGAGCGGCGGATTCATCCGATCGGACGCTTCGCTCGAATGGCCGGACATCCAGTTCCATTTCCTGCCGGCGGCGATGCGCTATGATGGGAAGAAGCCGCTGAAAGGCCATGGCTTCATGGTGCTGACCGGCCCGAACAAGCCCAAGAGCCGTGGTCATGTCCGGCTGCGGTCGCCCGAAGCGCATGAACATCCGGACATCCTGTTCAACTATCTCGACCGCGAGGAGGATCGCGAAGGCTTCCGCCGCTGTCTGAGGCTGACGCGCGAGATCGTCGCGCAGCCCGCCTTCGACCGCTTCCGCGGCGAGGAGATGGCGCCGGGCGCCGATGTCAGGAAAGACGTCGAGATCGACGCCTGGGTGCGCGAGACCATGGAAAGCACCTATCACCCCTGCGGCACATGCCGGATGGGCGAGGATGCGATGGCCGTTGTCGACAGCAATCTGAAGGTGAGGGGCGTCGAGGGGCTGAGGGTGATCGATAGCTCGGTCTTCCCGACCGAGCCCAACGCCAACCTGAACGCGCCGACCATCATGCTGGCCGAACGAGCTTCCGACATCGTTCGCGGCAAGCCGTTGCTGGCCGCGTCAAACGCAGCCGTAGGCGTCGCGCCGGGCGTGGGCGTGACGCAGCGCAGCCGCGAGCCCGTCCGGAAATTCCAGCATTAGGCGAATGCAGTGGTCACTCCAGCTACGGAGGCGGAAATGATCGTTCGCGGGATCGGCTACGTCGTGGCAGGTCAGAACAGCGATAGCAATCCTGAGAAAGACCAGCCGGAGACGGCTATCAAGGCTGGCTCCCTTGCTGGCCTTGTACGGTGCCTGAAAGGCATGGTCGCAAGGTTGATACGTCGTCCTGCCACATCGGCTGGCGACATCAGGTCAAGCTGAACGGCTGGCAACGGTTCGTCAGGAGACAACCGCCGTCTGCCGGTTCGTTGAAGCGCGTCACACGTCGACGTCCAGTTTACACGGCCGATCGTCACCTCCAAAAGTGGTATGATCAAAACACGATAAGCGGCCCTCCGAAGCATTCCATTTTCTTGGCAGACTCAAGGCTGTAGACGCTTCGGAAAGGCCGCGATGCTATACAGCCCCACAGAGAACGCCGAGCCATGAATGGCATCGTGAAAGACTTGTCGATCGCGATTCCTGGAGGCAATTGGTGCGGCCGGGCCAAGAGTTTGCCCGCCAATATCCGTGCGCGATTGGCCGAGCGCGCCGTGGCTGCGCCGCTTTTCGCGCATGCCTATGCCTTTCATCTCAATTTGCGGTTCGGCGGCATGACGCCGCCGGACCTGGCAAAATTCGCTTATGCCCAGGGACTTGCCGGCATCAAGCTTCATGTTTCCGATGGCGAAGATGCTAGCTTGGACGCCATGTCCCAGGCCGAATTGGGCGCGTTTGGCGAACTGGTGAGCGAACTCGGCCTGGAACTCCATGTCGAAACCAGCACGACGGCGCCCCAAGGCTTGTCGGATGCGGTGCAGCGCGCATTGGCGGTCGGGGCGGTCTCGCTGCGCTGCTATCCGCGTTACGAGGGGCGCGTTTCCGAGATCATCGCCTGGACGATCGACGATTTGCGCCGGCTGCGGCAGTTCGATCCATCCGGAAGACTGCGCATCACGCTCGAACAGCACGAGGACCTGACGTCAGACGAACTGACGAGGATCGTTGACGAGGTCGCAAACCCGAACCTCAGCTTGCTGTTCGACTTCGCCAATATGCTGAACGCTTACGAAACACCCCTCGCCGCCCTGAAACGCCAGGCCGCCTATGTCACGGATGTGCATGTCAAGGACTGCTTCATTCGGCCGGATCGTGGCGGCTGGGGGCATCTTGCCTGCCCGACGGGCCACGGGGACCTGCCTGTTCACGCCATGCTGATCGAACTTCTCCTGCTCGGCGAAGAAAAACCGCAAGTGCTAGCCTTTGGGCTGGAGGAGGAGGAGGGCTATTTCGCCCCGGCGCTGCGCTGGCCCCAGCAGGAGGCGGACCCGTTTATCGCGGCCCGATCGCCTTCCTTCACGGACCCCGGGCCGTCGAACCTGGCGGATCGCTTGAAGCGGGAAGCGGCGGCGGCGCATGCCCAAGTCCGTACCGTGCGGTCGATGCTGGAGGAAATCACAATGGAAGCCCGGCGTTTGAACGATAAGGATGGCAAGAATGGCCAAGCTGATCTGCCCTGATGATTGCCTTGCCTTGGCTAACGCCATGGCCAACACAACACGCGAGATAATTCGCCCGCATTTCCGCAAGAGGTTGGCGATAGATTCCAAGGCGGATTCGAGCCCGGTCACCATCGCCGATCGTGATGCGGAGGCTGCGATGCGCCAGATGATCGAGGCGGCTTTTCCCGCTCATGGCATCCGCGGAGAAGAATTCGGAGCGCACCAGCCCGATGCCGAATGGGTCTGGGTTCTGGACCCGATAGACGGCACCAAATCCTTCATTTCCGGTTCGCTGGCTTTTGGCACGCAGATCGCGCTGCTTTATCGCGGAACGCCCGTGCTCGGTATCATAGATCAACCTATCACCGGCGAGCGCTGGCTCGGCCGCGCCGGCCATCCGAGCGCTCTGAATGGCGAGACGATTGTTACAAGTTCGACCGCCGCCCTTGGCGAGGCCATCATCTATACGTCCGCCCTCGAGCAGTTCAGCCCTGACAACAGAGCGCGATTTTCGAAGCTCGCATCCAGCGCCCTTTTTACCCGGATGTCGCATGATTGCTACGCCGCAGGCCTGCTCGCGTTGGGCGGGGTCGACATACTTCTGGAGAGCAATGTCTTCGACTACGACATACTGCCCCAGATGCCGATCGTGCTGGGCGCAGGCGGGGTCGTTACGGATTGGGAAGGACAGCCGCTCGGCAACGCATCGCGGTATGAAACCGTGTTGATGGCGGCGAACGCTGGCCTTCACCAAGCTGCGCTGGAACAACTGCGGAAATAGCGGCCGTCCGTCGCGTGTTGGCGCGCGATGTGATTTCGATTTGAACCGCCGCGAGACAAGATGCCGCCTGGGCTGCCGCGCTATGCTGCGAGCACCAGCAAATCCCGTTCCGATACGCTGATCTCGGCTGCCGAGCCTACCGCCGGCGGCGGCGTGTCCGGGCGATTGAACGTGTCGAGCGAGACGACCTGGTTGCCGATTGCCACCCGAATGCGGATGACCGACCCGAGGAAATGCACTTCCGCGATCCGTCCCGACAAGACAACGCCATGGCCCTTCTGCCGGTTGAGAGCGATCGTCTCCGGCCGAAGGGCGAGACTGATCCGGTCGTTCGCATTTGCCGGCAAGGTGCGGTTCAACGTGACCGGAATGTCGCCGACTTTGACTTTGCCCGCTGCGGCATCGACTACGGATGCATCAATAAGATTCAGTGTGCCAACGAACTGGGCGACAAAGCGCGTCGCCGGTTTGTTATAGATGTCAAAAGGCGCTCCGACCTGGTCGGCAACACCCTGATGCATGACGACGACGCGATCGGACATGGACAGCGCCTCTTCCTGGTCGTGCGTCACGAAGATCGTGGTGATGCCGAGTTCGCGCTGGATACGGCGGATTTCTTCGCGCAGGCTGACGCGGATCTTTGCGTCGAGGGCCGACAGGGGTTCGTCCAGCAGCAATACTCGTGGCCTTATCGCGAGTGCGCGCGCCAGCGCCACGCGCTGCTGCTGACCGCCGGAAAGTTGGAAAGGATAGCGCTCGCCGAGATTTGGCAGACCGATCAGCCGCAGCATGTCGGTCACCTGCGCGTCGATCTCCGCCCTTGGCTTGCCGGCCACCCGCAGGCCGAAGCCAACGTTCTGGGCGACCGTCAGATTGGGGAAGAGGGCATAGGATTGAAACACCATGCCGATGTTGCGCTGGTTCGCGCGAAGGCTGGTGACCTCCTGGCCGCCAATGCGGATGGAGCCGGAACTCGGGTTTTCGAAACCCGCCACCATGCGTAGCACGGTCGTCTTGCCGCATCCGGATGGCCCGAGAAACGAAATGAATTCACCTTGTTCGACCGCGAGGTTGAAATCCTTCACCACATGAACGGCGCCGAAGGATTTCTCCAGATGATCGATGTCGAGAAAAGCCATGGCTAGCGCCTCGCTGTGGAGAATTTTGAGAAACGGGTAACGAGCTGGATGAGGCCCATGCAGGCCCAGGTGATGATGAAGGCGATAACGGCCAGCGCCGAGGGTTCGTAGGCGCGGTTGCCACCCATCCAGACCATGTAGGGACCAAAGCTGTTAACGTTCAGCAGTGCGGCGAAGACATATTCACCGATCACGATTGCGAAGGTCAGGAAGGCGCCCGACAGCACGGAGATCAGAACATTGGGCAGGATGATGGTTGCCAGAATCCTGGCCCAGCTTGCGCCGAGGCTCTGCGCCGCTTCCGTTAGGGTGGCTACGTCGATGGTGCGCAAGCCGGTGTCGACGGCGCGATACATATAGGGCAGGGCCAGTGTCGCGTAACCGAAAAGGAGGAGAACATTGGTGCCCCACCAGCTTCCGGTCAGCGGCAGGACCGAGGAGGTGTTGTAGATGCGGATATAGCCGAAGACGATGACGATCGGCGGGATCACAAGCGGCAGCAGCGTGATGAACTCGATGAGCGGGCGGGCCGCCGGCAGGCGCAGCCGCACCCAATAGGCGGTCGGCACGACAACGAGCGCGCCAATCACGATGGTCAGTAATGCGAGGACGATGGAATAGCCGAACGTCTGCTGAAATTGCGGGTCCGTCAGCACCACGCGGTAGGCTTCAAAGCTGTAGCCCTCCCGCTTCATCCGCAACGAGAATTCGAACATGCCGACGAGCGGCAGCAGGAAATAGACTGAGCCGAAGAGAATGGCGGCCCAGGCCCAGGTGCGCTGGCTCTTCATTTGATCCACCTCTCAGCGCGCATGCGCAGCAGGATGTAGATGGCATTGGCTATCGCCGTGAGTAGGATCATCGCGAAGGCGATGGCGTAGCCGAGATGGGGGTCGTTCAGCACATCGCCCCGTATCTGAGCGAAGAGGATGATCGGAACGATCGACAGGGACGAACCGGTCAGCGCGATCGCCGTCGCGACAGCGCCGAAAGCGTTGGCGAACAGCAGCGCGAACGTGCCCAGCAGCGATGGCCACAGCACAGGAAACGCGATCATGCGCCAGTATTGAAAGCCGTTGGCGCCGAGCATTTCGGCGGCCTCGCGCCACTCGCGGCGCAGGCCCTCAAGCGCCGGAGTGATAATGAGGACCATCAGGGGGATCTGAAAATAGAGGTAGGTGATGGACAGGCCGAGGAACGAGATAAGGTTGAAGCCGCTGGCATAGAGGTTCACGCCAAACCAGTCGCGCAGGATCAGCGTTACGAAGCCGAGCCGACCCAGCGTGGCGATGAAGGCGAACGACAGCGGCACGCCGGCAAAATTTGAGGCGACGCCAGAAAAGGTTGTAACCGCATTGCGCAGCCACTGGGGCAGGTTGCCGAGCGTGATCGCCGCGGCGATGACGAACCCGATGGCGCATCCGAGCGCTGCGGTCAGCAGGCTGAGTTCAATGGATATCCAGAATGCGTGACGGATCGACGGCGTGAAAAGCGCCACCATATTGTCGACCGTCAGATCTCCATCGACATTACGAAAGGCGCCGATGACGATGTTGAAGGTAGGCAAAACGAGAAACAGAAGAGCGAATAGGAGGAACGGAGCGATACCAAGCCAGTTGAGAACCTGGCGCGGTTTTGCAGAGGCTCTGGATGCAATCATCGTGGCCATGCTTGAGGTCCCCGCGGCGGAAAATCGGGGCAGGTTCCGCCGGCGCGACGGAGCCTGCCCTGGAAAGACGATCTATTGGATGTTTGCGCCGACGACCTTGTCCCAGCCTCCCGTGACAGCGGCCTTGTTGCCCGCCTGTTCTTCAACTGTCGGGAATATGGCGGCCTCGTAGGCTTCGGCCGGCGGCAATTTGTCCAGCAATTCCTTCGGGAACTTGCCGGCCTTTGACATGGCCGCGAAGCGGGCGGGGTGGCAGTAACCCTTCAGCCAGCCGGTCTGGCCTTCGTCGGAATACAGGTACTCCATCCACAGCTTGGCCGCATTCGGATGCGGTGCATAGGCGCTGATCGCCTGCACATAGACGCCAGCCAGCACGCCCGATCTCGGTACGATGACTTCCATTGAAGGATTCCCGTTCAGGGCGTCGCGCCAGGCCAGCAGGTTATAGTCCCAAGCGATCACGAGAGGCGTCTGACCCTGCGCGATGGTGCCCGCCTTACCCATGACCGGCACGAAGTTGCCGGCCTTGTTGAGTTCGGCGAAAAACTCCAGGCCCTTGTTGCCGGCTTCCTCACCGGGCTTCGCGCCGCGGGACATGCCGGCGGACATTATGGCCAGGATCGCCTGGGCCGAGGCGCGCGGATCGCCGGTCAACGACACGGCGTTGGCAAATTCGGGCTTCTGAAGGTCGGCCCATTCGGTCGGAGCCGTGCTGATCAGGTCCTTGTTCACCCCAAATGCCATGACGCCATAATAGTCGCCATACCAGTAGCCTTCGGCGTCCTTGATGTTGTCCGGAATCTCGTCCCAGGTGCTGACCTTGTAGGGCTGGAGCAGTCCTTCCTGCTTGGCGGTCGGCGCAAACGCCAGGCCCAGGTCGACCACGTCCGGCGCCTGCGGTCCGGTATTGCCCTTGTTCGCCTTGATAGCTTCAATCTCGTCAGCAGTGCCGGCATCCGGATTGAGTTCGTTGACGGTGATGCCCGGATATTTTGCCTTGAAGCCGGCAATCACGTCGCCATATCCGCACCAGTCGTGCGGTAGGGCGATGACTGTGAGCGCGCCTTCCTTCGTTGCTGCAGCGGCAAGATCGCCGATGGCATCGGCCCGCGCAACGCCCGGCAGGGTAGTCGAGGCGAGCGCCGAGGCTAGAACCATAAGGCTTGCGGTGTTGGCGAAATTCTTCATCGATTTCTCCTGTTCAAGCGCTCCAGGCGCTGATGTGTGGCATTCCCCAATATCGTGCTCGGCCATGCTTTCGTGTCGGCGACAGCAGACGGGCTCTGCGCCGTCACCGACCCGGCAGGCGAAATGTGTGATGGCCATTCGACGGTTGTCAGAGTGCAACAATTGGACAAATTATAAATGTCCACTATCCTAGATCGCAGCATACCAATTTCATCTCGACGTCATATCCGGAGACGCGCAGTTGGCGAAGCAGCAGCAAGGCGCAATATTACCGTTCGTGCGAGTCGCGCCCGACGATCCGATGCCGAAGTTCCGGCAAATACAGGATCAGATTCGCACCGCCATTCTCCAGGGGCATTTGCGGGCCGGGTCCCGCTTGCCCGCCAGCCGCGTGCTGGCCGACGAACTGGACATGTCGCGCCCGACGATCGTCCGGGTGCTGGAGAACCTCAAATCCGAGGGCTATCTGGAGACCCGGCAAGGGTCCGGCACCTTCGTGACCGGCGATCTTCCACGCCAGTTGCCTCGTCAGGGGCCGGCTGTGAACGCTGCTGTCTCGACCACATCAGCTGAACCGCGCTTGTCGCGGATCGGAAACCTTTCGCATCAGATGTCGGCGGATCTGGGCAAGGTGGAATATCGCCCGTTTCTGCCTAACCATCCCGCCTTCGAACGATTTCCCTTTGCTGTCTGGCGAAAGTGCTGGAACGTCGCCACCAGCGGCGGACGAGCAAACGGTCTGGGTTATGGCGATCCTGCCGGCGAAACGGTGCTGCGCCAGCGGATAGCCGAATACCTGGCGCTGCATCGCGGTGATCTTTGCCATCACGAGCAGATCGTGATTACGCCCGGCGGCCACAGCGCCTTTGCGCTGGCGGCGTTGGCGCTCGCTAATCCGGGAGACCGGATTTGGTTCGAGGATCCGGGGCCGCTGACAGTTTACAATCTGTTCCGGGCGTTGGCGCTCGACATTTGTCCAGTTGCGGTAGACCGCGACGGAATGGATGTCGGCCAGGCGATCCAGAGCTATCCGGATGCGCGCTTTGCCTTCGCCATGCCGTCGCGCCATCACCCGCTGGGCGTAACGCTTTCCTTGCAGCGCCGCCTGGCGATGCTCGACTGGGCGAGGCAGAACGAGGCGTGGATCCTCGAAGACGATTATGACAGCGAGTTTCGCTATGTCGGCCCGCCGCTGCCGTCGATCCGGTCGATCGACGGTCGCGAGAAGGTTGTCTACGTCGGCACGTTCAGCAAGGCACTCTATCCGGCGATCCGCGTTGGCTATCTTGTGCTGCCGCGCCAGTTGGTGGGGACTTTCCGCAATCTGGCGGGGCTGATGAACCGCAGCGTACCAGTCGACGTCCAGCTCACCTTGGCGGAGTTCATTGGCGGCGGGCATTTCGCGACGCATTTGCGCCGGATGCGTGACCTCTACACGCAACGCCGCAATGCCTTCATGGAGATCGGCGCAACTGCTCTCGACGGACTCGCCGACATCGAACGCCCCGACAGCGGGATGAACGCCGTAGCCTGGCTCGACGGTGGCCGCGATGATGTCGCGGTCCATCGATCTGCAATGTCAGCCGGTATCCAATGCTTCCCTCTCTCCGACTATAAGGTAGGGCCGAAGATGCAGGGCGCGCTCGTTCTGGGCTTTTCCGGTGTACCGGCCGAGAGAATGAAACGCTATTTCGAGACACTGGCCGGCGCTATCGCGCGATGCTGAAGCGATTGGTCAAGGTGTCGGAGAACCGAGCTCAGACGCCCGCCAGGCGGGTGCCTTGCAGGATGCCGTGCTCTTCGAGCACGGGATAGGCCATCGAAGCCAGCAGCGAGTTGATCTGCTTCAGGTCGCGGATGGTGTCGAGGTGGATCGAGCTTGTCTCGACGC
>JBFWUS010000078.1:0-25153 GCA_050247155.1 Rhizobiaceae bacterium
ATGGCAGAATTTTCGACCATGAACTCGTTGATGCGGTCCAGAAGATCGCCGGCAACGGCACCGGCGACACACGCTGGAAAGTTCCGGGCGTGCTCGACTGGTCAACCAGCATCTACAACCCCAATGTCGACATCTCGAAGGACACGACGACGCTCTATGCGTCCGACCGCGACATCTTCATATTTTTGGTCGACGACCTGAACCCGATCGAGGCAGGACGCCTTTCCAACGGTGACCCGGATATCTTCTTCAGGGGCTTCTATTGTTGGAACAGCGAGGTCGGATCGAAAACACTAGGAATTGCAAGCTTTTACTTGCGTGCCGTGTGTTGCAACAGGAACATCTGGGGCGTGGAAGATTTCCAGGAAATCACCATCCGCCACTCCAAATATGCCGCCTCGCGCTTTGCGCTCGAGGCCGAACCGGCGCTGATCCAGTTCGCCGAATCTTCGCCCATGCCCTTTATCAACGGCATCAAGGCGGCACGCGAGCGCATCGTCGCGCGCGACGACGATGATCGCACGACATTCCTGCGCAAGCGCGGTTTCTCGAAAGGCGAAACCACGAAGATCATCGATGCTGTGCTGACCGATGAAGGCCATCCGCCGGCATCTGTGTTCGACTTCGTGCAGGGCATCACGCGTATCGCGCGCGACAAGCAGCACCAGGACGTCCGGCTTGAGATGGAAGGCAAGGCCAAGAAGCTGTTCGACCTCGCCCACTGACCCCGTCCGGACCGCCGCGCTGCACCGCCGCCGGCTTTCCCGATCACCGCCAAGCAAAGGCGCCACTCCTCCCGGTTGGGAGGACGGCGCCATTGGTCGTGACGGGTTCGGTGTTGGGAGAATGGCTTCCGGCGGCCCGTCGCGGAGCACGACCCATGCACGAGACCGCACAAAATCCCATACCTTTGCTGACGCCGGAGCAGCGCGAACAACTCCTTGCCAATGGCCGGCAACGTGACGTCGACCACGTGCCGGTGGTCAAGTTCTTCAATCCGATCGGCATCGGCACATGGCTTGCCACTGAACTCGACGCGGGCGGCGACATCATGTTCGGCCTGGCGCAGTTGAACGGTCCGCCAGAGCTCGGATCGTTCAGCCTCGAAGAGCTTGCCACGCTTGAGCTGCCGTTCGGCATGAATATCGAGCGCGACCTCTTCTTCACGGGTCGCTTCCCGATCTCCGCCTATGCCGAAGTCGCCCGTGACACAGGCAGTATCACAGCGGCCATCCGCATCCTTTCCAACGCGGCGCGTGCTGGACGGGGGGAGGGGGACTGATGCGTTTCCGCCCGTGGCCCAAGCCCGAACCCTATCGCGACACATCGCGCAAGCGAGCCGCCTTCAAGCGCAAGCAGCGCCTCGAGCGTGAGGCCCTGCCGCTCTTCGCCGAGATGATCGGCGCCGGCCAGCATAGCGTCGACGAAGAAATGGCCCGCCGCCACGTCTGGTGGGATGAGCGCGAACGCGAGCAGCGCGCTCAACGCGCCGCACGCTGGCGCGAAGCCCGCAAACGGCTGTTCGCGTTAACTGACGATCTTCGCCGCACAGTCCGAAACCTCTGGCGGAGCTGTCCCTATCCCGCCGATCCAACCTATCTACTTGATCTGCTGCACCAGATCGCCGTCGGCCGTGTCGATCCTCAGCATCCGCCCTGGGTCTTCGACGGGAAACTGACGGCGCGCATCACGCCGAACCCCGAAAAATTCGACGAGGCGTTCCGCCAGATCGGGCAGCGGAAGGTCCGCGGCGGCCCGAAGACCACGCCAGCCGACGAGTTCCTGTTCTGCGGCAATCTAGGGTCGGGTATCCTGTTCCTGCGCACCCGCGTCCGGCTCAACGATCCGCATGAGAGTTTTTATACCTCTTCCGGCCATCGGCTGCCCGACTCGCACGTCGGCCGTGCCGGTCACTGGATCGATATCGAGGTTCGCGGCGATTGTTCGGATGAAGAGCTCGAGCTGATCCACCGACTTGCCCAGCCGTGTCACCACATGATCCTTCGCGCCGGCCAGACCCAACCAGCGCACATGGCTCGATTCCGCGAATCCGCGCTCACGCGCGAGTTTCGCCAGGTCGGGGCTCAGGCATTCGTCGATCAGGAACTTCACGAAGCCGCCGGCAGATCGACGAGCCGGACCGTGCGGGACGATTTCGCCGGAGCTGCACGCCAGGCCGGATTTGCCGGCGGGCGCCCACGCCGCGGATAGGCCAGCGCATAGTCCGCGGCAAGCCCGATCTGGTCTGCAGTCAGCTGCGGATAGGCGGCGTGGAGCGCTTCCACGCTGTCGCCATTGGCCAGCATGTCGGCGATGTCATGGACCAGAACGCGTGTTCCGGCAAAGACCGGCTGACCGCCCAGAATCCCGGGATCGCGCGCCACCATCGCTTTCGCTTTCCTGAGCCGGCTCAGCCCGGTCCTCACCTCGGTGGCGATCGGCTTCAGGTCGACCTTGAGCGGATCGTCCGCAACGACGGTTACGGCATCGTTGGTGATCGCGGTTTCCACAATCCGCCGCCGGGCCGCCGGCGTCAGCGTGTCCGCCGTCAGCCAGGCGAGCCGGAGCCCGATCAGGCCGGAGCCGACGATGACCCGGCTGCCGCGACGCGTTTCGACACGGCCGCGCAGCAGGCCCGCATCGATGATGCGATGCACCTGCTTGAGCGGCACGCGCGTCACCGACGCGGCCTCGTTTGCCGTCAGCATCTCGCCCGCGATTCCCGACATTGCAAAATCCTTCCACGTTTGTGGAAGATATATAGCGTGACTGCCCCCGATAGTCCACCACTCGCCGGCCCAGCCGGCTTGCGCCGGTGCGGGCGGCCGCGAGAGGCAGAGGGCGGAGGGCAGGGGTCCTGACGGGTTTGGAGGTTCGGGGAGAGGCCCCGGGCCGCCCGTCATGGAGACCCTGACCATGGCAAAAAGCGCCATTCAGAAGATCATCCTCAATCCGGCCGAAAACATCCCGTTCGACAAGCTCGTTCTCTCACAGAAGAATGTGCGCCAGGTCGTCAACGGCGTCACGATCCCGGAGCTTGCCGAAGACATTGCATATCGTGGTCTTGTCGAGAGCCTCAACGTTCGTCCGGTGAAAGACGGAGAAGGCGAGGAGACCGGTCGCTTCGAGGTGCCCGCGGGAGGTCGACGGTTCCGGGCGCTCGAGTTCCTGGTGCGCCAAAAGCGCATGGCAAAGAGCCAGGCGGTGCCGTGCGTCGTCAATCGCTCCGAGCGGACGAGCATGGAGGACGACTCGCTTGCCGAGAACGTTCACCGCGAAAACCTGCATCCGCTCGACCAGTTCCGGGCGTTCAAGATCTTGAGCGGCCAGGGCAAGGATGTCGAGGAGATCGCCGCCCGGTATTTCGTGTCGACGAACACGGTCAGGCAGCGCCCGAAGCTCGCAGCCGTTTCTCCGAAACTGCTCGAACTTTATGAGAAGGACGAGATCAAGCTCGACCAACTCCAGGCCTTCGCCGTCTCCAACGATCACACCAGACAGGAGCAGGTCTGGGAGCGTATCTCCGGCAACCCCCATATGCAGGAGCCGTATTATATCAAGCGCCTGCTCACAGAGACCACGGTGCGCGCCGACGATCGTCGTGCTGTATATGTCGGCGCCGAGGCCTATGAAGCCGCGGGCGGCGTCATTCTGCGCGATCTGTTCGAGCAGGATAGCGGCGGCTGGTTCCAGGATGCGGCTCTTCTCGAGCAACTGGTGTTCGAGAAACTGAAGGCCGACGCCGAGGCCGTTCGCAATGACGGCTGGAAGTGGGCCGAGGCGGCGATCAGCTTTCCCTACGGCCATACCTCCGGCATGCGGCGCGTCTATGCCGAACCGGCGGAGATGAGCGCGGAAGAGATCGCCCGCCACGACGCGGTGAAGGCCGAGTATGATACGCTCGACGCCAGATATTCCGAAATGGAGGACGCCGACCAGGAAATCGAGGACAAGCTCGATCAGTTGGGCGCCGAACTCGACGCTTTCAGCGACCGTCCGCATGTTTACGATCCGGTGCAGAAGGCGATCGCGGGCGCGTTCATCACGCTTGGCGCGAACGGCCAGCTGCAGGTCGAAGCGGGTTTCGTCCGTCCCGATGACGAACCGCGAGCCGATATTGCCGATGATGACGACGATGCCGACGGCGAGGATCGCGATGCGTCGCAGGCAGGCGATGACGATGCCAACGACATCGTCGTCAACGGCCGACCCGTGAATGGAACGGCCGACGGCGCAGATGAGCCCGAGGAGGAAGGCATCAAGCCGCTGCCGGAACGGCTCGTCTTCGATCTCACGGCGCAGAAGACGCTGGCTCTGCGCAACGCGCTCGCCGGCAATGTCGACATCGCCTTCGTCACGGTTCTCCATGCCCTCGTGCTGCAGGTGTTCTACCGCTTCGCCAAGGACAGCTGCCTCGAGATCACCATGACGAGCAACAGCTTCGGCCAGGTCCAGGGTCTCGCCGAGACGCCCTGGGCGAAGGAGATCGCCGAACGGCACGAGGCCTGGGATCGGGATATTCCCGATGAGGCGACCGATCTTTGGGACTTTCTGCTCGGTCTCGACGAAGACAGCCGCAAGGCGCTGTTCGCGCACTGCGCGTCGCTGTCGCTCAATGCCGTCGTCGAGCCTTGGAACAAACGGCCCGGCGCAATTGCCCACGCCGAGGCGCTCGCAGCCACGATCCAGTTCGACATGGTCGAGGCTGGCTGGTCGCCGACTGTCGACAACTATCTCGGCCGCGTGACCAAGGCCCGGATCGTCCAGGCGGTGCGCGAAGCTCGCGGCGAGGACTCCGCGCAGCTGATCGACCACATGAAGAAAGACCTGATGGCACGTGAGGCCGCGCGTCTTCTCGAAGGATCGAACTGGCTGCCTGAACCTCTGCGCCTCGATGGCGACGAGGCGGCTCCCGATGTTGGGGAAACTGCCAGCGACAATGCGACGGAGGAGACAGCTTCCGATGACGATGCCGCCGAGTTGCCTGCCTTCCTCGCCGGCGATGCGGAGCCGGGTGCCGATGAGCCGGTGACCAGCGCCGACGACGCGGCGGAGCATCTCCAAGCCGCCGAGTAATCGGCCATCCGATCCGTACTGGGGCCCGGCACATCCGCCGGGCCCTTTCTGTTTCCCGTTTCACCACAGAACCAACCGACGACAGGACTGGGATCGCGCGGGCGATCGCCGGGCCCGTCCCGTTTCATGGAGATCGACATGTTCGACTGGAACAGAAGCTGCTCCTATGACGCAGAGCAGAAGAAGCGCTTTCATACGATGGCCCGCTCGCGGCTGAAGAAACTTGCCGCCGAACTTCGCCTGCCGCCGGGATCCTATGATCTGCGCTCGAACAAGGCGGGCATCGCCGTGTCCGGTGAAGTGACCCTGCATCACCACTGCGCCTACATCCAGGTTGGCCAGTTCGGCATGGCGTCAGGCCACGGCATCCTGATCCGCACCTGCAGGGGCCGTAAGGACTATATTGGCGGCGCCAATCACTTCGTCGTGCTGACCATGCTCGACGACATTCCGGCACTCGCCGCGGCCGTTCGCGCCATCACCGGCGTCGGCCAGCGCGGTTCGCCTTCGTCTCACCGCCACGCCGCTTGAACCCACACCACCCGACGTAGAAAGCCAGTCATGGCAGTCGCTGGCAATCAGTCTTAGCGCCAACTCAATGGAGCTTCTTCATGACCACGCTCGAAACCCGTCGTTTCGTCGTCATCTCCACCGCACATGTCTCGGCGACCACGGCAAAGCGGCTCGACAACACACCGTCCAAGGAATGGCCATGCCTCGGCGGTCCATATGGCGAATATGGCTGGTTCCTCTACGCCCATGACGAAAATGCCGGCGTCTGGCCTGACGTTATTCCCGACGAACTCTTCGAAGTCATGACCTGGGCCCGCCGGCAAGGCTTCGATTACATCCTGTTCGATTGCGACGCCGACCAGGTTGCGGAACTGCCTGCGTTCGACTGGTGACGTAAGCACGGCCTTTCCGATGTAGTCCGCCAATCGATTCCAGCCGCGGAGGGAGAGTGGGGTTGGCTGCGGGTGCCGTGCTGGCGGGGCGGAAGGCTTGCCCCATCCCGCGGCGTCGCGCCCTTCGCCGACGATCGTCGATCATCGACGGCAATGAAGACAGACCCGTTCACAGGCTCGCTGCAAGACCAGCATCGCAACATCACAATATCCATTCACCCGAGCCCGGTCATCGCGCCGGGCTCCTTCGTTTCAGGAGGCAAACATGAACGCGCTGCACATCGCCGTTGGCAGTCATGCACCGGATCGGCACGCCCTGGAAAGCAGGGAAGGCCAGATCATGATGCTTCTCGCTGCACTCGGCATTGAGGAGATCCAATACTCACTCGATGGCGGTGGCGATTCCGGCGACACCACGCTCGAACATGTCCTCCATGCCGGCGGACGCATCGAGACGCGTCTTCCGGACATACCCATCGGCTTTCATCCCCAGGGTGGCGCCTACACACTCGACGTCTATCTCGAAAACCTCGTGTCCGATTTGCCCGAAGGCGACTGGGTCAACAACGAGGGCGGTTATGGCGAGGTCTACATCAGGCCGATGGCCGATGAGGAAGACCGGTTCGAATGTAACATGACCTTCCGCGATGAGGATGACTACGAGGACGAAGTCGACTTCGACGAAGATCCCGATGATGCCGACAAGCCCGACGCTCCGAAGTCGACAGGCGAAGATGCCGAAGTTGGGGAGGACGCGCGATGAACGCCGCATCCTCCTCTTCAACATGGGCCGACCTCTACGCCCGTTCAGCCGGGGAATTATTTGCCAGCGTGCCCGCGTTCGGCAGGATCGGCACGCATCCCGCCATTGCTGTGCTGACCATGGTGTCGGCATTCGCAAAAACAGCGATCACCGCCAGGCGATCGGAAAACAGCGTCGCTGCCCATATCGTCGTCACCCCGAAGCCCGATGATGACCCAGATGTCCTGCGGTTCATCACACTGATGGGAACGGCGATCACAAGGAACGCATGCCATGCCCGGAACACGGCGTCCTTCGATCCAGGCGCCTTGCTCGAACAATCCGGCTATATCGAACTGATCGCCAAGGCGATCAAAGCCGGAACGAACGAAGCCGAACTCAAGGAGATGGCGGGCCTAATCTCGAAAGCGATCGAGAGACTATCATCGCAGGTCAACCATCTGACCGAAATCCATCTCGATCGACTCTTGCGCCGGGACATGCCCCAGCTGGACGTACGCCCGACTGGTCCTTCCGGCACCTTGACGTGGCTGCTGGCGGTGGATCACTCCGGCGATGGGGAACGGCCGAAACTGCTGAAACGCCGCTGGCAGGCCCTTGAGATTTATGCAGCGCTTTCGACGGTTCTCCGCGAAACGCCTATAACGCTCGCCATTGACCAGGGCCGGCCGCTCAATCCGCTGCTCATGGACCGGCTCGGTATCTCGGCGGCTCAACTGAGGGGCCTTCGTGGCGCGGCGACCTTCGCCGACGCGTTTCGGGCGGGCGTCGATCTCGAACATGCCGTCATCGAGCTCAAGGCTCATGGCGTTCCGCTCACGCAATGGCCGGGCCGCGGTGAACCCGACCAGGCCAATGCATGGTTGCAATCGCCATGGGCAAGCATTCATCGCGACAGCATCATCCGCATCGACTATGTCAGCGGCAATCAACATGCGAGCGATGCCATTGGCGCGTTCGCCGAAGACATCCTGAGGCCGCTTGCCGTCCATCGCGCGACGATCGCAAAACGCGGCGACCTTGGATACACCTTCCTTCAATCGTTCGAATTCCCGGCGGGGTTGAGGAGCAGCGAAAACCGGCGGGCATTCCTTGCCGTGCTTAACCGCGCGATCATCGGCCCACGCGGCGTCAAGGCCTTTCATGAAGCGGTGGAACTATGGCATCGTCGCGTCGCGACAATCTCGGCCGTTCGCCACGAGCGCAGGGCCGACAGGCCTGGCTGGCCGTCGATCTGCCCTCCGTGGCGCTGCAAGAACGGCATCCACGAGATCGTCCCTATCACCTCGGCGGCAGGGCTGGTCGAAGAGGGCAACAGGCTCAACCACTGCGTGGGCGGCTACTATCAGCAATGCCGCTCCGGATCCGCGCAGATCCTGTCGCTGAAGCGCGACGGAACGCATGTCGCGACGATCGAGCTGAACCTCTCAGGAACGACCGCCGACACACTGTCTTTCAGGGTCGGGCAGTTCAATGGACACCGCAACAGACGGCCGGACGACGAGTTGCATGACGTCCTCCGTACCTTCCTTGCCGCGCTGAACAGCGGCGCCCATCCGATTTTCCGGGTAGAGCTCGCAGACGATCGCGAGCGCATGGAGCGTAGTGGCGATTATCTCTGGAGTGCCCGCATACTCCCGATCGCACATGCGCGGGAGGTGTTCCCGCTTTATCTGCCGCTCTTGCCGCGCGGCACAACGCCAGACTTCGATATCTGGTGCGAACAGACCTGTCTCACAGCCGCTTTCGACCGCGCCGTGATGCTGCTTTCAGCCTCGGCCTGAACCCGAACACCACCATTTTCCACTGACAAGGAGGACCGTACGATGCATCCGTACGACCATTCACGCTCGTCCGCGAAATTGCATGGCGGAACCTGGCAGGACTATCTCGCCCTCCATTCCTGGTTCGACGCCACGAAATCGATCCTTTGCCGTTTCACGCACAGGGCGCTTCGACATCACATCGAGGGAGTCGCGGAGGCGGTCTCAATTTTCGGACCGTCCATCATCAATCGCGACGGCGTGCAGGTCGCGACCGCGCAACTCGGCCTGCAGCACCTGGAAGAAGACTGTACGCATCCACCTGTAGCGATGGTCTGGCTGATTGATTTCGATACGCCGGACTGGCTACCAACCACGGAGCCGGACAGCGCCGAACTCGCCACTATCAGCGCGGCCCGCTTCGGCGGCGACGCGGCCGCCTATCTCGCATTGCATAACTGGTTCCTGGAGACCCGGAACTGGTCGGCAGGCCCCGAACACCTGGCATTCCGACACCATGCTTTCGGTATCTTCGAGGCCGAAGCCCGCCTCGGCCCGGTGATCGCTTTGGATACAGGCACGGCCGTACCAACCCGCGTGGTGGCCGAGCGCCACGTACGGCAGGTTCTCGGCCGCGTACCGTCCGCCAACGAGTTCCTCAAACGCATCAAGGGTGAGCGCTGGATGCTGCAGGCAACCTCGCCACGCAAGCTCGGGCTCGACTGACGTTCACCCAATCCATGCTGACCGGCACGGTCAGCATCCAAATACCAACAGGCAGTTGCGACGACACGGGTTTCCGCCGTGCGGCGGCGGTCTGCGTCCAGGAGAATCGTTATGAACGCTCATCCTCCTTTCAGGAAGGTGCTCGAAGGAGTCGCCACGCGCGAGCAGATGTTTCGTCTGTTCAACCGCCACAGTGACAACCCCGATTTCGATCCGCTGTCCGGCACGCCTTATTCCGGGGAGTGGTTTGAGATTCAGCCGGATCAGTATCACTTCATGCTCGGTCTGTTGCCGCCGTTGTTTCAGCGCACCGGCATGTTCGGCATCTCCGAATACAAGGCTGGCAATGTCACCAGCGTCTTCTTCGCGATCAGGATCCGCGGACGCGAGCGCTGGTTCCACGGATTTTGCGATCTTTCCGACAAGCACAGCCCTGATGTCATGCGGGCGGCGATCATCGCTTTCGAGACGGGCGCTGTCGACAGCATGACGCGCGAGGAAAAGCTCGAGGCGATCTGGTCCGCGACGCCTGCCGACTACCGGGGCATCGCCGGCGAGGCCGACCCCAACGCCTGGCCGTCGGACCATCAGCGCAAGCGGACCATTCTTGTCAATGCGGACGGGCAGGGGACCGTCCTCAAGCTCCTCGAAGATCTGTCCGACGAAGAGATCGACAGCCGCATGCCGGCAGTCCAGGCACGGTCGAGGCGGGGAGGGAGCAACGATGCGTAGTCATCGTAAGCAGGCGCCACCGGCGGATAAGCCGACCTGGGAAGCGCACTCGACCTATACGGCCGATCTTGGCGTTCCCGATCGCCGCCGGTATCGGCGCACGCCACCCGGCGCGCCGACGGTCGCTGATCTCGTTCGACCCGGCGATACGGTTGCGACCTCCTACAATACCGGCGGCGTCGTGATCGAGGTGAAGGAATATTTCTATGCCGCACCGACAGGCGAGACGCTGTCGCATTTCACCATCGTGTATGTTCCGGTCGATCGCGCTGCAAAATACCGCGATTGCGATCGCCACTGGATCAACGAATGTGTCGCCATCGGCGGCCGCATCCTGATGTTGTTCGAGGCGAACTCAGACGAAGTCTTCATCGCCCACTGAACTCAATCGGCGGAGAGCCCGCAATCTCGAACCATTCTCATCACGTAGTCGTGTCGCCTGCGTGTCGAGGTTGCATCAATCATGCCAGCCGGCACACAAGCGTGCCCCTTCGCGAGGCATAAGCGCTCAACGTGTCGCTTGCGCCCCGCCAGCCTCTTTCGATAAAGCTCCACTCGCCAGAGACAGCGACTTACGAACACCGTCTCTCGACTGGAAGGAATATGAAGCGGCAGACACGACCATTCATTGTTGAGGTCAAACAAAAGCGCGTTGCCCAGAAGGGTGGCCGTTCCATCTGGAGCAATGTTGATCTGTCTGCGTTCGCGGCGGGGACTGCAATGGACGCCGACATCATCGATCTTCCGAATCCGCGGCCGGTTGACTCTATTGTCGGACCTATCGATGCTGACGGCGGACCCAATCCGCAAGCGGAGCCTCATATGGCCGATCCTCAGGACACTCAATCACTACAAAACGCATCGGAAGCACCGGTCGCAGCTGTTATGCCTGAGACGAAAAAGAAGGCCCTGCGGCCGAAGAAGGCAAAGGCCGAACCGAAACAGCCTGCGCCGAAGACTTCCGCCAAGCCTGCTGCGAAGACCGCCGAAACACCGGTTGCCCCATTCCGGGCCAAAAGAAAAGTCTATTCTCCGGTCGAACGCAAACAGAAGCTTTCGCAGATCGAGAAGTCGATCGCCGGCGGCGCCACCATGAAAACCGCTGTCGGTCAGGCGGGCATATCCGAACAGACCTACTATCACTGGAAGAACGCTGCTGCGCCCGCCCAGGATAGCGGCGATCTCAAGGACCTGGTCGCCCTCGAGGAAGAGAACAAGCGGCTGAAGAACATGCTTGCGGAACGTCTGCGCAAGGAGAACGCGGAGCTGAAGAAGAGGCTGGGTCTCGCCTGAGATCGTCTAAACCCAGCCAGCAAGCATCATCCTCGCGACGGTCAAAGCGGCAGCGGCGGCATTTCCCCATCGCCGACCCGCCATACCCACGAGTCGATTTCCGGTCGCGCGGCGATCATCTCATCGAGCGAAGCTTCGAACTCGCCGTCGGCTCCGGCCGGAACGACAAAAAGCGCGACCGGATCCTTCCTGTTCTGAAGCAATGCGTTGGCGATCGGCTGGTCGGGCTGCAGGTCGTAGCGCAATCCCTTGACACTCTTTTCGCGAAGTCGGGCAAGTGTGTCGACGAGCCTCTTCTCTGGTATCGTCTCGTAGGGAATCCAGTTTTCAGACACCACCATCAGGGCGATCTCCTCGACGATGGCAAGGCCCGCCGGGTTCAGTCCGAAGGTCGCGACCGCCATCAGGTGTGAGGTCGCCTCCGCTTCCCAAAGCGACAATTCTTTCTCGAAGCGTGTCTGCAAACGCCGGTGCAATGCATCGTCGACGATGAACGGAAAACCCGGCAGGTGCTTGATGACGAGTTTCTGTCCGGATCGCGCGGCCGTGATTTCCTTCACTTCGCCGACCAGCACCAGCAGTTTCCGGGGACCGGATTTCGGCGGCAACACGGCGGCAAGCAGCGCGTTGCGACGCTGTTCGATCGCCTCCTTGTTCTCGGCCCTGAACGGCTCCGGCACGAACAGGATATCCGCGAGCGGCCCGCCGCGCACCGTCATCTGCCCGGCGGCCTCGAGAAGATGCCAGCGTACGTTCCACCAATGCCGCTTGCCGGCCCATCTCGAGGTCCAGACCGTTAATTCGGCCTCGTGCCAGAGATAGTGGAGGAGACCGCGCAACGACATTCGCTTGGGGTCCCCGACCGCGCTGGCCGAACTCTGAGCAGCAGGCGACGACGCTGCCCGGCTCCCGGTCTTCGAAAGGCTGAAATCCAGTTTCAGGGCGGCCATGCCACTTTGCGGATCGACCTGGATCGCGCTCCCCATCAAGGCGCCCAGCCCGGACAATTCGTGCGGCGCCTCATAAGACTCGCAGGACGGATCGTGCCCGCCGCCGCTGAGCGGCATACGCTTGATCAGGTAAAGGTCGCCGATGCAGGCGATGTACATCGGGCAGCCGGGCTCACTGCACAGGCAGAGAGGGCGCACCCTGTTTGCATAGGCATTCGCCAGCGCCGCCTGCAGCTTCGGCGCCCCTTCCTCGAAAACCTCACTTCCGATTCTGAACCGTCGCATCCCCTCCACAACTCCAGGCGCCGCCGCACCCCGTTGACGCATTGAGTCATGGCTTTGCGCGCAGCGCAACCCTCAACCTGATCGGCGCCAGAGGCAGAGCGGGGCCGGCAGGAGTGTGGCTTGGCCTGTGCGCAGAGCGTGTGCCGGCGGAGCGCTCACTCTCACGCGAAGGACATCTCCATGAACATTGTCACGACCACGTCGGCCGTCGCCCCGACGACCATCCCGCTCGGCGCGCGGACATCCGCTCCCTCCGACCCTGCCCAGGCGATCCTGTCGGCAGCTGCACGGCTTTTCCCGTTCCTCGAAAAGGGCGAACCCATCACCACCGCTGCATCGCGCGCCATCATGACCGACAGCTTCGGCGGCAGCGACGCGCAGGGGTTCTGGGTCTGGAAGCAGGCCTATGAGGCGCTCGAAGCCGCCCAGATCCTGTTCGTGCGGAAATTCGGGCAGGCGATCCTGTCGCGTTCGACCTCACCGCGGGATGCGCTGGTGATGATGAAACGCATCGCCGGGCTTGTTCCCACCCACACTCGACGCTCCGACGAGAGCCAGGCGATGCAGCAGCTGTCGACGCCGCTGCCGCATGCCTTCGTCACAGCCCATGCCGCGGCGATCTCCTCGTCAGATCTCGTTCTCGAGCCGTCGGCCGGGACCGGCCTGCTGGCCGTTCATGCCGAGTTGGCCAGAGCCTCGCTCGCCCTCAACGAGTTGGCGGCCACACGCACCGATCTTCTCGGCCTGCTCTTTCCCCACGTTCCGAACTCTCGGCACGACGCCGCCCATATCGACGATCACCTCGATCCGGCCATCGAGCCCTCGGTCGTGCTGATGAACCCTCCCTTCACGGTCGGCGCCCATGTCGACGGCCATGTCTCGGATGCCGCATGGCGGCACCTCTCCTCTGCCTTCGCGCGCCTGCGCGCCGGCGGCCGGCTGGTCGCCATCACCGGCACTGGCCTCTCCCCCGAAAACCCGAAATGGCGACCTGCCTTCGAGCGGCTGCAGCAACAGGGCAGGGTGGTCTTCACCGCGGCGATCGACGGCCGTGTCTATACCCGTCATGGCACGACGGCAGAAACCCGCCTCACCATCGTCGACAAGATCCCAGCGGCCGATCCGTCCGGCTTTGTCGCATCGCCGGGCAAGGCCTCTGACGTCGACACGCTGCTTTCCTGGATATCGGACTTGCCGCCCCGCACCCCGGGCAGCTTTCCGGACTCGATTGGCGCGCTGTCGAACGGCATCCTGCGCAATGCCGCCATGCAAATGGCAGCCCGATCCGCAGGGCGCGCCACAGCGATCGCCGTCCCGATCTCTGCCCAGAAACCTGTCCGGCCCATTCTTTCGGTCGCCAGGGCGAAGCCCGCCCGGCCGATCGCGTCAAGCAGCAGCCCGGCCGTTCCTCTCGCCTACGAGCTGCGCGACTGGATGCCGGAGGAGGGCGGCCGCCTCACCGACACGATCTACGAGCCCTATGCTCTGCAATCGGTCCGCATTCCACGCGCCAAGCCGCATCCGACGCCGCTGGTCCAGTCGGCGGCGATGGCGGCGGTCGCGCCCCCGAAACCGTCCTACAGGCCGCTTCTGCCCGATGCCGTCATCGACGAGGGCCTGCTGTCGGACGCTCAGGTCGAAACCGTGATCTATGCCGGCGAGGCGCATTCTGGTCACCTCGCTGGCTCCTGGACCGTCGACGAAACCTGCGACGTCGTGTCGGCCGCGCCGGAAAGTGCTGCGAACGCGGTTCGCTTCCGCCGCGGATGGTTCTTGGGTGACGGCACCGGCTGCGGCAAGGGCAGGCAGGTTGCGGGCATCATCCTCGACAACTGGCTACAGGGCCGTCGGCGCGCCATCTGGATCTCCAAGTCGGACAAGCTGCTGGAGGATGCCCAGCGCGACTGGGCCGCACTCGGCCAGGAGCGCCTGCTCGTCCAGCCGCTGTCGCGCTTCCGGCAGGGCACGCCGATCCGTCTAGCCGAAGGCATCCTCTTCACCACCTACGCCACGCTGCGCTCGCAGGAGCGTGACGGCAAGAAATCCCGCATCGCCCAGATCCTCGACTGGGTCGGGCAAGAGGCGGGGAGGGCCAACGGCCCGACAGGGAGCAAAGAAAACTCGGCGTGGAGGACCGGAGGTCCGACAGGGACTGGGGAAGACCAGGCGGGGAGTGCCGCAGGCACGACGAGGACAAAGAAGCCTTTTGATGGTGTCGTCGTCTTCGACGAAGCGCATGCCATGGCCAACGCAGCCGGCGGCAAGGGAGATCGAGGCGACATCGCCCCGTCCCAGCAGGGAAAGGCCGGCCTGCGCCTACAGCACGCGCTGCCCGACGCCCGTGTCGTCTACGTCTCGGCGACCGGCGCCACAGCAGTCGAAAACCTTGCCTACGCACAACGCCTCGGCATCTGGGGCAGCGAGGATTTTCCGTTCGCCAACCGCGCCGAGTTCGTTGCGGCAATCGAGGACGGTGGGGTCGCGGCGATGGAAGTGCTCGCCCGGGATTTGAAGTCGCTCGGCCTCTACACCTCGCGATCGCTGTCCTATGACGGTGTCGAATACGATCTGCTCGAGCACGCGCTGACCGAGGAGCAGATCCGCATCTACAATGCCTATGCCGATGCCTTCCAGGTGATCCATAACAATTTGACGGCCGCGCTCGAGGCCGCCAACATCACCAGTGAGACGGGCACGCTGAACCGCAATGCCAAGGCGGCCGCTCGCTCGGCTTTCGAGAGCACGAAGCAACGGTTTTTCTCGCATCTGATCACCTCGGTGATGACGCCGACGCTGATCGGCGCGATCCAGCAGGACCGCGCCGACGGTCATTCGTCGGTCGTGCAGATCGTATCGACCGGCGAAGCCCTAATGGAGCGGCGTTTGGCCGAGATTCCCACCGAGGAATGGTCGGACCTGCATGTCGACGTGACGCCGCGCGAGTACGTCGGCGGGTATTTGATGCATTCCTTCCCGACACAGCTGTTCGAGGAATATTCGGACGCGGAAGGAAACGTCTATTCCCGGCCGGTCCATGACGCAGACGGCAATCCCGTCCAATGCCGTGAGGCCGTGCGCCGGCGTGACGAGATGATCGAGAGGATCGCCTCGTTGCCACCTGTCGGCAGCGCGCTCGACCAAATCCTCCACCACTTCGGCACCGACGTTGTCGCGGAGGTGACCGGCCGCTCGCGACGCATCGTCAAAAAGACCGGCCGTGACGGCATCGACCGGCTCGCCGTCGAGAACCGCCCAGGTTCGGCCAATCTCGCTGAGACCCAAAGCTTTATGGACGACCACAAGAGTGTGCTGATCTTTTCCGACGCCGGCGGCACCGGCCGCTCCTACCACGCTGATCTCGGCGCAAGAAACCAAAGGCTGCGCAAGCACTATCTGCTCGAGGCTGGCTGGCGCGCCGACAACGCCATCCAGGGTCTGGGTCGAACCCATCGCACCAACCAGGCACAGCCACCCCTGTTTCGGCCCATGGCCGCCAACGTCAAAGCCGGCAAGCGGTTCCTGTCGACCATCGCACGCCGCCTCGACACGTTGGGTGCGATCACCCGCGGCCAGCGCCAGACCGGCGGGGCAGGGCTGTTCCGCGCCGAGGACAATCTGGAAAGCCCCTATGCGCGCGCGGCACTGCGGCAGTTCTACTACCTGTTGCACCAGGGCAAGATCGACGGCTGCTCGCTGACGACGTTCGAAGCGGTTACCGGTCTGTCGCTCACGACCGACGAGGGCGGGTTGCGCGACGAGCTGCCGCCGATCACGACCTGGCTCAACCGCCTGCTGGCGCTGCGCATCGAAACCCAGAACCTGCTGTTCGAGGTCTTCGAGCAGTTGATGACGGCCAAGGTCGAGAGCGCCATCGCCGCCGGCAATTACGACAGGGGTCTGGAGACGATCACGGCGGAGAGCATCGTCGTCACCGATCGCCGAACAATCTACACGCATCCGGTATCCGGCGCGCAGTCGCATGTGCTGACCGTCGCGCACAAAGACCGGATCCGGCCGCTCGGACTTTCCGACGCGCTGGCGATCACCCGCGCGGAACCGCAATCCGTTCTGCTGGTCAACACGCGATCGAACCGCGCGGCGATCCAGCTTCCGACGGCGAGCCTGATGCTCGACGATGGTTCGATAGAGCATCGTGTGCGCCTGCTCCGCCCGACCGACGAAGTGCGTTTCGGTCTTGACGCGCTTGCCGAAACGCACTGGCAGCCTGCGGACCGAAAGCTATTCTGCGACCACTGGCAGGCGGAAGTGGCCGCTGTGCCAGAATTCACCACCAGCACCTTCCACATCGTCAACGGCTTGCTCCTGCCGATCTGGCGTCGGCTCCCAGACCATGATTGCCAAGTCTATCGGATTCAGACCGATGCCGGCGAGCGCATCATCGGCCGGCACATCGCGCCGTCTGTGGTCGCGACCATGCTGCGCAATCTCGGCATCGACCATGTACCGACGCTCGCGCCGGACGAAGCATGGACGGGACTGGTCGACGGACGCATCGGCCTGCAGCTTGCCGACGGCCTGGTGCTGCGCCGTTGCCGCGTGATGAACGACTACCGCGTCGAGCTGGTCGGCTTCACCGACGCGATGCTGCCTCGGCTGAAGGCGCTTGGGCTGATCTCCGAAATTATCTCCTGGAAGCTACGCCTGTTCATCCCGACCAGCGCGCAGGGGTCAGATATCCTCGCCTCGCTTCTCGATCGCCATACGCTGGTCGACGTCACCGACCGATCAGCGGCTTGAGCGGGGGAGGCAGCGATGACCGACTCGGCCTCCAAGCTGGCGCGTCGTCTCGGCGAAGATGCCGAGGCGGTGTGCCGCGAATACCTCTCCAATGGCTATCGCTCCGGCAACCACTGGATCGTCGGCGATGTGCGTAACACAAGCGGCCGCTCCATGCATGTGCGGCTGAAACCCAACGCTAAGGGACCGGCTGGAAAATGGGTCGATGAGGCCTCGGGCGAGCATGGCGACCTGCTCGACGTGATCCGTGACAGCTGCGGCATGGTCGAATTCCGCGATGTCGCCGACGAAGCTCGACGATTTCTTGCCCTGCCGCGACGCGAACCCGCGCGCGCTGCGCGCGAGCCTGCCGCGGCACGCGGCTCTCCCGACGCCGCGCGTCGCCTCTTCGCCATGTCGCGGCCGATCGCCGGCACGCAGGCCGAACACTATCTTGCCGGACGCGGTATTCTGCTCGAACACAGCGAACGGTCCCTGCGCTTCCACCCCGGCTGCTACTATCGCGATCTCGTAACGGGCGAGACGCTCACGCTCCCCACTCTGATTGCCGCCGTCACCGATCTCGATGGGCGGATCACCGGCCTGCAGCGTACCTGGCTGGATCCTAGGGGCAACGGCAAGGCGCAGCTTGTCGATCCTCGCCGCTCGCTCGGCCACCTCTTGGGCAACGGCATCTGGCTCGGCCTCGATCCGGGCGCGCCCGTCCCGGTCATGGCCGCCGGCGAGGGTTTCGAGACGATGGCGTCGCTGCGCACGGTGATGCCGGCGCTGCCCGTCGCCGCCGCCACCTCGGCCAATCACCTCGCAGGCCTGTCCTTCCCGCCCGGCTGCCGTCGCCTCTACATCGCGGCGGATGCCGACGCTGCCGGCCGGCACGGCATCGAGCGGCTCAGCCAGCGCGCCGGCGAGGCCGGGATTCTCGCACTGGCTTTGCGGCCGCAACTCGGCGATTTCAACGACGATCTCCGTCAACTCGGCCCGGCACGCCTGCTTGCATCATTGCGAGAGCAGCTCGACGCGGACGATATCTCACGCTTTGGGTGACCAGGGCGCCAATCGCCCAGATGGTCTGTGTGCTACCCGACGTCAATCAGCATGTCACAACAACCGAGGGTCAAACCAGGCTATTAAGTCCCGCGAAAGTACCGCGTCAGGGACAAAACGCGTTCGACACACAAAACCACGATTGCCGTCCCAAGCACGGTCATCACGGCGGGTAGGACGTCGTTGGGGGTAATGCCGAAGACTGTGATCGCGCCAATCATGACCGATGTACCGAGAAGAGCCGATACCGCCAACCGCGCATCCGTCCGCGAACGCGAGTTCAGGAGTGTATAGGTCGCAAGAAGCACAACCACAAAGCCGAGAAGGCTCATTGCAGGAGATATATACTGCCCCACAACTAATGCGAAAAGGAGAGCTGCGACAACGGCTGACGGCGCAGCGATCCATCCCCGCCGCCGTTTGGTTGCATGCGATGCATCAGGCATTCAACTTCTCTCTAGTTCCTTCCCCGCCAACTACACCTTTGGGAGGATAGGTCTCCATCCGGCTATTTTCAATAGTCGTGCGAACTACGCAGATGTCGGGCGATTTGGACGAAACGTTGACAGACAATCGGTTACCGCCAGCATAAAACCCGGCTTACAAAATGACACGCTCCAGCTGTCGGGCAAGACCGCAAGCGCCCTCCTCTCTGTTTATCGTCGCCAACAGCCTCGATGTGCAGGTCCACATCAGCAACCACCTGGCTGGACCCCGCAGGCAACGTCAAGGAGCCCGTCGCCGACAGGCGCCGCTCGCTCGGTCACCTACTCGGCAACGCTGTCTGGCTGGGCCTTGATCCGGGCACGCCTGTCCCGGTCATGGCCGCCGGCGAGGGTTTCGAGACGATGGCGTCGCTGCGCACCGTGATGCCGGCGCTGCCCGTGGCCGCCGCCACCTCGGCCAACCACCTCGCGGGCCTGTCCTTCCCGCCTGGCCGCTGTCGCCTATTCAAAGCGGCCGATGCCGACGCCGCTGGCTGGCACGGCATCCAGCGGCTCAGCCAGCGTGCCAGCGAGGCCGGTATTCTCACGATGGTGCTTCGCCCGCAGCTTGGCGACTTCAACGACGATCTGCGCCATCTCGGCCCAGGCCATCTCGTGGCCTGGCTGCGGGAGCTCGTCCCGGACGATGCTCGTCGTTTGCCTCCGTCTGGATGACCGGCCCTGGCCGGCAGGCGGGCAGGGGCGGCGTCGGCGGGAAGAGCTGCAGGCATGGCGGCGTCCCGGCGCAGAGGCCGCGCCCGCGGCCTGCCTGAGAGGCGATCCCTGCCACCCCCCGGTCCCGGCCGCAACGGCGGGCTTGCCCGCCGTCCTCCGCTGACACTCCGGCCTTCGGTGCGGCCGCGCCCGGGGCGCGGCCGGGATGCGCTGTCAGGCCGCGACCGGCGCGGCCACAACCGACGGAGACCCGCCATGACCTACGAGCTTCCTTTCGACGACGCCTACGAGCCCTATCACGCCTCCTCGCCGACCGACCGTGTCATCCTCGAACTGCAGATGTACGGCCATCGTCCGCATCAGGACGAACCCGATCCCCGGCCGCTGCCCGACGACGAGGCGATCAGGGCCGGCCTCGCCGGGATCGTCGAAACCTTTGCCGGCATGCTCGGCGACACAAGGCTCGAACCCGACCTCGACAATCTGCTCTGGTCCTTCACCAACGTCTTCCATCGCGCCGCCGAGCGCATTGCCCGCGACCTCGACCGCAACGAGGAGGCGCAGCGCTCGAGCCAGAACGAACAGGATGGCTCCGAGGTGAAGTCCGTCGAACTGGAACGGCTCACCGCCGAGGGCATCACCTATATCGAGCGCCGCAACGTGCTCGAAATTATGCGCGACGAGGCGGCCGACCTCTACGAGGCTGAGACCGGCTCGGCGTGGCGGCCGCGCACCGGCTCCAAGGTCAGCCACCAGGCGATGACCGCGGCGGTGATCGACAGCCGGGACTTCCTCGCCGCACGCCGCCGCGCCGAGACAGAGATCCTGGTTCCGGCCGGCACGAAAATCGCCTTCGCCGGCGGCCTCGACTGCAACGAGCACGACCGCATCTGGGACGCACTCGACAAGGCCCGTGACAAGCACCCGGACATGGTGCTCCTGCACGGCGGCAGCCCGCGCGGCGCCGAGCGCATCGCCGCCTGCTGGGCCGAGAACCGCAAGGTCACGCAGGTCGCCTTCAAGCCCGACTGGAACCGGCATGCGAAGGCAGCACCCTTCCGCCGCAACGATCAGCTGCTGTCGGTGATGCCCTACGGCCTGATCGTCTTCCCCGGCTCGGGCATCACGGAAAACCTCGCCGACAAGGCCCGCCGCCTCGGCATCCCCGTGTGGCGCTTCACGGAGGCGGGCGCGTGAGCGCCCCCTTCATACCCCACGTCGAAGAACCCGAGCGCCCGGTCGGGTGCTTCGTGTGCATGTTTCAGTTGCAGCCTGCCGAGTTCAGCGCTGTGGCAAGGTTGCAGGTGCGCCAGATGGGCGGGTGGTTCAATTCTCCTGCGATCCAGCTTGGGCGCGCCGGCCTGCGGCCGGCCAGGCTCTACTCGCGGCGTGCCGCCGCTCCCCGAGCCGGCTACGCCGTCTCGTCCTTCGGTAACGATCCTTCGCGCGGCAGAGGGAGAGGCGAGCCGGGCCCGGGCGGTTGATATGAGAGAGAGGAAGCGACCATGGCGATGATATTTTTGGGCGGCTCACGCGACATCTTCGAACTGCCGCCTCCCGCGATCGAACGGATCGGCGCGATCATTGCCGCCGAGCACGGCGTGCTGATCGGCGATGCGTCAGGCGCCGACGCCGAGATGCAGGGCCTGCTCGCCGGCTACAACTACGAACATGTCGGCGTGTTCTGCGCCGGCAATATCCCGCGCAACAATCTCGGCGACTGGGCCGTGTATCCCGTTCCCCCGCCCTTCGGAGCGAACGGATTTGCAACCCACGCGGCGAAGGACCGCGAGATGGCGCTGCGGGCCGACTACGGGCTCATGGTCTGGGACGGGATGAGCCCCGGCACCTGCCTTAACATCCTGCGCCTCGCGATGGCGAACAAGCCATGCGTCATCTGCGACATGTCGAGAGGAGGCGTCGCCACGGCCCACAACGCCGCCGACTGGCGCGCGATACTCCGTCATGCCGGCCCCGACGTTCGCCTGAGGATCGAGGCTCGTATGACGCCGGACGAGCGGCTGGCTTTGCCGGCATAAGGGATGGCGCAAGTTCACGATTGCCCACCTCGCATATCCGGAGAGGAAGGGGCCAGCCGGCTCGGGACCGGCCCCTCGACGCTCACCGCAGGACGCCCCAGAGGACGAACCTGCCGTGTCAGCATGCCGCCAAGCGGAAGCGAGAACCGAAAAGTCGGCCACATCGGTGGTTTCAGCTCGATCGACAGAGATTCCTCGCTGGAACGTCCCAAGTATCCAGGTTGCGACCGGCACCGATCCCGAAGCCCTGGGCGTATCTTGTTCATGCGCCAGCGGCGCGCGCCCTCAAGCGAGTGGCTGAGGGCGGGAGGCGCGGGTGATGCAGGACGAGACCGACGAGAGCATGCGGCTGACACTTCCAGCGATGCGTTGGGCGTCGGTGCAGGTTGGCAATGGCGGCGCAGAGCGTTCTCCGCTGGCCGCATCCGGACCAATCCCGTTTTCATGTCGCCTTTGTAGACGACCGCCTGCTTTGTGCGGTCAACCCCCGTTGGGGGTACACTCGGCGAATATTCAGGAAAATTCGATTTCGGTTCTTGGTTGCGGGCAGGCGAAGGGCCTGCCCGCGGTTTTTCGGCAAATAGAATTTACCAGAATTTTCGCCGAGATGACCGCAGCAGGACGGCCCTCTCCTTTGGCGCCATCGGGAATGGTCCCGATGCAACCAACGGAGAACGACCATGGCCACCACGATCGCTAACCTCACCCAGAAGTCCGACGGCTCGATGGAAGGCGTCTTCGCGACACTCCGGGTCAACGCCCCGATCACGCTGATCCCCAACGCCAACAAGTCGCGTGAGGACGCTCCGGACTACCGCATCGTCAACAAGCGCACCGGCTTCGAGATCGGCGCCGGCTGGAACCGCCTCTCGCAGCGCTCTGGCGAGGAATACCTCTCGGTCAAGCTGGAAGCCCCCGAGATCGGCGTGATCTTCGGCAACGTCGCTCCAGCCCCCGGCGGCGACGAGAACAAGAAGGTCATCCTCTGGAACAACCCGCAGTGAGCTTCGAGGGGCCGGTCCCGACCCGGCCGGCCCCTTCCTCTCCAGAAAAGCAGGAGGTTTCCATGAGCCGCTACACCATCACCGTCACCGGCAAAGGCCGCACCGACCCCGACGCCACCATCGGCTACGATCCGCCGCTGCGGACTCTCTTCCTTCAGGCCTTCCACCACGAGGTCACCGACGATCCGGCACTCTGGCTCGGGACCTGGAACCAGCAGTTCGGCACGCTCGCCGCCCTGCATGCGGCGGCGCTTTCCGAAGGATACGACTTCATGCCGCTCCCCGAAGATGTCGACGCGAAACTCGCCGAGGATCTCAGCAATCGCGGCTAGATCAACCGTCTAGCGAAGGCCGCCGACGGTCGACGCGCCGGCGGCCTTCCTGTGCGCTGACGGGGGCTTCAGCGGCACCAGGCAGCCCGCTCACCACCAGGTCAAACGCCCTCTTTTTCTGGAATAGCTTTCGGCTTTTCAGCCTCGGGTTTTCCCGCCGCCGAAATGGCGTGCATCTCATCGACCAGACTGACCAGTGTGTTGACGGTGCTATGCGGGAGTCTCCAGATCAGCTTCGCCAGCTTCATCCGGTCTTCCGCTTCCTGCGGCGACTTGCCGAACAGATGCGGCGCTGCCGCATACACCAACTCCATCGGATCAAAACCGAGGACTTCGCTCAGATGCACCAGCCGCGTGACGTTGAGCTTCGACACGGCCTTTTCGTAGCGGCCGAACACGGGCGGCGACAGGCCAAGATAGCGGGCAACCACTTCTCTTGTCGTGCCCGCGTCGTCACGCTGCTCGCGCAGGAACGCGGCAATCCTTCGGTCCATCTCCGCGAAATCCTCGATGCCGCTGAAGCCGGGCTTTCGAAAGATCGGTTTGTCGATCTCGGGATCGGTCGTTTCGACCAGCCCGTCCTTTACCTTGAACTCAGCGCGTTTCCTGGCCACGGTCCAATGCCCTGTTCCATATTGTGGGGTTGCAAAACGGTATAGCGTCCTGACGCGCGAAAACGCGTGCCTGGACATAATCGGGTAGGTCGCGGACATGGCTGTGCGCGGGCAAGCTGTGAGCCCGGAAGGGAAGCCCATGGCGTCTCAGATACAACATCGTTTTGAGATCATTACGACTTTTTGCGTTTCTCAGATCACCGGCATAACGGTCGCATCCGGACAGACGTAACGATCCTTCTCCCTTTTGCCCCAAAGCCCGATTTACCCGGGCCGCGACAATAGCATTTGAGCGGCTGCGAATACAGCGGGATTCTTGAGACCGCCTACCCAAAAAGGATATGCTCAATAGCCGTTGTCCCGCAGGTACTGGTCGATCGCAGCCTTCATGATCACCGTCATCTTCAGGTCGTTTTCGAACGACGCCTTCTGGAGCCGCATCTTGGTCTCATAGTCGAGCGGCACGTTGACGAAATGCTTCGACTCACGCGTCTGCGCGCGCTTCAGGTCGCGCAGCCTGGTCCGCGCCTTTTCCTGATCGAGTGCCCGTTGAACGCTCGTTTCTCTCCGCTCCTCCGCGCTCGGCTTCGGCAGAGGCCGCCGCCGAGTCGTCGCTTCGACATCTGCAACCGCGGTCGCCGGTTCGGAAGGTTTGGCGGTAACGGTCTCGGGCGATGTTGGCTTACGTGCTTTTCGTGGCGCGATCGGAATATCGCTCACGGACAATGTCGGACGGCTGTTCATGCTGTTGCCCCCTGATTTCCCCTAAGCAGGCCCTCGACCTCGTCCAGCAGCGCCGACACCTCGATGCGCCCCTTCTTCACCAGTTCGGTCAGGTCGAGCATCTGGAGTGTGCCGTAACCGTTGCGAATTTCGCGATAGCAGTTCCGCTCCGTCAGTTCCGTCGCAAGAAGCGTCGACGGATAGCCGGCCTCCCGCAAGGCGGCGACGAAGGGTCGAATGAAGCGGTAGGCTTCGAGGCTTCTCGCCGTCAGCGCGATGCGTGTGACCACAACGCCGTGCGGGATTGCACGGCCCTGATCCTCGGCAATGTCGGCGGTGTTCTCGGCAGCCTGGCCGACCGAACGTATCTCGTCCTGATTGGCCTGGACCGGCGAGAGCACGATGTCGGAATTGCCGATGATGGTGTTGGCGATGACGCTGTCGACGCCGGGCGAGTCCATGATGACGATGTCGTGCTCGGCTTTCGCGAGCGCCTGCTCGACGCCCCGCTGCGTTGATGCGGCGACGAGATCGATGTTGGCCGGGACGTTGTCCTTGTCCTGTGAGAGCTTCCACCACTCAGACAGGTTCTGGCGATTGTCGGAATCGATCAGAAGCACGCTGTTGCCGCGCAGGGCGTATTCGCCGGCGAGCAGAATCGCGACCGTCGTCTTGCCGGCGCCTCCCTTGCTGCTCACGACCGACAGCCGCCGCGCCGTCATTCGTCTTCTGCCCCGTTGAAGCCTTGTCCGAGCACCGCAATCCCTCCATTCACAGCAAAGGAACCCACGCCATGATCACACCGTATGATACTTATTCCACAGCCCATGTCCACACGATGTGGAATGTCAACATCACTAAGTCGTGTGGAATTGCCATGTGTGTGCATTCTCAAGTCGCGACGGGTCGATGGCAGGTGGCGGCGTGGCGTGTCTCGCGGAGGTGTTGTGCTGGCGTGGCGATGGCTTATGTTCCTCTGCTATAGT
>JBFWUS010000079.1:0-24591 GCA_050247155.1 Rhizobiaceae bacterium
GCCTATCTTGGCGTGGCGCATTGATGGGGGTGAGCATGTACTCGCAACCGACCCCCCTCTGTCCTGCCGGACATCTCCCCCTCAACGGGGGAGATCAGCAGCGTCGACCTGAAAGCTCGTCCTGCGATGCTGGCGACTGGCGAAACCGGAGCGGTCGGCTGATCTCCCCCCTTGAGGGGGAGATGTCCGGCAGGACAGAGGGGGGTCGGTCCCGATCTGGAGACGACGGGGTGAGGGAGCGCGAAACGTGGAAACTCTGAACGCCATCCTCATCAAACCCTTCGCGGACATGTTCGCCGCGCCGGACTTCCTCCTGCAGGTGCTGTGGGAAGGTCTTGTCGCGGGCGTGCTCTATGCGCTGATCGCGCTGGGTTTCGTGCTGATCTACAAATCCTCGCGCATCTTCAATTTCGCGCAGGGCATCATGGTCGTCTTCGCGGCGCTGACGCTGGTCGGCCTGCACGAAAAGGGTGTGCCGGCATGGCTCGCACTGCCGCTGACCTTGGTCGTCATGCTGATCCTCGCCATTGCCATCGAACGCGTCGTCTTGCGGCCACTGGTCAATCAGCCTGACATCATCCTGTTCATGGCTACCATCGGCATCACGCTGTTCCTCGTCGGCTTCGGAGAGATGATTTTTGGCGGCGAAAACAAGGTGATGATCACCGAACAGTTGGGCATTCCCACCGGCAGTTTCACCTTTGAGCCATGGGGCGGCTTCGTGTCGATCGAGCAGAAGGACCTGACGGCCGTCATCGGCGCGATCCTGCTGGTGGTCGGGCTGCTCGTCTTCCTCAACAAGTCGAAAATGGGCCGCGCCATCCGCGCGCTTGGCGACGACCATCAGGCGGCGCTGTCGGTCGGCATTTCGCTGTCGACGATCTGGGTGCTGGTCTGGTTCATCGCCGGCGTCATCGCGCTCGCCACCGGCATCGTCTGGGGCGCTAGGGCAGGGGTGTCCTTCGCGCTGGAAGTGATCGCCTACAAAGCGCTGCCGGTGCTGATGCTGGGTGGGCTGGAGTCCGTCTCCGGCGCCATCATCGGCGGTCTGATGATCGGTATTCTGGAAAAACTGTTCGAGATCTACTGGGGCCAGCCGCTGCTCGGCGGCAACACCGAAACCTGGTTCGCCTTCGTCTTCGCCCTCATCGTACTGCTGTTCCGGCCGCAGGGGCTGTTTGGCGAAAAGATCATCGAGCGGGTGTGATGGCTACTGTGACGGCAATGGGCAAGGCGTGGCCGGGTTCCCTCCCCTTCAAGGGGGAGGGAACCCCGCGCTCAGCCGTGGAGAAAACATAATGCTCTACCGCACCGCCGGTCAGTTCAAGACGTCCTACTACGCCGATCACGCGCTGTTTCCGGTCAAGCAGGATGCGTGGCTGCTGATCGTGATTCTTCTTTTCGCTTATGTCGTGTTCCCGCTGACGGCGAGCGAGTTCACGCTCAATGCGCTGCTCGTGCCGGTGCTGATCTACGCACTCGCCGCGCTCGGCCTGAACATTCTCACCGGCTACGCCGGCCAACTCTCGCTCGGCACCGGGGCCTTCATGGGCGTCGGCGCCTATGCCTGCTACAAACTGATGACGATCTTTCCGGAGCTCAACATCGTCATCGCCATCGCGTTGTCCGGTTTCTTTTCGGCGGCGGTGGGCGTGGCCTTCGGCCTGCCGTCGCTGCGCATCAAGGGTTTTTATCTCGCCATCGCGACGCTCGCGGCGCAGTTCTTCCTCGTCTGGCTGTTCGAGAAATGGGCCTGGCTTTACAATTACAGCGCCTCGGGCGCGATCCAGGTGCCGAACATCACGATGTTCGGCTATCCGGTCGCCGGGCCGGGCGCCTCGCCGGTGACCAAATATTACTTCGTCCTCATCGTCGTGACCGTCGTCACTTGGCTTGCCATCAACATGACGCGCGGGCGTATCGGCCGCATCTGGAAATCGGTGCGCGACATGGATATTGCCGCCGAACTGGTCGGCATCAATCTGATGAAAGCGAAACTCTCGGCCTTCGCGGTCTCGTCCTACATCGTGGGCATCGCCGGCGCGCTGTTTGTCTTCCTGTGGCGCGGCGCGGCGGAGCCGAACCTGTTCGACATTCCCCTGTCGTTCAGGGTGCTGTTCATCGCCATCATCGGCGGACTGGGCTCGATCATGGGCAACTATCTCGGCGCGATCCTGATCGTCGCCCTGCCGGTGATCCTGAGCTCGCTGCCCGCAGCGCTTGGCATTCCGCTCGCCTCGGCCACCGTCGAACACCTGAACGTGATGATCATCGGGGCGACGATCATCCTATTCCTGATTGTCGAGCCGCACGGGCTGGCTCGGTTCTGGCAGATCATCCGGGAAAAGCTGATCATGTGGCCTTTCCCGCATTGATGAGGAGGGACGGCGCGGGGGCTCTCTGCGTCAATCCGGGTTAAACGAGAATAATGGAGGAACTGACATGAAAACTTGGATCAAGGCCGCGCTGCTGGCGACAACGGTCGCAGCCGGCTTCGCCGTGCCGGCTTTTGCGCAGGACTCGGTGCTATTGCCGAACCTCAGCTACCGCACCGGGCCCTTCGCCGTCACCGGCATTCCGCTGATGAACGGACAGGCCGACTACATGGCGATGATCAACGAGCGCGACGGCGGTGCCAATGGCGTCAAGCTCAACTATCAGGAGTGCGAGACCGGCTACAACACCGAGAAGGGCGTCGAGTGCTACGAGAAGACCAAGGCTGAGGGAGCGATCGTGACCCAGCCCTGGTCGACCGGCATCACGCTGCAAGTGCTGCCGAAATCCAACGTCGACAAGATGCCTGTGCTCGCGCCAGGCTACGGCTTCTCCGCCATGCAGGACGGCAAGACGTTTCAGTGGGCGTTCAACCCGCCGGCCTCCTATTGGGACGGCGCGTCGATGATCTTGCAAGCCATTTCCGGCGGCAATCTCGATAGCCTGAAGGGTAAGAAGATCGCCCTGCTGCACCTCGACCATCCCTACGGCAAGGAGCCGATCCCGCTGCTCGAAAGCTATGCGTCGAAGCACGGTTTTACGCTGCTGCCGATCCCGGTTGGCTTGAAGGAAATGCAGAATCAGTCAGCGCAGTGGCTGCAGATCCGCCGTGAAAAGCCGGATTTCGTCGTCATGTGGGGCTGGGGCGCGATGAACGCCGGCGCCGTCACCGAGGCGGTGAAGACCAACTATCCAATGAACCAGTTCGTCGGCATCTGGTGGTCCGGTCTCGATGGCGATCTCAACCTCGTCGGCGACAAGGGCAAGGGCTATCGCTCGCTCTCTTGGAGCGTGCCCAACAACGACGCCCCGGTCATGCAGGACATCAAGAAGATGGTGGTCGACGCTGGCAAGTCGCAGCTCAACAAGGATGCCGGCGAGTTCGACTGGGTCTTCTATCAGCGCGGCGTGTTGATCTCGGCGTTCCTGGCCGAAGGCGTGAAGGTCGCACAGGCGAAATACAACACCAAGGCCGTCGACAAGGAACAACTGCGCTGGGGCCTTGAAAACCTCAAATTCGACGAAGCCAAGATCAAAGAACTCGGCCTTGACGGCATGATCGCGCCGTTCTCGACAAGCTGCGCCGACCATACCGGTCACTCCGGCGCCTGGATGCTGGAATGGGACGGCGCCAAGTTCGTCAAGGCATCCGACCTGCTCACGGCCGACCGCGCGTCGATCGACGAACTGGTGGCGGTAAAAGCGAAGGAATATGCCGACGCCAATCAGCCTTGGCCGACGCAGACCTGTCAGTAGCTGGAGCTCCCTCCCCCTTGAGGGGAGGGTGGCCGCGAAGCGGCCGGGTGGGGTCGGCGAGGAAGAGTGCCGACGCATTGTTCTGCCGCGCATAGAAGAAAGAAGAGGATGTCGAGTTCTGCCGCGAGGACCCCACCCGCCTCGCTGCGCTCGGCACCCTCCCCTCAAGGGGGGAGGGACCACGGAGCCCTCATGCCAGAACCCGCCAAAAACCTCGACACCGCCCCCACCATCCTCTCTGTGAACAACATCGAGGTGATCTACGATCACGTGATTCTTGTCCTGAAAGGCGTCTCACTGGCCGTGCCGCAGGGTGGCATTACGGCACTGCTTGGGGCCAACGGCGCGGGCAAGACGACGACGTTGAAAGCCATTTCCAACCTGCTGCACGCCGAGCGCGGCGAGGTGACCAAGGGCACGATCGTCTTCGAAGGGGCTGAGGTTCAGGCCCTGTCGCCCAACGACCTCGTTCGGCGCGGCTGCATCCAGGTCATGGAAGGCCGGCATTGTTTTGCTCATCTGTCAGTCGAGGACAATCTGCTCACCGGGGCGTTCACCCGCCGCGACGGCAAGGGCGCGGTCAATGCCGACCTCGAAATGGTCTACACCTATTTTCCTCGGCTAAAAGTTCGTCGCGCCAGCCAGGCCGGCTACACCTCCGGCGGCGAGCAGCAGATGGTGGCGATTGGCCGGGCGCTGCTATCGCGGCCGAAAATGATCCTGCTGGACGAGCCGTCCATGGGTCTCGCGCCGCAGCTTGTCGAAGAAATCTTCGAGATCGTGAAGAAGCTGAACGAGGAGCAGGGCGTCTCCTTCCTGCTCGCCGAGCAGAACACGAACGTGGCGCTGCGCTATGCCAAATACGGCTATATTCTGGAGTCAGGCCGCGTCGTGCTTGACGGCGAGGCGAAGGCGCTGCGCGAAAACGAGGACGTGAAGGAGTTTTATCTCGGCGTCGGCGGCGAAGGGCGCAAAAGCTTCAAGGATGTGAAGCACTACAAGAGACGGAAGCGGTGGCTGTCGTAGTCTCCTTCTGAGCGTTACATTTTTTTGTTGCGATCGGAATAAACATCTCCTATGTGTCGAAACACGAAAATGTTTCAATAGATAGGAGATCAGGATGGCGATGTCAGCAGCAGAGCGTGTCCGCCTCTCACGTTGGGTGAATAAGGTGGAAGCGCTTGGAGACGAGCTTCTTAGCCTGCTCCAGCAAGCACCCGACCCGTTGCCTAGGGAGCCGGTGTTCTCATCGGACTTGGTCGAAATCCTTTCAGGATTCGTGGCAAGGGATGAAATAGAAGAGGAAGACGACTTTCCGCCTGTCCGCTTCCTGAGCTTGGGCAATGGGAACCAGCATGCGAACCGTGAACGCGCTATGAC
This sequence comes from Rhizobiaceae bacterium, assembly GCA_050247155.1. GTDB lineage: Bacteria > Pseudomonadota > Alphaproteobacteria > Rhizobiales > Rhizobiaceae > Mesorhizobium_G. Next base: position 5,131 of record JBFWUS010000079.1, read on the forward strand.
TGCTTTTACCACTCTGGTTCCGGGCGTTTCGAGGGTTGATCACAACACGGTCACGTGTCCGGAATTTGGAAAATGCCACTTTGCGGCGTTTACCCACATCAAGGGGGCGATGATTAGTTCCACGCGATCTGTGGATGGTGGATTCGGCGGCGCAGAGTGGCACGACAAGGGTGTTATCGTTATGTTCAGAGACGTTGGTGATGGCCGTTGCATCGTCTACGTCAATCGTATTGAGCCCCTGTTCGAGAAGCGGACTATTGGCCACCATGGCGTGCGTTGGGAGGATGTCGAAAAGCTCGCGCTAAAGAAGATGACGCTGTCGAGCGCCAGGGCTATCGAGGCTGTCGATGGTGACTGATGGTTCGGCCCAGTTTGCGCTTCGCGATCCGCGTCCTATGGCGGTCTCGCGCGCAACCTCAATCCGGTTTGACTATACCATCTGCAGGTCGATAGCACTTTCAGCCAATCCCGCGACAAAGGTGCCATTGCCCTTGGCTGTCCTTTTCGTTAAGGGCAGTTGAAGCCTTGCCCCGGGCGACCTTCGGGGCCACCATGGAGGGGATTTCCAATGGCCGATCACACCCCGAGCGGGCCCGTCGAAACCGGCGCGGCGATGGATTATGCCGAGCACGACAAGACTTACCATATGTTCCTCGGCATGGCGAAATACGGCTCGCTGGTTTGTATCGCGCTGCTGGCCTCGATGGCCTTCGGCTTTTTCACCAGCGCCGGTTTCTTTTCCAGTGTGATCCTGTTCCTGATCATTTGCGCGGTCGGGGCGTTTCTGCTGCGCGATATGCCGACGCACATCGCCTAAGACCCAGCCAAGCAATCGCCGCCGGCGGCGTTGCCGGCTGCCAGCGAAATGACGTTCCAACCGGAGGGATAGAGACGGTGGGGCAGACAGTATTCGTACCCAGAGAAATCGATCCGAACGAGGGTCGCGTGGCGGCTTCGCCCGAGACGGTGAAGCGGCTGAAGGGCCTCGGCTTCGACGTTGTGGTCGAAAGTGGCGCGGGCCTGGCCTCGCGTATCGTCGATGCCGACTTCGCCGCCGTGGGTGCTGCGATCGGCAAGACATCCGACGCGGCCAAGGCCGATGTGGTGCTGAAGGTTCGGCGGCCCACCGACGCCGAGCTGAAAGGCTACAAATTCGGCGCCGTGGTTTTGGCGGCGATGGACCCCTACGGCAACGATGCGGCTCTGGCGGCAATGGCCAAGGCCGGCGTTACCGCGCTTGCCATGGAATTCATGCCGCGCATCACGCGCGCCCAGTCGATGGATATCCTGTCAAGCCAAGCCAATCTCGCGGGTTATCAGGCCGTCATCGACGGCGCGGCTGAATATGACCGCGCTTTGCCGATGATGATGACGGCGGCCGGTACTGTGCCGGCGGCGAAGATCTTCATCATGGGCGTCGGCGTTGCCGGCCTGCAGGCGATCGCCACCGCTCGCCGTCTCGGTGCGGTCGTGACCGCGACAGACGTTCGTCCGGCCGTGAAAGAGCAGGTCGCCTCGCTCGGCGCGAAGTTCATCGCCGTCGAGGACGAGGAATTCAAGCAGGCCGAGACTGCCGGCGGCTACGCCAAGGAAATGTCCAGGGAATACCAGGCCAAGCAGGCGGCGCTCACCGCCGAGCATATCGCCAAGCAGGACATCGTCATCACCACCGCGCTGATCCCCGGCCGGCCCGCGCCCAAGCTGGTGTCGGCGGCGATGGTCGCCTCGATGAAACCCGGCTCCGTGCTGGTCGACCTCGCCGTCGAGCGCGGCGGCAATGTCGAAGGCGCCGTGCCCGGCAAGGTCGTGACCACCGACAATGGCGTGAAGATCGTCGGCCACCTCAATGTGCCCGGCCGTGTCGCGGCGTCCGCCTCGCTGCTCTACGCCAAGAACCTTTTTGCCTTCCTCGAAACCATGGTCGACAAGGCGTCGAAGTCGCTGGCGCTCAATCGCGAGGATGAACTGGTGAAAGCCACCATGCTGACCGACGGCGGCAAGGTCGTGCATCCGAATTTCGCCAACGTGGCTGCCGATGCGCCGGCCAAACATGTCGAACCGTCGACCATCGAGGCCAAGACGGTGACGAAAACGGGCGCTGGCAAGCCAGCCGCCAAGAGCCCGGCCAAACATGTCGAGCCGGCCGCCAAGAAGGGGAAAGCATGATGGACAAGTCCCAGCTTCAAGACCTTCTGGACAAGCTCGACGATGTTCGGATCGCATTGAGCAACACGATCCATTCGCCGGATGTGGTGAATGCTGCCGGCGATGCCGCGCATGCCGTGTCGGGCGGCGCGATCGATCCGTTCGTGTTCCAGTTCGCCATCTTCCTGCTGGCGATCTTCGTCGGCTACTACGTCGTCTGGTCGGTGACGCCGGCGCTGCACACGCCGCTGATGGCGGTCACCAACGCGATTTCGTCGGTCATCGTGGTCGGCGCGCTGCTAGCCGTCGGCATCTCGGCCTCGGGGCTGGCCACCGGTTTCGGCTTTATCGCGCTGATCCTTGCCTCGGTGAATATTTTCGGCGGCTTCCTGGTCACCCAGCGCATGCTCGCCATGTACAAGAAGAAGGACAAGTGACGTGAACGCGAACTTCGCTTCCTTCCTCTACCTCGTCTCCGGCATCCTGTTCATCCTGGCGCTGCGCGGCCTGTCGCACCCGACCACCAGCCGGCAGGGCAACATCTACGGCATGATCGGCATGGCGATAGCCATCCTGACCACGCTGGCGCTGGCCACGCCGTCGGCGACTGGTTTCGCGCTCATCATCCTCGGCCTTCTCATCGGCGGCGGCATCGGCGCGGTCACCGCCCGGCGTATCGCCATGACGTCGATGCCGCAGCTCGTTGCCGCCTTCCACTCGCTGGTCGGCATGGCCGCCGTCATGGTTGCGGCGGCCGCCATCTATGCGCCGACCAGCTTCGGCATCGGCACCGAAGGCGACATCCACAGCCAGGCGCTCATTGAAATGGCGCTGGGCGTGGCCATCGGCGCGATCACCTTCACCGGCTCGGTCATCGCCTTCCTGAAGCTCGACGGCCGCATGTCCGGCAAGCCGATCATGCTGCCGGCGCGGCATCTGGTGAACATCGCGCTGGGCATCGCCCTTGTCGTGCTGATCTTCCTGCTGGTCACGACGGAAGCGAAGCTGATCTTCTGGCTGATCGTCCTGGTGTCGCTGGCGCTCGGCGTCCTCTTGATCATCCCGATCGGCGGCGCGGACATGCCGGTGGTCGTGTCCATGCTCAACTCCTATTCGGGCTGGGCGGCGGCTGCACTTGGCTTTACCCTGCAAAACATGGCGCTGATCATCACCGGCGCGCTAGTCGGCTCGTCGGGCGCCATCCTGTCCTACATCATGTGCAAGGGCATGAACCGCTCGTTCATCTCGGTCATTCTCGGCGGCTTCGGCGGCGAGACGGCTGCGGCGGGCGGCGATGACGGCATCCAGCGCACGGTCAAGACCGGCGCGGCCGACGACGCGGCCTACCTGATGGCCAATGCGCAGAAAGTCATCATCGTGCCAGGCTACGGCATGGCGGTGGCGCAGGCCCAGCACGCGCTGCGTGAGCTCGCCGACAAGCTGAAGTCGAAGGGCGTCGAGGTGAAATACGCGATCCACCCCGTGGCGGGCCGCATGCCCGGCCACATGAACGTGCTCTTGGCCGAAGCCAATGTGCCCTACGACGAGGTGTTCGAGCTGGAGGACATCAACTCCGAGTTCGCGCAGGCCGACGTCGCCTATGTCATCGGCGCCAACGACGTCACCAACCCGTCGGCGCGCGACGACAAGGCCTCGCCGATCTACGGCATGCCGATCCTCGACGTCGACAAGGCGCGCACCTGCCTGTTCGTCAAGCGCTCGCTGGGTTCAGGTTATGCCGGCATCGACAACACGCTGTTCTACAAGGACGGCACCATGATGCTGCTCGGCGACGCCAAGAAGATGACCGAAGAAATCGTCAAGGCTATGGATCATTAATCGCTGCTTACCCTCCCCTTGAGGGGGAGGGTCGTGCCGAAGACGCGGGGTGGGGTGCTACGCGTTTGGCGTGTCCCGCCCATCTGGCTCCTTGGCCACGCCCTTGTAGGGACCGTCTGTCTTCTTGTGATCCATGATCTGTCCGGTGCGCTCGTCGCGTTTGATCCAATGCCCGTCGGGGTGCTGAAACTGAGTGCGCCCGGTCACTGATCCCTTGCGATAGTCGTCGCCTGTATTTCTTGCCATGTGACAAACCCTTGTCGGTGAGCCGAATCGTCGGCTCATCGATCGAATGTTCTATTTATGTTCTTATTGTGGCGGCGACTAGAGCGAGATGAGTTTAGGATGAATCATTCTGTTTGTCGTTTGGCGAAGCGATCCGGCAGGAGGGTTGCGAAGGTCGATGTGGTTCATCGGCCGAGCAAGCCGACGAACCGGGCGTCCGCCAAACACAAACCCGAAGGGCCGGGCTGGTTTGGGCCAATTCCTTCGGCCTCCGTCTCGGGCGGACAACCAGTCCGACCTTCGACGAAGTCCTCGATCTTGTCTCAAACCATCACCGGCAGAATGGTTCAACCTAATCTCATATCGCTCTAGACCCGGCACGCCAAACTCGTGATCTCTGTGAATATCAGAGCAAATTCCGGTTGAGGAAACGCAGGGGCGAACGCAAGATCCCGCTGCCGACCGTGATGCCGCGCGAAGAGTAGGATTGACGCCGCCACCGGGCTTGCCGTGTCTACGCGCCGATGCTTTGCTGCGGTTCGTAGACGTGGGGGGATTGCACGGATGACCAGATTGGCCTTGGCGGCTTTTTTCGCGCTGGTCTCCTTCGACGCATCGGCGATCGTTCGCTACATGGTTCAGGGCATGACCTGCGCCGAGGTGAGGGAAGCATTGGATCGCGACGGCGTCGCCATCCTGTTTCGAACAGGAAAGTCGGGCGTCACGCTCTATGACCGGTATGTCAAGGATGGATCGCTCTGCGCGTCAGGGTCCCTTACCGCAACCGAACGGATAACGTCCGCCGATACGGACGATTGCCTTGTTACCAAATGCGTGGACGGCCGCAGGTTTGGCCGTTAGCCGCCGGGCTTCAATCGACCTCGCCCTCGCTGCGTCCAAACCTTTGACCGTTCCTCGGTTTGGCGGGATTGCAATCCGAGCGTCAATGGCCATGCTTGCGCTTGAATCGGCGGCATGGGGAGGGGCAACGACTGCATGACAACTCCCGTCTCCCTGCCGTTCTGGCTGGCCGTCCTTCTCGTCATCTTCGCGCTCGTCGGCCTATTCGACCGCATCTTCAGGCCGTCGGTGCGATGGTTTGTGCGGCGGCGGCTGAACCTTGCCATCGACGAACTCAACCAGAAGCTCGACACCCGCATCCAGCCTTTTCGCCTGACCGAACGCCAAGCGCAGGTCGATCGCCTTATGTTCGACCCGAAAGTGCTGGAGGCGATCGAGGCCGAGGCGCGGGCGACCGATACACCCCGCTCGGTCGTGCTGCGCCGCGCTGAAGCCTACGCACGCGAGATCGTGCCGTCGCTGTCGCTGTTCACTTATTTCGGCTTCGGCACGCGCGCCGCTAAATGGCTGTCGGAACTTATCTACAATGTACGGCTGGGGCATGCCGAGGACCGGGCGCTCAGGGCCATCGACCCGGACGCGACGGTGGTGTTCGTCATCAACCACCGGTCCAACATGGATTATGTGCTGGTGACCTATATGGCGTCGCACCGCGCGTCGCTGTCTTATGCGGTCGGCGAATGGGCGCGCGTCTGGCTCCTGGAAAGCGTTATTCGCTCCATGGGCGCCTATTTCATCCGGCGCAATTCCGACAATGAACTCTACCGCAAGGTGCTCTCGCGCTACGTCGCGATGGCGACGCGTGAAGGCGTGACCCAGGCCTTCTTTCCCGAAGGCGGCCTGACGCGCGACGGCCTGCTCAACAAGCCGAGGCTTGGCCTGCTCGGCTATATGGTCGGCGATTTCGATACGTCCAAGCGCGATATCGTCTTCGTGCCGGTCGGCCTGAATTACGATCGCGTGCTGGAAGACCGCATCCTCACCGCCAAGGCCGAGCACGCGGCGACCGGGCGCGATTTCCGCGTCGGGCCGCTATCTTTCATCGGCTTTCTCAACCACATGATATGGCTGCGGATCAGGGGGCGGCTGCGCCGTTTTGGCGCCGCCAGCGTCAGTTTTGGCGAGCCTGTCTCGCTGGCGTCGTGGGAGCGGGAACACGGCATCAGTTTCCGTAAACTCGACAAGGACAAGCTTTTTGCGTCTGTCGAATTGCTGGCAGGCGATCTGATGACGGCCGTCGGTAAGATCGTGCCGGCAATGCCCGTGGCTGTCATCTCCCACGCCTTGCTGCAGCATGGCGACGATTGGGTTAGCGAGCCTGAGCTCAAATCCACGGTACTTGCGCTCATGCGCCAGATCGAGGCGGCCGGAGGCCATGTCGATATGCCGGAGGATGAAAGGGAGGTCGCCGTTGCGGAGGGCCTCGGCCTGTTGTCACTGCGGCATATGATCGAAGCTGACGCACTCGGTCGCTATCGCGCCAGCCGGCGGGAGCGCCTTCTGCTACGCTACTATGCGAACTCCGTCGCGCATCTATTGCGGCCGGGTATCAGCGCGGATGCCGTTGCGATATCCGCGCCGCCGCCATGACGCCCACCAGCGCCAACGGAACAAACGCCAGGAACACCCAGACTGCGACAGATTCAGCGGCCTGGCGCGACAGGCCTTGGCTGAAGCCGCCGACGTTGGCCACGATGCCGGTCAGCGCCGAGCCGGTCGCATAGCCGATGCGCTGCATCGTCGGCACGGCCGACGAGGCGATAGTGCTCTGGCCTTCCGGCGCTGCGGCCACGATGACCCGGGTGACGAATGGCCAGGCGAGGCCGAAGCCGCCGCCTTGCAGTCCGGCGCAGATGAACAGCGACCACAGCGAGCCGTTCGGCACGGCGTAGGCGAAGCCGGCGACGCCGGCCGCGATCATGACCGCGCCAAGCAGGATCAGGGTGGGCTCGCGCCGCGGCGATGCGCCGGCGACAAGAATGGCGGTGGCCGACCAGGCGATGGATTCCGTCGCGATGATCCACCCCGAGGTGAGCACGGAAAAGCCGTGCAGTGTCGTCAGCAGCAGCGGGCCGTAGACGGCGAGCGAACAGGTTGCCAGCGAGAGCGCCGACACCATGACCATGCCGCCGCCCATCGGCGTCGACCAGTCGAACAGCCGGTCGGGGAACAGGTGCGCCGCCCGGTTGCGGGAATCCAGCCGGAAGAAAAAGACCAGTCCGGCAATGCCGACGGCGAGCAGCAGGCTGGAGCGCAGCGGCGCGACATTGACGCCGGCGCTGGCGACAGCCATCACGGACAGGCCGAGCACCAGCAGGACCTTGATCGGGAAGGGCGGCAGCTTCTCCGTTGGGCGAACCCGAGTCGTTGCTTGCGGCGAGGTCAGCATAAGGAAGGTCGTCAGCGCCATGGCGATGCCGGCCCCCGTGAAGATGCCAAAGGCCCAGCGCCAGTTCAGGCTTTCGCTGACGATCGCGCCGACCAGCGGCCCGCCAAACGCGGCGACGCCCCAGACCACCGACATGATGCCGAAGAGCTGCGGCCATATCTTCGGCGGGAAAAGCCGCTCGACCGAGACGAAGGCGAGGGACACCAGCGCGCCGCCGCCAAGTCCTTCCATGAGCCGGCCGGCGAGGAAGGCGGGCATGTTTGGCGCGGCGGCGCAGATCGCCGCGCCCAGCGCAAAGACGAGCGCCGCGCCTGCCATATTGGTGCGCAGCGGCACGTAGGACACCAGCCGTCCCGCCGCTGCTCCGGCGACGATCGCGCCAAGCTCGTAGATCGCCAGCGACCAGCCCACCAGTTCGACGCCTGAGAGATCGCGCACCATGGCCGGCATGATGGTGGCCACCATGGTTTCGTTGGTGGCGTGCAGCAGGATGCCAAGGGACACGAAGCAGAAGCGGGCGAGATCACCGCTAGCCCACAAGGCGCGCCAATCGGTTCGCTCGGCGGAAATGTCGGTCACGGATGGCTCCATCGGTTCACACTAGAGCGAGATGAGATTAGGTTGAACCATTCTGCCGGTGATGGTTTGGGACAAGATCGAGGACTTCGTCGAAGGTCGGACTGGTTGTCCGCCCGAGACGGAGGCCGAAGGAATTGGCCCAAACCAGCCCGGCCCTTCGGGTTTGCGTTTGGCGGACGCCCGGTTCGTCGGCTTGCTCGGCCGATGAACCACATCGACCTTCGCAACCCTCCTGCCGGATCGCCTCGCCAAACGGCAAACAGAATGATTCAACCTAAACTCATCTCGCTCTAGCCGACGTCGAGTCGCGCCGCGAAATCACCGATAGGACCTCGACCACGGTTGAGGTCAAGCGCCGCTATTGCTCTACGCTGCGGAGTTGGAACTGGCTGACACCGAGCGCGAGGTTCAGGCCCGTCTGCGTCTGCAGGCTGACCGGCTGAAGCGTGAAGGTGGGTCCCGCGCCGCCGATCAGCAGGTTGGCGCCGGCTCCAACGCCTGCGGTCACTTCCGCGCTTGCGCCGATATAGTCGCCGGCCAAAGCGCCTGGCGCATAGATATTCGCACTGGCGCCGAGCACGCGCCACCGCATCAAAGTCTCTTTGGTGGAGCCGATGTCGAGACCGTATTTGGAGACGACGCCAAAGTAGCTTTCCGGTTCGAAGTTCTGGTCAGCAGGGGTAAAGGTACAGCGCAGATCCTTGGTCGAACCGAAGACGAAGCCGGTGCCGCCATCGATCGCGCAATCCAGTACACCGAACTCTATGCCGGCGTCCTGGGCGGCGGTCGGAGCCGCGACGCAGACGGCCAAGAGCGCTGCAAAGAGCCGTTTCTTCATCTGTCGTCCCTCCCCGTGGTCAACCAAACGACCGACGCCGGCCAGAGGCCGGCGTCGACATCATACCGAGAGTGTGTCCGAGAAATCAGTTCGACGCCAGTGTGAAGCGCGTCACGCCGGCAGCCGCGTTAAGGCCCGCCTGCTCCTGCACGCTCACCGGCTGCAGCAGGAAGCTATCGCTTGGGCCGCCGCCCAGAACATTGGCGCCGACACCCATGGCGACCGTCGCTTCGGCGCTGACGCCAAGATAGCGGCCGGAAAGCGAACCCGGCTCGTAGGCGTTGCTGCCGACGGCCAGCACACGCCACTGCATGATCTTGTAGCCGGTCCCGCCGACATCCAGGCCGAACTTTTCGATCGTGCCGACATAGCCTTCGGTCGACGTGCCGGCGCCCTTCGGCGTGTAGCGGCACTGGACCTCGTGATTGGTCACGATCGACAGGATGCGTCCGTCCTTCTGGATTACGCAGTCGAGCCAGCCAATTTCCACGCCGCGCGCTTGAGCCGTCGTCATCGGAAGCGCCGAGAGGGCCGCAGCGGCAGCCAGCGTTGCCAAAATCGTCTTCATGGTACTCTCCTTCAATCAGCTTGGGGGCCTGATCGCATTAAAAATGCGCGCCTGCCGAAGAAGGTTCCCATGCGGCCATGACTGTCTGTTACAGCCTGTTGCAGTCAGATGCGGCCCAAACGCACTGCAATCTTGCGCGCGAAGGCGTCGACACGCTCTGCTTGAGGGTTGTCCGCGCCATAGAAGGACAAAATCTCAAAACTTGCGGCTGGCGCGCATGTCTTGAATACGGCCCATTTGAGTTGCCGCCGGACGGGCCGCCAGAGGATCAGCCAGTCGATCCACCAGGGCGAACCGAGCGTGGTGATTGCCACCACGTGGCGCAGGCCGGTCAGCAGGGGTTTTAGCGGACCGAAATCCGGCGTCTGCTCAAAGGCCACGGTCGGCGTGAAGACCCGGTCGATCCAACCCTTGAGCATGGCCGGCAGGCCAAACCACCAGGTCGGAAAGACAAGCACGATCATTTCAGCGTCGCGCAATTGCGCGACCTCATGCTCGACATGGCTGATATCGGGTTTTGGCGCGTAGTGCGTCTCGCGCTCGTCTTCCCGAAGGCGAGGGTCAAAACCCGCTTGATAGAGATCGAGAAACGTAACCGCGTGCCCGCGCTCGGCCAGCGCCTTCAGCGCGGCATCGCAAAAATGCCGCGTCAGGCTTTTCGGAAGCGGATGAACGTGGATAACAAGGCAGCGCACGATATGGCTCCCTTGCCGCTAAGATGTCAGGCCGCGCCGCCGGTCCGCGCCAGGCCATCGATGGCTGGCTTGTAGTTGGGGTCGAGCCGCTTGGCTTCCTTGTAGGACTTGGCGGCCTTGGCCATTTCGCCCTTCTTTTCGTAGACGAGCGCCTGGTTGGCCCAGCTTTCCGCGAGCTTCGGGTTCAGCTTGATGGCTACGTTGATGTCGGCAAAGGCGTTATCCAGATCGCCAGTCGCGACATAGGACAGCGCGCGGCCGTTATAGGGCTCTGGCGAATCGCTCGACAGCGAGATTGCGGTCGAGAAATCCTCGATGGCGAAATTGTGCTGGCCCTGGCTTTGGTAGATCAGCCCGCGATTGTGATAGGCGCGCGGGTCGGTCGTATCGAGCTGGATCGCCTTCTGGAAATCCTTGAAGGCGTCCTGCGTGCGACCGGCCTTCCGGTAGAGATTGCCACGGCCGATATAGGCGGCATCATAGCTGGCGTTGAGCTGGATGGCCTGATTGTAGTCTGCCAGCGCCGCCTGCTGGTTGCCGAGGTAACGCTGGATCAGCGCGCGGTTTGAGTAAGCCTGGTAAAAATCGGGCTTCAACTGGATCGCCATGTTGAAGTCGTTCAGCGCCTCGCGATAGCGCCCGCCGCGGCCATAGGCCGAACCGCGCACATTGTAGGCATCGGGATCACGCGGGTTGCGATCGACAACCGACGACAACGAGGAGATGTTTTCGCTGGAGCCCTGAGCTGTATCGACCGTGCTCAATTCGCCGACCGGGCCGCCGGTGGTGGAGCAGGCGGAAACAGCGAGGGCCGCAAGCAGGGCGGCCGTGACAGGGACGTATCGCGAGAAGAAACCGCGCTCGCGTCGATCAGCCTTCATTCAACCAGTCCCCTTAGAATCTGCCGGCACCCTCAGACCAGCATCGCGGCGTCCACGCGCCACGCAACCTCTCTCATCGCCACATGGCAAAAAAGGCGGAGCCTCGCCCCGCCTTACGCATTACCGCCCGAAAGGGACGAAAAGGTGACGCTTCAGCGGGCCGGACGCGGCGCACCAGCGCCAGGAGCCGGACGCGGCGCTGCGCCGGGCAGCAGGCCTTCGCGCTGGGCGCGCTTGCGCGCCAGCTTGCGGGCGCGGCGAACGGCCTCGGCCTTTTCACGGGCGCGCTTCTCGGAAGGCTTCTCGTAATGTCCGCGCATCTTCATTTCACGGAAGATGCCTTCACGCTGCATTTTCTTCTTGAGGGCGCGGAGCGCCTGGTCAACATTGTTGTCGCGGACGAGTACCTGCACTGGCAATCCTGTCTTTCGGGTTCGAATCTCAATCGGGCGAGAACAATAAACCCCGCCCCCGCGTTGGGCTCCCAGCGCGAATTTCGTCGGCTGATAGCAGAATCGACCTGGCATGTCCACCGCTATCCGCTGCGTTGGCTGTATGCACAAGGAATGCGAAATCCTAACCCATTTTCGGACGGATCGCTGTCGATGTAGCGATCAACTCACGTCCTGAAAGGTGATCATTGCGCAAACATCTCGCACTGGCTCTGGCTGCACAGTTTATGGCTGGGCAAGCAACGGCGGCCGATCTCATCAGCTTCTGGGATAGTCCGCAGCACGGCGGCAACAGTTTTAACCGCCTGCCGCCCGATCAGCCCTATTTCGATGCGCTGCGCGGGTATGGAGCGACCTGGGTGCGGCTGTCCTATGACAAATGGGAGGCTGAAGACCGGGATTTTCTGTTGGGGAATGCTGACCGCTATGAAGGCCTGAAGACGCGGGACCTCGCGATGCTCAGAGCGGTGCTTGATCGCGCCAAAAAAGCGGGACTGAAGGTTGTCATCGCGCCGCTGTCCTTGCCAGGCATGCGATGGGCGCAGAACAATGGCGGCAAATTCGACGGTCGGCTTTGGAAAGACAAAGCCTATTGGGCGCAGGCTGCATCCTTCTGGCGCGATGTTGCCCAGGAATTGAAGGGCCATCCGGCGGTCGCCGCCTACAACATCGTGAACGAACCCGCGCCGGAGAAGGAAAACGGCCTTGCCGAGCACGCCGGGCCGGCTGTGATGGAGGCCTGGTATGCAGGGCGCAAAGGTACCGCGGCGGACCTGCCTGCCTTCTACGAAACCGTCACCGCCGCCATCCGCAAGGTCGATCCGCTGACGCCGATCATGGTGGACGCCGGCTGGTATGCCGCCGCCGACAGCTTTTCCTATTGGCCGCATGCGCTGAGCGATAATCGCGTGCTCTACGCTTTTCATATGTATGAACCGTACGCCGCCATCGGCCCGCCGAATTTCAAGCGAGAGAAGCCTTTTCAGTATCCGGGGGTCGTTCCTTATGCTGGCGGGAGCGAACCTTGGGCTGCGGATCGCGTGGCAGCCTATGTCAAACAGCCATTCGACTGGGCGGCGGCAAAGGACATCCCCTCAAACCGCGTGGTTGCCGGAGAGTTCGGCTGTATGCGCCGCATGGCCTTTTGCAAGCTCTACCTTGAGGATGTGCTGTCCGAGCTCGATGGGCTCAATGCGCACTGGGCCTTCTACAGTTTCCGCGAGGATAGCTGGGACGGCATGGACTACGAACTCGGCAGCGGCAAGGTGAACTGGAAATACTGGGATGCCATCGACAAGGGTGCGCCAGATCCAGTGAAGCGCAGCCCGACCGTGGAGTTCGAACCGATCAGCAAACGGCTTGCACGGTCCAAGTAGGCCGGTCTGTCGATACCACGCATGACCGTCCTCTACATGGTCGGTTCCAAAGCCACCGGTTGCTGTGCGACCGCCTTTGCCCACCTTTCCGATTAAGGTTAAGCGTACGTTTCAGTTGCGCCGGCTAACGGACACTCCATGATCGGCAATGGAGTTGGGGCTTGCGATCATGCGCAAATTGATTGGCAAGGGCTGGCGGATTGCCCGCCACCCGATAACTTTGCTTCTCATCTGCACGGCGGGCATTCTCTTTGCGGTTGAAGCCGAGAATGTCTGGAGCACCGTGCCTTTCGCCCTGTCGATCGCCGCGGTCATGGCGGGATTATTGTTTCTTGCGACGGCGCGGGCGGCCTTTTCGATCTATGCCGGCTGGCTGATCGTCGCGCTTTTCACGGCCATTTCAGCGATCAAATACAAGATGAAGGGTTTTTCCCTTCACTTCTACGATGCCGTGTTTTTCGCCGGCGACCCGGAGACTTACCGCTTTCTCTACCAGTCCTATTTGTATCTGCTGGTCCCGGTGGGGTTCGCATTGCTCGCGGCGGTTGCCATCGGCATAGCGGCTTACCGTTATGACCGGCGTTCGAATTGGTCTTTTGCCTGGCGGGCCGGGCTGGCCGCGGTGCTCGGCGCGTCGCCGTTCCTGACCTTTCCGGCCGATGCGTCAAAGAACCGTTTCTTCTATTACATGCAGGGGCGCCACCTGACAGCGTCGTTTGTCTCACTGCTCGATATCGGCAATCTTTTCCTGCCCAATGAATTGGAGCGCCGCCTTGCGCAACTACCTGCCCAGCAGCCGATGCGGACCGGCGTCGACTGCGGCGACGGAAAGGGTTGGCCAGACATTTTTTTCGTGCTGAGCGAAAGCGTCACGGACCCGGCTATTTTTCCGCAGGTGAAGGATACCGCCGATTTCATGCAACGCTTTGCGCCGGATGCGGGCAAGCCAAGCCCGATGTCGGTCGAGACCTTTGGCGGCGGCACGTGGATTACCAACCTCTCCCTGTTTGTCGGCCTTTCGGCGACGGACTTTGGGTGGCGGAGCCCCTATCTCACGCTAACGCTGCAAGACAGGATTGGCGATTCGCTGCCAGAAATTCTGTCCAAATGCGGTTATCGCACGGCAGCGCTGCTGCCGCTCGATTATACCTTCGTGAATGAGGGGCCGTTCCTGAAGTCGATCGGCTTCGAAACGGTGCTCGATATCGATGATATCGAGGCGCCGAACTATCATTTGCGCGACGATTTTTATTACCGCGCCGCGGAAAAGTTTATCGCACAGCACCGGGCGACTGATGGCCGACCGTTGTTCCTTGAAATCCAGACGATGTTTCCGCACTCGCCTTACGAGGACAGGATGGAGCCTCAATTGACGGCCGATGGCGAGCCTTTCGCGGCCGATCCGGGTGTGGCGGAATATCTTCGTCGCATTGCTATCGCGCGCGGCGACTTCCAGACTTTTCTCGATCGCCGCAAGGCGGAGCCGACGGCACGGGGTTCCGTTGTGTTCGAATTCGGCGACCACCAGGCCTTTGTGACCAAGCGATTCGTCGACGAGATCGCGGGCGTCGATGCGATGAGCAAGCCGAACTCGCTTGCCTACCGGACCTATTTTACCACAACCGCCTTCAACTACACGATGCCGGGCGATTTCCCGAGCGCTATGCCGCTCGACATCGGCTTCGTTGGCGCCAGCTTCCTCGAAGCGGCTGGCCTGCCGATGTCGCCGACAATGCGCGATCTAATTGATCTGCGTGACAGATGCGAAGGCCGTTTCCACGCCTGCTCTGACCGGCAGGCCGTCGACCGTCATCTGCGTGCGCGGGTGGATGCCGGCCTGCTGAAAATTCTGCCGCCGGCGGAAGCTGAACCGGTCGTCGCCAGCCGGCGCTGACCGCTACTCCGCTGCAGCCTGCTGCTGGACTATGTCGGACGCGTTTGGATCGGCGGGCGCGGTTTCCGCGCCGAGGTCCGGGAAGGCCAGCGCCCGGCGGCCACGTAGATCGGTGCGCACGACCAACAGTCCACGCTCTTCGAAATACTCCAGCAAGCGTCGCGCGCGTCGCGGCGAATGGCTGCCATAGGCGCGGGCAAGCGCCGCGTCCGAAGGGCAGGGCGCCTTGTCCAGCGCCGCCTTGGCGAGCACCAAAAAGACGCCTTGCAAATCGTCGGGCAAGCCTTCCGAGAGGCCGAGCGCGGTGGCCCAGTTTTCGCCGGCCTCGCTTTTGCCATCGACGCCCGCCCGCGCTACGGCGAAGCGGCGGCGGAAGGCCGGCAGGTTGAGCGGTTCTCCGGGCACGCGGCGGATACGGCAGCGCACGAGAAAATCCTGATAAAGCACCGCGTCGGAGCGGAAACCTGCGTCGGGATCGTCCAGGATTTCGCGCAGGACGAGCCCGATGCCTGTCTCGCGCTCCGCCTCGTCGATGACGGCGAACATTGGCTCGGCCGGTGGGGCAGGCTGCAATTTCGGTTTCGAGACCTGCAAGAGCAGATCGTCCGTCGGCACGGGCGACGGTGGCGCCTGCCGCGCTGGCCGCCGCGCTTCATCAGCGCTTGGCGTAAAGATCAAGTCCCGTGCATCGCCGGGCGTGTCAGGCAGCGGCGTCAGCTTCGGACTGGTTGAGCGGGCCGAGGTTTCGACCGCGCCGATGACGATCGGCAGCGGCCGCCGCGCCATTGCCGGCCCCAGCGCCACGAAATGGCCGCGCGCCAGGTCTCGGAACATCTCCGCCTGCCGGCGCTCCATGCCCAGCAGATCGGCGGCGCGCGCCATGTCGATGTCGAGAAACGTGCGGCCCATCAGGAAGTTCGAGGCTTCGGCCGCGACATTTTTGGCCAATTTTGCGAGGCGCTGCGTCGCGATGACGCCGGCCAGGCCGCGCTTGCGGCCACGGCACATCAGATTTGTCATCGCGCCGAGCGAGACCTTTCGCGCTTCGTCCGACACCTCGCCGGCGGCGGCCGGCGCAAACAACTGCGCCTCGTCGACAACCACCAGCACCGGATACCAATGGTCGCGGTCAGCGTCGAACATGCCGCCCAGAAAGGCCGCCGCGGCGCGCATCTGCTGCTCGACGTCCAGCCCTTCCAGATTCAGCACGACCGAAACGCGGTGCTCGCGGATACGGCCGGCGATGCGGGTCAACTCCGCTTCACTGCGTTCGGCGTCCACCACGACGTGACCGAACTTGTCAGCCAGCGTGACGAAATCGCCTTCGGGATCGATGACGCATTGCTGCACCCAGGGCGCGCTCTGCTCCAGCAGGCGGCGCAAGAGGTGCGATTTGCCCGAGCCGGAATTGCCCTGCACCAACAGGCGCGTGGCGAGCAACTCCTCAAGGTCGAGCATGGCGGGCCTGGCCGTACCCGTCGCTCCCATATCGATTTCGACTTTCATGGTGGGGTGGATGTAGCATCCAGCCTTCGGACCTGCGACCACCTTACACTGGAAACCCACAGCCTTGACGGGATAGCGTCCAAACCGCCAAGCCCATGTCGCAAACAGCGCAAGGGTGACATGGCGCTTTCTGTAGTGGTACTGCTCGTCGGCCAGACCGAGGTCCAAGAAGCATGCGCAAATATTCCGTTTTCGCCATCGCCCGCGAGGCGTTGCGCGGCCACAAAGGATGGGAGGAGCAGTGGCGCTCGCCTGAACCCAAGAAGGAATATGACGTCGTCATCGTCGGGGCCGGCGGGCATGGGCTCGGCACTGCCTATTACCTCGCCAAGGAGCATGGCATCACCAATGTCGCCGTGGTCGAAAAAGGCTGGCTCGGCGGCGGCAATACCGGCCGCAACACCACCATCATCCGCTCCAATTATCTCTACGACGAATCTGCCGGCATCTATAACCACGCGCTGAAGCTGTGGGACAATCTCAGCCAGGAGCTGAACTACAACGTCATGTATTCGCCGCGCGGCGTCATGATGCTGGCGCACAATGTGCACGACATCCAGGTGCTGAAGCGGCATATCCATGCCAACCGGCTGAACGGCGTTGACAATGAATGGCTGACGCCGGAACAGGCGAAGGCATTCTGCCCGCCGCTGAACATTTTGCGCAATGCGCGCTATCCGGTTGTCGGCGCGACCCTGCAGCGGCGCGGCGGCACGGCGCGCCATGACGCGGTGGCCTGGGGGTATGCGCGCGGCGCCAACGATCGCGGTGTCGACATCATCCAGAACTGCGAGGTCACCGGCATCAAGCGCGCGCCGGAAGGTCATGTGCTCGGCGTCGAGACGACCAAGGGTTTTATTGGCGCTAAGAAGGTCGGCGTCGTCGCGGCCGGCCACTCCTCCGTCATCATGCAGATGGCCGGCGTACGCATGCCGCTGGAGAGCTATCCGCTGCAGGCGCTGGTGTCGGAGCCGGTCAAGCCAATTTTTCCTTGCGTGGTGATGTCCAACACGGTGCACGCCTATATCTCGCAGTCGGACAAGGGCGAACTGGTCATCGGCGCCGGTACCGACCAGTACACCTCCTATTCGCAGACCGGCGGCCTGCATATTCTGAACCACACGCTCGACGCCATCTGCGAGATGTTCCCGATCTTCTCGCGCATGAAGATGCTGCGCTCCTGGGGCGGCATCGTCGATGTGACGCCCGACCGTTCGCCGATCCTGGCGAAGACCCCGGTGAAGGGGCTTTATGTCAATTGCGGGTGGGGTACGGGCGGCTTCAAGGCGACGCCGGGGTCGGCGCATGTCTTTGCCCACACCGTTGCGCGCGACGAGCCGCACCCGATCAACGCGCCGTTCACGCTGGAGCGTTTTCGCACCGGCCGGCTGATCGATGAAGCCGCTGCGGCGGCAGTGGCGCATTGAGGGCTGCGATGACGAAGGTGGTCAACCTCGAACAGAAACTGTCGACTTTTTCGGACTACTTTTCGCCGAAGATCGTTGCCGACTACAACGGCAACGATGTCTACCTGGCAAAAGTGAAGGGTGAGTTCGTCTGGCATTCGCATCCGGACACGGACGACTTCTTTCTCGTGCTCAAAGGCAGGCTCACCATCCAGATGCGCGATGGCGATGTCGTGCTCGGACCCGGCGAGATGTATGTCGTGCCGAAGGGCGTCGAGCATTGTCCGAAGGCCGATGAAGAAACCCACGTGCTGTTGATCGAGCCTGCGGGCACGCCCAACACCGGCGATCATGCGACGGCCACCAAAAAGGTGGCCATCTGAATGAGCCTGCTCGCCGCCATAGTTGTCGCCGTGCCGGTGATGCTTGCCGGCGACAAGGATTTTTTCAATCTGCCGGACGACTATGAGGTTCGCGTTCAGAAGGTGGCGCGCGCCGATCATGAAACGAACTGGCCATTCTCGGTCGATCATGGGCTGCTGGCCTGCGTCTGGGGTCTGGGTCAGCGACTGACCTACTTTGTCGAGGATCTTGGAGAGGCGGCCGACGAACCTGACGCCAATCCACGTATCCTGGTGCTAACCACAAATCCGTTTGATCTCGTCTTCACCAACATGGCGTTCCGCGATCTGTTTGTGCCCAATCAGACGATCGAGCAGCGCATCGGCGCTGTCGCGCCATTGGTTACCGTAGCGCTTCGCTTGTGCGACCAGCCGCCCGGCTCGGTGATTGGACCGGCAGAACTGTGATGGGCGCGCTTTCAATCTTCGTGGGCAATTTGGTATCCCCACCCCTGACCTCTACCCACGAGGGGGAGGGGGACTTGGCGTCGACGTTTCCGTGTCCCCCTCCCCCTTGGGGGGAGGGGTCAGGGGTGGGGGTATATGCCGCTCCGCTTGGCGCAGCTCTCTTGTTGTTAGGATCGTTGCCGGCCGCCGCCAACATCCCATCGTTCTTTCCCGAGATCGAGATCGACCGCGCCACGGCCCAGACGGAATGGCCGTTCTCCGTCCATCGGGGCGATCTGTCCTGCGTCGACATGGGCAACCAGCGTTTTGTCTTCTTTTCGGAAAAACCGGCGACCGACGATCTGGTCGACATCGTCAATCGTCGAACCGTCGTCGTCTCGACCAATCCTTTGACTTGGTTCGCGTCCTTCGAGGATCGCGCGCTCTATGCGCCGTTCAAGGACCTCGAGACGCTGATCAAACGCCTGGCGCCTTATGAGGCGATGGGCACGAAACTCTGCCTCGACGCCAAGGCGAAGAAAGAGAACTGAACGATGCTGTTGATCCGCTGCCCCTATTGCGAGGAAGAGCGTCCGGAACTCGAATTCCGCCACGCCGGCGAGGCGCATATTGCCCGCTCACCGAACATCGCCGAGATTTCGGACGACGATTTCGAAAAGTTCTTCTTCATCCGCTCGAACCCGAAAGGGCTTGTCTTCGAGCGCTGGCGGCACATCCACGGCTGCGCGCGCTTTTTCAACGCCGCGCGCGATACGGTGAGCGACAAATTCGTGATGACCTACAAGGCCGGCGAGCCGAAGCCTGATGTTTCTCTTATCGCAAAAAGCAAAAGCTGATGGCTCTTATCAACCGACCCCCCTCTGTCCTGCCGGACATCTCCCCCTCAAGGGGGGAGATTGGTAGCTTCGACGATTGGCGAAATCTCTGCGGCCGCCTGATCTCCCCCCGTGAGGGGGAGATGTCCGGCAGGACAGAGGGGGGTCCGCCGAGGTTTCACT
>JBFWUS010000080.1:0-24544 GCA_050247155.1 Rhizobiaceae bacterium
ACCGGGTGTAAAATGGGCGGCCGTGGGCAAAGACTGTCGTCCGGAAAAAAATCCTAACCCGACACCCGCGCCCGCCTGCGGGACGTGGGCTGGCGCGGGACCGGACGAAGCCCGAACGATGCCCTATCTTCGGGCCTCGCAGCGATGATTACATCTTCGGTAAGAGCACCTTGTCGATGACGTGGATGACACCGTTTGACTGGTCGACATCGGCGATAGTGACATTGGCCACACCGCCATTTTCATCCTCAATCATGACCTTGCCGTCGGCGTATTTGGCCGTCCAGGTGCAGCCGCCGACGGTCTTGACCGGATGAGCGCCCTTGTCGTCGTCGACCATCTTCATGATGTCCTTTGAGAAGGCCTCAGCCGCTACGACATGACAGGTCAGGATCTTTGTCAGCTTGTCCTTGTTCTCCGGCTTCAGCAGCGTGTCGACCGTGCCTGCCGGCAAGGCGGCAAAAGCATCGTTGGTCGGCGCGAAAACAGTGAAGGGCCCGGCGCCTTGCAATGTCTCGACCAGGCCGGCGGCCTTCACGGCTGCGACCAGCGTCGTGTGGTCCTTCGAGTTGACGGCATTCTCGACGATGTTCTTGTCTGCTGGCATCGCCGCACCTCCGACCATCGGATTTTCGGCAAAGGCAACGCCGGCAAACATGGTCGTGGCAAGAGCGCCGGCAGTCAGCGAAGCGAAGAATTTGCGCATGTCATTTCTCCCATGATGAGCCCTTTCGAAGGGCGAGACATCAGGAAACACGACCTTTTCGCCTCAACGGTTTCGCTTCGGGCCGGAACTAAATTTTTGCATGCTCGTGAAACTTTCCTCGCGCACGGACGTATCGCGTGAGAAGTCAGGCGCTCGCTCAACAAATTGATTTTATTGAATATTGCCGCTCATCACGAGCAAGCAGGCACGTCTCAACGAGTCGATCCCAACGACGCAAAGGTTAAGCTAGATATTGTTGAGCGGTCCTGCCGCCACGACGGGGCCGGTGGGCTGGCCAGTGGGTGAGCCGCCGGTCGGCTCGAGGCTGATGGCGAGGACCGATCCGGCCGCGAGCCTGGCGCGGTTGGCGTCATTGACGGCGAGCCGGCCGGCCGACGCGGGTATGACACCCATGGACACAGGCGCGTTTTGTCCCTCAATCACCCAGAGTTCGTGGACCCGGCCTTGGGCCGGTTCTCCCGCCAGGTGCACCAGACCGACTTCGCCGCTTGACGGGTCATAGACCGCCAGGAAGCGCACATCACTGCCGTCCGCCCCCAGAGATGCGACAAGCTGCTGTACCGGCGGCTGAACGGCCGGTTCGCGGAGCAAGGTTGTGCCGGCATATATTACCAGCGCGGCAAGCGCCGCCGTCGCCAGGCCGCGCCAGAAGGCCAGACTTGCCCACAGGCCGCCCGAGGGCACGTCGACCGATCCGGATGACGGCGCGGCTGCGCCGCTGGCAAACAGCCGCCTGTCGATCGCGACTTTCACCGAGGCCGGCGGCTCGACCGCTGCATAAGCGGATGCCAGCGGCGCGAAATAGACTTCCCAGCCGTCGACAAGGCCCGCAAAGGCGCCATCGCGCTCGATGCGCGCCGTCGCGGCCCGCCGCTCATCGGCTGGCAGCACACCAACGACATATTCGGCGGCGAGCGCGTCGTCGCCGTTTATGCCGGAGCCATTGTCGTCCACAAGCGTCATCGCTCGAGGCATTCCTTCAGTTTCATCAGGCTGCGGCGCAGCCAGGTACGCATCGTGTTCAGCGGCACGTTGTGACGCGCCGCCAGATCGGCATAGGATTCGCCATTGAGGTAAGCGCCCCTGACGGCCGCCGCGCGGTCCTTGTCGAGCTCCTCAAGGCAATTGTAGATCCGTTCGTTTTCACCGCCCGCCACGGCAACAGCCTCCGGCGTCGGGCGCTCGTCGGCTATGTCCTTTGCCGCATCAAGCTCCGCCGCCGGCATCTTTCGCGCGCGGATGCGATCGATCGCGTGATTGCGCGCAATCGCCACCAGCCACGAGATGGGGCTCAGCTCCGAAACCGCGAAGCGGTCAGCCTTCGTCCATATCTTGACGAATACCTCCTGCAGCGCTTCCTCGGCTTCACTCCGATCGTTCAAGACACGCAGGCACACGCCGAAGAGTTTCGCGCTGGTCTGGCGGTAAAGCACGTCGAACGCTGCCCGATCCTTCATCGAGGTGCGCACGATCAGCTTTGTGATGTCCTGCGGCGTCATCCCGACCGATGTTAAGGGGATGTCTGCCGCAGCGCAACATGCGCGCGCTACCTTGTGCGATGGCGCAAGGATGGCGAACCCGCTATGGGTCCGATTCGAAAGGCGTCAGGACGGAGCTGTCCACATAGGGGGCCAAACATTGCAATGAAGCTGGCTTCAGGATGACCCCAATGGCTTTTGTCTGGCTGAACGAACCGCCCGCGTGGAACGGCGATGTCTCGCGGCTTGATGTGACCACCAGAAAGAACTCCGATTTCTGGCGGTACACTTTTTACGGCTTCGTGCGCGACGACGGCCATGCCTGGCTGACGCCTGTCGCTGGCGATTTCAGCGCCTCGGCGGTCGTCACGGGCGACTACCGCCATCTCTATGACCAGGCCGGGCTGATGCTGCGCATCGACGACCGCAACTGGATCAAGACCGGCATCGAATTTACGGACGGGCTGATGCATTTCAGCGTCGTCGTAACGCGCGAGGTGTCGGACTGGTCGGTGATCCCGCTGCCTGAAGCAAAGGCCAGCGACGCTCTCCATGTTCGCCTCACCCGTCACGGCGAAGCGGTGCGTATCCAATACGCCATCAATGAAGGGCCTTGGCAGATGGCGCGGCTGGCGCCGTTTTCCGCCGTGCCGGCCCGGATCGGCGTCATGGCCTGTTCGCCGCAGCGCGCCGGATTTCAGGCGACCTTTCGCGACATAGCCATTGGCCCGCCGATTTCGCGGGAACTGCATGCAGATTCCGATTGAACGCGTGTGGCGCGCGGGTAGGTTCGGTCACTGACAACCGAGGGCATCTGCGTGTCATTCGATATTCTCATCAAGGGCGGCACACTGCCCGACGGCCGAATCGCCGACATCGGCATCGCGGGCGACCGGATAGCCGCCATCGAGCCAAAGATCGACGCGGATGCCGGGCGTATGATAGAGGCGGCCGGCAATCTCGTCTCGCCCCCCTTTGTCGATCCGCATTTTCATATGGATGCGACGTTGTCCTACGGAATCCCGCGCATCAATGCGTCCGGCACGCTGCTGGAAGGCATAGCGCTTTGGGGCGAGCTGAAGCCGCTTCTGACGCACGAAGCGGTGAAAGAGCGCGCGCTGCGCTATTGCGACTGGGCCGTGTCAATGGGCCTGCTCGCCATCCGCACGCATGTCGACACGTGCGACGATCGTCTGCTGGCCGTCGAGGCGCTGCTGGATGTGAAAAAGCAGGTGGCGCCCTATATCGATCTGCAACTCGTGGCCTTCCCACAGGACGGGCTTTACCGCTCACCGACCGCGAAGCTGAACACGATCCGCGCGCTTGACCTCGGCGTCGATGTGGTCGGCGGCATCCCGCACTTTGAACGCAGTATGATTGACGGCACGCGGTCAGTGACCGAACTGTGCGAGATCGCCGAGAAGCGCGGCCTGATGGTCGACATGCACTGCGACGAGACCGACGACCCTCTGTCTCGGCATATCGAGCAGCTCGCCTATGAGACACAGCGGCTCGGACTCGGCGGCAGAGTTGCCGGCTCGCATCTGACGTCCATGCATTCAATGGACAATTATTACGTCTCGAAGCTTCTGCCGCTGATCGCCGAAGCCGGAGTTTCAGCGATCCCGAACCCTCTTATCAACATCATGCTGCAAGGACGGCACGACACGTTTCCGAAACGCCGCGGACTGACCCGCGTAAAGGAGATGCTCGCCATGGGCATTCGCGTGGGCTGGGGCCAGGATTGCGTGCTCGATCCCTGGTATTCGCTTGGCACGGCGGACATGCTCGACGTCGCTTTCATGGGATTGCACGTGGCGCAGATGTCGTCGCCAGACGACATGCGCCGCTGCTTCGACATGGTCACCAACGTCAATGCGGCCATTATGGGCCTCGATCATCTTGGTCTTGCCGTCGGCAAGGTGGCGAGTCTCGTGATCCTCGACGCCGGCGATCCCATCGAAGCCCTACGATTGCGGGCCGAACGGCTGTGCGTCATCGCAAGAGGCAAGGTGGTCGCTGAACGCGAAAAACGTCTGACGCGGCTTGGGCTCGACGGGAGGCCGGCAACGATCGAACGCCGCCATGGATTTCCGTCCGCATCAGCGTAATTTCGGTGGCATTCCATCAGCCGCCTGGCCGACTTCCCTTTTCGGCATAGGCCATCGTCAACAGCTCGAAGTCCTGCATTTCAGGCAGCTTTTCAAAGCTGTGCGGCGCGCCGGTCTTCGCCCAAGGCAGGCCTTCGCTGGTCCAGGTTTCGATGAAGGGCGTGAACCAGCGCGCATCATCCAGAAGCGTCGCGCGCACGTTGACGAACCATTCCATGCCGACGTTCTTGGTGAACATCCAGCTCATGCAATGCGGGCAGAAATAGTGGTGCGATTCAGCACCGCGCAGGCCACCAATCACCGGTTCGCCCTGGGTCACCTCGAACCCGTCACTGGGAATGGCCGCGCTCAGCGAAAAGGCACTGGCCGTCATGTGCTGGCAACCGGTGCAATGGCAGGCCATCGAAAGCAGAGGCGGCTGACTGATCCTAAAACGCACCTGCCCGCAACGGCAGCCACCTTCCCATGGCAGATTCCAATCGGACATGGTCGCCTCCTTGTTTTGACCCATGATCGGCTATCGTGGGTACAGGGTCAAAGGTGAAGGAATAGTCCAAGCGGGAAGGGACCGTGGCAAAGCACATCGCCATATGCGACATCGTGCGCCCGACAATGCACCGGAGATCAGAAGGAAAGATTACTCGACAGCCGCGACGGTCGCCGTCTGGCCTTCGCGGATCGAGACCCAGCGGCCGGTGTCGGTGCTCGACTGGCGCTTGAGGAAACGATAGCCCGTTTCATCCCACTGCCGCACTTGGTCGGACAAATTGTCGAGCACGAAGTCGCCCTTGTCGGTGCGCAGCGTCAACACCGCATGGCCTTCGCCGTCCGGCTTGCGCACGACGGTGATCAGGAGATCAGAGGTCGGCACGCCGCTCTCGACCAGGCCGCGCTGCTTGGCCAGAACATAGTCTTCGCAATCGCCGACATTGGCCGTTGGATAGGTCCAGACCTCGGCCTTGCCGTAGATATCCTCGTCGTTCATCGGCTTGATGGCCTTGTTGACCGCCAGGTTGGTGGCGACAACCTTGCGCCACAGCGCGCCGGTCATCCGCACCGGGCCTCGGTCGCGACTGCGGATCGAGCATTCGTCCGGATTGGTTTTGCAGAATTCATAGTGGCCGATCGGCTGTGAAGTCAGGCCGCCGGTGGCCATCGGCTGGCCGGCCGATGCCTGGAAAGTCGCGGCAAACAGGCCCGCAGCAACAACTGCGCCTGTACCCAACCACTTCGCTAGCCCGAAGGAAGCCATTCCCGCCCCGCCTGCAACGTTAATGAAACGTTAAGATCGAGGCCACTTCGAAGTCAATTCGAGATGGTTACCGAATTATGAATATGGTTACCGCCGGGCCGAGGCGCGACCGAAATGCAACAGGATTGTGGCAAACACGGCCGATCGAAGCCGAATCGAGACGATTCAGCTTCGATCGGCCTTCCAAATTGTGGCGAAAAGAAGGGCCTGCCGCCTGGTACCCTAACCAGCGGAACGAACCAGCCGCGGTTTCGATGCCGATGTGCGCGTGCGGTGCGTCGCAATGAAATCACAGATGCGCGGCACGATGTCGGACCGGAACCGCGAGCCGTTGAACACGCCGTAGTGACCCACGGCCGGCTGCATGTAATGCGCCTTCTTCTCCAACGGGATGTTCATGCAGAGGTCGTGCGCCGCTTCGGTCTGGCCGAGACCGGAAATGTCGTCGTTCTCGCCCTCCACGGTCAGCAGCGCGACGTTGCGGATAGCCGAAGGATCGACCGCCGCGCCGCGATGCTTCATCTGACCCTTTGGCAGGGCGTGTTGCACGAACACTGTCTCCACGGTCTGGAGATAGAATTCCGCGGTCAGGTCCATCACCGCCAGATATTCGTCGTAGAACTCGCGATGCTTCACCGCGCCGTCGCCATCGTTCTTCACAAGGTGCATGAAAAAGTCCTTGTGGGCGATAATGTGCCGGTCGAGGTTCATGCTCATGAAGCCTGACAATTGCAGGAAGCCCGGATAGACATGGCGGCCAAAACCAGGCGCCGGCCACGGCACCTGCATGACGACATTGTCGCGGAACCAGTCGATGCCGCGCTCTTCCGCGAGTAGGTTGACGGCGGTCGGGTTACGGCGCGTATCGATCGGCCCGCCCATCAAGGTCATCGAGGCCGGCGCGAAACGGTCGCCGCGCGCTTCCATGATCGAGACCGCGGCCAAGACGGGCACCGACGGCTGGCATACAGCCACCACATGCGTATCCGGCCCGAGGAAATGCAGCATCTCGATCACATAATCGATGTAGTCGTCTAGATCGAAACGGCCTTCGCTGGTCGGAACCATGCGCGCGTCGGTCCAGTCGGTGATGTGCACATCGGCGTGCGGCATCATCGCTTCCACGGTGCCGCGCAACAGAGTTGCGTAGTGGCCGGACATCGGCGCGACGATCAGTAATTTCGGATCGGGCCGGCGAGCTGCCGGCAGGTCTCGCTCGAAACGGATCAGATTGCAGAATGGCCGCGACCAAGCGATTTTTTCGCTGACAGCCACCGTATCAAAACCGACTTTTGTCGTCGGCAGGTCGAAACTGGGTTTGCCGTAGCGGCGCGTGGTGCGCTCGAACAACTCGGCGGTCGCAGCCATCGAACGCCCGAATGGGGTCTGGGAGAGCGGGTTGAGCGGATTCTTGAAGAAGAATTTGTTGGCTTCCGCCAACGCCCGCCATGGCTGCAGGGCGGCGTGATTCCACTCATAGAATTGATAGAACATGCAGCGTCCGCCCTCTTCAGGATCGCGACCGCGGCTCTTCACAGCCGAACGGCGTGATCATCCATGAGGGGAGGTTAACAAAGATTTGTTGCGTCGCAATAGACGGCAAAGGACTTTGCCGCACTCTACTTTCGTATAAGTTGCGGAAAAGACACGATTCTGGCCTGCGGCCGGCTCAGCGGACAATCATTGCGGCGATGCGGTAGCTGCGCTGCAACGCGCAGTTGCGAATCGCTAGCCGACAAACGCGCGCTCGACCACGAAAGTATTCGGATGGTTCAGCGAACCCTCGACAAAGCCGAGGCCCTCGACCAGTTCTTTCACATCCTTGATCATGTGCATGGAGCCGCAGATCATCACGCGGTCAATCTCCGGGTTCAAAGGCTCGATACCGAGGTCATGATAGAAACGGCCGTTTTCGATCAGGCGTGTGATGCGGCCCATGCGCGGCGTAATCTCGCGAGTCGTTGATGAATAGAGCGTCACGCGACCGGCGACGATTTCGCCGATCAACGGGTCGTTGGCGAGGTTGTCGACCAGATCGACGCCATACTGAAGTTCGGCGTGATCGCGGCAGGTGTGGGTCAGGATCACCTCGCCGAACTTGTCATAGGTGTCGGGATCGCGGATCAGGCTAGCGAACGGTGCGATGCCGGTGCCGGTCGAGATCATGAACAGGCGCTTGGCAGGCGTCAGCGCATCGACCACCAGTGTGCCGGTGGCCTTCTGCCGCAAAAGGATCGTGTCGCCGGGCTGGATAAGCTGCAGATGCTGCGTCAGCGGTCCGTCGTCCACCTTGATCGAGAAGAACTCCAGCTCCTCGTCCCAGGCCGGGCTCGCAACGGAATAGGCGCGGAAGACCGGCTTCTCGGCATTTGGCAGGCCGATCATCACGAACTCACCGGAACGGAAGCGCAGCGATTGCGGACGCGTGATGCGGAAGGAAAACAGGCGGTCGGTATAATGGTGGACCGAAACGACCTTCTCGGCATAGACATTGGCCGGGATTGGGAAAACCGGCGCCACGTCGTCCACGGCCTTCAGGGCGGAGAGATGCTGCATTGCTGTCCTCTCGACGGCTCGAAGGCCGCAAAAACACTCTTCCACGCCGCACGAAACGGTACGACGCGTCGGCCAAAACTCCCGATCTGGTGAGGCCTTGTCTGCCGAAAACATTAGTATACAAACGAATATCGGGTCAATATTGCGCACTGCAACACGGTTCCAAACTGCGACTTGTCCGTAGGCCGGACGTTTCGGAATTGGTCGATGGCTGAGAATTTTTCCGCCCGGCAGGAAATCGACAGTGGCGCGGGTTCGCTTGTCGCGGGCATCGATGTCGGCGGCACTTTTACCGACCTGATCCTGATCGATGGCGCCAGCGGGTCGGTGAAAATCGCCAAGACGCCGACTACGGTCGACAACCAGGCTGCTGGTGTCGCCGCCGCCCTCTCAGCCGCCGATGCTGATGTCGCGGCATTGGACCTCATCGTCCACGGCACAACGACCACAACCAACGCCGTGCTCGAGCGGCGGCTGGCGAAGACCGGGCTGATCACGACGCATGGCTTTCGAGACGTGCTGGAACTGGGCCGGCGCACGCGGCCACAGGCTTACGGCATGACGGGCGTTTTCGTGCCGGTGATCCCGCGCAATCTTCGCGTCGAAGTCACGGAACGCATGGAAGCTTCCGGGCGTGTTCGCGAGAGGCTCGACGAGGCTGAATTGCGCGCAGCCGTCAAACATCTGCTCGATCTCGGCTGCGAGGCGCTGGTCATCCACTTCCTGCATTCCCACGCAAACCCCGCGCACGAACAGCGCGCGGCCGAAATCGCCCGGTCGCTGTGGCCGAATGCCTATGTCACCGCCGGCCACGAACTGCTCTCGGAAGCACGCGAATTCGAAAGGGGTGTCACGGCCGCCGTTAACGCCTCCGTGCAGCCGATCCTGGAACGCTATGTCGAGCGGCTGCGGCGGGAATTCGCCGACAAGGGCTACGACCGCGACTTCCTCATCATGAACGGCAACGGCGGCATGATCTCCTCGCGCCTTGTCGCGCGCGAGGCAGCCAAGACCGTTATGTCCGGCCCTGCCTCTGGAGTGATTGCAGCAGCTTATGCTGGCCGTCGCGCCGGCTTCGGAAACCTTGTCACCTATGACATGGGTGGCACCTCAACTGATGTCGCCTTGATCCGCAATGCGGAGCCTGCCGTCTCGAACGAAATCGAGATCGAATATGCGATGCCGATCCATGTGCCGATGGTCGCGGTGCACACCATCGGCGCCGGCGGCGGCTCGATCGCGCGCGTCGATGCATCCGGCCTGATCCATGTCGGGCCGGAAAGCGCTGGCGCGCGGCCCGGGCCGATTTGTTATGGCCGCGGTGGTACGGAGCCGACCATCACGGACGCCAATCTTGTGCTCGGTCGCCTCGATCCCAACCGTCTTCTCGCTGTCGACAATCCGGTGACGGTCGAGGCCGTGCGCAAAATCTTCACCGACACGATCGGCGCTCGAACGAGGCTGGATGGGGTATCCGCCGCCGGCGCGGTGCTGAAGCTGGCGACCATCAAGATGGCCGGCGCGGTGCGTATGGTGTCTGTCGCGCGCGGTCACGACCCACGCGATTTTGCGCTGTTCGCTTTCGGCGGCGCGGGGCCGCTCCATGCTTCGGCCATAGCCCGCGAGCTCGGCCTGCCGCGCGTCATCGTGCCGCCGCGTCCGGGCCTGGTGAATGCGTTGGGCTGCGTGGTCGCCGACCTGCGTCAGGATTTCGTCAATACGGTCAATCAGCCGGTTGCCGTGCTTGATGAGGCGCGTGTTTATGCAGTGCTCAGTCAGCAGCGCAAGGACGGTGAAGCCTTGATCGCCAAGGAGCGCGTCAGGCCGCGAAGGACCCGCGCCGTGCATTCGGCCGATATGCAGTTCGTTGGCCAGACGCACATTCTGAACGTGCCGCTGCCAGCCGTGGATATCACGCGCGAGCAACTTCAGGCGCAGTTCGAAAAGGCCTATTTCGCCCGCTTCGGCGTCGAGCTGCCGGAAATCCGCGCGCAACTCGTCAACCTCAATACCTCGGTGATCGGCGAGCGCGAACCGGTCGACCTGTCGCGCCTGATCGACCCGGCAGGCCGGGCCGCAAATGTCGCCGACGCATTGAAGGAAAAACGTCCCGTCTGGTTCGGCGGTGTGTGGCTGGAAACGCCGATCTACGATCGCCAGCGCTTGCCGTTGAACGCGGTGCTGGAAGGCCCGGTCATTCTGGAGCAGATGGACGCGACGACGGTACTGGAGCCCGGCGACCGCGCGCATGGCGATGCCGACGGGAATATCATTATTGAGGTCGGTGCGTCATGACCCTCGACGCCATCACCCTGTCCGTCATCCAGGCAGCACTCCAGCAGGTCTGCGACGAGATGGATTTGACTTTCTCGCGGGCCGCCTTCTCGCCCGTCATCGCTGAAGCCAACGACCGCTCCGACGGCATCTACTCGGCGGTCGACGGCTCGCTGATTGCACAGGGGTCGCAAGGGTTGCCGGTGTTCGTCGGCGTCATGCAATATTCGACCCGGACGATCATCGAGATGATCGCCGCCGGCCACTGCCTACCGCCGGAGGAAGGCGACATCTATATCGTCAACGACCCCTATCTCGGCGGCACGCATCTAATGGATGTGCGGTTCGCCATGCCGGTTTATCGCGACGGCAAGATTTTCTGCTGGTTGTCGAACACCGGCCATTGGCCCGACACGGGCGGCGCGGTTCCCGGCGGCTTTTCCGCTTCGGCAACGGCGGTCGAGCAGGAGGGGCTGCGCCTGCCGCCGGTAAAACTCTTCAAGAAAGACGTGCTGGACCCCGAGATCCACGCGATCATTTCATCGAACATCCGCGTGGCCGATCAGCGCATCGGCGACATCAAGGCGCAGGCGGCGGCGCTGACGGTCGGCCGGCAAAGGTTGAACGAAATCCTCGACCGGTACGGCGACGGCACCGTTGTTGCGGCCATCGCGGAACTGCGCCGCCGCGCCGCCGATCAGATGCGCGCGCATATCGCGACCATGGCGGATGGGGTCTACCGCGCGCAAGCCTATGTCGATTCCGACGGCGTCGTAAACGAGCCGCTGACCATCGCGCTGGCCATCGAGAAGAAGGGCGACAGCCTGACCTTCGACTTTGCCGGCTCGTCGCCGCCCTGCGCCGGGCCGATGAACAGCGTGATCGCGACCACCTTGTCTTCAGTTTATCTCGCCATGCGCCATATCTTCCCCGACGTCCCGATCAGCGCCGGCGCGTTCGAACCGCTGATTGTGAAGAGGCCCGAAGGCACCTTTCTCGACGCCCGCTATCCGCGTCCTGTTTCGGGCTGCGCGGCGGAGGTATCGCAGCGCATCGCCGAGGCCGTTTTCGCCGCGATGGTGCTGGCGCTTCCCGAGAAGGTTACCGCCGCGCCCGCCGGCACCAGCGGCAATTTCGCGCTCGGCGGGCACGACCCGCAGCGTGGCCGCGACTACGTGATGTATCAGATCTCCGGCGGCGGTTATGGCGGCAACGCCGACCATGATGGATTGACCAATGGCTGCTCGACCATCGGCATCTCCAAATCGCCGCCGGTCGAGATCATGGAACAGGCCTTTCCGGTGCTCTACCGTCAATATGCGCTGCGCGAAGGCTCTGGCGGTGCAGGCAAGCATCGAGGCGGCTTCGGGCTGGTCTACGAGGTAGAGCTTCTGCGCGGCGAGGCGCGGGCTTCCTTCGTCATGGACCATGGGCGCTTCGGCCCGCAGGGCGTGCTCGGCGGCGAGGATGGCGGGAAAAATCGCGTCACCGTTTTTCGGGAAGGCAAGGCCTACACGCCGCCGCACCTCTCGAAGGAGCAGGATATTCCTCTCAAGGCCGGTGACCGGGTGCGGGTCGAAACGCCCGGCGGTGGCGGCTACGGTGATCCCGCGGAACGCGATGCGGCGCTGAGCAGGCGCGACCGGGAAATGGGCTATTACCCGACCGGCGAATAGGAACCCGGGCCCTATCGCGACATTACTTCTGCGCGGTCTGCTCCGGGCGCTTCCCGCTGCACCCGATCTTCACATATTCATTCGGTCGCTGGCCGAGCTCGGCAGTGCGCGCCAGCATCGCCTGAGCGCCCATCGCGCATTCAGTGATGCTATAAGCCGCCGGGCCGTTGATCACATCGAACGCGGTCTCCGGGGTGCAGTCCGCCGGCGGAACTGACGTCGAGCATACAAGAATAAGCACTTGGAGCATTGAAGCACTCTTTCGGTGAGCGAATTGCTCTTCCCGAGAGGTCAGGCTAAGTGAAAATCATAATCAGGCAATAAAAGAATTTGTCGCACTTGTCTGTGTCTGTTTAAAGCTGGAAGGATTACTTCTTGCTGTGGAGTTTCTGCAACAGGGCGGTACCATCGACTTCACGCGATCTTGGCCAGCAGGCGCACCAGGATAGCCGCGTCACGGTCGGTCAGCGGCGCGAGTGTGGTATGTGTGATTGCGGTTGCCAGCGGCACCAGCTTTTCGTGAGCTTTACGGCCCTCGGCAGTCAGCGCGACGAGAAGCCGCCGCTTGTCGGTGCTATCCTTGGTGACGGTCACGAAGCCGCGTGACGCCAAGCGATCCACGACACCCTTGGCTGTCGCGGCGTCCATAGCGATCAGCTGGCCAAGCTGGTTCTGCGATGTCTCGCCGACCTCCGCCAGCATGGCCAACGCGGCGAATTGCGGCGGCGTCAGGTCGCCGATCTTCGAGGCGAAGATCGCAACATGCCGCTGGTGCGCCTTGCGCAGGATAAAGCCGATCTGGTCCTGTAGCCGATACGCCAAGCCGCCATCGACCAACATGGTCTCCTCGCCGCTCATCGCTGGCCGTCCCAGACCTTGATGTCCTTGGCGTCGAGCCCACCCATGCGGTTGTGGATGCGAGGCCCGCAGGCCATCGCCAGCACGAACAGGATTTCATCCGGTCGTGGCCCATCGGCCATGCCGACTTCCATCGCGTCGAAATGGCTGCGCACATAGGCGGCGTTGATATGCCCGAGCGGCACGTCGAGCCGGCTGCCGAAGCCGCCGACTTTCATCGCCGACGGCACGATCGCCTTGGCCTGACCAAGCCGCTCGCGCATCGCGTAGCCGCCCGGCACATGCCACGTCGCGCCGTGTTCGATCTCGCCGTCGGAGCCGACGATAGCGCCCTTGCCGTAGGCATCGATCGCTTTGGTATCACCGAGCGCCGCGATCAGCCTGTCGGTTAGCATCAGGCCGAGTGGCTTCAGATCGTCCATGGCGCCCTGGATATCCTCGACGAACATGCCGGCATAGGGGTTCTTCACCAGCGCCATGGCTGCGGCGCGTCGCCTGGGCGTCGCCGATGCGGACCCGCCGTCATGGAAAATCTCCTCGGTCAGCACCGCGATCTTGCGGATTGGAAAATCAGGCATGTGTGGTTCCGTAAGGTTTGTGAATGTGCGGACGCACCGGCTGGCCGCCATATGTATTGGCTCGGCCAACGGCATTTTGTGAGAAAGCATCGCCGACGATGCGCGTTTCACCGGCGAGAAAAAGTGCCGTTCCAGCAATCAGTCTTTTGTCGAACAGATCTTGCGCGGCTCGGCAGCCTTCCTCCAGAGCGCTGTCGGTCTCTAAGGCGTTCAGCTCGCCGACCGCCGTTGTAACCAGCCGGTGGCCAAGGTCGCTATCCGGTGCGAGCACGCAGGCAGGCTGCCTGGCGATAGCTGGGTGGCCCGGCAAATCGACGGCATTGGCGATGATCGTCGCGGCCGCATCGGCTTGCGCGGCGGTTTGCGCAAGCACGGTCACCGCATCTGCGATGCCAAGCGAAAAGCTGCGCCCGCGCCAGCCGCTGGTGGCGATGCCACGGATCGGAGCGGAAGCACCGTCAATACCCCCACCCCTAACCCCTCCCCACAAGGGGGAGGGGGACTTGGCGTCGGCATGTCCGAATCCCCCTCCCCCTTGTGGGGAGGGGTTAGGGGTGGGGGTATGAGATACACAAACCGGTTCGAGTCCTAAGCATTCTATCATGACCCTGTCCGCGAGCCCGTGCCCGGTGCCGCCAATCGCCAGCGTCAGTGCATGGCCCGAAGTAATATGCAGCGCGATGTCGCCGCCATTGTTGACATAGGCCTTGTCGAGTTTACGGCCCTCGACCATGGCCATCATTACCTCATCCGCGACCGCGCCGGCCACCGCCGCCATCGGCGTGATGAAGATTTGCGCGAGCGACGCCACCGCGGCCTCCATACGCCGTGCCGTCGTCCCGAAGAATGCGCGCTGACCCGTGGGTGCAGCCGGCTTGCGCAGTTCCGTCAATTCCTCGACCAGTTCGGCCAGTACCGTCTGAAATCGCGCCACTGCTTGACCATAGGCATGCCGCATCTCCTCAGCCTCGCCGAACGCTTCAATGACAAGGTCGATCGGTCCGTGATTGAGGTGCAGCCGCCGTCCGTCCGGCAGCCAGCTTGCCTGCGGACCGCTCATGCCGCGCCCCCGGCCAGTCTCATCTGCTGAAGCTGTGCCAGCGGCGGCCACGGATTGTGGCCCGCCGCCACTGCCTCGCGCGGATTTGAATATTCGCCGCCCGTCGCCAGAATGTCGTCCAGCGTCCGGATGCTTGCCGCATGCCCACCAAGCGCCACATAGTCGTCGCGGCGCAGCGTGAATTCGATTGGCGCCACCAGCGCAGGCGTCGGCACATAGCCAAAGGCGTTGTCCGGCACGCGCATGACA
This sequence comes from Rhizobiaceae bacterium, assembly GCA_050247155.1. Taxonomy (GTDB): domain Bacteria; phylum Pseudomonadota; class Alphaproteobacteria; order Rhizobiales; family Rhizobiaceae; genus Mesorhizobium_G. Next base: position 14,820 of record JBFWUS010000080.1, read on the forward strand.
TCGATCATTAGCGTGATGCCGCCGCCGGGCCATACATAGACAGGCGCGCCGCCAACAGTGACATAGGTCTGCAACCCTTGCACCGAACGCGTCAGCCGCACCGGATTCTCCACCACGCCGGCCCTAAGCGAGCCGCCGGCCCCGCCGACAAACAGCACGGTGCACAGTGCCGGCTCGCAATTCTCTTCGATCAGGCCGACCGATTTGCGCAGGCGGTCGGGAAACGGCTTCGCGGCCGGGCGCAGATCGTCGTCAAGCTCGTAATAGGCAAATTGTTCGCCGGTGGTGGAGACCATCAGCAGCGACAGACCCGGTTTCGCGCCCTTTTTGGCGTTCCAGTCGCCGAGAATGGACAAAGGATCGTCGATTGCCGTGCCGCCCCAGCCGAGACCCGGATCCGACACTTTGAAATAGCGGCCCGGCGTCGATTTGCGCCCGAGAATTTTTATGCCCGTGTCTTCCCAGCCCAACACCTTGCCGGCTTGATGCTCCGACACGACCCCGGTGATATGGTCGTCCACCACCACCACCTCGTCGACCAGCCCGCGCCATTGGCTGGCGAACATGCCGATCGTCGCCGAGCCGCAGCCGACCCGCATGCGATGTTCGGTCTTGCCGTCTATGACCGGCGGCTGGCCGGCCTGCACGACGATCGTCGCGCCGCCGTCGATGGCGAGCTCGACCGGTTTCTTGTTGCACAGATTGAGCAGCGTATCGCAGGTGACGCGGCCTTCCTGCTTCGACCCGCCGGTCAGATGGTTGACGCCGCCGAGCGACAGCATCTGCGAGCCATATTCGCCCGTCGTGACATGGCCTACCGCCTCGCCCTCGGCTCGCACGGTAGCCGTTTCGGCGCCGAGATGACGATCGGTGTCGATCTTCACCTTGACGCCGCAATACGAAAAGATGCCTTCGGTGACCACCGTGACGAGGTCGACGCCTTCAACTTCCTGGCTGACGATGAAAGGCGCGGGCTTGTAGTCCGGATAGGTCGTGCCGGCCCCGATGGCCGTGACGAATGGCCGGTGCCCGTTCAGCAATTCGCCGTTCCATGTGCCGGCATCGAAGGGCACAACCGCGCCGCCATTCTCCATGGCGTGGTCGAGGATGCGCAGCGGGTCGCAGCGCACGATCCTGCCACCGAAATTGCCGTAGCGGTCGCAGGCGCCGGTGCGGCCTTCGGCGATGTAGCACATGACGGGGCAGGCGTCACAGCGCAGCTTTTCGGCCACCTGTTTCTCGCCGGACTCATGTGTTTCGAAACGTTCGGAGAGCTCGCTCATGCGACTGCCTCCTTGGCCTTTATCGCAGCGAGCACGCGCGATGGCGTCGCCGGCAAATGCGTCACCAGAACACCTGTTGCATGGCGGATAGCATTGAGGATCGCCGGCGCTGTCGGGATTAGCACATGCTCGCCCAGGCCCTTGGCGCCGAATGGTCCTTCCGGATCCGGAACCTCGACCAGGATGGTTTCGATCGGCGGCACGTCGCCGATCGTGGGGATCAGATAATCGTGCAAGTTCTCCGTCCGGCCGGGAATATATTCTTCCATCAACGCCATGCCGATGCCTTGCGCGATACCGCCTTCGATCTGGCCTTCGGCGAGCAGCGGGTTGATCGCCTTGCCGACATCATGGGCGGCCGTGATCTTGATGAGCTTTACGGTGCCGAGCTTCAGATCGACTTCCAGTTCGGCCATCTGCGCGCCATAGCCATAGACGGCATAGGGGCTGCCTTGGCCCTTGGCGTCGAGCGGCGTTGTCGGCGGATCGTAAGTCGCCTCGGCGGAAAACACATATCCGAAGCTATCGCGAGGCAATTCTTGCAGCTTAAGCACACGCGAGGCATCGACTTGGCGGATGACAAGGTTGGCGTCGTCGAGCGCCAAGCTCGCCGCTTCGGAGACATTGGCAAAACGCAAAATCTGCTCGCGCAACGCCATGGCCGCGCGGTGTGCGGCATTGCCGGTGACAAAGGTTTGGCGAGAAGCGGACGTCTTGCCCGCGTCAGGCGTCAACGCCGTATCCGCGCCTATGAGGTGGAAGCTTTCGATCGGCAGGCCGAGCGCCTCCGCCGCGATCTGCGGGATCACCGTATTCGATCCCTGGCCGATATCGACGGCTCCCTGGTGCAGAACGACCGCGCCGTCCGCCGCTATCCCGATGCGGATGGTCGATGGGTTTGGCAGCGAGGTGTTGCCGCAGCCATACCAGCAGGACGCGATGCCGACTCCGCGCTTGATGACAGGCGAGCCGGCGTTGAAAGCCTCGGCATCTTTCAGGGCCCGGACCCAATTCGCCTCCAGCGCCTCAAGGCAGGCCCCGATGCCGACACCCTTCGCCAATTTTTGGCCGGTGACCGTTTCGTCTCCGTTCCGAAGGCAGTTTTCCAAGCGAAAGGAGAGGCGGTCCATGCCGAGCCTGTCCGCCAGTTCGTCGTAAAGTGTCTCCTGAATGATCGTGGCCTGCGGCACGCCGAAGCCGCGGAACGCGCCGGAGATCGGTCCATTGCTGTGCACGGCGCGTCCTTCGGCGCGATAGTGCGGCGTTCGATAGGGGCCGCAGGCATGGACAGGCACACGGTTGGCGACCGTCGGTCCCCAGCTCGAATAGGCGCCGGTGTTGAATACGCCCTCGAACACCATACCGGCGATGCGCCCATCGGGATCAGCCGCGATCGACGCCGTCATTTTGGCCGGATGTCGTTTGGTCGTCGACATCATCGATTCAGACCGCGAGTAGGCGAGCGCGGCCGGCCTGCCGGTCTTCAGCGCGACCAGCCCGATGAGCGGCTGCACGGACAGGTCGAGCTTGGACCCGAACCCGCCGCCAGTGGCCGTCGGCACGATGCGCACCTTGTCTGGCGCAAGCCCGAGAATCTTGGCCGTATCGTCGCGATCCATATAGGGCGCCTGCGTGCAGGCCGTGATGACGAGCGTGTCGCCATCCATTCTGGCGAAGCCGGCTTCGGGCTCTATATAGGCGTGCTCGACATAGGATGTTTGAATCGTATCCGAAACGACACATGTGTCGTTCGCTATTGCGACATCTGGGTCGCCGCGCTCCACAAAACCGCGGATCAGCAAATTCCTCGCTCGGCTGGCATGAACAAGTTGTTCGTCGTCCTCCATTGGATGCAGCGACGACGGCAATTCGGCCCATATGATTGGCAGTTCACCAGGATCGACCATGGCGATGGCCTCGCGCTCCCCGGCTATGATAGCGACCGCTTCACCCCGGAATTTTGCCAAGCCATCCGCCAAAGCAGGCTGGTCGGCAAAGGCAGGAATGACGCCGAAACAATTCTGGCCGGGAATATCGGCCGCAACATAGACGGCTACCAGACCCGGGCGCGCCGCGATGAAAGCACCGATGTCGCCAAAGGAGAAGCACGCCTGATGATAGGGCGAGCGGACGACCAGCACAGCCAGTGCATCCTCGGGAAAGCTGTCTGCGCCGAACCGTTCCGCCCCCGTTACTTTTGGTACGCCGTCGAGGCGAATGGGGGATGTGCCGATTATGCCGGAGCAGTGATTCTTTACCCCCACCCCTAACCCCTCCCCACAAGGGGGAGGGGGATTTAACGGCAACGCTGGCGGATCCCCCTCCCCCTTGTGGGGAGGGGTTAGGGGTGGGGGTAAATCTTGCTGCTGTTGCGGCTGCTCAGCAACATCCATCACCGCCGCAATGATCTTGCGATACCCGGTGCAGCGGCAGAGCACGCCGCCGAGAGCATCGCGAACCTGTTCCTCGGTCGGATATGGATTGTGTTGCAGCAAAGCGGTGGCAGCAACAAGAAGGCCCGGCGTGCAAGCGCCGCATTGCGCCGCGCCGTGGCGCAGGAAGGAGTCCTGCAAGGCGGAAAGCCTGCCGTTGCCAAGTCCCTCCACAGTGCGCACGGATCGCCCCGCTACACTCGCCGCCGGCACCAGACAGGCGCAGACCGGCTCGCCGTCAAGCAGCACGGTGCACGCGCCGCAGTCGCCGGCGTCACAGCCGGACTTTGCCCCGGTCAGTTTCAACTGGTCGCGGAGAACGGACAGCAGCCGTGTGAGCGGCTGCACAGCCACCGAAACGGCATTGCCATTCGCCTCGAAGGCAATCGGCGCGCTCATGAGGCCGTCCTTTGAATGCCTAGTGGCTTCTGGCGGGAAAGGCAGCCGGCCTCACCGCTCGCGGCCAGCAAAGCCCGCGCAACGAGCTCGCGTGCGGCTTCCCCGCGATAGTCGGCACTCCCGCGCACATCGTCGATTGGCGACAGCTCGTCGAGCTTCGCGGTCATGGCGGCCTCCGCCAACGCCTGCCCTAGCGGCAGGCCAGTCAGGCTCTGTTCGACTTCGACCAGCCGTTGGGCTACGGCGGAGCAAGACCCAACCGCCACGGCAGCCGACAAGATTTTTCCTTCCGCATCCGCAACGAGCCTTGCGGCAACCATGGCGATGGAGATGACCAAGTAACGTCGGGCGCCAAGTTTCAGAAACGCCGAGGCGCCTTTCGTCGCCGCTGTCGGAACGCGGATGCCGGTTAGCAATTCGTCTCGGGCAAGAACTGTCTTGCGATTGCCGAGGATAAACTCGGATAGCGGCAAAACGCGAGGTCCGCGCGCCGATTGCAGCTCGACCTCCGCGTCCAGCGTCAAGAGCGGCGGCGCGCCGTCGGCGGCCGGCGAGGCATTGCAGAGATTGCCAGCGACCGTGCCGCAGTTCTGGATCTGCACGGAGCCGACTTCACGCGCCGCCTGTTTCAGCCCGTCAAATGCCGACGGCAGTTCCGCCCTCAGAATGTCTGTCCAGGTCGTGCGCGCGCCAATGAGGATATGGCTGTCCGTGGCCGAAATCCCGCGCAGTTCTTCCAGGCCATTGATGTCGAGAACGTCTTGCCGGAGCGGTTTCGAGCCCAGCGCGGGGTAAAAATCCGTGCCGCCGGCGAGAATTGTCCAGTCGCCGTCGCCGAGCAGGGCAAGAGCGTCGTTCAGGCTGGTTGGTTTTGCGTATCGGTACACGCAATGCCTTCCAAAGCGAGCTTCGGCGTGGGCCGAAATTCATTCGCATACAAATGATATCAGGGCCATTCCGCAAGTTAAAGGCCAAGCCGCGGCCAAGACCGATCCGGCTGGCCGTATCCACCGCTCATTCTGGCCACTCGACATGCCAGGCTGACCGCAGTCTTATGGTTTTGCGGGGTGATTGGGAGGAACAATGCACAGCAGATCGACACGAACCATATCATTTATCCTGGCGTTGACGCTGAGCTGCGCGCCGCTGACGCCGCTTTACGCGGCGTCGCCTGCGCCGGCCGAAGGCGATAATGGCATGGTGGTCACCGCGCAGCATCTGGCCACCGATGTCGGCATCGACGTCCTGAAGAGCGGCGGCAATGCGGTGGATGCGGCAGTCGCTGTCGGCTATGCGCTGGCCGTCACCTATCCGACCGCCGGCAATCTCGGTGGCGGCGGCTTTATGACCATCCGCCTGAAGGACGGCAAGTCGACCTTCCTGGATTTCCGCGAGCGCGCGCCGCTTGCCTCCAAGAAAGATATGTATCTCGATAAGGACGGCAACCCGATCCCCGGAGCTTCGACCGACACCTATCTGGCTGTCGGCACGCCAGGTTCCGTTGCGGGCTTCGAGACGGCGCGCGAAAAATACGGCACCAAGAAGCGGGAAGAGCTGCTGGCGCCTGCCATCAAACTCGCCAAGGACGGCTTTGTGCTGGAGCCCGGCGACATCGAGTCTTTCACCAGCGGCAACGACATGATGGCCAAGGACCCGGCCGCCGCGAAGATTTTCCTCAAGGACGGCAAGCCGCTGGAGCTCGGAACAACGCTGGTGCAGGCCGATCTGGCCAAGTCGCTGCAAGCGATTGCCGACAAGGGCGTCGAAGGTTTCTACAAGGGCGAAACGGCGGATCTGATCGTCAAGGCGAGCCAGGCCAATGGCGGCATTCTGGCCAAGGAGGATTTCGAGCAATACATGGTGCGTGAGCTGGAGCCGGTGAAATGCAGCTATCGCGGCTACGATATCGTCTCCTCGCCGCCGCCATCGTCAGGTGGCCTCATCATCTGCGAAATCTTGAACGTGCTCGAAGGCTACCCGATCGGCTATCTCGGCTACGGTTCGGCTGAAACGACACACCTGATGGTCGAAGCCATGCGCCACGCCTATGTCGATCGCAATACGGCTCTGGGCGATCCGGACTTCGTGAAAAACCCGATCGAAAAGCTGACCAGCAAGGCCTATGCGGAGGAAATCCGTGCGCGCATTGATCCCTTCAAGGCTGGCGTTTCGAAGGACCTGACGCCGAAGGGTTTCGGCGAGTCGACCGAGACGACGCATTATTCGATCGTCGACAAGGACGGCAACGCGGTCGCCGTCACCTACACGCTCAACGGCTCTTTCGGCACCGGCAAGGTCGCGGAAGGCACCGGCATCCTTCTCAACAACGAGATGGATGATTTCACCATGAAACCCGGCGTGCCGAACCTCTATGGTCTCGTGCAGGGTGAGGCCAATGCCATCGAGCCGAAGAAATCGCCGCTTTCCTCCATGAGCCCGACGGTTGTTTCGAAGGACGGCCAGCCGTTCATGGTCATTGGCAGCCCGGGCGGCTCGCGCATCATCACCATCACGCTGGAAGCGATCATGAACGTCGTCGACCACGGCATGAACCTGCAGGAGGCAATCGACGCGCCGCGTATCCATCACCAGTGGCTGCCGGACAAGGTTTATATGGAGCCCTATGCGCTGTCGGCCGACACGCGCAAAATCCTGGCCGGCATGGGGTATCAGGTCGGCATCGATCCCGGCTGGACGATTTGGGGCGAGGCAGCCGGCATTCTGGTCGGTGGCCGAAGCGTGAAGGAGATCGAGGCCGGCGGCGGCAAGCGCTTCTATGGCGCCATCGACAGCCGCGCCACGGCGGGAGCGGCCAAGGGGTATTGAGCGGTTGCGGCCGGCGATCCCTCCCCCTTGAGGGGAGGGTGCCGAGCATAGCGAGGCGGGTGGGGTTATCTCCAATTCGCCAACGCCCATAACGATGCCGCGCACTGCCGCAACGACCCCACCCGGCCAACCATCTTCGACGGTTGGCCACCCTCCCCTCAAGGGGGGAGGGATCGCCAATCACCCGCGCCGGCTCTTGTGATCGCGGCTAGGTGCGCATAATTCGTATCCAGTCCGAGCTCGGGAGCCCATCTTGCCCACCTCCACTCTCATCGTCGTCGATGTCCAGAACGACTTTTGCCCCGGCGGCGCGTTGGCCGTGAACGGCGGCGACGAGATCGTGCCCGTCGTCAACCAGATGATTGCCGATCACGAGCATGTAGTGTTGACGCAGGACTGGCACCCTGCCGGCCATTCCAGCTTCGCGTCCAGCCACCCCGGACATTCGCCCTTCGAAACCATCGACGTCAGCTACGGCCCGCAAACCCTGTGGCCGGATCATTGCATTCAGGGCTCCAGGGGCGCCGAGTTCCACAAGAAGCTGAAATGGACCAAGGCCGAGTTGGTCGTGCGCAAGGGTTTTCGCACCGCGATCGACAGCTATTCGGCCTTCTATGAAAACGACCGGCGCACGCCGACGGGATTGGCCGGCTACCTCAAGGATCGCCGCATCAAGAACCTGACCCTGGTCGGTCTGGCGACCGACTATTGCGTCGCCTATTCGGCGATCGATGCGACGCGGCACGGCTTCAAGGTCACGGTGCGCATGGACGCCTGCCGCGCCATCGATCTCGGGGGCTCATTGGCGGTCATGACCGAGAGGATGCGCGACTCCGGCGTGAATTTGGCCTGACGGCGCCACGCGCAGCTTGTCCGGAATCGGGTGGGCGCACTCCACGAAAAACCATAGCCTTCGCTCCATCAACCGGAGGGAGTGCAAGCCTACTTTTCTCGCTTCACCGTATCGCCGCGCAGCGCGGCGACGGACTGCGTTCGGAATTCTTCAAGCGGTATGCCGGCCACGATGCCGAACTGTTGAGGCTTTACCGCAAAGCGGACATCGCGGCGATCGACAAAGCCGATCCGCAGGCCCGGACCTGATTGCCCGTGGCTCGCGCTTGTGAGTCCTTGCACGGACCGCTACAACACTCCTCACAACGGACCGTCGGCCAATGCGAACCGGCGGCGCGAGGAGGACGGCATGGCCGAGAACATGCGCGAAACGGTGACGGAGTTTCCGGCGCGTCCGCAGATCGTGGCGGCCAACGCACCGGCTGGCGATCATGGCATTGCCCGCAATCCGGGCATGAAGCTCGATTTCGGTTTTCTGGAATCGATGCGCAGCGTCAACCGCTCGGCGCTGGAGCGTCGCGTCGCGACGATGACCAAGCGCCGCTCGATCAAGGCGGATAACCAGGCGGCCTGGCTGCTCAAGTCCATCTCGCTGATGGACCTGACGACGCTGAACTCCAATGACACGGACGATCGTGTGCGCCGGCTCTGCGCCAAGGCGATCAATCCGCTGAGGCCGGATATTGTCCAGGGTCTTGGTCTTGGGGAGACAAAAATCCGGCCGGCCGCTGTCTGCGTCTATCACCCCTTTATCGCCACGGCCGCCGATGCCCTGAAAGGCAGCGGCATTCATATCGCTGCCGTTTCGACCGCTTTTCCGCATGGCCTGGCACCATTGAAGACGCGGCTGGCGGAAATCGATGCATCGGTCAAAGACGGTGCCGACGAGATCGACGTGGTTATCCCGCGCGGGCTGGTCTACGAGGCGAAGTGGCAGGAGCTCTACGAGGAGATCGTCGCCATGCGCGCGGCCTGTGGCGAGGCGCACCTGAAGGTGATTCTCGGCACGGGCGATCTGGCGACGCTGCGCAATGTCATGCTGGCCTCGATGGTCTCGATGATGGCAGGCGCCGATTTCATAAAAACCTCGACTGGCAAGGAAGGCGTCAATGCCGTGCTCCCTGTTGGCCTCGTAATGGTTCGCGCCATCCGCGCCTATTTCGAGCAAACGGGCTATCTGATCGGCTTCAAACCGGCCGGCGGCATCTCGACCGCGAAGGGTTCGCTGGATTGGCTGGTGCTGATGAAGGAAGAACTCGGCCGGCAATGGCTGGAGCCGGAATTGTTCCGCTTCGGCGCTTCGAGCCTGCTCACCGACATCGAAAGACAGCTCGAGCATCATTTGACCGGCCATTATTCGGCCAATCACCGCCATGCGATGGCGTAGCACCGCTAACCCTCCCTCTTGTGGGGAGGGTCGCCGCGCAGCGGCGGGGTGGGGGTTTTCTCTCACTCTCATTACCCCCACCCCGGACCTACGGTCCGACCCTCCCCGCAAGGGGGAGGGTTAGAGGAGCCACCCATGAACATCCTCGAACGTTTCAACGCCATGGAGTACGGCCCGGCGCCGGAATCGCGCAAGGAGGCCGACGAGTGGCTGAAGGCCAAGGATTTTTCCAAATCGCTCTTCATTGGCGGTGAGTGGAAAGCGGCGGCGGGCGGCAAGACCTTCGCCACAAATGACCCTGCCGAAGGCAAGCTGCTGGCGAAAGTCTCTGATGCTGGCGCGGCGGATATCGACGCGGCGGTCGCCGCTGCCGCCAAGGCGCTGCCGAAATGGTCAGCCCTGTCGGGCTTCGATCGCGCCAAAATCCTCTACGCTATCGGCCGCGGCATGCAGCGCCACCAGCGCCTTTTGGCGGTTCTGGAATCGGTCGACAACGGCAAGCCGATCCGCGAAAGCCGCGACATCGACGTGCCGCTGGCTAAGATC
>JBFWUS010000081.1:0-24438 GCA_050247155.1 Rhizobiaceae bacterium
ATCGAGCCGAGCAGTGGCGCTATTGGATTCGATGGGCAGGGCATCACCCATCTGCCGGCCTACAAGCGCGTGCGTCTGGGCATCGCCTACACGTTCCAGATCACCAGCGTCTTCGCCAACCTGTCGGTGCACGACAACGTCGCGCTCGCCGTGCAGCGCGTGCATGCGGATGGCCGGGGGCGCGGTGCGCTGGGGGCCGGCATCAAGGACGCCCTATCAAAGGTCGGCCTCGATGTCCGCGCTAGCGCACCGGCGGGCACGCTGGCCTACGGCCACCAGCGGCTGCTGGAAATCGCAATGGGGCTGGCGCTGAAGCCGCGGCTGCTCATCCTCGACGAGCCGACGCAGGGGCTGTCCGACAGCGAGATAGAGGCTTTCATCAAGCTGATCCGCGAACTGCGCAAGGAAACGACCATCCTGCTGATCGAGCACAATATGCAGGTGGTGATGCGGCTGGCCGATCGCATTACCGTGCTGGATGCCGGCAAGTTGCTGGCCGAGGGTTCGCCGCGCTCGATCCGCGCCAACAAGGTGGTCCAGGCGGCCTATTTGGGCTCGTCTGAACCGGGTGCGGCACATGGCTGAAGCGCTTACGATTTCCGGGCTCGATTGCTTCTATGGCGACGTGCAGGTGCTGTTCGGCATCGACCTGACCATGGCCAAGGGCGAGGTGCACTGCCTGCTCGGCCGCAACGGCGCGGGCAAGACGACGCTGCTCAAGGCGATCATGGGTTTGGTGCCGGCTACAGGATCAATAAGACTTGGCGACACCGAACTGACCGGCCTGTCGGCGCATGAAGTGCCGCGCCATGGCATCGCCTACGTGCCGCAGGGCCGGCGGTTGTTCGCCGAGATGACAGTGGCGGAGAATATCGAGATCGGCCTGATGACGCGGGGCAAGGGCAGAAAGACGCGCGAACGCGTGCTTGAACTTTTTCCGATCCTGCGTCAGCGGCTGAGGCAACGCTCGGGCACGCTGTCGGGTGGCGAGCAGCAGATGCTGGCTATGGCGCGCGCCCTTTGCGTTGAGCCTGATGTGCTTTTGCTTGATGAGCCGACGGAAGGGCTGATGCCGTCGATGATTGCAAAAATCCGCGAAACGATCGACGGGTTGGGCCAGCAGGGGGTCTCGACATTGCTTGTCGAACAGCGCGTGGATGCCGTGCTGCCGGTTGCCGACCGCGTGACGTTTATCGAGACGGGGCGGGTGCGCGAGACTGTCGCCGTGGAGCGGTTGAAGGCGGAGCCGGAACTGGTGAAAAAATATGTCGGGGTGGGGTAGCACGCTTGGCAGGGGTGTTGGAGAGAGCACGTCGGCCCGTTACTTCCCCCCGTCCCAACTCCCCAAGATCCGCTTACCCATGGCGCTGAGCAGGTAGCCGTATGCGGTTTCCAGCGCGCCTTTCGCAGGCGCCTCGCCAAGCCCGGACAGCACGATCGCGCGAAGCTCTTCGCTGGCGGCAATGCGCTCCATCACGGCCGAACATTCGCGGTAGCTGAGGCCAGCCTCGCGCTCATCCGGTTCCATTCCCCGCGCCACGGAGGCATGCAGCACTAGCGCGAAACCGTCCGTCGTCTGCGTCACGCGCTGGATCGCCTTGCGCGCCGCCTCGCGGATGCCGATTAGGTCGAGGTCCTCCATGGTCAGCGCGAGGATGTCGCGCTCATGGATGATCTTGGCTTGCTCCTTGGTGGCAACGCGCAGACCGAGCAGCGCCGCAGCTTCCGGTTCGTTGACACGGCCGATCTCGCCGGGATCGGAATCCATCCAGAGCAGGCCGGCCTCGACGGCGACATCGTCGGCGGTCTGAAGCAGGTCGTAGATGCCGTCGCGGCCCGGCACCACCCATAGCGGCAAGTCTGCCGGCTCGGGCAAGCCGTCGCGCTTCACGGCGAGGCCAAGGTCGGCGACAGCGGCGAGGAAGGTTTTCGTCTCATCTCGCTCGTGGATTTCGGCCGGCGCGATCAGGCGCAGGGCGTCCGGACGCGGCGCGATATTGTCGCGGCCGGCGAGCTGTTTGTCGATATAGGGCGACAGCATCGCCTGAACCAGCGAGCCATAGTCCATATCGAAGCGCATCGCGTCGCCAACGGCGAACTTCTTCGCTTCCGTGATGTCGACGATCAGATGATCGCTGGAGGCGGTGACGATCTCGACCGAGCGGTGGCGCGGCTTTAGTCCCTCGGGGCGGATGTCGACGCGGCCGAGATTGACGATGCCGCGCACGCGTTCGCCGCGATCCTCGAAGGTGAGGCGGTTGCCGAACGCATCGGGTCCCGTTTCGCCATCGGGCAGTGAATGTTTCGTCTTGATCTCGACGAGTTCGGCCTGGAGGGTGAAGCCGTTGTCGTCATAGTCCTTGAGCGTGCCACCGGTGATCGAGTTTTCGCCGCGCAGAATGGCCGCGCCGACACGCAGATTGTTGATGCGCGGCGGCATGATGATCCCATCCATCTCGATCAACGCGAGATTGGAGGAATTGCCGCCCGAGACGTAATCCAGGGTGATGGCGTAGCGCGCTTCCACCTCCTCGGCGAGCGCGGCCAGGCGCTCAAGCTTCGGCAGTGTCGGCATGACGCCGCTTGCGCACATGAAGTTTGCGCCGATGCCGGCGAGTTTCAGCGCAGGGTGGCGCATGGCGAAATCGGCGAGTGGAAGCAGATCTTCCGGCGAAACGCCTTCGCGCCGGTCGCCCATTTCGAGCATCAGAATGACGTCGTGAATCACACCCTGTTCGGTCGCGGCTTCGGCGAGCGCTTCGAGGACGGCGGGCTCGGAATTCAGGCTGATATCGCAGAGCCGGACGACTTCCGGTGCTTCCGTGACGGACGGGATGCGCAGCATCATGATCGGCGCGGTGATGCCGCTGTTGCGCATGCGCTGGACATTGTCGAGGCGCGAATCCGCCAGTCCCTTCGCACCGCCGCGCAACATGGCGCGCGCCACCAGCGGCGATCCGCAGGTAGCCTTCACGACGCCAAAAATGCCGACGCCGGAAGGCGACATCTGATCGACGAGCCGCTTGGTGTTGGCGGCCAGTACGTCGAGGTCGATGATGACGGAGGGTGCGGGCATCTCAGAAATTCCCCGCCTCGCGCTCGCCGAAACGGACCCCCCTCTGTCCTGCCGGACCTCTCCCCCTCAAGGGGGGAGATTTGCCCGCCGTGCCGCTTTCGCCAATCGTCAGCTTGCCAGAATGAGCGTCGTGGACGAGGCGGGGGGTCTCCCCCCTTGAGGGGGAGATGTCCGGTAGGACAGAGGGGGGTCGGTGCAGAACATCGCGCCGACGCCAAAACAACTTTTGGCTAGCAGGCGTCATCATCACACGGCCCTCTTGTCCGGCAATCCCGACGCCCGCTCGCACAGATGCTCCAAGATCACCGACGCGCCGAACAGCGCGGTTACTTCTGTTGGGTCATAGGGCGGCGAGACCTCGACCAGATCCATCCCGACGATATTGATGTTGCCGAGCGCCCGGATCGTATCGAACACCTCATATGGAGTCAGCCCGTCGACAACCGGCGTACCGGTGCCCGGCGCATAGGCGGGGTCGACGCAGTCGATATCGAAGGTGAGATAACACGGCATCCCTGCCGTCACCCGTTCGATTTCGGCGACCAGCGCCGCGACACCGTTTTGCCGCACCCAGGGCCGGTGCAGCACAGTGATGGGATCGTCCAAGTCGTAAAAGGTGCGGATGCCGATCTGGATGGATTTTGTCGGATCAATCAGGCCCTCGTTCATGGCGAACCGCACGAAGGAGCCATGGTCGAGGAAGCTCGACTTGGCCGTGTCGCGATGCGCGTCGAACTGGATCAGCGCGAGTGGCCCATGCACTTCGGCATGCGCCTTGAGCAGCGGGTAGGAGATGAGATGATCACCGCCGATGGTGATCAGCTTCGTGCCGGTCTTCAGCACATGCAACGCCTGCGCATAGGCATTTTGCAGCATCTCCTGCGGCTGGCCACGCTGGTAAAACACGTCGCCATAGTCGACTACCGCCAGCCGGTCGAACGGATCGAAATTCCACGGCCATACCTCACCCCAGGAAAGCTGCGAGGTGGCGCGGCGCACGGCTTCGGGGCCGAGCCTTGTGCCTGGCCGGCCTGATGTAGAAAGGTCGTAGGGAATGCCCATTACCGCATAGTCGACGCCGGCCAGGTCACGCGTCAGCCGGCGGCGCATGAAGCTGCGGGCGCCGGAAAACGGCATCTCGTTTTCCGTCCCAAGCAGGCTGTCGTAGTCGAATGCCTGGTCACCGCGATGGACGCGCGCCATGTTTCCCCCAACTTGCTTCTTGGCGCTTTAGGCGCTCTTTCATCTCACCCGATCGGCGGGCGTCACGCAACAGGCGCGTAGGCGAGGCTGAGGCCCAGCCGGTCGCGTTGCAGCCAGCGGTAGAGCAGGAGCACGGCGACCACGGCAAGCCCCGTGAACAGCCCGATCCAGATGCCGCTACCTTCGAGACCGAAGCGGAAGGCGAGCAGCGCGCCGAGCGGCAGGCCGATGCCCCAATAGCCGATCGCGGCATAGATCATCGGCACGGTCGTATCCTGCAAGCCGCGCAGCATGCCGGCGCCCACCGCCTGCGCGCCGTCAGCCACCTGGAACAAGGCTGCGAAAGCGAGGAAGGTGACGGCGAGCCCGATCACGGCCGTATTTTTCGGGTCGCCGACGTCGATGAAGGCGCTGATTAGCACTTCCGGGATGCTGACCATCACCAGCGCCATCAACGCCATGAACGACACACCCATGACATAAGCCGTCCAGCCGGAACGGCTGATGCCATCGGCGTCGGCCGCACCATAGGCGAGCCCGACGCGAACTGTCGCCGCCTGCGCCAGGCCTAATGGGACCATGAAGGAAACGGACGCAATCTGCAGTGCGATGGCGTGCGCTGCCAGAGGTGCCGCCCCGATCAGGCCCATCAGGAAAGCGGCCGCGTTGAAGATGGTCACCTCGAAGGCAAGGATGCCCGCAATAGGAGCGCCAAGTTTCAGCAACGCGACAAAGCGCGGCCAATCCGGCCGCCAGAACCGCCCAAACAGGCAATAGCGGCGGAACTGCTTTTCGGTCATGCAGACGACCGCGAGCCCGACGAACATGAAGAGGCTGGCGAAGGACGTGGCCAAACCGGAGCCAAAGATGCCTAGATTCGGAAAACCGAGCTTTCCGAAGACGAGACAATAGTTTCCAACGGCGTTCAGAACGACGGCAACCGCCATGATCACCAGCGCCCAGCCCGGCCGTTCGAGCGCCGAGATGAAGGAGCGCAGGACAATGTAACCATAGAAAGGCAGCACCGCCCATTGCAGCCCGCGCACATAGATCTGCGCCTGCGCAGCAAGGGCAGAGTCCTGATGCATCAGCAACAGAATCGCCTCGGTGTTCCAAAGCAGAACCCAGATCGGAATTGAAACCAGTATCGCCTGCCAGAGCCCTTGGCGCACGGTGCGGCGAATGTCGCGCACCGAATGTTTTTTACGGCCGCGCTCGGCCGCCATCATCGGCGACGTAGCGTACATCAAGCCGAGGCCGAAGATCAGCGGCGCGAAATAGAGGTTCGAGCCCAAGGCGCCGGCGGCCAGCGCGTCAGCACCAAGCCGTCCGATGATCATGACATCGGTCGCGGTCATGGCCGTCTGGGCGAGATTCGTCAGAATCATCGGCCAGGCCAGCACGAGCATTGCGCGCGCTTCCTCGCGCCAAGGATTTGCAGCGCGAACTGCGCCGTCGTCGATCACCGACATCGTTTTTCTTTCTGCGATGCCCGGCAAGCCGGTCGGCATCGACGGGCACCAACATGCCCAAACTCTGTTCAATTGCGGCTTCTTTGGGCAAACCCGCCGAATTTGGCAAGCCTCTGGGCTTGGAAACCGCTTGAGCCACAATGGCGAGGAAGGCGAGCCGGCGATGGTGGGGTTTGGAGATTGGCCGGCCAGCACTGCCGCGTGCTTGACTTCATATCTGCCTCCGATACGTCATCGACTATGCCTGCCGCCCAATTCTCGCGCCTATGACCGCACGCCGCATCGTCTGCATCGGCGGGGCCGTCTTCGACCGCAAATACCGCGCGAAGAAGGACCTCATCGCCGCGACCTCCAACCCGGTGAATGGCTTTCGCAGCCACGGCGGCGTTGCGCGCAACGTGACGGAAAACCTCGCCCGGCTTGGCGTCGACATCGGTTTCGTATCGATCGTCGGCAATGACGAAAACGGCCGCTCGCTGCTGGAGCATCTCGTGACTTTGGGCGTCGATGCCGGCCACGTCGTCACAAGCGATGACGGCGCGACCGCCGAATACATCGCGGTGCTCGATCCGCAAAACGAGTTGGCGCTTGGCCTGGCCGACATGGATATTTTCGAGCTTCTTCAGCCGGCGCGGCTGGAACAAGCCTGGCCGGCCATCACCTCCGCCGACTGGGTGTTCGCCGACTGCAACCTGCCGCGGGAAACGCTTGCTGCGTTGATTTCCCGAAAGGCGGATGCACACTTCAGGCTGGCAATCGACGCTGTCTCTACCCCCAAGGCGCAAAAACTGCGTGGACAGCTTGCCGGCATTGACTTGCTGTTTCTCAACCATGACGAAGCCGACGCCATTCTTGATATAGCCCCGGCCGGCCGCCTGCCGATCAGGGACACAGCGGCAGCGCTGCTTGCGGCCGGCGCGAAAGCCGTGATCCTCACCGGCGGCGGCTCGGGCTATGTTGTTGCGGGTGCAGACGGCATCGAAATCATGAGCGCGGTTCCCGCGCAGCCGGTCGACATCACGGGAGCGGGGGACGCGATGATTGCCGGCACGCTCTATCGCCTTCTGGCGGGTGAGCCTGTAAGGGAAGCCTCGCGGACCGGGGCGCTGCTGGCCACACTGACCACCGAAAGCGCCTTCAGCGTGCGACCGGACCTGTCGCCCGAACTGCTTACAAACGCCATGCCGAGGATTTCCTAGATGTTGGACATGTCGATGACCACGATGACGCTCGAAGTGGCCGAGGCGCTGCGCGTTGGCGATCCCGTGGTGGCGTTGGAATCCACCATCATCACCCACGGCATGCCCTATCCGGCCAACCGAGATACGGCGCTGGAGGTCGAAAAGGTTGTCCGCGATCATGGCGCAACGCCGGCCACCATCGCCATCGTCAACGGCGAGGTCTATCTCGGCCTCGGCGATGAAGCGTTGGAGCAACTGGCGACAGCAAAGGATGTGGTGAAAGCATCGAGCCGCGATCTTGCCGCGGTGATGGCGCGGCGCGGCTCCGCCGGCACCACCGTGTCGGCCACCATGCGCATCGCCGAGCTGGCCGGCATCGACATTTTCGCGACCGGCGGCGTTGGCGGCGTGCATCGCGGCGCGGAGGCGACCTTCGATATCTCCGCCGACCTGACCGAACTCGGCAACACCGGCACGGCCGTGGTCTGCGCCGGCGTCAAATCGATCCTGGACATCCCGAAGACGCTGGAATTTCTGGAGACCCAGCGCGTGCCGGTGATTGCCTACGGTACGGACGATTTCCCTGCCTTCTACACGCGCTCCAGCGGGCTGAAGGCCGACCATCGGCTGGACTCCGTCGAGGACATCGCGCGCGCCATGCTGTTGCACAAAGAGCTCGGTTCGGGCACCGGCTTGCTGATTGCCAATCCCATTCCGGAAGCCGATGCGCTGGATCCCGCGGTGATCGACAAGACGATCGCCGCCGCCGTGAAAGAGGCGGATCAGAAGGGTATCTCGCGCAAGGCGCTGACGCCCTTCCTTTTGCAACGCATTTTCGAAATGTCCGACGGCGTCAGCCTTAAGGCCAACATTTCTCTGGTGAAGAACAACGCGAAGGTGGCGGCCGAGATTGCGGTAGCGCTGGCGAAGCTGAAGAAGGCTTAGGCCTACTTAATCGGCCTTGCTGTGTTTGGCCGTGTACCGGATGGCAACCACCAAAGCCAGGATGTTGATGACGATTGCCACCGTGCCATAGGCCGGCGCGAACATCATCAACAGGTCTGCCAGAACCATGGTGGCGAAGGCTGTCGCCCAGACCAGGGTGATGTTTCGGTTGATGGAAAAGAATTCGGGCGTCGACCAAAACTCGGCCGGCACCATTTCCCGCGCATACTGGATCGTGAATGGCGTTCCGATCACCAGCGAAACAAGGACGATCAGCAGCAGCCCGCAATCCACGACAAGCCGCACGACGGGTATCGTCCAATCCTGTCCCAGCGCGGTGGACAACACCGCAAGCAGGCCGAACAGGAGGATTGTTCCCGCGTCGAGGATTTTCACCGATTTGCCCGCGAGGACCTTGTCCTTGATGACCAGCGTCGCGGCAATGATCGCAGCCGCCCAAAGCGCCAGGGCGGTTTGACCAAAATGAATCAACACGGCGAACGCAATAAACGGCGCAAAGCTCGCCAGGATGTTCATACCGTGGCCTTGGAGGATTGTTGTCGAACGCCAGCGATGCTGATCGGCAAGCGCTGCCAAGTCAATTGCGCCGGCTACTCGCTCTCTCCTTCCAGTGCCGGCACCGGCACGCCGGCGAGTTCCGCCGCGAGCAGCCGCGCCATGCCCGCGCGGGCTATGCGTGTCATCAGCGCCTTGCGGGTCGCGGCGACCAGCCGGTGCTCCGGCGCCTCGCGCAAAATTTCTGCACCGTAGCCGTCAGACAGGATGAAGCCGCATTCTTCCGGAAAAATCCCGGCCGGCACCTCAGGGTGCGTGGCGAAGAAGAAGCGGTCTGAGAACAGCCGGTATTCCGGCCATTTGCGGTCGACACGAAAATCCTCAATCGAGGATTTGATTTCGATGATCCAGATGTCTCCCTGCCGCGTCAGCGCCACGAGGTCGGCGCGCCGCCCACTGGCAAGCGACAGCTCCGGCAGCACATGCATGCCAAGCTCGGTCAGCAGTCGCTGCACACCGCGCCGCACCAGCATGGCGCGCTCCGACTGGCGGCCGTCGATCAGCGGATTGATGGGGATAGGTGAGATGAGTGGCATGGGCAGCACCATGCCACGGTCTGTTCACGATCTGAACCCTTTTCCGGACTTGCTGCTGACACCCGCGATATCCTCCAGGATGGGGCAGTCGGGCCGATCATCCCCATGGCAGGCGTGGACCAGCTTCTGTAGGGTGACACGCATCGATTGCAGCTCCGCAATCTTTTCCTCGATCGCCGAGACGTGGGAGAGGGCGATTTCCTTGACGTCGTGGCTGGCGCGGGAGCGGTCGCGGTAGAGCGCCATCAACTGCCGGCAGTCGTCGATGGAGAAACCAAGGCCACGGGCCCGTCGCAGGAACGCAAGACGATGGATATCGTCCTCGCCATAATCGCGATAACCATTGCCGGCGCGGCCCGGCGCTATCAGGCCGATCTCCTCGTAATATCGAATCGTCTTCGACGGCAGGCCGGATTTTTGGGCGGCTTCGCCAACATTCATCTTGATGCTCCTCGTATCGATGCCCGTTTCGCTTTTGAGCTCGCGGGAAAAACTCTCAAAAACGGGCGAAACGGCCTGAATTTGTTGCCAAATTGCAATATCGACCGTTCAAAAACCTGTGATGTCCAGAGGATGGGGATCGTGTGCTTGGCAATCAAGCCTGCCCACGCTTAAGGATGACGGCGAAAATGTGGCTCGCATGGAGCCGCAACCTGGGCGCGAATTCTGGACGGCTGCATGCGATTGAAAGTTCTGGGCGTGGCGCTGGCATTGGCGACGACGCTCGCAGGCTGCACCTTCGACACCGGGCCGATCGAGATTTTCTCGAATTCGTACGGCGCGCGCAGTGATTCCGGCTATCGGCTGCCGGCGATTCCCGTTTCAAAGGTGCCGGCAAAGTTTCGCCGCCAGACCGTGCGCTACGACACGTCGGAAGCGCCGGGCACCATTATCGTTGATACGGGAGCCAAGCACCTCTATTTCGTGCTGCCGGGCGGACGGGCCGTGCGATATGGCATCGGCGTCGGCCGCGAAGGCTTTGAATGGAGCGGCACGGCCCGCGTCGGCATGAAGCGCGAATGGCCGGTTTGGACGCCGCCGCCAGCAATGATCAAGCGCCAGCCGGAACTCGCAAAATGGCGCGGCGGCATGCCGGGCGGCCCCAAGAATGCGCTCGGCGCGCGCGCTCTTTATCTGTTCAACAAGGGCGGCGACACCGGATACCGGCTGCACGGCACGCCGGAGTGGTGGTCGATCGGCAAGGCCATGTCGTCAGGCTGCATCCGGCTGATCAACCAGGACATCATCGACCTCTACAAACGCGCCGAAAGCGGCGCGAAGGTCATCGTTTTGTAAGCGGACCGTCAGGGCAACACGACGTCGCAAGCAAGAAGCCGGGCGCAAATGCCCGGTTTTTCTTATGTGAACGGAGTAGGGGAATAGGGAATAGCGAGTAGGGAGTGGTGACGGTCGATACTCGTAACGTCGTCCCTACTCGCTACTCCCTGTTCCCTTCCTAAGCCACTTGTTCCACATGCTGCACTTCAGGCACGAAGTGTTTCAGCAGGTTCTGGATGCCGTGCTTCAGCGTCGCGGTCGACGACGGGCAGCCGGCACAGGCGCCCTTCATGTGCAGGAACACCGTGCCGTTCTCATAGCCGCGGAAGGTAATGTCGCCGCCGTCCTGAGCGACAGCCGGGCGAACGCGGGTGTCGAGCAATTCCTTGATCGTGACAACGATCTCTTCGTCTTCCTTGTCATAAAACTCTTCGCCGGCCTCGGCCCTGTCCGCGTCGTGCTGTGCCTGTGCGGCCATCACCGACTGGCCGGTCATGAAGTGTTCCATGATCGCGCCAAGAATCGCCGGCTTCAGGTGTTGCCAGTCGAAATCGTCGGCCTTGGTGACCGTGATGAAGTCGTAACCGAAGAAGACGCCCGTCACGCCCTTCACGTCGAACAGACGGCCGGCGAGCGGCGATGCCGTGCGCGCGCTTTCGGCCTCGCGGAAATCGGCGGTACCTTCGAGCAGCACTTCGCGGCCCGGCAAAAACTTCAACGTGGCCGGATTCGGCGTGGCCTCGGTCTGAATGAACATGGCAAATCTCCGTTGGCACAAGGCCAAACTTTAGAATGGTTCTAAATAGACCCGGCAGACAAAGGGGTCAAGCAAATCCCGAGGCTCAGATAGGTCTGGCCCAAGCGAAATCCAACGGCTCAGCTCAGGCTGTCGATATCCTCGTCGGACAACGATGCTGGCACCACGGTCACCGGGATCGGAAAGGCGGCGCTCTTCCCCGCGATAGAGGCCACAAGCGGCCCCGGGCCTTCCTTGGCGCTGCCGGCGGCCAGAACCAGGATCGCGATATCCTGGTCTTCCTCGATCAATTTGTGAATTTCGTCCGCGGCCTTGCCCTCGCGGATGACCGTCTCGGGCTCAATGCCCAGTTCGGCGCGGATCTTGGCTGCGGCCGCATCAAGTGCAGATTTCGCGTTGGCGGTCGCCTCCTCACGCATCACCTTTTCCACACCCAGGAAGGCTTGGAACTCCGTCGGATCGATGACGAACAGCAAGACTGGGACGCCGCCGGTGTGTTCGGCACGCTTGGATGCATAGGCGATGGCGCGCTCGCATTCCGGCGTCTCGTCGATGATGGCGAGAAATTTTCGTCGGTGACCGGCTTCGCGGCTGAGACGCTTTGAGACCATGGACGCTCCCTTAGGTGATTTTAGCTGGCAATCTGCCACCGCATAGGGTGGGCCGCAAGCGCCCGCACGATGCCGCTACGGCGGAACCGGTTCGGCGGGCAGGCGTTCAACGATATCCCCAAATGGAAAGGATATCGCCATGCCGATTGCCTGCACTGTTTCGTCCGATGACGGCCCGGAATCGCGGGAATGATGCTCGCCGTCGTGCCGCGCGTCGGAGAAACGATTTCCATGGCCAGTGATGGACAACCGAAGGATTACCGCGTGCGGCAGGTAACACATTCGGACGTCGAAGACGCGTCGTTGCCGTCGATTGCCATTCAGGTGACGACTCAGCTTCTTTAGGCTCTCAATCCTGCAGCAGCCCGATGATCGAGCGGACGTCGCGCATCGTGGCTTCCGCCAGGACACCGGCTCGTTCGCCGCCGTCGCGCAACACGCCGTCGACATAGGCCGGGTCTGCCATGATGCGGCGCATCTCGTCGGCGACCGGCGCCATCTTGGTGACCGAGAGTTCGGCCAGCGCAGGCTTGAACACCGAGAACTGCGTGCCGCCGAACTCGCGCAGCACCTGTTCCGGTGAGATGTCGGCCAGACCGGCATAGATGCCGACGAGGTTTTCCGCCTCCGGGCGATCTTTCAATCCTTCGACCTCGCTTGGCAGCGCATCGGGATCGGTCTTTGCCTTCTTGATCTTCTTCGAGATCGTGTCGGCATCGTCGGTCAAGTTGATACGCGAAAGATCCGACGGATCGGACTTCGACATCTTCTTCGAACCGTCCCGCAGCGACATGATGCGCGCGGCCGGGCCGCCGATCACCGGCTCGGTGATCGGGAAATAGCCGTTCACGGTCTCGTCGCCCACCTGCATCTCGACGCCCAGGCCCTTGGCCGCGATGCGCGCCGAAAAGTCGTTGTTGAACTTTTGGGCGATGTCGCGGGTCAGCTCCAGATGCTGCTTCTGGTCCTCACCGACGGGCACATGCGTCGCGCGGTAAAGCAGGATGTCGGCCGCCATCAGGCTCGGATAGGCCAGCAGGCCGAGCGAGGCGTTCTCGCGGTCCTTGCCGGCCTTGTCCTTGAACTGCGTCATGCGGTTCATCCAGCCGATACGAGCGACGCAGTTGAAGATCCAGGCAAGCTCGGCGTGCTGCATGACACGCGACTGGTTGAACACTATGTGTTTTTGCGGGTTGATGCCCGACGCTAGGAAAGCCGCTGTGATCTGGCGCGTCTGGTCCTCCAGATCGTCATAGACCAGTTGAGCGGTCAGCGAGTGCAGGTCGACGACGCAATAGATGCAGTCTGACGTGTCTTGCAGGGCGACGAATTTCTTGATCGCGCCGAGATAGTTGCCGAGATGGAGATTGCCGGTGGGCTGGACGCCCGAAAAGACGAGCTGCTTGAAGCTGGACATTTTATCCTCGTGGCTTGTGGAGGGCCGTTTCGCGCGCGGCGAAAGCCCTTTCGGGCGCGCGCCTTATGGACGAAGGAATAGCCTTATTCAAGAGGTTGGTCTTCGGCAGCAGCGCCGGATTTGCGGGCACCCCGCCGTATGTTGCGCCTGAGCATGCCGAGATCGGCGCCGCCCGTGCCGAACGCCGCGGCAAAGTAGACAAGCGCACCGCCTACGCAGAGGGCCGCCAAAGCGGCTGCCTGATTCCAGATCGGTTCATTTGCCGCAAGATACGGGGCGAGCCATTGGTTGCCGTAGTAGAGCGCGCCACCCATGATCGCAGCCGCAAGCACAAGCCGTGGAATGCGGGTCAGCAGCGGCCGATCCGAGCCCCAATGGCCACGCCAGATCAGCACGATGAACAGCAGCCAGGCGTTGACCCAGCCGGCTATGGTCGAAGCCACGGCAATGCCGGGTGCGCCCATGGTCGGGAAGAGCCATAGTGCAATCGAAACGTTCACAGCTACGGAAATCGCGGCGAAGATCATCGGCGTGCGCGTATCCTCGCGTGCAAAATAGCCCGGCGTAAAGGCCTTGATCAGCACGAAGGCCGGCAGGCCCAGTGCGAAGATAGCGAGGATCGCGGCCACGATGGGCGTGGAGCCATTAGCGGCAAACGCGCCGCGCTCGTAGAGCACGCGTACGATCGGTTCGGCTAGAACGAGGATCGCGGCGGCTCCCGGCAATGTCAGAAACAGCGTAAACTCCACAGAGCGGTTTTGCAGGTTTTCCGCTTCCTTGAGATTGCCGGCTTTTAGCGCGCGCGCCAGTTCCGGCAGCAGCACGATCGCAACCGCGATACCGACCACGCCAAGCGGAAGCTGGTAGACGCGATCGGCGAGGCTCAGCGACGACACAGCGCCGTCGCGGCCAGATGCGATGGCCGTGCCGATCAGCGTGTTGATCTGGGTGATGCCGCCGGTGATGGCGGCCGGCAGCGCCAGCCACAACAGGCGCTTCACATTGTGTGTCAGCCGTGGCCGCCGGAGGCCGATCGATGCGCCGGCATGGCGCACGTCGATATAGACGATGGCCAATTGCACGACCCCAGCCGCCAGCACGCCCCAAGACAGCGCATAGCCGATCCAGATCGGCTCGGCGCCGCGATACCAGCCCCAGGCCAGGACACCGACGAGGATGATGTTGAGGAACACCGGCGCCACGGCGGCGGCGAAATAGCGGCGCAGCGAATTCAGCATGCCGCTCATCATCGCCGTCAGCGACATGCTGATCAGGTAAGGAAACATGATAGTCGCCAGCGAGACGGTCAGCGCGTATTTTTCCGGGTCGTCGGCGTAGCCGGGCGCGATGAGGTATCGCACGATCAATGGCATTGCGAATTCCATGGCGATGGTGATCACCATCAGCACCGAAAACAGGACCCCGAACACTTCTTCCGAAAAGCGCTTCGCGCCCTCGATGCCGTGCGCCTCGATCTCCTTGGAGAACAGCGGCACGAAGGCGGCGTTGAACGCGCCTTCGGCAAAGAGGCGGCGGAACGTGTTGGGGAACTGGAAGGCGGCGTAAAAGACGTCGGCGACCGGTCCGGTGCCGAGCGCCGCCGCCATCATCATCTCGCGCGTGAACCCGAGCACGCGGCTCATGAGCGTGCCGGAGGCGACCGTGGCGAATTTCTTGACGAGGCTCATGCGGAGGCGTTCATTCGGCGGCTGCGGACAAACGCTTCTCGGCAGGCTTCGCCCCACCCGACAGCACCTCGATGAGCCTCGCGCAGATCGCCTCTTGTTTGGCGGGGTTCTCGATCTTGGCGTTGGTGAGATCGGTCACGTAGAAGGTGTCGATCACCTTTTCGCCGAAGGTCGTGATGTGGGCCGACGCGATGTCCAATGAGAGGTCGGACAGCGCGCCAGTCAGTTCGGATAACAGGCCGGGACGATCCAGCCCCGCCACCTCGATCACCGAAAAGCGGTTTGACAGCGAATTGCGGATATCCGCGCGCGGTGCAATCGAGAACGCTTTCGAACCCCGTTTCGGCTTGGTGCGCTTCTCGATGACTTCCGGCAGCCAGCTCTTGCCGAGCAGCATGTCCTCGATCAGCTTGCCGACCCGTTCGGCGCGCCGGCGTTCGTCCTCGTCGCGTTCGAATTCGCGGCTGATCAGGATAGTGTCGAGCGCACGACCATCGGATGTGGTAAAAATCTGCGCATCGACAATGTTGCCGCCCGCTGCCGCGCACGCGCCGGTGATGACCGACAAGAGGCGCGGGTGGTCCTGCGCAAGGACGGTAATTTCCGTCACCGCCTCGAACTGGTGCGTCTTGACCATCGTGGCCAGCTTCTTGCCGGCAGCATCTGCTGCCCGCACGAACTCTGCGTGACGAAGCTGATCGTCCAGATCGACCGTCAGCAGATAGTTCTCGTAATGCAGGCTTGCATACTTCTTGCCCGCGCCTTGCGGCCAGCCGGTCAACGCTTCGGCGAGTTGCTCCCGCGCCGCTTGCGTGCGTTCGGCGCGTGAAAGCTCCGAGAAGCCGCCGGTCAGCAGCAATTCGGTTTCATAATAGAGCGTACGCAGAAGCTGACCCTTCCAGCCGTTCCAGACGCCGGGGCCGACGCCGCGAATATCGCAGACAGTGAGAATGAGCAGCAGCTTCAGCCGGTCGATCGACTGCACGACATCGGCAAAATCCATGATCGTCTTGCGGTCATTGAGGTCGCGCGTCTGCGCCGTCATCGACATCAACAAATGATGTTCGACCAGCCATGCCACCAACTCGGTGTCGGCTTGCGACATACCCATATGCGGGCAGATGCGGCGGGCGATTTTTGCGCCGGCGGTCGAGTGGTCTTCAGGGCGGCCCTTGGCGATGTCGTGCAGCAGCACCGCGACATAAAGCGCCTCGCGATAACGGCCGAGGCCCGGCATCAGCTTGTGCGACAGCGGGTGCGATTTTTCGCCATCGCCGTGTTCGATCTCCGCCAGCACGCCGATGCAGCGCAGCAGATGCTCGTCCACCGTGTAGTGGTGATACATGGAGAACTGCATCATCGCGACGATCTTGCCGAAATCGGGGATCAATTTCCCAAGCAGACCGGCCTCGTTCATGCGGCGCAGATTGAGTTCGGGATTGCGATCCGACGTCAGGATGTCGAGAAACAGGCGGTTCGCTTCCTCATCCCGGCGCAACGACTTGTCCACCAGCCCAAGTGAACGTGTCAGCAATTTCAACGCGTCGGGATGGAATTCCAGCCCATGCCGGTCGGCAAACCAGAACAGCCGGAGCATGTTCACCGGGTCGCTCTCGAACACCATGTCGTTGGCGATGTTGATGCGGTGGTTATCGACAATGAAGTCGCTGGTGCCGGCAAGCTTGCGGCGGCGACGGGAAAAGGTGAGAAAGATCCGGTTGAAACCCGGCACATGCTTGGCCTGCTCTTCCTCCAGCGCCGCGCAGAAGATGCGGGTCAGATCGCCGACATCCTTGGCGACGAGGAAGTAGTGCTTCATGAAACGCTCGACCCCCGATAAGCCGGGATGATCGGTGTAGCCCAACCTCGCGGCGATCTCGCGCTGGATGTCGAAATTGAGCCGCTCCTCCGCCTTGCCGGTGAGGAAATGCATGTGGCAGCGCACGGCCCACAGGAAATCCTCGGACTTGCGGAAAAGGTTGAGCTCCTGCCGCGTGAAGACGCCTTTCTCGACCAACTCATCGGCAGTGCGGACACGGTAGAAATATTTGCCGATCCAGAACAGCGTGTGCAGGTCGCGCAGCCCGCCCTTGCCGTCCTTGATGTTGGGTTCGACAAGATAGCGGCTTTCACCTGCCTTGGCGTGGCGTGCGTCGCGCTCGGCAAGCTTGGCCTGTACATATTCGGGGCCGGTCGATTTCACCACCTCGCGGTCGAAACGCAGCACGAGGTCGTCGAAAAGCTTTTTCTCCCCCCAGAGGAAACGCGCTTCGAGGATCGAGGTGCGGATGGTCATGTCGGCATGCGACTGCCGCACGCATTCGTCGATATTGCGTGTCGCGTGCCCGACCTTCAGGCCAACATCCCAAAGCATATAAAGCAGATATTCGATGATCTGCTCGCCCCAGGGCGTCTGTTTGTAGGGCAGCACGAACAGCAGATCGATGTCGGATCCCGGCGCGAGCATGCCGCGGCCATAGCCGCCGACCGCAACGATCGCCATATGCTCTGCCGCCGAGCGGTTCTTGGAGCGATACACGTGCGTCGCCGCAAAATCGTACAAGACGCGGATGATGTCATCCATCATGTTCGACAGGAGCGTTGCGCAGCCTGTTCCGTCGCCATTCTTGCGCAGCAGCTTCTCAGCTTCGGCTCGACCCTCCTGGATGCGCGCCTTCACGGTAGCCAGGACACGAGCGCGGGTGTACGGGCTCGACCCATCGCCGTCCGAGGCCGCCGTCAGGGCGGTCAGCTCCTGCCGCAGGGCGTCCGCGTTGATCAGAGGGTGGTGCGTTGAAGCCATGAGTCCGCAATTGCCTGAAACCGGCGCGGTCTATAGCGCGAATGATGGCGCGTGAACATGCCGTGCGTTCCGACGGTCAATACGCGAACACCAACTGCCGTCCCTCGAACCCCTTGAACTCCATCTCGCCGATGAGGCGCACGGAATCGCCGAGACAATCGGCAGTGAGGTTGGAGAGCACGCGCGGTGCTTTGAGCGATCCCGCGGCCTGCAGCAGCCGGGCGGCATAGTTCACCGGCCGGCCGATCGCGGTGAAATCCAGGCGGCTGGCGCCGCCGACATTGCCGTAGTGGAACCGTCCGGCGTGGATGGCCGAACGGAAGCTGATCAAATCGCCGAGGGACGAGGCCGCAAGCGCGGTCTCGGCATCGGCGACGGCCTGACTCGACGCCACCACGGACTTTTCGCGGCCTTCTTCTCCCTTGTAGGGGAAGATCGCGAAGAAGCCGTCGCCCATGAATTTCAGGATCTCGCCGCCATGATCGGCGACGGGCGGCACCATCAGATCGAAGACATCATTCAGGATCGCCACCGTCTGCGGCCCATCAAGCGCGTCGGACATGGCGGTGAAATTCACCAGATCGGTGAACAGGATAGCCGCCTCGATCTCCTCGCCATCGCCGCGATGCACCTTGCCGGACAGGATCTGGTCGCCGCTGTTGCGGCCGACATAGGCCGACAGGATCGTCGCAGCATTGATCCGCAGGAGATAGGTTTCCGTCAGTCGCGCCAGCGGCTTGTTGACACGTTCGAGGACGGCCAGCGCCTCGTAGCTAAAACCGCCATCGGCCTTCGATGACCAGCTCACGGCATTGGTCTCGTCCGTCGTGTAGATGATCGGCTGCACGAAATAATCGGTGAAACCATCCGCAATCAGTTCGGGCACGATCTTGTAGTCATGCGGCGTCGCGGGATCGCACAGCTTGCGACGTACGCTGACGCGGTTCTCGATCACATGTGGCAGCGGGTTGGCGTTGTATTCCGGCGTTGAGAACAGGCCGAGCTTGCCTTCAGACACGACCGCGCCACCATCCGGCGTCCAAGCGAAGCGATAGCCGATCAGGTTCGGATCGAGCGTATAGATGAACAGCGAAAAGCGGTCGACAGGCACGCCGGCCTTGACCAGCATCGAGCAGACCGCGTCGACGATCTCGCGCGCATTGGCGCTCGGCCGCGCGCCGTCGATCATCCAGTCGATCAGATCGTCGATGGTCTTGAGGTCGATCATGCATTCGGGTCCGCTTGCCGACCTCTATAGCATGTCAGGCCGCCATCTCGCGCACCTGATAGTCCTTGACGTCGGTGAAACGGATTTCTTTCCAGCGCTCGGCCTCGTAGTTGAGGCCAAAAGCGTGCGGCGCGAGGAACACCGGATCGCCGTCGAGGTCGCGCGCCATGTCGCCGCGATGCGACTCGATGAAGCGATCCAGTTCGCCGGGCTTGTCGGTCGCGATCCAGCGGCAGACAGAAAATCGCGCCATCTCGAAATCAACAGGCAGGCCGTATTCCTGGTTGAGCCGTTCTTTGAGCACGTCGAGCTGCAGCGCGCCCACCACGCCGACGATCGCCGGCGAGCCGTCTTCTGGCTGAAAAAGCTGCACCACGCCTTCCTCAGCCATCTGCTGCAAGGCTTCTTTCAGCTTCTTGGCCTTCATCGCGTCGCCCAGCCGAACGCGGCGCAGGATTTCCGGCGCGAAGTTCGGCACGCCGCGGAAAAGAATGTCCTCGCCCTCGGTCAGCGTGTCGCCGATGCGCAGCGTGCCGTGGTTCGGAATGCCGACGACATCGCCGGCAAAGGCTTCGTCGGCGGTAATGCGCGAACGGGCGAAGAAGAATTGCGGTGCCGACAGGCTGATCGGCTTTCCGGTGCGCACGAGCTTCGCTTTCATGCCGCGCTCCAGCGCGCCGGAGCAGACGCGCACGAAGGCGATACGATCGCGGTGGTTCGGGTCCATGTTGGCCTGGATTTTGAATACGAAGCTGGTCATCTTGTTTTCGGTGGCATGGACTAGCCGAGTGTCAGCCTCTTGGTCGCGCGGCGGCGGCGCGAATGCGCCTAACCCCTCGATCAGGTCGCGCACGCCGAAATTGCGCAGCGCCGAACCGAAATAAACAGGTGTCAGATGTCCCTCACGGAAAGCCTTCAAATCGAAGGGTCGGCAGGCCTCGCGCGCCAGATCGAGCTCCTCGATGAAGGTCTCGCGGTCGTTGTCAGGCAGCAGGCCGGCGACGCGGTTGGAGTCCGGCCCGTTGACCTTGGTGCGTTCGATCTCGGCATCGGAATGGCGCACTGCGTTTTCGGCCAGATGATAGGTGCCGGAAAAGGTCTTGCCCTGGCCGATCGGCCAGGTGATCGGCGCGGTGTCGAGCGCCAGTTTTGCTTCGATCTCGTCCAGAATTTCGAAGGTGTTGCGCGCCTCGCGGTCCATCTTGTTGACGAAGGTCACGATTGGGATGTCGCGCAGACGGCACACTTCGAACAGTTTTAGCGTGCGCGGTTCGATGCCTTTCGCCGCGTCGATGACCATGACGGCCGAGTCAACCGCTGACAGCGTGCGATACGTGTCGTCCGCAAAGTCTTCGTGGCCAGGCGTATCGAGAAGGTTGAAGACGTTGTCGCCATATTCGAAGGTCATCACCGAGGTGACGACCGAAATGCCGCGCTCGCGCTCGATCTTCATCCAGTCGGAGCGCGTGTTCATGCGATCCTTCTTGGCCTTCACCTCGCCGGCGAGCTGGATCGCGCCGCCGAACAGCAGCAGCTTTTCGGTCAGCGTGGTCTTGCCGGCGTCGGGGTGGGCGATGATCGCAAAGGTACGGCGACGCGCGACCGCGTCTTTGATGGTCTCGGGCATTTAGGGGTCTCTCAGGTGCGCGGGCTTATAGCGGCGCAAAAACGGGCTGTCGAATGGAAAACTGATGGTCGGAAACGGTCGAATTCAATCCTCATCCGGCTGGCAGGTCCACTTTGCGGGCGCTTGCAGCCCGGCCGGCAGCTTGGTGTTGGCGTCGCCACAAGCCTGGTCGATCTGCCATTGCTGCAAGCCCTTGGCCTGGCTCAGGTCCAGACCTTCAAGACGCGTGAGAAACAGGAACGAGCCGGAGAGGTCGAGCACACCGTCGAACTTGGCCTGGTTGAGATTTACGCGTGAGAGGTTGGCCCGCCCAAAATTCGCACCGCTGACAGTCGCGCCGGAAAAATTGGCACGGCCAAGCTCCGCCTTTTGGAAATCTGCTCCGTCCAGCCTGGCGTTGCTGAAATCCGCCCGTTGCAACTCGGCGCTGATGAACGACGCGCCCGATGCGGATACGCTTTGAAAATCAGTGCGATAACCCTCGATGCGTGAAAAATTCGCCTTTTCGGCGTTCGAACCGGCGAGAGAGGATCGGTAAAGCGCTGCCTTTTCCAGATTGGCGCCGGCGAGATTTGAATCGCGCAGGTCGGTCTGGCTGAGATCGGCCTCGACAAGGTTTGCCTCGCCGAGTTCGCTGCCGGACAGCATTAGCTTGCTTTTGGTGCATCCTTGCCAGTCGACGCTTGCCGCAGGAACGGCACGGCAGTCCGCTGCCGATGCGGGCAGGGTAGCCAATAGTCCGTACAATAGGGCCGCTGCCGCGATCGTTGCAGCTTTATGGGACGGGCTGATGGTCCAATTCGACATTTCAGCAGACTTCATCATTTCGAGCCTTCCCGCGCCCACGCCGCGGTGCGTGACACCCTAAATATGGAGCGTAAAACCGCTTTCGGCCAGTACATCGCCATTCACCATCAGTTCAACGCGGTGAAAGCCAGCGTAATGTTTGCGCGTCGTGAAATCGCGAACAACCTGGCTTATGGCCAGATCGACTTTTTCACGCGCCGGCAGGTCCAATTCCTTCAGCTTAAAAACTTTTCGCGACGGCTTTTCGCCCTTTTTGACATAGTAGACGGCGTAATCGGCGACCAACCGCTGCTGCCGGTCAGCGGTCGACGTCAACGTGACCGTGAGAGCGATACGATCGCCGAGCCGGATCTTGGTCGGCGAGACCTTGAAGGTGTCGATCCTGACCTCCGCCTTGCCGGTCGTGCCAATGAGTGACAAGGCGCGCGGCTCACCCTTCTTGATCAGCGTGCGCAAAGCGTGGCGCACGATCCAGTCGGTCGGCCGCGCCGTCGTCGGCCAATCCTGCAGCCGGTCGAGCAGCCAATCCGGGTGATCCTTGCTGAAATCGTTGAGATGGTTGGCGACGGATTTCCTGACATAAAGACTGGGATCGCCTTTCAGCGCTTCGAGGATCGGCATCGTCAGCGACGGATCGGCGATGATCGGCTTCAACTGGAATGACCAGGGCAGGCGCGGCCGCGAGCCTTCGCTGGCGAGCCGCCGCACATGCTCATTGTCGTCGTCCGCCCAGCCGCGCATCACGGCAAGCGTACGCGCCAGGTCGCGCGCCAGGAAATGCCGGATGGCGAATTCGGCTGAACCGTATCGGGTGAAATAGCGCAAGGCGGCCATGGACCGGTCGAAATGCTCCAGGCCGTAGAGGGCCACGAATTCGGAGAGCGTTATCGACGCAAAGCCGTGATTGATGCGCGGGGCAAGCGCGGTTAGGACGTCCAGCGCGGCAGGATAGTCCTGCGGTAGCGTGGCTTGCAGGCTGACGGCTGTTTGCCACATGCGCTGCATGATGCCGAGATCGTCCGGCCTGTCTGTCGCCAGCGCCACAAAACGCTCGTCGTCGAAGGCTGGCCAGATCGCCTTTGTTTCAGCCGCAAAATGGCGCAGCCGCGCTCGATCGAAAATCTCCTTCAGGGCAGGTTGGGGCTCGGACATCATGCTCCTTCGAATCAGCGGCAGTCTATCGGCCCTGTCTGCGAAAAGGTGTCAGGATATAGCACCGTTCGGACATGCGGCGGGAATTTGAGCCGCAGGTTGAAATCGGCTCCATTCGCTTGCAAGGTGACATCATGACACCGAGCGCTGTTTTCTGGGATATGGACGGAACGCTGATCGACAGCGAACCGTTGCACGAACGCTCGCTGGCGGCCGCCCTTGTCAGCGTCGGTATCAAACCGCCCGCCGATCTGCACGAGCGCGTGATCGGCGTTGCTGCCCTTCCGGTCTATGAAATGCTGCGCGACGAGTTCGGCCTGAGATTGCCGTTCAGTGAGTGGATTACGCGCAAATACGACCACTATTTCAAGCACGTGCACACGCTGAAGCCGCGCGAGGGCGCGGTGGAGATATTCAAGCTGCTGCATGAACGCGGCACGCCGCAGGCGATCGTCTCGAATTCCGACCGGCTGGTGGTCAACGCCAATATGAAGGCTCTCGGCCTTGATTGGCCGACGCTGAAATCGATCAGCCGCAACGATTTGCGTAATCCGAAGCCTGATCCCGAACCCTACCTCCACGCCGCCTGGCTGCTCGGCGTCGATGCGGCCGAGTGTTGCGTCGTCGAGGATAGCTGGACGGGCGCCACGGCCGGCGTCGAGGCAGGCATGAAGACGTTTCTTTGGGTCCAGGAGCCATCGCACCCGCCCGCGGGCGCCGTGCTCGTATTGACGGCGGAAGAACTGCGCTACCATCTCGGCCTGCCGCAGGTCTGATGGCCGCCGCAAATCTCCCACATTTTGGAATGACAGCGACGACATGACAGACAGCGTAGCAATCATTGGCGCCGGCCATGCCGGCGTGCAGGCGGCGGCGAGCCTTCGCGAGGAGGGATTCGAGGGCAGGGTGACGCTGATATCCGACGAGCGTGATCTTCCCTACCACAAACCGCCATTGTCGAAGACGTTCGTGAAGGACGAGGCGGCGCATCCGCAGCCGCTGCGAGGCGAGGCATTTTATGCCGGAAACCGTATCGATCTCGCCTTGGGCGGCAGGGTCGAAGGGTTCGACCTTGCCCGCCGAGCGGTCGCTTTTGAGGGTGGGGAAAGGCTCTCCTTCGATAGGCTTATTCTGGCCACCGGAGCCCGCCCCAGGCCCTTGCCGTTGCCGGGAGCGGATTTGGCCGGTGTCGCAATGCTGCGCACACTCGACGATGCGCGCCTCATTCGCGACATGGCCAAGGAAGCCGGTGAGGCCGTGGTGATCGGCGCCGGCTTCATCGGCCTGGAAATCGCCGCGACCTTGGCCGCCGGCGGCCGGGCGGTCACCGTGATCGAAGCCATGGAGCGCCCGCTTGGCCGCGGCGTTGCGGCGGTCATCGCGGCGCATGTCCGGCAACGCATGGAGGCGCACGGCATTCGTATCCTGACGCATGCCAGCATCGAGGCGCTGGATGGCGAGGCTGGCCGTGTGCGAGCGGTCAAGCTTGCTTCAGGAATGTCCATACCGGCCGATCTGGTCGTCATTGGGGTCGGCGTGGTTCCGAATGTCGAAATGGCCGCCACAGCAGGACTATTCGTCGGCAACGGCATCCGGGTCGACGGGGCAATGCGCACGACTGCGCCGGAGGTGCTGGCGATCGGCGATTGCGTCAGTTACCGGCACTGGATGACCGGTCAGGACGTGCGGCTGGAGTCGGTGCAAAACGCGACGGATCAGGCGAAGCTCGCGGCGCGTACTGTCGTAGGTCGCGATGGTAGTTACGACAGCGTTCCATGGTTCTGGTCGGATATCGGCGACATGAAGTTGCAGATGGTTGGGCTGATCGGCCGCGAGGATCGCCACGTCATGACCGGTTCGCCGGAGGACAACAAGTTCTCTGTCTTTCATTTCGCAGGTGAGCGACTGACGGCGATCGAGACGGTGAACCGGCCGGCCGATCATATGTTGGGTCGACGGATCCTGGCGACCGCCTTTTCGCCGAGCCCGGAAGCGTTGAAAGCTGACCCCGAGGGCCTGAAGGCGGCCTTTATGGAGTGGCAGGCAAATCAACCGGCATGATTCTATCGGAAAGCGTTAAC
>JBFWUS010000082.1:0-24261 GCA_050247155.1 Rhizobiaceae bacterium
AGCGCGTGCAGGAAGCGGTGCGCATTCTCGACAAGCGCCGTGTCGACTTCGAGTACGACGGCGAGATGGCCGCCGACGTCGCGCTCAATCATCAGCTCATGCAGCGCCAATATCCGTTCTCGCGCCTCTCGGGCGCCGCCAACGTGCTCGTCATGCCGGCGTTCCACTCCGCCTCGATCTCGACCAAGATGCTGCAGGAACTCGGCGGCTCCACCGTCATCGGCCCCCTGCTCGTCGGCCTCAACAAGCCGGTCCAGATCGTCCCACTCAACGCAAAAGACTCCGACATCGTCAATATGGCCGCCATCGCCGCTTACAACGCCGGCACGTGAGATCGTCGCGGGAAAAACGAAATCTGGTCCTACCAGAACTTGACGTGGCAACGATAACCAAGTTGAGTGCGGCGGAGTGATTTTTCGCCGACTGGGAGGAGTTCTGCATGCCAACCACCATCAAGGGGCCGGCGATCTTTCTGGCGCAGTTCGCCGGCGACGCCGTGCCGTTCAATTCGCTGAAGTCGATCGCCGAATGGGCGGCCGGCCTCGGCTACAAGGGCGTGCAGATCCCGACCTGGGATGGCCGGCTGTTCGACCTCAAGAAGGCGGCCTCGTCGAAGGCCTATTGCGATGAGGTGAAAGGCATCTGCGCCGATGCCGGCGTCGAGATCACAGAGCTCTCGACCCATCTCCAGGGCCAGCTCGTCGCGGTGCATCCGGCCTACGACGCGCAGTTCGATGGCTTTGCGCCGGCGAAAGTTCACGGCAATACGAAAGCCCGGCAAAAGTGGGCGGTCGAGCAGATGTTATGGGGCGCGAAGGCCTCGAAGAATCTCGGCCTCAGCGCTTCGGTTTCTTTCTCCGGCGCACTCGCCTTCCCCTATCTTTATCCTTGGCCGCAGCGTCCGCCGGGCCTGATCGAGGAGGCCTTCGCGGAACTCGGCAAACGCTGGACGCCGATCCTCAACGCCTATGACGAGGCCGGCGTCGACCTCTGCTACGAGATCCATCCGGGCGAGGATCTTTTCGACGGTGCGACCTTCGAGATGTTCCTTGATGTGGTCAAGAATCACTCGCGCGCGAACATCAACTACGACCC
This sequence comes from Rhizobiaceae bacterium, assembly GCA_050247155.1. GTDB lineage: Bacteria > Pseudomonadota > Alphaproteobacteria > Rhizobiales > Rhizobiaceae > Mesorhizobium_G. The sequence continues at coordinate 1,096 of JBFWUS010000082.1, forward strand.
GTCGCACTTCGTGCTGCAGCAGCTCGATTACCTCGCCTTCATTGACATCTATCACGAGCGCATCAAGGCCTTCCATGTGAAGGACGCCGAGTTCAACCCGACCGGCCGACAGGGCGTCTATTCCGGTTATCAGGGTTGGGTCGACCGCGCCGGCCGTTTCCGCTCCCTCGGCGACGGCCAGGTCGATTTCGGCGGCATCTTCTCCAAGCTGACGGCCCACAACTACAATTCCTGGGCGGTGCTGGAATGGGAGTGCTGCCTGAAACATCCGGAGGATGGCGCGGCCGAGGGCGCGCCCTTCATCCAGCATCACATCATCCGCGTCACGGAAAAGGCCTTTGACGATTTTGCCGGCGGCAAGTCCGACAAGAAGCTGCTGAAGGCGATGATGGGGATTTGAGTCGGTCGGATGAGGGGTGTTGGACGGAGCGCCACGCCTTATTGAGAAGGTACACGATCATGGTCAGCGGCAAGGCAATCCAATCCAGCACCGGTCCCACTCGTTACGGCATGGTGGGCGGCGGGCAAGGCGCGTTCATCGGCGGCGTGCACCGCATCGCCGCGCGGCTCGACGGCGAGTTCGATCTGGTCGCCGGCGCTTTCTCCTCCAATCCCGAAAAGGCAAAAGCCTCGGGCAAGGAACTGGGCATCGCCGACGACCGCAACTATGGCTCCTTCGCCGAGATGGCCAAGGCGGAAGCCAGCAGGCCGGACGGCATCGAGGCGGTTGCCATCGTCACACCCAACCATATGCATTATCCCGTCGCCAAGGCGTTCCTCGAGGCCGGCATCCACGTCATCTGCGACAAGCCGCTGACCTCGACGCTGGCCGATGCAAAAAAGCTTGCCGAGCTGGTGAAAAAATCCGGCAGGCTTTTCATCCTGACCCACAACTACACCGGTTATCCGATGGTACGGCAGGCGCGCGAGATGGTAGCGAAGGGCCAGCTTGGCGACATTCGCGTCGTGCAGGCCGAATACCCGCAGGATTGGCTGACAGAAACCATCGAGACGACCGGCCAGAAGCAGGCGGCGTGGCGCACCGATCCGAAACAATCAGGGGCCGGCGGTGCGACGGGCGACATCGGCACGCACGCCTACAATCTCGCCCGTTTCGTCACTGGGCTCGAACTTGATTCGCTCTCCGCCGACTTATCCGCTTTCGGCGCCGGTCGGGTACTGGACGACAACGCCAACATCATGTTGCGTTTCAAGCCGCGCGGCAAACAGAACGCAAAAGGCATGATCTGGGCAAGCCAGGTCGCACCAGGCCACGAGAACGGGCTGAAGCTGCGTGTCTACGGCACCAAGGGTGGCATCGAATGGGTGCAGGCCGACCCGAACTATCTCTGGTTCACCCCGTTCGGCCAGCCGAAGCAATTGCTCACCCGAGCCGGCGCAGGGGCCATGCCGGTTGCCTCGCGCGTGACGCGTATCCCGTCCGGCCATCCTGAAGGTTACCTGGAAGGCTTCGCCAACATCTATGCGGAGGCGGCCCGCGCCATCCGCGCCGCGCGCCGCAAGGGCAAGGCGCCGAAGGACGTCGTCTACCCGACGATCGACGACGGCGTTGAAGGTGTTGCCTTCGTCGAAGCCTGTGTGCGCTCGTCCAAGAAGAACGCAGCCTGGACGAAGCTTTGAAGCTTACAATCCCGTCTTGCCTTTGATCCAGTCGAGATAGTTCGACACGCGCGTATAGACGCCATAGGCGTTGGCATGGCCGCAGGCGATGTTCGCGTCAGCCGGGCCTTCACCCCAGCTCACGACGCCGATCTGCGTGAGCTTGCCGTCGACTCCGCGTGTGAACAGGGGACCGCCGGAATCGCCATTGCACGCGTCGCGCGCGCCTGTAGGCGTTCCCGCGCAGATCATGTTGGCCGTGAGGGGGTCGCGCATATCGGCGGCGATTGCCATGCGTGCGCCCTCTATGCCCTTTTCAGAATAGCGCATCCGTCCCGAGAATTGCATCAGCGCGTTGGTCAGGTCGCGGGCGTAGATCTCCTTGATGCCGGCGTTGCAGGCAGCATTGGTCTGAAGGTCGAGATCGGCCTGCATCAGATCATTGGGGAACGTGCCATCGCCCATCATGCCCCAGCCGGTGACGGTAACCTTGCCCGTCTCCCCTGCCGCGCCGGACGGCAATGCGATGACCGCCGCGGTGGCCGGATCGGCAAGTTGCAGCAGGCCGATATCGTTGTCGAGCGTCGCCTCGCTGTATCCTTCATGCACGATCACCGCCGCGACCTCGTGCCGGTTGCCTTCGCCGAGACCGGTCGCGTCGGACAGGACCGTGACACTGGCCGCCGGGATGGGCACACCTTCGTCATAGAGACAATGCGCCGCCGTCAGCACCCAGCCGGGCGCGATCAGTGATCCGCCGCAAAACTGGGCGTTGGGCTGGCTCTCGGGGCTCTCGTCGAGCTTTTCGCTCATCAGCAGCGCAACCTGGAACGGCCATGCGCCCTTGTCGGCCTGCTTGCCGCCAACGACGCGATCTGCTTCGCCGGGCCGTTCGGCAGCCTGCCTGGCGCGGCCTTCCGTAACGCGCGACATCGGCGAGGTTTCCGGTCTTGCATCGGCGGCCGGGGCGGTGGTTACGCCGGCTCCGCCAAGCACGAGCCCGAGGAAAAGGATCGATAATGAGCGGTTCAATCTGTTCTCCTGAGATAGACCGAATTCGGGTCAGCCGCGTTGCCACAAGCGCCGTGCCAAGCGTACGCGGACATTAACCCGATCCGCCGCGCAAGAAAGAGCGTCGCGCGAAAATACGCGTTCTTTTTGGTGCCCGGGCGCCGCGCTTTGGCCCTACTTCGGGCCGCGCGCGGGCCATCAAACCATGGCGGAATCAAGCCGGTTGCAGGTGGCGCGACTATCTTTTTCGCCACCACGATCTGGACAACATTTTCGAATCTTGATCCTGTCCATACGGGCTTGTTGGGAGAATTTCACATGCAGTTCTTGAACCGGGCGCTTGTGGCCGGCCTGCTGGCTTCGGCAGCGATAGCGGTCTCGCCCGCTGTCGCACAGGAGAAGGGTGCGGCGAGTGCAGGCAGCGGCGAAGTCTCGCGCGACAGTGGCGGCGAGGATTTCAAGCACGGACGGGCCAAGCCGATCGCCGTTCCGAAACTCGACGACGCGCAAAGCCGCGACCTCGCCACCGATGCCGCCAAGGCGGCCGAGTCCCTCTCGGTTATGACCCGCGGCGCCGACGGCAAGATGACCAGCACGCCGCCGAGCGCTGCGCTGCGCGCCATCATCGAGAAGGAATATGGCGCGCCTGCCGCCAAGCCGGATGCAGGCAAGACCGGCGCGGAGAAGGCCGCAGATCCGGAGTTCGAAGCCGACCGTCAGGTGTTCGGCGCGGATGACCGCGTCCAGATCACCAATACGAAGAAATATCCCTTCACCGCGATCGGCTACATTGAAGGCAAGACCAAGAGCGGCGGCTACGGCTCCTGTTCCGGCACCTTGATCGGCCCCCAGACCGTGCTGACCGCCGCGCATTGCCTCTACAATCACGACGATCAGGACTGGCTGTCGGAGGTCATCTTCGTGCCAGCCCTGAACGGCCCCGAAGACGCGCCGTACGGCGCCTATTCAGCCGCATCGACCAGCATCGTCGAGGGTTACGTAAAGAACTATCAGGGATACTACGGCTCGGTCGTTCCTTGGGATCTCGGCATCATCACGCTGGAAAAGCCGATCGGCAATGATCTTGGCTGGTTCGGCTATCGCAACGACGACAATCTTGGCGACTTCGAGGCCAATATCGTGGGCTATCCGGGCGACAAACCGGGTGGCACGATGTGGCGCGCCACATGCGACGTGCTGACTGAAAATATCGGCTACGACTATTTTCAGTATGACTGCGACACCTACCCCGGTTCCAGCGGCTCGTCGGTCTACGTCTACGATTCCGCCATCAAAAGCCGTGTCGTCACCGGCGTGAATGTGGCCGAGAGCCCCGACGCCAACACGGCAGTACGCCTCAACGCCTCCTATGTCGAATGGATCAACAGTTTGTGGAAATAGGCTTGGGCTGTGGAAGTCTGCCGGCCCAGCTTTGGGAATTTGCGCAATCCTGCATGACTGGCACGAAAACCGCGCTGAAACATCGCGGCTAACAAACGCTTGGCATCGGAGCTTCGATCGACTAGATGAGCCCGGCGCTTCGCCTTTGCCGGCGCAATGCGCAGTGGACAGGTGGCCGAGTGGTTGAAGGCGCACGCCTGGAACGCGTGTATAGGGGAAACTCTATCGAGGGTTCGAATCCCTCTCTGTCCGCCATATCAAAAGACTAAGCACCTGATTTTGAATTGCTTTCCGAAAGGTGATTTTTCCCATTCCCACTTCTATTCCCACTTCTGGAGTTTGGGACGTGCTGGAATAGAATTCTAGGTTCGGTAGGACGAACTTGGCCAACTGGAACGGTGTGATACAGCAGATGCGCAAAACAGTCACATTTCGCAAGCCGGTTCTGATGCCTTCCCTTGGCTTCGAGTTGCCAGCGGGAAGCTACACCGTTGATGTTATCCATCATCAAGTGATGCTCCATGCGCGCGATGCTGGATTTGATGAGGTTAGGTTCCACGTTCCGGCAGACGTACCGAAGAAAGGCGACCGGGCGGCTGTAGCGTTGTTACGGCCAGGAGAGTTCGAAAAGGCTCTGTTGGATGCGAACAGCTAGGGCAGAGGTTGCAAACTTACCAGTGGCACCTACCTCTCGTCTGAGAGAAGTTCAGGTGACACCAAGGCCCCGTAGCCGACTTTTATCGCCTCTGTCCTGGATAAGACCCAGGTACGTGACACGGTATGGCAAAGAGCCAAGGGCCAGCATTCGATGCTTAGGAGGTGAATTTCTCTCACCCCAGCCCGAGCTCGCGCCGATCGGTCCATCATGATACGTCGGGTCTTATGGTCGGAGAACGTAGCGGCAGATACATATTGGCAGGCTGGTGCGCCTTTCTCGGCGCGCTTACCTATTTGGGCTGGACAGATTTCGCACTGCTTTCGAGGGACCGCTGGTGCACCCAGTCTGATCCGAACTGCCTGCGAGAGTGGATTGCCGCGTTAAGTGGTTGGGTTGCAGCACTCGCAGCCGCCGCCGCAATTGCACCTCTAATCGGCCAATTGAAAGCACAACAAAAGCAGACGGCATTTGCGCTTGGGGAAGGCATGCCGACAGTAACGGCATCGCACCCAGAGGGAAAACTAGAAGAATTCGCACTCCGCATCGTAAACTGGAACCGCCTGGCGGTCGACGTGCTCAGGGTCAGGATACTAGACTCAACGCATCCTGTGCGAATGGGTTTGAGCGAAGTCGAAATCGACGGTCACCCTAAGCACATGGACATTTTTCAGGAGATAAAGGGTATTCTCAGAATTCGCGGCTGGGAAAATCGTTCGGACGGTCCGTCAATCTGCCAATTGCTGGGCTTCCTAGCGTGGGATGAAGAGCCCGGAACGGTCATCGGGCTGCACTTCGGCGTCGATCTCTTCATTCCGGAGGATGTCCCTCGCGTAGTGACCGTAAGCGCCCGAATGAACATTGCTGTCAATTACGATTGAGGCTGGCTGAGTTTAGCAACGACCCTACCTAAGAACTCATCCGACAGCCGCTGCTCATATTCAATCGCAGGCAAGCCCTCCATCTTCCTCCGCTCGATATCGCTGGCGACGATATAGGCCTCCAACTGCTCGTCGGTCGCCTTGCGGATATCGCCGATCGCCATGGGATCTACGTTTGCCGCTTCAAGCCGCGCGAGGCGGCGTCGGATTTGGTGTTGCATCGCTTCCTCTCACTTCGCGAAAGCCGGCAGCAATCGCAGCACGTTGGTTCTCCTGCATTGGACCAGGCAGCACAGAGGCTAGCGCTCTGGCTTCCTCGGCTTCCAACTCGGCATCGGTCATCTGTTTCAGGGTCTCAGCATAGGCGCAGACAGCAGCATCGCGTTCCGCCTTGGTCGCGATATCGGTCAGCGTCTCCCGCTTCTGCTCCAGTGCTTCAAGCCTAGTGCGCAGGTTTACGATATTGCCCATTCGGCTTTGCTCCCGGTGCTGATTGCTCCAGCCGCTCTATGCGGTCCATCATGTCCTGGATATCGATCGCCTTCCTCTGCGCCTCGATGATGGCGATAAGGCTCTGACCCTCCGATGGTGCGAGCTGGCCGGACGCGACCGCTTTGGCGACCTGGGTCAAGGCAAGGGTGACACCTTCTGGCGTTCCGATCTCGGGCAAGTCGATCTCGACGCGCTGGGCAATTGGCGCCGGGCGCGGATGGAGATACACCGCCGCCTTCTCCGTTGCCCAATCCCTGCGCTTCTCGTCTGCCTTGTCGTCGCGCATGATTTCCAGCAGCCGTTCCAATGGCGTCTGGCCGGCCGCAACTGCCTCGGCTGCGACGTCCAGATGGCGCTTTGCTACCCTTCCGACTGGCCTGCCCGCACCTGGTCTAGTTCCGCCTTTCGGCATTCCCTGCTCCTGTTGGCGACGAGCAGCATCGCCCCTCGCTTTGATTTCCTATGATTTGAATCAACGCCTACTGACCCGGCCAAGGTCGACGCCGGTGTTGATGCTGACGTGCGGCCGACACTGGTAGATCGTCGATGTGCCGTCCGGGTCGACAATGTGCCGCTGGAGATGCACGACCATGTGGCAAGGGTCGTGAGGATCGATGCCCTTCGCTAACAGCGCCTCGTGGACATCATCCTCGGTCGCTGCCGTTACCACGATGAACAGGCCAGGATTGGCGGCGATGCCGGCCTGCCGTTCCAGTCTGTCCAATCTATTGCGAAGCGAAGGCACGACCATCAGTACAACCCGCCACCGGTTGGACCGCGCCTGCCAAGCATCCCGCCGAGAAGGTTACTGAAATCGAACTTCGGTGACGGCGCGTTGCCGCCACCTTGCTGTGGTGCGCCGGGGAACTGCCAGGGTGCCTGGTTGGACATCAGCGCCTCGGTGAGTTTGCGGAACGGTGTCGACGACTGGTCGTGCGGCAGCTTTCCCTCGTTGGCCCGGTCTCTGGCCTGGCCCAGCACGAAGCCATTGGCGAGTTGCTGGAAACCCTGGCCTACGTTCTGCGGCTGTGCGCCGGCTGCAAATCGCTGTTCGGCCCGACGAAGTTGTTCATCTGGTGTCAGCGGCCGGCGCTGGATGAGGGGTGGCGGAAGGAAGGACATGGCTCAGGCTCCTAGTTCAGGATGACGACAGTTTCGCCAGTGAATGCGGTTCGGCTTTTGCCAGTGATGCGCTCAATGGCTTCGATTGCGCGGGTTTGGAAGTGGCGGGCCATCGTGCAGGCATCCTCTTTGCCGATCTCGTCGCACCCGGAACGGGTCTCCAGGACGATGTTGCCCCACACCTGAATGGCAAGCACGTCGGCAAGATCGTCGACCGCCGATAGCGACATTTCCGCCAACAGGGCCGACAACGACAGATACTTTTCTGCCCACGCCTGACTGCCCTTCACGAGAACAACGGACTGCATGACAGCTCCAAGGTCCGCACCGATCTGGCTGGCTTTGCGAGGGCCGTCATTTGAGGCATATTCGGGCACCACGGCTTGCGCCTGAGTTTCCTTGCGTTTGCTCATCCGTTCATCCTTTCAAAAGGCTCGTTGGCAGCCGCTATCCGAGCACCCGGAATTGAGGCATATTCAGCCGCATGCAGCGAACCCTCCAGATCGTCACCGTCCTGCTGTTCATCGGCATCATGACCGCAATCTATCGCGGAACGGAGTGGTTCGCCGGATGGCTTGATAACCCCGATCTGGTCAAAGGCATCGTCATCGGAGCCGGTGGCATGGGGGTTATTGTGCTGCTGCTTCAATGGTTCGAATCCCTATCTGCCCGAAAGCGCGGTGGCGGGGCCGAGTAGCGCGGCACGGGACACGTCTGCAATCGCCGCCGGAACTATCGTTGGGCCAAGCTTTATCTTCGCCAGCGCTTCGACAATTCGCTGATGCTCGGGCGAGACCACTATTCTCGCCAAGCCGGACAAATCGCTGCCCTCCATCAGGGCCTTGGTGAGCTTGTCGAAACCGCCCAAGGCCGCAGACCGGGCCACACCAGGCGTACCGCCATAGGTGAATGCCTCTCGCATGCCGGGGCCTGATCCACCCTTGATCATGTCAGCCGCTTCCTGGCGCGCCGCCGTGGCGCTGTTGCGGGTCACGAACTGCGATGTCTCGGCAAAGACGCGCTCGGCATCGAGTACGTCGAGTATCTTGTCCGCCTTCTCCTGCCCAAAGAGCGTGGCGAGTTTCTGCGGGTTCCAATCACCTTCGCCCTTGACCAGCCGCTGGAGCGCTACACGGTCGTTGGCGCTGGTCCCCACGATCCGGTCAAGCTCGGCTCGTGCGCCTTCCCTGAGCCTCACCGGCACGGCAGACGGGCCAATCTGCAGGCCTTGAGGCAAAGCGCCTTCCTGGACCTGCTGGGCAAGCTCCTGCGGCCGTACAACCGATGCCCTGTCGCCATTGAATATCTGCTGGCCTTGCCCCAGCGCCTCTCTCTGGCGCGCCAGCTCGGCATATTGGGCATCGACTTCCTTGATGCCCGGAACTTTCGACGTCAGCTCGTCGTCGATTTCCTTGCGAACCGATTTCAGGACGCGAAGGACGTTGGTGTCCTTGGCCTCGTCCAGCATGCCGTCCACTGCGTGGCGAGTCTGAAGCAGCGTGCCCGGATTGGTGTCCAGTACATCGGAGCCGTTGCGGTTCAACATGTCGCGCACCTTCTCCATGGCGGATTGTGCCGCGCCTTTGGAGTTGAAGATGTTGGCATCGACGCGAATGGCGATCCTGTCGAGATCGACCGGCTTGGCATTGGCGAGCACCGCGTCATAGGACGGACCGAGCGCGCGCTGGCCTTCCGTGATGCCGGCATCCAACCGCGAAGGAATAGGAGCCGGGCCGAGCGTGTCATCCATCGTGCCCGTGAGCCGGGAATTAGCCGCGGCGTCCCTGCCACGAATGGCATTCTGGACAATGCCACGCCCTTCACCAGGGATGGCTACCAGTCCGGCCGCAAGCTGCTGGGTATTGGGTCCGACATCGGCAAGCATCGCGCCGGGGCCAAGCTTGGCGAGCTTTTCGCCGGCCTGCTCTGCCGTAATGCCATCGGCCTGCATGGTGCGCCGGAGCAATTCGACGCCTTTGCGGCCCAGATCGCCAACGCCGCGATTGGCCATGAACTCGGAGACGCCGCGATAGCCGGCACCGAGCGCCGCGCCAAGGATAGGTCCTGCGACGCCAGCTACGCCACCGGCCAATGCTCCGTTCCAAGGGTTCTTGCCCCGAACGGCGGCATCAGTGCCGCCAATTCCTATGCCGCCCAACGCGCTCTTGACAGACCTGCCTACAATACCTCCCGGACCGCCTCCAAACGCAGCGGGAACAGCGCGGATCATCGGCAGCGTACCCGCGACTGCGCCGGTCACGTGGCCTGCGGTGGCAGTGTTCGGATTGTCGGCCTGGACCTGTTGGACCCTGCGGCCCATGTGGTCGTAAATCTCGCCGAAGTCCTGATCCGAAAAAGGCGCTACCGCTCCGGCCGCGAGTGCTTTCGCGCCGCTGAGAAGGGCAGGCCCGGCAATCGGGACACCCTCGACGCCGCTGGCCGAGAACGCGCCCACCTTGTCAGCCATGCCGGTTTGCTCGACCGTGCCGGTTTCGGCATTGTAGCCCGGCACGCCAGGATCGAAAGCCGGTGCGTCGTGACCCTTGCGGTTCTCACGCTTTGGCTCATCGAACCTGTCGAAATAGTTCGGCTTGCCCTTCGTGGACGGCGGGTCGAAACGATCGAAGAAATTGGCCATCAACGCGCCTCCAGAATGCGGGCGCTGCTGCCCGGACCATATTTGGCGTCGAACTGTTCGGCCAGTGACGGATCGGCCCGCAAGGCCTCAAGCGCCGCGTCGGGCACGCCACTGTTGCGATTGTCGGACGGGGCTCCATCACCGGCGCCGACGACGGAACCGCGAATGTTGGTGAGCATGCGCTTCAACTCGGCAACGCTGCTGTTGGCGCGGTCGCCTGCACCGTCGGTAAGCGCCGTCCAAGCTTGGTCGGGCAGATTGGCAACGCCGCCCTCTTTCGTCACATCCACGGTCGGGTCGTAAATCATCCGCTCCATGAGGCTGAGGTCGGGGCCGTTGAGGACGCCGAGATTGAACAGCTCCTTGAGCTGGAGCATCACGCCCTGGCGCACCGTATTGAGCTGGTCCTTCTCCTTGCCAGGCAACACAGAGATGCCCGTCTTGCCGACGAGCTCGGCATAGCGGTCCAGTTCGGTGTTGATGGCCGTGAATGCCGAGTTCACCCGCGCCTTGTCGTTGCGCTCCTTTTCGGTCGGCTTCACCGCCCTGGGCTGCGTCACCGGAATGACGCCTGGACGCTGCTGAGGCATCGGCTGGCCCTGCTGCTGCGGAAGCGCGTTAGGCGCGCCCTGCGGCTGCTGTGGCATTCCTGGAGCCATCTGCGGCCCGCCCATGCTATTCGGCGACAGGAGGCGCGACTGCGACGGCTGGACGGGCTGCGGAGGCCCGCCGTTTGCCGGTTGGCCGAACACGCCCTGCGGCGTCAGGAATAGGATTTCGCCATTCGGGCCGCTGATGGTTTTGCCGGCTGCCATCTGCTGCGCCTGGTCAGGTGTCAGCGCGCCGCTATCCATCAGGCCATTCAAGGCTTGCGCCTCGACGGAATTGCCGGAGAAACGGAACTGGCCTTTGGTCGCCTCATTCTGTGGCGTCACGTCTTCGACCGTGCCGTCGGCATGCAGCTTCATGACCTTATCGCCGACGACCTTGAGCTCGCTTCCGTCCTGCTGCGCTTCGCGTTCCAGCTTGGCGAGCTGCGCCTGCTTGGTCCGCAGGTCCAACTGATATTCCGGCGTCGCCATTTCCTGCTGCCGCTCATAATCAGCCTGCTGGCGCTTGGCCTGTTGCTCGTAGAGCGTATTGACCACGCCGCGCTCGGAATCGTTCAGCCATTCGTTGGCGCTGGCCCGCAACAGGTCATTGGTGCTCGGTCCGGTCCACGGCGCATTGCCTGCCATTTCGGGCAGACCCTGCGCTTGTGCCATCTGCACGGGCTGCTGAGCGGTACGGCGCGGCAATATCGCCTCGGTGATCTTATCGAGGCCGGGCGATACCTGCGGACCTGCTGTCGAGCCGCCGTCGATCAAGGCTTGCACGATCTTCTGGCCGCCAGGCGGCAGGTTAGACGGCAGGAATGGTTGCGGCGTTCCACCCATCGGGCGATTGGAGGTCAGCGCCTTGACGATGCCCTGAAACTGCGGGTTTTGCAGACCGGCGTTCGTCGGAGGAACGTTCTGTGTCGGCAGCGTCCGATACGGCAGCGGCTGGTCCTGGATTTGCCGCAACTGGTCCTCGGTAACTGCATCGGCAGGATTGTAAGGCTTGCCATCGTAGATGCCCCTGACACCACCCATGGGGTCGTCACCGACGCCGCCAGCAAGGCGGTTCTGGCCACTGCCACCACCCATGTTGCGCTGGTAGGCGCTCACGAACCTGTCGCTGTTGGTCCCCTGCTCAATACCGCCGGGCAATGAGGTCCAGACACCGTTCAACACCTTGCCGACATTGGCGATTGCCTGCGGATCGCCGGATTGCAGAACCTCGTCCAGATCGCCGCCGGTCGAGTTGCGGTAGGTATCAGAGGCCAATTCCCATGCCGCGCGGTCTTGGCTGCCCGGCGAGAAATCTTTCAGACCGAGCTTGTCGCGGTACTGGTCCCACGTCGAGCCGAGAAACTGATATTTGCCCGCTGCCGAGCTGGTCTTTCCCTTGTTCGGTCCGGATGTGATCGGGATGGCGCGGCGTGGATGGTCCGAGAAATCGTCGAACCGGCCGCCGCCATAGACGATGTCATAATCGCCGCCACTCTCCGGTCCCGAGATCGTGTTCAGAAGGGCGCGGCGATGCATCGGCATCTCCGCATTGTTCGCCGTGCTCATATTGGCGCCGTTCATCTCGGCCATGGCGCGTGGTGAATTCATGGAACCGCCCGGTGCTGGCGGGAACAGCGGTGCGATCCGCTCAATATCGGCCTTGGCCGTCTTGCGGCCCGCTGCCTCGGCGCGATCGGCTTGTCCACTGAGAAGAGCGGCCGCGATGCCAGCGCCTAAACTGTGGATACCCTCGCCGACGGTGCGGGCTGGGCCGGTCTGACCCATCAACGCCTCGACGAGCTTCCGCTTGCGACGAGTGGATTCCGGTGTTTCGCCTGCCATTGCGTTAAATGCATAGCTTAGCATGGTCAGGCCCTTCTCATCGCGGCCAGCGCCGCTTGTTCGTTTGTGATTTCAAAGCCGTGGGGAATAGCCTGAACGCCGGGCAACTTGCCGGCGCGGGCATCAACGATGATGCTGCCGATCGGCCTGCAATCCTGCTTGTGACGGGACCAGAGCGCCATGAGGTTCACTGCTGCCATTTCCGGCCACCACTGGCGCGGCTGGCGGCGTCACGGATCAGCTCCGAGATGGTGAGACCACGACGTGTGGCGGCGGCGAGCAGGGCGCGCTTTTCCTCCGGCGAGACCCTGGCCATGACGACGGTGCTACGGGGATATGCCATCTGCCGAACTCCTTTGATCGTCTATACAGGATAGCATCGGGAGAAAGACAAATACAGCAATCTTTTCAATGTGTTACGTATTGTCCGGCATTGTCCGTGACTTGCCGCTGTTGTCCGCTATTGTCCTTTGCAGCGGTCGGTCGCATCGGGGCAGTCAGTCGACTTCTTTCCTCGGGAAGGAAGTTGATGCATCCGGGCACTATGCTCGCGAAGCCGGCCTTGTGAGCCGGCCGGGCACAAATCCACGGCCGGTGTAACGCTGACGACAGTTGATTTGAGCAAGCTCAATTCGGCGAACAGGGCGTTACATCGGGTCGCGCGATACCCGATGACCGCCGCATTCGTGCACGATGTCACGCTGTTGGTCTGTCGATTGTGCTAGGTCACAAACTCGCACCGAGCGTGACACCCGCCTCCCGGCCGGCAGAGGTTTTTCCAATTTTGGGCACTTTTTGCGCCGTGGGGCTTGCCTTCAACTTTTTCTCGCCGCCCGCATAAAACAGCCCAAAATTCGAAATTCGCCATTCGGGGGACCGTTCCATCGGCCGGTTGCAGCCCTTGCCGATATCCGGCTAGGCGCATAGATTCGCCGGCAATCCCAATTCTCTGAGGTCGCATGTCCCGGCCGCAATCGGTGAACATCTACCGCGTCGCTCGGCCAACGCTGTTCATGCGAGCGGCGGCGTGAATCCGGCGCGCAAAGGCTGGACCAACTCCATATCCAGCATGCCGGAATCCGATGTGATGAAGGCATGGGGCTGGCCTATACGTCAGTTGCACCACCTCAAGGCCAACACGACCGACATGTTCGCACCATGTGGGGAACACGTCGCGACGATCTCCTGGCGCGTCCGGGAGCACCGATTGGCCATGAAGAAGCCGCCGAAAGGCTACGTGCCACCCCGACGCGATCCCGCTGAAATCGATGCGATCTGCAAGGCCTGGATAAACGCCAGGCGCGCCGAGAGAGGTGAGCCGCCTCTGCCGGCTGCAAGGCCGAATCCGCAGTAGGTCCGGCTGCGCTGGTATAAAAATTATACGCCCAAGCCATCGCCGCGACGGGGCACTCCGTTCAAACTTTGATGAACGCCAAATGGGTAGCCGGCAGAATTGATTTCTCCCGACGTCGGGAGAAATTGAGTTTTGGGGCGCATGCCGAAACTGCTGCGCTCTCGGTCGCGCAATCCGATGCAATCCTCGCCGATGCCGAAAGCTATGGCTGGTCCGTCCGCGAAACGCGCGCCGCTGTCAACCGCCTCAAGACCGAGGCGCGGTTGCCGGCCAATGTCGCACCGATTGCAGGGCGCAAGGTATTCGACTTCGAAGCTCTGATACGAGCTTCACCCACAAAGACATCCACGACGCGCGCCAAATCCGTAACGCTGAAATGGCGGAGCCAGGACTAAACCCCACAAATATCAAGCTAAGGCCACGAACGAAGTGCGACTCTCGTTGACGTGAATCTTGCTTTGGGCGAGCGTCCTACCGGACGTGGGGGCTTCCAATGAACAGCGTCGAGCATGCAGCGGACACGACAGCGGCCATGCGAAGGCTCCTGCTAGTCGCGGCGCTGCTTGTGCTCATCATGGGCATACCGCTGTTCATCGCCAGCACCGCCACCGAAACCTATTTCGCCTGGACGATTGCGACGCCGCTCACCGCCGCATTCTTGGGCGCCTCCTACTGGGCGGCAGGCATATTGGAATTTCTTGCGTCGCGCGAACACAAATGGTCGAACGCGCGTATTGCCGTGCCTGCGGTTTTTCTGTTCACGGTGCTGACATTCGTCATAACCCTGATCCATATCGACCGTTTCCATTTCTCTGCGAAGTTGGCCATCACTTTGGCGGTGACATGGGCGTGGTTGATCGTCTACGCGGTCGTCCCGGTTGTCATGGTAATCATCATGATTTTCCAACGACGGGATCGCGGCGGTGACCTTCCCAGAACAGCTCCGCTGACGGATGTCATGCGCTTCATGCTGGCGGTTCAAGGCGCGGTCCTTGGCATCGCAGGTTTGATCCTGCTGCTCGCTCCTGCCGCCGCGATTCCGCTTTGGCCTTGGAGCCTTACGCCGCTAACCGCCCACGCGATCGGTGCATGGCTGTTGTCAGTGGGCTTTGCGGTCATCCACGCGGTTTGGGAGAACGATTACCGACGCATCCGCTCCTTCTCCGTTGCTTACCTCGTGTTGGCGGTGTTGCAGCTTTTTGCCTTGGCGCGCTTTGCGGCGGATTTCTCCTGGGGCACGATTGCCGGCACGGTCTATGTAGCCTTCCTCTCCTGGATGCTGCTGGTCGGCATTGCGCTCAACCTTGCCCGCCGCCCTACTTCGCCCGTTGCAGAACCACTAGCATGAGCTGACTCGTTTTATGGCGGTGGCAAACCTGTCGCGGCCATCGCCGCAACCATGGCCTGTTCTCGCATACAAGTATACTGGACCTTGGGTGGGTCGGCACCGATGTGCAGTGCACAATCGCGCTCCTGCTAAGCGCAGCAATAACCAAGCGTTAGCAGTATCTAATTTATCCTCTCTTCAAAGAACGGAGGCGAAAATGGAGCCCGAGAACTGCGATCATGCCGAATACATTATCGCGATGCTGGCGGAACTAAGAAAACTGGCCGAAGCGGGTAAGCTGATGGATGTGGCATACCTGATTTCAGTCGCGGAGTCTGAGACGCGTGCGGTCAAGCGGCGAAACGCCCGGTCTAACGCCGCCTGAACCGCGAACCCTGCCCGCGCCGATCTATCGCCTGTGCAGGAAGCCGCCGACATCAGACGCAGGCGTCGGCGTGCAGCCACTTTACAAACCCGAAGTGGAAGGCCCAGCATGGAGATGGCCCGCGCTGGCCGAGTGCTCGTCGAATGTCCCCCCCGATATGTCGCGGCGCATCGGTTTGGCGCGGGCGCTTTACCCCTCATGACCATTGCGGAGTGCATGTGCCTGCACGCCGGCTTGCCGACAACTCGATTAAATTTGCGCTGTGGATATCAAGCGTCGGTTGGCTCTTGCGGGTTATTTGATGGTCACGGAGGGTGTGACCAGGAGCACGACATGTCGAGCGACTTGCCAACGGCGCGCGCCCATTTGGAGGCAGCGCTAGACGAACTTTCCGGCGACGACGAGTTCAGCAATCTGGCAAGGCAGGCAATCGGCATGATGATCGATTCGATACTGGCGCTTGAACATCGGCGGACAAGCGCCACCGTCGTCCCGTTTCCGTTGGCCAAGGATCGAATCGAGGATCGATCTTTCAGTTGTGCCCCCTCCGCACTGCAAAGCGAGCGACCGGCCATCGGCGCACCCTATCCGTGATTTGCATCGGTCGATTGATCGGAGGCGCATTTGAAAAGCGACATCGCCGGAGCGCGCATTCACATGGAACTGGCGTGCGAGCGGCTGTCGGGCGATGACGAGTTCAGCGCAAAGGCCCGCGAGGCGTTGCGCATCATGATCCGGGCCATCGACGAGATAGAGCGTCGTGAGCACACGATGATAGGCCGCTGGAAACGAAGCCTTAACCATGACCTTGCATCTTAATACTGCGGATCGGTATTGAGTACCGTCCGGCGCATCTTAGCTCCCAAGATGCGCCGGCAATTGATCCAGCCCGATCCTCGCTCTTTCCGCCGCTATTTTCGCCATATCGCGCCATAGATCCTCGACCTGCCGTGCGACCCGCTTCGTGATTTCATCGCATTGCGAGCGATCAATCGACAGGCGGAGGTCTTCGATCTCGGCGCAGCGTGTGCTGATGCCCAAGAGCAGTTGGTCGAGCGCCTCCGCTGCAAGTCTGGAGTCGTCGAGCAGTGGTCGCAACCGGCCCGCAAGCTGCGCGGCTGTCTCACCGCTTTCGCGCAAACGTTCGCGCAAATCATCGATCAGTGGATGCTCGGTCATCTGCCGCAAGGTAATCGGACGGCGGCGGCTGCATCAACTGCTAAACGCCAAGTACGGATGTTGGATATAGCAAACCCCGGCGGCGCTAGCGGTTATCGTCGACGTCATCGAACGGCAACGGTGACCGCACACCGTCTTCGTCGAGCGCACGGCCGAGCTGCCAATATGCGCGATATATGACGCCTATGCCCAGCCCAATAGCCAACACGGTCGCCACGGCGATAACCGCGATCCACGACACAACCGAACCCGCCCAAATCTCACCCGAGTTGAATGTACACATCCGGTCGCGGAAGAACAATGTCCCCAGTGGGTAGGTTAGCGGTCGAAAGCATTCACGTTGCCGATGGTAGGTCGAGCCTTTTTATTCCTCAAATCCATCACACAAGCTGCATCTAGTTCGGGAACCGCCAACAAAAGTTCGCCTCGAATTAGATTGCGTTGGCGTGGGCCAAGGGTTAATGCGCCTCCAACCTTGGAGGGGCAAGATGGACGACAGGCTTTTGGAATTTACAGTCGAAATCGTAACTGCGTATGTCAGCAACAATTCTGTACAGACCTCCGGCCTGCAAGGTCTGGTGACCGATGTCAGCAGCGCGCTTGCAAAGCTGTCGGGCCCTGTCGAGCCGCAGAACGTAGCCGGACGGCCAGCGGTTGATCCAAAACGATCAATTCACGCCGATCACCTCATCTGTCTGGAAGACGGTTTGAAGTTCAAAACATTGAGGCGCCATCTGATGGTCCATCACGGCATGACGCCGGATCAGTATCGGGCAAAATGGGGATTGAAAGCTGAATACCCGATGACCGCGCCTGCGTATTCCAAGCACCGTACCGTCCTGGCCAAGCGGATAGGGCTAGGCAACAAGCTGGACCGTCGCAGAAGAAGAGTGACCAGAACCGGCAACAAAGATCGCTAGACTGCGACAGCGGGCTTCGACCAAAGTGCCATGCCGTGAAGGCTGGACGTGGCGTCAGGGCGCATGCACCTTGGCCATTGGTGGGAAAGCATCAGCCGCGCCATGCCAAATTCGGGTCCCATTACGATCAATATCATGCAAGGCCACAGCTCGGTCACGATTTACAGCTTGACGGACTTCAAGTCAGCCGTTGATCGGCTAAGGGCGCAAAGACCTCACGACGCCGATCTTTACAGGCTTGGCGCGCTGATAGCGAGGGCCGTAGGCGGTCGCGTTCGGCCGAGCGTGGTGTTCAAAGCTTTCAGATCGTATGCTGAACGCGAAGGCCTTCTTGCCCGCGATGTTGGCATCACGGCGTAGGCAAATTCTCTCAAATGCCGCGATCATTTACGGGGTAGGTCGACTTGTCGCCTTGCCCCTACTGGTGATTACGTCGCGGTCCGGCGAGCGGCAGTGAACGCACAAAAATTTTGCCTCGCAGGCTATGACGCCGACAAAATCGAGGCGCTTGCAGCCTCGGCCACGGTAAGGCGCTGACGTAGATTCCTCAACTCTCGCTCCAAATCGCGCTGGGCCTGCTCCGCACGATCGGCGCGCAGGCGCTCGGCATCCCGCTCGCGTTCTGCCTGCTCCCTGGCCCTCGTCTCGCCGGCCTGCATCTTCCGAAGTTCGTTCGCGGTGTGGTGAACCATCAATCGCCGTGCTCTGTGTCAGCCGTCACGCCTGCCGCCGAAGCGGGACAATGCGCGGTTGATTGTTGGGTTGCCGCATATGCCGCTCGCGCCACATGCGTTTTGCAATTCCGGGTATCGCCGAAATGATTTTGGCGGTCGGGCGCCGGCTGGCCCATTCCAGCAAATCCAGTTGATCAGGATCAGGCTTGCGGATTTTCACGACGCGAACCTCCTCTGCTGGTCGACGAACTCGGGCGTGAGCGTTCCGGCCACAAGCATCTTGCGCATGGCGATCATGAGTTGCGGCGACAACCGACATCCGGCGAACAGGTCCGCCAGCATCGCTGTCAATTCCTCTTCGCTCGCCGGAACTGGATAGGGAAGGCCAGTGCTAACCTTGAGAGGGTTATCTCTCTCTTCAGAGCCAAGATCTTCTACGTATTCACTATACGTAGTTGTCATAAGATTCTTATACCCTGTCCCCCAAATTTCTTTTACCCCCTCCGCTCCTGGGGTATAAGTTTCTTTTACCCCCGACGCCCCTTTAGGCTCGGTGGATTTCCGTTTCCGGCGCTCGGTTTCGCGGCGCTCTGCGTCTTGTCGCTTCAGCACTTCATTCGTGATCTGCACATGGTCGAGAACAGTGTTTTCTCGCGGGTTCGAAATCTTGAAGCGGGTCACACCCGAAGCTGTCTGGCCATCTGCGGTCAAATAGCCCAACGCCACGAGCTTCTTTCGACGATCTGCGATAGTAGGCTGCGAAAGGCCGGTCGCTGCCTGAAGTTGGATATTCGAACGAAACGGCCGCGCATCTCGGCTGTCCATGAAACGAATGTAGGCGAGGATGATCTCGACATCGTGCCCGTTGCACAAAGGGTCCGCCGAAACGGTTTCCAGCAGGTCGAACTTCCACGTCGCAAGCTTTCGCCGCCGATCCTCGGCTTCTTCAGCGGTTTCCGCATCGGCCGCTTGAATGAACTGCTGTTCGGCAGTGGAACGCTTCATACTGCGTGTTGCCCTATCCAGTCTGCTCGCGGTTCGTCGTGATATGGTGGCTCGCACGGGGGAGCGCTAGGATCGCAACAGCTTTGCGCCAGTTCCGTCACCATTGGTGATTTCGACGTTGTGCGCCGCATAGGCTGCCTTGATCTTTGCCTTCGTGGTTTCGGTCGCAATCCCGGTCGTCTCAAATCGATGGACCGTGGAAAACGCGATACCAGCGTTCTCTGCCAACTCACGCACCGACCATTTGAGGATGGCACGCGCTGCTCGATTTGCCTCGGGAGTAAGCTCGGCCACGAAAAATCCTTCCATATTGACTACAAATGTAGCGAAATCACTTGACGTTCGCTACACATGTATTTATCACTACACCTGTAAGCAGATTGAAGCAAGGAAATTCACCGATGCCGAACACCTCTGTTCCGGTGACCGCCGGAGGTTTGCCCAAAATCGACCGCCGCGCCGTGATGCTGGAGGCGCACCGCTACGCCCGCTCCTATGCCGGCCGTGACTGGACCTATCGGCAACTGCTTCAGTGGGGCCTCAAGCATGCCTGGGAGCGTGCCAAGGATGGTCTCACCGACCAACAGCGCCAGATTGGGGCCTTGCGCATTGAAATCGCCGCGCTGACCTACAAGCCGGCTCGGATCGATATCACGGCCCGCCGCCGCGTCATCGAAGCCCAGATTTCCGCTTTGGCAGCGTGAGGGCGTGGCTATGAAACCGAAGTCTTGCAGAGTGTGCGCGGGGGCCGGTTGGCTCGTTCTGTGCCGTTCATGGTTTCCATCTGATGGATACAGCCGAGCGCGGTGCGGCATCTGTGCAGGCACCGGGTGCTCGAATTATCGAGATCGCCAATACGAGGCTGAACAAGCCGACCTGCGCAGGAAAGCTGCGAGTTCGAAGACGAAGACCTAACCTTCAACTGCCTGCGCCGCTGAGCACCGACGCCGGCTGAACCGAAACCACTCAACAGGAGATATCACCATGACGATCGACGCCGCGCGGGCGAGCGCCCAAGCTTTGCCCGCAATGAACCGTCGCACTGCCCTTGCCTTGACCGGCTCTGGCATCACCGCTGCTCTTGTGGGCGTTGCTGGAGCCGTTGCGCAGCCAACCGGCGTCCAGGCGCTGATTGAGGCTCACCGTGCCGCTGTGGCCTTCTCTGACGCGCAGTGGGACATCTGTTCCGACGTCGCGGATGCGAACCCCGATGTCGACAGCATGTTGCCGAAGGTCCAGTATGCCCGGCTGCTGCTTGGTCGCAACGACGATAGCACCGACCAGTTCAAGCCGCTCTTTGCTTATGACGAGGCCAAGATTGACGAGGTTGTGGACCGCGATCTGCGGACCAATCTATCCGTCTGGGGCTCAGGGAAATATGGCGAGCAGCGCCGGCCAGATATCTACGCCAAGGCTGAAGCTCGACGCGAACGGCTGAAAGCGGAACTGCGTCGCCAGCAAACCGAGGAGAAGACCGCAGAGGATGCTTGCGGCATAACGGCAGCCCGTGACGCCGCCAAAGCTGCCAGCCGCGCCGCAGAGGCCCGCATGGACGCGCTGCTGGCCTATCAGTGCCGCGATGCCGCGGAAGTCACGGCGCTCGCCACGTATCTCGTCGAGTGCGAGGAACAGGATATCGTCGACGAGGAATCGCTCGTGACATGGGTTCGCGCGCTTGCAGGAAAGGTGGTGAGGTCGTGAACGCCCTTGCCGCCCCGACGCCCGCATACCGGGCTCTTATGGTCTACGACCGCTTGCCCGCCGGCTGCATCGCATTCTTGTGCACCGATGCCTACAGCGAACCGCATATCCGCTCCGGCGAATGGGTCATTGTGGACACCACAGACACGATCCCGCGCAACGGCGAGGTCTACGTCATCGAATGGATGGGCGGTCGCCGCAACATCTGTCAGGCACACAGACGCCCTAGCAGGTGCATCAATGCCGCGCCGGGCGCGCAGCAGTGGTTTGTAGGAGGTCTTTCGAACCCGCGCGGCAGAGCGGCCATGGAGGCGGCGCTTGCAGCCTACGTCGGGGGCGATGCGCCTATGCATAGCGTCGGATGGTCGGAAGGGCCGTATGCCGATGATTGCGAATATCTGGCGAGCAAGCTCGTGGGCTGCGTCATCGGGCTCTACGAGCCGAAGGCCGAGGGCCCGGTGCGGCAGATCGGCGGTGACCTATGACCGCCAGCAACCCTCTCGACATAAAGCGCCGCGAGGCGCTGGACGCCATTGCCGAGCGCGGCGCGAGACTCGGCCGCAATATCCAGGAGCTTGCACAGAGCCTTGCGGCGAACTTGTCGGAATTCCATGGCCAGGAGTTCAAGGTCTGCGCCAACCATGACCAAGGCGTGGAATTTATCCTGATCCGCCCGGTGCTGGCGCATGAACGAGCGGAGGCAGGCCAATGAGCGCATCACCTTTGTTCGACAAAGTCTGCGACATGGAAGACCCGATAAGGACGGTCGCTGACATCGTGACTGGCCTTTGCCTCATTGCAGAGATCATCGGCGACGAGAACATCGGCTCTGTTGTCCAGCGCCTTGGATGGCTGGCCAAGGATCAATGCACCGTACTGGAAACCATGCGGTGCGAGCTGGCCGAAATGGTCAAGGCGGTGGAGCCATGACGCTTGCCGGCCGAGTTCTGACAATCACTGGGCGTGGCAGCTTCGTCTTTGTGGACGAAGTGAGCTTGGATGAACTCCTTGCCCGCTACGACCGTGCCTATCCCGAATTCACAGATGAGACACGCGAGGAGGTCGCGGCTGCATATCGAAAGGCCGTCCAAGGTCAAACGAGAGGCGGTGCGGAATGACCGGGCAACCATCCCTTTACGCTTTGCTCGCGAACTATTGGCAGTGTTACGACGCGCTCAGCGCCGCCTTTGCCGCGACGGACAACGCATCGACCGAAGCCGAGAAATCCGAACGTCAAAGGAAGCAGTCCGTCTGCTCGGACATCCTCGACGGTGCCGCAATCGCGATCTGCGCTTATGTGCCGACCACCCTGGCGGATGCGAGGATCAAGGCCGCATTCGTGCAAGAGCATTCCGACCGAAACGACCGGCTGACCGATGAAGAAATCAGCGCGCTCGTAGATTCGATCGCTCTCGTGTTCGCGCCGCAGAAGCCGGCCGAGGACGGGCCACGCATGGTGGGAGGTGAGCGCCATGGCTGACCGCGCCCATGACAAACGCGTCCGCGCCGTCGAACGCATGTTGCTCGCGTCAATCGTTGGCGCCGGGATTGTCGGCATGTGGCTCATCATCGTGGCGAGGGCGTTCCAATGACCGAACTGCTGGAAAAGCTTGGCATCCGTGACCGCAATGGCGTCGAGGCCTTCATAGAGCGGCTTATCGCCATGCTGGACGAGATGGACTCGGACACGGATTTCGAAGACGATCCACTGGAACCTTATCTTGCCGGCAGCTTCACAGATCGGGAAGACGGCGAAGACATGGGCATAGGCGACTTCGATGGGCTTGTGGAGCAAGGACGGGCAAGCGGCTGGATGGCGGCAATATGACGATGGCACCAACCATCTTGGGAAACGCCCCGTTATTTCGGCTTAGTGGTCGCCGAACTTTCTATATTCACCGTTCCATCTGGGTTTTCAACCAGCGGCGGCGGTGTTTTTGGGACCGAAGGTTCGGGAGAAAAAAATCCGCCCAGTCCTGTGTATCCACCTTGGCTGCCCGCGCCTCCAGGGCTCTTGTTTGGGGGCATGGTTTGATCTTCGGCCGACGCTGGCGCTGTCGAGCTTACATCGGTAGCTCCATCGTCAGGTTCTTGCTCTAAGGCGTAAGCCGGAACCGGCACTGCGAGCAGGCAACCTGTCACAATCAAAGCGAGCGTATTCGCCATCACTATTCTCCGAGCACTTTGCACGGCACTACAATGCATTCCGTTGCATGAATTGAGCGTGAGTTGTTCGTTAAGGTCCGGTTCAGAATGCTGTCAAGCTGATCCGTATGCTGTCACAGCTGTGACTTTTCATGGAAAGAGGACCCCGTTTGAGGGGTGATTTTCGTCCAAACGGGACCCCTTAACGATGGGGTCATCAA
>JBFWUS010000083.1:0-23223 GCA_050247155.1 Rhizobiaceae bacterium
TGCGTACAAGGCGCAGATTCTGGCCTTCTACGAAGAGTCGGCGGAAAATATCGCCGGTCATCTGGAGGCCGGGCGAACGGTAGCCGTGCTTTCGGAAGGCGACCCGCTCTTCTACGGCTCCTACATGCACCTGCACGTCCGCTTGGCGCATCGTTTTCCAACCGAGGTCATCCCGGGCGTCACCGCCATGTCCGGCTGCTGGTCGCAGGCCGGCTTGCCGCTTGTGCAGGGCGACGACGTGTTGACCGTCCTGCCCGGCACGATGGCCGAAACTGAACTGACACGGCGCCTGAACGACACCGATGCCGCTGTCATCATGAAGGTCGGGCGAAACCTGCCGAAGATACGCCGCGCGCTCCAGGCGGCCGGCAAGCTGAGCAACGCCGTTTATGTCGAGCGCGGCACGATGGCCGACACGGCGACGCTTCCACTTGCAGAAAAGACCGACCACACAGCGCCGTATTTTTCTATCGTGCTTGTCCCCGGCTGGGCGGCGAAACCAGCCGCCTCGGCGTCACGGTCGTCACGCTCGAAAGCCCTGGACCCGGCGACATGACGGGAAAGCTGTTCGTCATCGGGCTCGGTCCCGGCAATGAAGACCAGGTCACGCCCCAGGCCATGCATGCGGTGGTGGATGCCGAATATTTCTACGGCTACAAGCCCTACATCGACCGCCTTCGCTTGCGCACCGACCAAATTGCCGTCGCCTCCGACAATCGCGAGGAATTAGCCCGCGCCCGCGAAGCTCTGGAAACGGCGGCAGGTGGTAAAGCCGTCGCCATTGTGTCGGGAGGCGACCCGGGCGTGTTTGCCATGGCTTCCGCCGTCTGCGAGGCCATTGAGCACGGTCCGGTCGAATGGCGCGACATCGATCTCGAAATCGTACCGGGCGTCACTGCAATGCTTGCGGTCGCCGCCCGCATCGGCGCGCCGCTTGGTCACGATTTCTGCGCCATCTCGCTGTCGGATAATCTCAAACCCTGGGAATTGATCGAGCTTCGCCTGCTGGCAGCCGCCGGCGCCGGCTTCGTCATCGCTCTCTACAATCCGATCAGCAAGGCGCGGCCCTGGCAACTTGGCCGCGCCTTCGAGGCGGTTTCAGCCATCCTGCCGCCGGACACGCCCGTCGTCTTTGGCCGCGCCGCCGGCAGGGCGGATGAACATATCGAGGTGCATGCCCTGCGCGATGCCCGTCCGGAGCTTGCCGACATGGCGACCTGCGTCATCATCGGGTCGCCAGACACCCGCATCATCGAACGCGGTGAAAAACCGGCCCTCGTCTATGCGACACGTTTCGCGCGGAGGCCGAGCGCATGAACCGTCGCACGCATCACCTCCGCCACACTCCGGGCGTGATCGATGTCCGGCACAAAGGGCCGGTCGATCACGATCACCTCTATGCCGAGCTCGCGCGCCGCAACGATCTTGGGATAGCTCGCGCTGCCGCCACTGTTCTTGACGATCATCACGTCGATCTGCTGACTTTTCAGCAGCTCGCGTTCGCTCGCCTTGTCGAATGGCGGACGGGCTTTCAGATAGCTGGCCTTGGGCAGGTTGAGCGGCGGATCGAAACTTTCGATGGCCCTGATAAGATAACGGTGCCGCGGGACAGCCTCGAACTTGACGAGTTCCTTGTGGCCAAGCGGCAGGAACACGTTGCGCGCCTTGCGGCGGCCCAGCATGGCAATGGCGCCGGCGACGCCGTCCACCTCGGTCCATTTGTCGCCGGCAACCGGCGTCCAGGCCGGGCGGTGAAACGCCACCAGCGGCACGTCAGCCAATTTGGCCGCTTCGATCGCATTCCGCCACATCTGGTCGGCATAGGGATGCGTGGCGTTGATCAAAAGATCGAATGCATTCTCGCGCAGAAAGGACGCCAGCCCTTCGGCGCCGCCGAAGCCGCCAATGCGAACCGGCGTCGGAAACGCCGCAGGGAAGCTGGTTCGCCCGGCAAGAGACATCAAAGCCTCGCTTTCCGCACAACTCGCCAGCACCTCGGCGATTTCTCGCGCTTCGGTCGTTCCACCGAGAAGAAGGATTTTGTGGCGTTTGCTGGTGATCATGGTTGCGATGTAAATGAGAGGGCTGAGGCCCTGTACTCTGTTGGCATGGTCGGGGGGAAGACGTGAAGCCGACAGCGACGCAAAAAACCTGGCTTTCGGTTGTAGGCATTGGCGATGATGGCATCGCCGGTCTTGGCACGGCCGCGCAAGAGGCGATTTCTGCTGCCTCACATGTCTTTGGCGGAGCTCGACATCTCGAGCTGGCTGCCGGATTGATCGCCGGCAAGGCGATACAATGGCCGACACCGTTCGGCATCGATCCGGTGCTGGCCCTGCGCGGAGAGGCGGTCTGCGTGTTAGCGTCCGGCGATCCATTCTTCTACGGCGTCGGCGCGACATTGGCCCGCAGGGTCGCCGCCGACGAAATGCATGTTCTGCCGATGCCCTCGGCCTTCAGCCTGGCCGCATCGCGTCTCGGTTGGGCGTTGCAGGACGCCGAAACGGTTTCGCTCCACGGCCGCCCGGTCGACCTGCTGCGTCCTTTGCTTCATCCTGGTCGGCGCATCCTGGCGTTGACGTCGGATGGCGATGCGCCGGCCGCCATCGCGGTCCTGCTTGCCTCCATCGGTTTCGGTCAATCACGCTTGATCATTCTGGAGGCGCTGGGTGGAGAGCAGGAGCGTCGGCGCGACACCACGGCGGCCGGCTTCGATATCCAGGACATCAATCCGCTTAACGTCCTGGCGATTGAGGTCGAAGCGGAGGCGGAGGCGCGGATTCTTTCTCTGGCGAGCGGGCTGCCTGACCGCCTGTTCGAACATGACGGCCAGATCACCAAGCGAGAAGTGCGCGCCGTCACGCTGTCTTCCCTCGCGCCGCGCCGCGGCGAATTGTTGTGGGACATCGGCGCTGGCTCCGGCTCGATCGGCATCGAATGGATGCTCGCGGACCCATCCATGCGCGCCATTGCCATCGAAGCTGATCCCGTGCGGGCCAAACGTGCTCGCAAGAACGCCGCCGCTTGCGGCGCCCCCGGCCTGAACGTGATCGAAGGAAGCGCGCCGGCGGCGTTGAAAGGGCTGGAGACGCCCGACGCCATCTTTGTGGGTGGCGGCGGCTCCGAGGAAGGCGTCATGGATGCGGCGGTCGCCGCCTTGAAAAGCGGCGGGCGTCTGATCGCCAATGCCGTGACGCTGGAGATGGAAGCCGTGCTGCTCGCCTGTCAGACCCGTCATGGCGGCGAGCTGATCCGCATCGCCGTCAGTCGCGCGGAGCCAGTCGGGTCGATGCTCGGCTGGCGGCCGGCCATGCCGGTCACGCAATGGTCTTGGGTGAAGCCATGATTGTCGCCGGCATCGGATGCAGGAAAGGCGCAACGGCCGAGCAAATCATCGCCGCCGTGCAACGGACGGTCGAACACCACGGCTTGGCGCTAGCTGATGTCGGACTGCTAGCCACCGGCGAGATCAAGCGCCACGAGGCCGGCATATCCGAAGCAGCCACCATGCTTGGTGTGCCGCTGCTGATCCTCGACAATGGCCGCCTGCGCGCGGCAGCTCCCGGCTGTCTCACGTCATCCGCCGCGTCGATGGAAACGGCCGGCGTGCCCTCGCTTTCCGAGGCGGCCGCGATCGCGGGTGCAGCGAGCGGCGGCAGGCTGTTGGGGCCACGCCTGGCGGGCAATAGCGTCACCTGCGCGCTCGGCATCACGGCTTGGTCGCAGGTGGCCACGACGAGCCCCTCGCCATGACCGTGCATTTCATCGGCGCCGGTCCCGGCGCGGCCGACCTGATCACCGTGCGCGGGCGCAACCTCCTCGCCCGCTGCCCCGTGTGTCTCTACGCCGGCTCGATCGTATCGCCCGAGTTGCTGACTTATTGCCCCGACGGCTCGAAACTGGTCGACACGGCTCCCATGTCGCTGGACGAGATCGAAGCGGAATACGCCGCCGCGCACGCCGCTGGCCAGGATGTCGCCCGGCTGCATTCTGGCGACCTGTCGGTCTGGAGCGCGGTCGCCGAGCAGATCAGGCGGCTGGAAAAGCGTGGCATCGATTACACCCTGACGCCGGGCGTGCCGTCCTTCGCCGCCGCAGCTGCCGCCCTCAAGCGCGAGCTGACCATCCCCGAGGTTGCGCAAAGCCTGGTGCTGACGCGCGTTTCCGGCCGCGCATCGAAAATGCCGGACCGCGAGACGCTGGCCAATTTTGGTGCGACGGGCGCGACGCTCGCCATCCACCTCGCCATCCACGAGATCGACAAGATCGTCGAGGAGTTAACTCCGCTCTACGGGTCCGACTGCCCGGTAGCCATTGTCTTCCGCGCCTCCTGGCCGAACGAACGCATCCTGCGCGGAACGCTAGCCTCGATTGCCAGCGAACTGGCCAAGGACCCGATCGAACGCACGGCCATCATCTTTGTCGGAAGATCTTTGGCATCTGAGGATTTTCGCGAATCGTCACTCTACGATGCCTATTACCAGCGCCGTTTTCGAGGGCGCGGACAATGAGACGGCTTTTACTTAGTCGGATACCCCCACCCCTACTAACCCCTCCCCACAAGGGGGAGGGGAACTTGGCGTCGGCGCTTCTGTGTCTCCCTCCCCCTTGTGGGGAGGGGTTAGGGGTGGGGGTATCCAAACATGCGGCCGCAGAGCAAATTCTAACTACGGCCCAGCAATCGTCCCTCGCGATCGAACACCAGCACTTCGAGCTCCATGCTGGTCCCGGTTACTACCTCTTCGGCAGTCGTTCGCGCTGCCTTGGCGATAGCATTACCGATTTCAATGCCTTCGCCGCCGGCCATCGCGAACGCCTCCGCAACGGTGTTCGCGCCGCGCATCCGCTCGGCAAGCGCCGTTCGCCCGCCGGCGCTAACCGCAACCGCTGCCAAAGCGTCCAGATCGGCCATGCCGCGTTTGGAATGCAGGTCCAGCATGCCTTGCGCGAGCTTGGTCATCTTGGCGACGCCCCCCGCGATGGTCACGCGCGGCACCGGATGGTCGCGCAGATATTTGAGCATGCCGCCGACGAAATCGCCCATGTCGAGCAGTTGCACCTCATGCAGGCCGTAGAGCTTCTGCACGGCGATCTCAGACGTATTGCCGGTCGATCCCGCGACATGGTCAAAACCCATGGCGCGCGAAACATCGATGCCGCGATGGATGGAATGTATCCACGACGAACAGGAATACGGGATAACGATCCCGGTCGTGCCGAGGATCGAAATGCCGCCGATTATGCCGAGCCGCCCGTTGAGCGTCTTTTGGGCCATGGTCTCGCCTTCCGGCACGGCAATCTCAACCTCCCAGTCGTCCCCCTCGCCCGCTGCTTCGGCAAGCGCTTGGCGGATCATCCTGCGCGGCACCGGATTGATCGCCGCCTCACCCGGCGGGATTGGCAGGCCCGGTCGCGTCACCAGACCGACACCCTCGCCCCGCTTGAAGGTGACGCCGCTGCCCGCAGCGCCGCGTCGCACGGTGCTGACGATCAGGGCGCCATGTGTGACATCGGGATCGTCGCCGGCATCCTTGATAATCGCCGCCCGGGCAAAATCGTCACCGCGCTCCTGCCGCGCCAGCACGAAACCTACCGTTTGGCCTCCCGGCAGCGTGATCTCAACGGGATCGGGAAAGTTGCCGGTCAGCAGCGCCATGCACGCCGCCTTGGTGGCGGCGGTCGCGCAAGCGCCGGTGGTCCAGCCGCGCCGCAGCGGCTTTTCGGGTTCGGTCATCCCTCGTCCTATAGGCCGATCCAATACCTGCGGAAAGATTGCCCTTTACGTTGCCCCCCTCTGTCCTGCCGGACTCCGGGGCGAGCCACCGGAGTCCGGCAGGACAGAGGGGGGCGACGTAGAGCGCAAGCAATCGTGTCTTGGGCCGTCGCATGAACTTGACCCTATCCCACCTCCTTGCTCACAAGCCGCGCCTGCAGTGCGGCCATGTCTGGCTGGCTGGCGCGGGACCTGGCGACCCTGGTTTGCTCACGTTGGAAGTGTTATCCGCGCTCGAGCAAGCCGATGCGCTGGTGCACGATGCCCTCGTGTCACCTGAAATCATCGAACTTGCGCCACAGGCGGAAAAAATCTTCGTCGGCAAGCGCGGCGGCCGCCTGTCGATCCCGCAAGGCGAGATCAACACGATCCTCATCAATCTCGCCAAGGCGGGCCGCAAGGTGGTGCGGCTGAAGGGCGGGCATCCGCTGGTTTTTGCGCGCGGCGGCGAGGAAGCGCTGGTGCTGGCCGAACACGATATTCCGTACCGCGTCCTGCCTGGCGTCACCTCGGCCTTCGGCGGACTGGCGTCCGCCGGTATCCCCGCCACCATGCGTGGCGTCAATGGCGCGATCATTCTAGCCACCGGCTTTGCCGCTGTCTCCGACGACCGGCCGGATTGGGCAGCGCTCGCCCGGACCGGCCAACCGATCGTCATTTATATGGGCCTGACCCATATGGCGGAGACAATCGCGGACCTGCGCGCTGGCGGCCTTGCAGACGACACGCCTGCCGCTTTCATCGAAAACGCGACCTTGCCGCAAGAACGCACAGTCATCGCCACGCTCGGCTCGCTGGTCCAGACCGCGACGCGCGAAAATATCGTCTCCCCTACCCTCATCGTCATTGGCGGTATCGTCGCCCTGCGAGACCAGTTGCGGAGCGGTTCATGACCGCGCGAGCAATCGTCATCGGCGCGCCGCGCTCCGGCTCCGGCAAGACGAGCGTCACCGTCGGCCTGCTGCGTGCGCTGGCGCGTCGTGGGCTCAAGGTGCGTGGCGCGAAGTCTGGCCCCGACTATATCGACCCTGGCTTCCACGCTGCAGCCACCGGCCAGCCCGGCGTCAATCTCGACAGTTGGGCAATGGAGCCGGCTTTGCTGGGAACGTTGCTTGCTGAAGCCGGCGAAGACGCCGACATCGTCGTCATCGAAAGCGCCATGGGTCTGTTCGATGGCATCCCAGGCAAACCGGGGCGGTCCGGTTCCGCTGCCGACCTTGCCCGGCTTTATGGCTTGCCGGTGCTTCTGGTGCTCGATGTTTCCGGCCAATCCCAAACCGCAGCCGCCGTGGCAAAAGGCTTTGCCACCTATGATCCAAAAGTTCGGATTGCCGGCGTGGTGCTCAACAAGCTCGGCAGCGATCGCCATAAGCGCCTCGCCGGCGACGCCATCGCTGCGCTCGGCTTGCCAGTGGTCGGCGCGGTGCTGCGCGACGCGACTCTCACTCTGCCCGAGCGCCATCTCGGACTGGTTCAGGCTGAAGAGTATGGCGACCTGAACGCGCATATCGACCGGTTGGCCGACGCGATGGAGCGCTCGATCGATCTTGATGCCGTCATCTGCCTTGCCACGCCGCTTCGCGAAACCATGCAGGATTGGTCCTTCGCCTTGCCACCGCCTGGGCAACGCATCGCCCTCGCCTCGGACGCCGCGTTCAGCTTCATCTATCCGCACGCCGTCGCACACTGGCGGACCGCCGGCGCGGAGATCGTGCCTTTTTCGCCACTGGCGGACGAAGGTCCACGAGCGGATTGCGACGTCTGCTGGCTACCCGGCGGTTATCCGGAACTGCACGCCGGACGGCTTGGCGCGGCCAGCGGCTTTCGTGCAGCCATGCAGGATTTCGCGGCCGGCAAGCCGGTTCACGGCGAGTGCGGCGGCTTCATGGTTCTGGGCGAAGCGCTGGAAGACGCGAATGGCGAAACGCACCCGATGCTTGGCCTGCTCGGCCATTCGACCAGCTTTGCCAAGCGGAAGATGAACCTCGGCTACCGCCAGGCGAAGCTGCTCGCACCCTGTCCGCTTGGGGCGGCCGGCGCAACCATTCGCGGCCATGAATTTCACTATGCGCAGGTGATCCAGCCCGGCAACGACGACGCGCTCGTCGATCTCGCCGACGGCCAGGGCTCGCCGCTTGGACCGGCCGGCAGCCGGCGCGGCCATGTGTCGGGCACCTTTTTCCACGCCATCGCCTTGGGCGGGCAAGCATAATGCACAAACCCCCAAGCCCTGTCGCCGACATCGCCTTCTGCGTCGCCTTCTTCACACGGCTGCCGATGGTCGAGTTCGAGGCGCGCGACCGTAAGCTGGGCGATGCCATCTGGGCGGCTCCCCTGGCCGGATTGCTCGTCGCCATCATCGGCGCTTTCGTGCTGACGCTTGCCAGCGCTTTCGGCGTGCCGCGCTGGCCGGCGGCAGCGCTGGCGCTGGCCGCGACCATGCTGGCCACCGGCTGCCTGCACGAAGACGGGCTTGCAGACGTTGCCGACGGGTTCGGCGGCGGCAAGACACAGGAACGCAAGCTCGAGATCATGCGCGACAGCCGGCTCGGCACCTACGGTGCGGCAGCGCTCATGCTGTCGGTGCTCGCGCGCTGGTCGGCCTTGGCGGAAATCGGTCCCTCGGTTGACCTCCTCTGCGCCCTGATCGCCGCCCATGTCGGCTCGCGGGCCGTCTTCGCGCAATTGATCCGCAGCACGCCATTGGCGACGCAGTCCGGCCTTGCCGCGACGGTCGGTCCGGTCTCGCAGCAAACAGCCAGGCTGGCGCTGGGTCTAGGCGGCGTCGGCTTACTGTTCCTCGGCCTGTGGGGCGCCATCTGGGCGGCCGTCTTTGTCGCTCTCGTCGTGTTCGCCTTTCGCGCGTTATGCCTGCGCCAGGTCGGCGGGCTCAACGGCGACACGCTGGGGGCGGCTCAACAATTGGCCGAAATCACAATCCTGATCACCGCTTCCGCCATTTTCTTCTGACTCGACTTCGGAGCTTTCTGGTCTATGCCTTTCAAGACATTGGATGAATTGCGCACTGCCTGCCTCGATTTGCCGGCTGGCGACGAAACTGCGGCCAAGGCCGTCGCGGCCCGCCAGGACACGCTGACCAAGCCGCAGGGCAGCCTCGGTCGCCTCGAAACGCTGGTGGCCTGGCTGGCGCGCTGGCAGGGCCGCGCCATGCCACGCCTCGACAAGGTGAAGGTCATCGTCTTCGCCGGTTCGCACGGCGTCACCGCACAAGGCGTGTCGGCTTTTCCGGCCGAGGTGACCGGCCAGATGGTGGCCAATTTCGCCGGCGGCGGCGCGGCGATCAATCAACTGGCCAAAGCCGCCGGAGCCGAGCTTGCCGTCATCCCGCTCGAAATCGAGCGTCCGACCGGTGATTTCACGCAAGAACCGGCCATGGACGAGGCTGAATTCCTTACGGCGGTCAACACCGGCTACAATGCGGTGACAAAAGACCTCGACCTGCTCTGCCTTGGCGAGATGGGGATAGGCAACACCACCACAGCAGCAGCCATCGCCACCGCGCTGTTCGGCGGCAGAGCCGATTCATGGGTGGGCCGTGGCACCGGCATCGACGATTCCGGCTTGCAGCGCAAGGCCAGGGCGATCGAGACCGCCATGACGCTGCACAAGAATAGGCTATCCGACCCTCTAGCGATCGCCGCCGCTGTCGGCGGCCGCGAACTGGCGGCTATGCTCGGCGCGGCTCTTGCGGCGCGCAAGCTCGGCGTGCCGCTGATGCTGGACGGCTTTGTCACCACCGCCGCCGTCGCGCCGCTGCAAAAGCTCGACCCGCAAGGTCTGGCGCATGCCGTGGCAGGCCACGTCTCCGCGGAAGCCGGCCATCGCGGCCTGCTGGCGGCGCTCGGCCTCGATCCCCTGCTCAATCTCGGCATGCGGCTTGGCGAAGGCTCCGGCGGTTGCCTTGCCGTCAACATCCTGCGCGGTGCACTCGCCTGCCACACCGGCATGGCAAGCTTTGCCGAGGCGGGCGTATCGGACAAATAGGCCGTCACGACAACCAATGGCTCTGTCCTGCCATTGCCGATCCTCCGTCATGGCAGGCGGATTGCGCGAGCGGTCCATCTGTGATCTTAGGGCCGTCAAGATGAAGATTACGGCCGTTTGACATGGTATTGAGACGTCTTCTGCCGAAAAGAGCCGCGTCGCAAGAACCGATCGCCGCCGCTGAGCCTTCGGAGCCTTCCAAACGATCGATGCCTGTTGATCGTGCATCGACGCCCACCGCAAAATCCGGCGCAAGTCCAGAGCGGCCCTTGCGATATCTCGTGGTAGGCCTCGCCAAGACCGGCACGACAGTCATCTCGAAGACCCTCCAGAATACGGCTGGCATCGACAACTACTATATGGAGCCGAAAAGCATCCACTTCTTCGAAAGCCTGGGGGAGCAAGCGGGCGACGGCGTCGTAAAGATCCTGTTCGACCATTGGAACACGCGCCGTCGGCTCCTCAACGCCGTCATTCACAACGAGCTCGGCACCTACTTCGCAGCCAACATCTTCATCACGCGCGACCCGCGCGCGGAATTGATCAGCCGCCTCAATTATGTCGCCTACCCGTACTTCCTTTCCGCCGAACGTCCGCAGCAGGATGTGACGGACTGGGTCGACCTGTTCCGGCGCAAGGAAACCGATCCCAATTTTTCGCTGCGCGAACTGATCGACACGTTGCGCTCCCGCTTCGATGTGAGCTTTACCGACACGGTTGCAATCGTGTCGCGGCAATATGCTGCCTACGTCAATCAGATTCCCACCCTCAAGAAGGTGCTGATCCGCTATGAAGATTTCCTGGCATCGAAGCTGGATGATCACCCCCTGAAACACCTCTTCAGCGGCAGCCGGGAAGTGGGCAGCGAGTATAGCCGCACCCGCCGAAGCGGCGAGTTGGACGATTGGCGCGCATTTGTAACGCCTGCGGACCTCGCATGGCTGAACGACAAGCTTGCTGCGCCGATCGAAGGGCTCGGTTATGATTTCGAGGTAGAGCTCGGTGGCGCCGTGGACCCGGAGAATTGCTCGCGCTATGTCGAACGCATCATTGCGGAAGCGCTGCAGCCCGAGACGCCCGCCGAACCCGCATAGCCTGCACTATCGCTCTGCCGTCGATTGAGTTTGCCGCGCAGCTGTGCGACTTGCAGTGCAGCGCGGTCGCGGGGACCGCCGCCGTCTTCCACACCGCGAGATCCATGTCGCTCCGTTCCATCGCCAGATCGATCTTGTCGGGCCAGAAACGCGGCAACGCGGCCGTCTCGACGAAGGCGCCCGATTCCGTCTCCGACTATGAGCGCTTCGTCGCCGATCTGATAGCCACCCACCCGCTCGACGAGGCGATGAGCCTGGCGGTGGGCGGCGACTATGACAAGATCGGCGACATTGCCAGCGACGTCGTCGTACATGCGGGCGCAAAGGATGGCATGGCGGTCTTGGACTTCGGCTGCGGCAGCGGCCGCGTCGCCAGCGCGCTATCGCGCAAGGTGAATCTGAGTCGCTATCTCGGTACCGATGTGGTTCAGGCGCTGCTTGATTATGCGCAGACGAAAACCCCCGCGCACTATGTCTTCAAGCGCGAAACAGGCCTTCGCTTCCCTGCCGAAGATCAGGCTTTCGACATGGCCTATGCCTTCAGTATCTTCACCCATCTGCTCCAGACCGAGTGTTACATCTACCTGCTCGACATGCACCGGGTCCTGAAGCCTGGCGGTCTTGCAGTGATATCGTTCCTGGAATTGCGCGCGCCGCTGCACTGGCCCATCTTCGAGACATCCGCGAAGCGGGTCAAAAATGGCACCGCGGCCCATCTCGACACCTTCATCGAGCGCGGCCAGTTCAATGTGCTGGCAGATCACGCGGGCTTCAACGTGTTCCGCTACATTGACGGTTTCGCTGAAATCAGCAGCCGCGGGGCGCTCGGTCAGTCGGTCGCAATTCTGCGCAAGCGATAGACATACGGCCCAAATTGTCGCGGAGCCGCCCGGCAGGGCTGGACAGGCTGGAATCGGGCCGCTATATGCGCGCCACGGTCGGCCAAGCCGACAGTGTGGGTGTGTAGCTCAGTTGGTAGAGCAGCTGACTCTTAATCAGCGGGTCCACAGTTCGATCCTGTGCACACCCACCAAATTTCTCTTGCTCGCCCAGATAACCGGCTCACGCGAAGATTACGCCTTCCGCCACCTTGACCGCATTGCCGCCGATGCGGGCGCCACCCAATGCCCCTTGTTCGACATCGAGGCTAAGCCGAATGCGCGACGGGCGGCCCATTTCGACGCCCTGCTCGATCCAGAAGGAGTGCTTTCCATCGGCCGGTTTGTCGAAATGCGCGACCGCCCCGGCAAAAGCTGCCGCCGCCGAACCTGTTGCGGGATCTTCGACAAGGCCGACATGGCCGGCGAACATGCGCGCATGGAACGCACTGTCGTGGAATCTTGACTCGCGGCAATAGACATACGCCGCCGGCGCGCGCGCCTCGGTCAGGCCGCCGGTCAGTTCCAGCCAGGCGGCCGTGTCCAGTTTCGCCTTTCCGGCGGCGGCAAGGTCGCGCACCGGCACCGTGATGTAAGGCACGCCAGCCGACCAGGCGGTCACGGTGTGGTTCTCGAAACCGACTTCGTTTGGCGGAAGGCCCAAGGCAGCAGCAGCAGCTTCATTGCTGATGTCGAACGGCGCCGGCTCCGGCAGCTTCGGTAGCGTGAATTCCGCAAAGGCAGTGGAATCCGTTGTTGAAACCAGGCAGCGCACGAAGCCGACCTTCTCTTCGATCACAAAAAGCCCGTCGCTGATGCCGTCCGCCGCAGCGATGGCGATCGCGCTGCCGACCGTCGGATGGCCGGCAAAAGGCATCTCGTAGAACGGTGTGAAGATGCGGACATTCGCCCGATGCTTGGCATCGGCAGGCGGCAGGATGAACGTCGTCTCCGACAGGTTGAACTCGTTGGCGATGCGCAGCATGCCATCGGTGTCGAGGCCTTCGGTGTCGAGCACCACGGCCAAGGGGTTGCCGGCCAGCGGCTGCTCCGTGAACACGTCCCATATCTGGTACTTGCGGCCTGCCGTCACGTCGTTCACCTCCAGTTCATGTAGATGACCAAGATTTAAGTTGTCTTTTGCCGCAACGAACCCAATCTGACTGCATAAGGGACGCCACGGATCGGGGCGTATTGATGGACCAGATCGTCCGGACGAAGCGCGAAACTCCTGCGGAGATCGCGATCGAAACCGAACTTGGACTTGACCGCAAGGGCAAGCGGCGCGCGCGCCGTGGCTGGCTCTATGCTTTTCTTGTGCTGCTCGCGGCAGGCGGCGCGGCTGCTTACGCTTTCTATCCGGCGCAAACGACACCCGTCGCCGGCTACCGCACCGAACCGGCAACGGCCGGGAAGCTCACCGTCGAGGTTACCGCTACCGGCACCCTCCAGCCGCTGATCCAGGTCGATATTTCAAGCGAACTCTCCGGCGTGGTGCGAACGGTGCCTGCGATCGAAAATCAGGCCGTGAGGAAGGGCGAAGTGCTGGCGCAGCTCGACACCACACGACTTGTCGCCGAGATCGAACGCGCCGAGGCATCGGTCAAGGCCGCCGAAGCCAGGGTCGAGGATGCCCGCACGACCCTCAAGGAGACCGAACTCGCCTTCGCCCGCGCCGACCAACTTTCCAAGCGCGGCATGGGCACGACGCAGGCGCTGGATACCGCCACCGCGGCGCGCGACCGCGCCCAGAGCGCGCTGGCCGTCGCCGAGGCCAATGTAGCCATCGCCGCCGCCGAACTGAAACTGCAGAAGGCTGATCTCGAAAAGAGCGCCATCTACGCGCCGATCGACGGCATGGTGCTCACCCGCTCGGTTGATCCCGGCCAGACCGTCGCATCGTCCTTGCAGGCGCCGGTGCTGTTTGTCATCGCCGCCGACCTGAAAAAAATGGAGTTGAAGGCTGCCGTGGATGAGGCCGATATCGGCGGCGTCAAACCCGGCCAGACGGCTCGCTTCACCGTCGACGCTTTTCCCGGCCGCACCTTCAATGCGGAAATCCGCGACATCGCCTATGCCTCCGTTACGACCGAAGGCGTCGTCACCTACGACGCGCGCCTCGATGTCGACAACGCCGCGCTTCTGCTGCGGCCCGGCATGACTGCGACCGTTTCGATCGTCACCCGCGAAAGCGGCGACGCGCTCATGGTGCCGAGCGCCGCCTTCCGCTATCGTCCGCCGGTTGCCGAAGATAATCGCGGCTGGAGCCTGGAACGCATCTTTTCGCCGCCGCGCATGCGCCGCGAGCGCGACACCCGCCCACAACGCACGGACGGCACGCGGCCACTTTACGTGCTGAAAGATGGCGCGCCGGAAATGGTCTACGTCAAAGCCGGCGCAACCGACAGCGACCGCACCGAAATCCTGTCCGGCCTGCAAGCCGGCGATCAGGTGATTGTTGGCGAGGGATCGGCGCGACGCGGCAACGGGCAGTCGGGCCAATGACCGCCCTGATCCGTTTCGAAGAGGTCTGGAAGAGCTATGGCGAAGGCGAGGCTCGGGTGAACGCACTGGCCGGCGTCGACCTGGAAATTCCGCGCGGCGAGTTCGTCGCCATCATGGGACCTTCGGGCTCCGGAAAATCGACCGCGATGAACATCATCGGCTGCCTCGATACGCCGAACGCCGGACGATATTCGTTCCTCGGCATCGATGCCGGCAAGCTGGATCGCGGCCGCCGGGCGGTGTTGCGCAATCTGCACATCGGCTTCGTCTTTCAGGGCTACAACCTTCTGGCTCGCACAACCGCCGCCGAGAATGTCGAACTGCCGCTGATCTATCGCGGGCTCCCCTCTTCCGAGCGCCGCGCTTTGGCCATGGACGCGCTGGCGCAGGTCGGCCTCACCGGCCGCGAGCACCACACGCCGGCCGAACTCTCCGGCGGCCAGCAGCAGCGCGTCGCGATCGCCCGCGCCATCGTCACCAAGCCGACACTGCTCGTCGCCGACGAACCGACCGGCAATCTCGACACCCAGCGCAGCCATGAGATCATGGAGCTTTTGACCGGTCTCAACCGCGATCGGGGTCTGACCGTCGTCATGGTCACACACGAGGCGAACATCGCCACCTACGCCGAGCGCACTATTCGTTTCCTCGATGGGCATATCGTCGACGACGGCCTTTCGCTGGAGGCCGCGTGATGGTTGTGTCAACGGTGAATCGTCAAACGACCCCCCTCTGTCCTGCCGGACTCCGGGGCGAGCCACGGGTCTCGCCCGTCCTTCGGACCCTCCACAAGGGGGGAGATCACGCGCGTCACCGACAGCGCTCGTCCTGCAATATTTACGATTGGCGAAACCATCGCGGCCGGCCGATCTCCCCCCTTGTGGGGGGTCCGAAGGACGGGCGAGACCCGTGGCTCGCCCCGGAATCCGGCAGGACAGAGGGGGGTCGGTCGAGGTCTTGGGATATTCGCTCATGATCTTCGAAACCATCCGCCTCGCCCTGCTCTCCATCCGCCGCAACGTGCTGCGCTCGTTCCTGACCCTGCTTGGCATCGTCATCGGCGTGGCCGCAGTCATCGCCATGCTCACCATCGGCTCCGGCACCACCGAGAAGGTGAAATCCGACATCGCCAAGCTCGGCTCCAATTTGCTGATCGTCTATTCCGGCCGCATGGCAGCGCCCGGCGCGCCGCCCAACCAGCGGCCGAAGGAGTTGTCGGAGAAGGAAGTTTCCGCGCTGAAGACGCATCTCGAAGGTGCCCGGGCCATCGCCGGCGCCTCGCAAAAGCAGTCGCGGGTCATTTTCGGAACCGAGAGCCTGACGGTCGGCGTCACCGGCACGGACGCCGATTATTTCGCCGCCCGCGATTGGGCGATCATTTCCGGCCGCCCTTTTACCGAGCAGGAAGTGCGCGGCGGAGCCGGCGTCTGCCTGCTCGGCCAGACCGTCCGTCAGCAATTTTTTGGCGCCGGCGATCCTGAAGGATCCGCCATCCGCGTCGGCAAGATGAGCTGCAAGGTCATCGGCTTGCTCGAGCCGAAAGGCACCTCCGGCTTTGGTCAGGACCAGGACAATGTCGTGCTGATGCCGATCACCACCTTCCAGCGCCGCATCGCCGGTAACCGCGACGTCGATTCGATCTACGTCGCCGCCGACGACCAGACCCCGACCGACGAACTGCAGCTTCGCGTCGAGGACATTTTGCGCGACGCCCGCAACGTGCCGCCGGACCGGGACAACGACTTCAATGTGCGCGACATGACCCAGGTGGCGGATGCAATGGCCAGTGCCACGACGGTGATGACCGGCATGCTGGGCGCTGTCGCCGCTGTCAGCCTGCTGGTCGGCGGCATCGGCATCATGAACATCATGCTGGTTTCGGTGACAGAACGCACGCGCGAGATCGGCATCCGGCTGGCGATCGGCGCGCACGAAAAGCACATCCTGATCCAGTTTCTGGTCGAGGCGACGGTGCTGTCGCTCTTCGGCGGCCTGCTCGGGATCGCGCTGGGATTGGCGTTGGCGGGCACGGCGTCATGGACACTGTCCATTCCGTTCGCGCCGAGCCTTGCCGTCGTCATCCTGGCCGTCGCGTTTTCGGCCGCCATCGGCATGGTCTTCGGTTTCTTCCCGGCGCTTCGCGGCGCACGCCTCGATCCCATCGAGGCGCTACGGCACGAATAGATCGGCCGCCTATCTGGGCCGCTTCAAGTGGCTTGCCGCCGGCGGTCGCGAGCGCTGGCGGATCACGATGTCCGGCACGCGACTGGACATCGCCTCGACCTCAACGACCAGCCTCGCGGAGAGCGCGTAGATTCTCCCGTCGCACTCAAACTGTGCGAACTCAATGCCCGACGGTACAGTCAGTTTCGAGGCGACTGCCTCGGCTTGCTTGATCAGCCTTTGTGGATTGATGAGCTTGAGGGGAACGGATTTCCCCAGGAAGACTTTCGCTGACATTGATGTTTCTCCTTCTTCGGACACACCTCACCCGTGGATGCGGGCGACGGGGTCCGGAAACGGAGGTCGTCAGTTCATATCTTGCTCGTCCTTTGACGGCGTCATCTCTGCGCGTCGTTCATATCGCGGTAGATTGGGACGTTTTCTGGGCGGGCACGTGAACCGACCAGCCTCACGAAATGTGACGCTGCGCGACATGAATGTGTGACGGCCAATCGCTGCAAACGCTTGCAGCTCAGCAGCGACAGGTCTACCGACAATCGGCGCCGCATTCGCGGCGTGTCTCACTTTTCGCGAAGGCATTCACCCGTGAAGAACGGCGTTACCCTAGCCCTTGCCGGCTATGCCGTTTATGCGTGGGCCGACGCGCTGATCAAGAGCCTTGGCGGTCGGCTGTCGGTATTCGAAGTCGGCTTCTTCAACATCCTCTTCGCCTCGATCTTCCTGCTGATCCTGCGCCCCGAAGGCGAGCGTTGGCGCGACTTCTGGCGCATGAAGCGGCCTTGGGCCGTCAACGCCCGCGCCATCCTGGGCGTCTTCGCCGGTGTCTTCAGCATCTATGCTTTCACGCATATTCCGCTCGCGGAAGCCTACGCTCTGATCTTCCTCTGCCCGCTGCTCGTCACGCTGCTTTCCATCGTGCTGCTGAAAGAACAGGTCGGGCTGTGGCGATGGGCAGCCGTGTTCGCAGGGTTTGCAGGCGTTCTGCTGGTCGTTCGCCCGGGCATACGCCTGCTTGAGCTGGGCCATCTTGCCGCTTTTTCCGCCGCGCTCGTGGCAGCGCTCTCCGTTATCCTGACGCGTTCGCTCGCTGCCGAGCGACAGACAACGATCCTGGGCATGCTGTGCAGCTACGCGCTGATTTTCAACGCCGCCGCGGCCGCTGTCACCGGCTTCGCCTGGCCGGACTGGTGGACCTTGGCCACGCTGGTGCTGATCGGCGCATTGATCGCGGCGGGAAACCGCCTGTCACTGTTGTCGCTGCGCCTGAGCCCCGCCAGCGTGATCGCGCCGACGCATTATTCCCAGATGATCTGGGCCGTCATTCTGGGCGCCTATTTCTTCAACGAGGTGCCCGACGCCTGGACATTGATCGGTCTGGCGGTCATCGCCGGAGCCGGCTTGCTGACGTTTGCGCGGGAACGGATCAGGCTTGGCCGCATCCGCTACTACCGTCTCTCACGCGGCAGGCTTTGAAACCTACACACCTTTGCCGAAGTGCCATTGCACGAACGCCGCCATATGCGGCCGCAATCCATGCGGCAGATCGTCGGGATGGCGAATGATGACCGGGCCTTCGATCTCAGGATCTGCCTCGCTGGCAACAAAATCGCGGATGCTCCGCGCAATCGTCTCGGCATCTTCGTCCAGCCAAAAACGCCGGAAGATTGCCGTGGCCTTGTCCAGCGAAAAAAGCTGGTAGCCCGCTTCACGCCGTGTTGCCGAAATATCAAGGCCGGTTTCCTCACGCACCTCGCGGATCATGTTCGCTTCCAGGTCGCACAGCCCGTCGCGAAAATCCTCGGCTTCGAAGGATCCAGCCGCGAAATAGACTGCCCCCGGGTTCGCGGTGCGCGGCCCCATCCGGATCGCGATCAACGCGTTGTCGCGGCTGACCAGCGCCGGATGCGCAAACACATGCTCCGCCGTGCCGACGCGATTGCGCTTCCAATAGAGAAACGTCGCGTAGTTCACCTCGTGGCAACGGCCCAGCAGTACGCGATCGCGCAAAGTCAGTTGCGTCAAAAGCGCCATGCGACCGTTGAAGAGCGCCGGCTGCGCCGCCACCTCGGCTTGCCAGTTCGCCGCAATGGCTTCGGGATACTCGCCCTCAAACGGATGCGGCGAGGGATCGAGCCGCACCTCGACGCGCTCGACCGGTGTGATGGCGTTGCGTGGAAGATCGAAGGGCAAGGTCAAACCATGTCGAGCGTCACCACGACCGGGCAGTGATCCGACGCCTTTGGCCGGTCCCAGCCGACGCGCGGATAGCGGTCCACTTCCTGCCCCGGCGGGAACGGCGTGCGATAGGGCTGCCCGCCGCGCACGATATCCGGCACGGCTTTGGAGTTGGCCCTCGCCAGCGCCGGCGACGCCAGAATGTAGTCGAGCTGGCACAGATGCCGCTCTTGCGGCCCGCGCGTATGATAGAGCGTCCAGCGATCGAGTTCCGGCCGGCGCTCGACGAGGTTCTCGCTGAAGCCATCTGCGAGCAGGACATCGAGGCAGGAGTCCTCTTCACGTACGGATTCGAACGTGTAGCCCGAAAACACATCGCCGCCGATCAGCACACGCTCGCGATAGTCGTTCATGTCTCCGCAGATCAGCCAGCGCTTGTCGCGCGCATGGTCCTTGCCGAACCGATCCTCGATGATGCGGCGGATCGCTTTTGCCTCGGCCATGCGCACCGGCATGGAGGCATCCCGCCCAGGCACGCCGTCGCGCGGGCTGCCCATCGATTTCAGATGCGCCAGATAGATCGTCAGCGGCACACCACCCACCTTGATGTCGATCTCCAGGCAGTCACGCCGGAATATCCGCTCGTAGGGTTCTTCCTTCATCGCCGCTAGTTGCGGCGTGTGCAGACCGAACATCTCGTAGGTCACATGCGCATGGCTGGTCATGCGCACGAACTCGATCTTCTGGCCGTCGGCCGTCTCCTCGCGCATCATGATGCCGACGTCGATGCCGCGCGAATCGTTGCCGGACGTGGTGTATTTGTGGCGGTAGCCGTAGCCCACCATCTTGAACAGATAGCCGTATTCGAACGCATTCAGCGACTCGATAGAATCGACCTCCTGCAGGCAGATGATGTCGGCGCGCGTCGCCGCGATCGCCAGCGCGGAGTGCTGGCGCGTGTCGTCGGTCTCGGAAATGGCGCGCGCGCTTTCCAGCG
Organism: Rhizobiaceae bacterium; assembly: GCA_050247155.1. GTDB lineage: Bacteria > Pseudomonadota > Alphaproteobacteria > Rhizobiales > Rhizobiaceae > Mesorhizobium_G. Next base: position 19,612 of record JBFWUS010000083.1, read on the forward strand.
CGCGGTATTCGGCCTCGTCGCGAACTTCATAGAGCGCCAGCGAGCGGTCTCGGTTCAACTGGTTCCGAAAGCCGGAAAAGTCGAACCGGTGCATGAGGTTTTCGACGTTGAAGGTAGCGATGCGAACGGACATGGCCGCGAGCTTTGCCCGCAAGCCGTTGCAAATACAAGCGGCGCGCTGGACCAACAAACAGTCGAAGGAACTATTTTCCAAGCTGATCGTTCAGCCGCAAATTTGTCCGGTTGGTGCCGGATGATTTCGTTTTTGCAAAGGATGAATTCGATGGCTCGTTTGCTGCCTTTGTTTCGAACCGGCATGTTTGCCGTGATTTTCGGATGCGTCGCGTCAGTCGGCATGGCGGACGAGGGCCGCGATCGCATGTATACGATATGTGGCAACAACGTTCATTGCGGCTCGCGCAATGATGTTTTTCGTCCGCGTGGCGGCGATGCGGTTCGCCGGCATTTCGATCGTGAGGTCTGGCGCGGCCGCAACGACTATCGCCCACAGCTGAACTACCGCAATCATCGGTCCTATCGCAACCACTACCGCCCGTACCGGCCGCGCTACTACGACTATGACGCCTATGACGGTTCCAACGTCTATCTCGATTTTTACGCGCCGAGCTATCGCTACTACGATCCTGCCCCGGTCTATCCGCGCCGGACCTACCGTCGCGGCGTTGTCATGTCGGCGGCTCATGTCGAGTGGTGCTACAATCGCTACCGCACCTATCGGGAGCGCGACAACACCTACGTGCCGCGCCGTGGCGTGCGGGCGCAGTGCATTTCGCCCTATAGCTGATCTCAAGAATTAGGATCGGCCGGCGCTCGGCTTTTTTGACGTTGTCCGCCCGGGCGCAGCCCTGTTGCGCCCAAGCTGACGATTGTCCATCCGAGTTTACGCCGGCCGACGATCGAGACGGTCGTTCCCCACCCAAGTCTCGATCAAATGAATTCCACCCCCACCGCCGTCATCGACGACCAGCGAACTTCGGCCCTCACCGGGCGTTCATCGGAAATTATCAGCCAAAATTGTTTCGGCAGGGCGAAGGTTTCGGCCAGCGAGAGCCGTGCTCCATTCTCCGACTGGTTTCGCACGACGCACTCGAACGAGCTGTAACCATTGTTGAACGAGACGGTCGCGCCCTTCAGCACGCGCCGGCGCAGGTCCGCGCGCCGCTCGGGAAACACAGCCCCGTCGACGCCGATCGATTTTTCCGTGATGGGAGACATGGACACCTCCTCTCGCACCAATGCGACAGGGGGATGCTAATATCGTGCCAGCCTAATATGTGCCGGAATGGGACAGCCACCCACACAAGCGTTCGTATCGTTTGCTGCTTTAAGATTTTGTCTTTCGACGACTGATAATTTTCGGTTGAATTACCTCGGCTTCAGCAGAATGATCAATAGTAAGCGGATGCGCCGGTAAATCACGTTCAACCACATTTAAATTTAGATTTTTTGAACGCGGTCTAAGTAAATTAATAGTACCAATGAAGAGGAGTATCATTCCAAATATAAACGCCAAATAAGATGAAAAGTACGATGTTCTTTTGTTTAGTTCATCAAAAAATCTATCCACTTCAATGTAATAATACGAAATCAAGATAAAAAATGCCCCAACAATTAAAAGAAGTATGCTGAACAGGTATGAATAAATAAACATCGCGACGCGCAGAAGAAATTTCGGCTTCCTAGCGGATATTCTCAGCTGCGTGGAAAGATCAAACGCGCCCCTATACAGAATTTCTTTTGCTCCTACAACTGTCCCTCGTATTTTCGGAATCTTGTCAAAAGTCCCCGAATGAAGGATGCGCAGAGCCACGCCATCAGCGGGGTCCAAAAATTCAAAATCAGCGATCACCTTTGAAGGAGACTGGAAATCAGCCTTTAGTTCGAAGCCATTTTCCTTTCGGGTAACTGCCGCAATCGTAGCTTCAAATACTCGTGTACTTTCGGAAAATTCGATCGTAATTCTATCTTTGCCAACTATATCCTCACGGCGTATTGAAGTTGATCCGCTGTTCCAGATTAGTATCTGAGTAGACGAGAGGTCAGTAATTTCAACATCATCAAATTTTACTTGAACCCGGCGCTTCAAAGTTCGAGGATGGCGAATGATGCGCTGGCCAGACGCTTGGTAGGCAATACCAGGAATCTTGCGACGATATGTTTGATAAATAGCTATTAGTACGCCGAAAAGTCCGATGAGTGCACCGACCCAGCCCTTATTTAATATGTCCAATATCTTTAAGAGCGAATCCAAATGCTCTCACCCAAGCCTTTTTTGATCAGTCCAATATCGTATTCCAGAGGACTCGCAAAGGCATTTCAGCCAATCTAACTCATTTTGGTACTGACGGAGGACCATCTTGCGGATCCTGTCATAGGAAAAACATATAGCAGACGATGCCTTGTAAACTCGCTAGCATTCAGCCTGCGTAAACTTTGTGGGCGCGACATAAGCCGCGCTCACATTATTATTCCCTCTCGTGCGTCAAGCCAGGCGGAGTTGAATCTTAATTCTTTGCCTTATCCACCAGCTTGTTCTTGGCAATCCACGGCATCATGCCGCGCAGCTTCGCGCCCACTTCTTCGATCTGATGCGAGTCGTTGTTACGGCGGATGCCTTTGAAGCGCGACAGGCCGGCGCGGTATTCCTGCATCCACTCCGAGGTGAACTTGCCGGTCTGGATGTCCTTCAGCACGCGCTTCATCTCGGCCTTGGTGTCGGCGGTAATGATGCGCGGGCCGGAAACATACTCGCCCCACTCGGCCGTGTTGGAGATCGAGTAGTTCATGTTGGCGATGCCGCCTTCATAGATCAGGTCGACGATCAGCTTCACTTCGTGCAAGCACTCGAAATAGGCCATTTCCGGGGCGTAACCAGCTTCCACCAGCGTCTCGAAGCCGGCGCGGATGAGCTCGACCAGGCCGCCGCACAGCACCACCTGCTCGCCGAACAGATCGGTCTCGCACTCTTCCTTGAAATTGGTCTCGATGATGCCAGAACGGCCGCCGCCGACACCGCAAGCGTAAGAAAGACCGAGGTCGAGCGCGTTGCCCGAAGCATCCTGATGCACGGCAACGAGGCACGGCACGCCGCCGCCCTTCTGATATTCACCGCGCACGGTGTGGCCCGGACCCTTCGGCGCGACCATCAGCACGTCGACGGTCGACTTCGGCTCGATCAGGCCAAAATGCACGTTGAGGCCGTGCGCGAAGGCAATCGCGGCGCCGTCGCGGATATTGTCGGCGATCTCATTTTTATAGATGTCGGCCTGCAACTCGTCCGGCGTCGCCATCATCATCAGGTCGGCCCATTTGGCGGCTTCGGCGACCGTCATCACTTTGAGACCATCGGCCTCGACCTTCTTGGCCGTCGCCGAACCCTTCTTCAGGCCCACGGCGATCTCCTTCACGCCGGAATCTTTCAGGTTCAGCGCATGCGCGCGGCCCTGGGAACCATAGCCGATGATGGCAACCTTCTTGCCCTTGATCAGATTGAGATCGGCATCACGATCGTAATAGACACGCATAATCAGACGTTTCCTTTGCTTGGTTGAATCAAAAAACGAAGTGCGTCCTTCGAGGCTCACCCTCGAA
>JBFWUS010000084.1:0-22007 GCA_050247155.1 Rhizobiaceae bacterium
CGCCCAGACCACACCAACAAAGAAGGAGAAAGCACCCACCTTGACCAAGGCCTGAGACCCAAACCATACATGAAGGCGGGTCACTTCTCGGCGAAAATCCCGGGTCAGCTCTCAACGGAAATCAACACCTTGGCTCATGCGACCGTGTCCATCATGCCGATGGACGGACATCCGCCGCCCATCATGCCCATTATCCCTTGCTGTGGCTGCGCGTGAGATGATGAAATGAATGCTGCTCCAACCGCGACCACTACGACTGCATACGTCGACAACTTTGACATCGGAAATTCCTTTCACAGCTCCCATTTCGGTCCTCGAGGCTCACATTGAGCGATCTGCCGTGCAAGGTCGTTGATTTAGATCAAACAGTTGCGTGGATAGCCGACCGTCAGCTGCGATAGGCCTTTTCTTAGACGCGCTGAATATAGTGGCGGATCAGCGGCCTGCTCGAACTAGACCGTCTTGCTTGCTTGCAGCCTTTCGAGCACGCAGACAGCCCGGCCGAGATCGCGCTTGAACTGTTAAATCCCAATCGGTCGATCCTCGGCGTGTCAAAGAGTCTGCTGGCCAGAATATTCCGCAATTTTCTATTGCATTTTTTTGCAAGCGTTTTTATATGGGCGACATCAAACGCCCACCTAGCCTCAATACCGAGGAGAGACCCATGAAACAGGTCACCGACAAGCTCTATATCGCGCCGCAACTGACCGCCGATGACATTCGTGCCGCCAAGGCCAGGTTCATTGCTGCCATCGTCAACAATAGGCCGGACGGCGAGGAACCAGGCCAGCCGCGTTCCTCGGAGAACCGCCGCGTCGCGGGGACGGAAGGCCTCGGCTACACGCACATTCCCGTCGTTCCCGGCCAGGTCACGAGGGACCACGTGGCCGATTTTCAGGCGGCGCTAGCGAGGGCCGAGGGCCCGGTTCTCGCCCATTGCAAGACCGGCGCGCGCTCGGCCACGCTTCATGCGATCGGCGAAGTGCTCGACGGCCGGATGTCCAAGGACGAGATCGTACCGCTCGGGCAGCGGCTCGGCGTCGACTTGTCGGGTGCGGTCAAATGGCTCGACGCTAACGACCGATAATCGATCGCGACATCCCCCACTCACGGACGAATGCCATGACTATCAGCCGACCCGACGTGAAGGCCTTCTTCGACCGACGCACCTTCTCTATTCAGTACGTCGTCTCCGATCCCGCCACGAACAAGTGCTCCATCGTTGACCCGGTGCTCGACTTCGACGAGAAGTCGGGGGCGACGGCAACGATCAATGCCGACTGCATTCTCGATTACATCGAGAGCGAGGGACTGACGGTCGAATGGATTCTCGACACACATCCCCATGCCGACCATTTCTCCGCCGCGCGCTATCTGAAGGAGCGTACGGGCGCGCCGACCGCCATCGGCGAGAAGGTGGTCGAGGTGCAGAAGCTCTGGAAAGGCCTCTATCACTGGCCGGACTTTCCCGCCGACGGATCGCAGTGGGACAAACTTTTTGTGGAAGGCGAGACGTTCAAGGTCGGGACCATCGACGCGAAAGTGCTTTTCTCGCCCGGCCATACGCTCGCCTCGATTACCTATGTGCTCGGCGATGCCGCCTTCGTCCATGACACGCTGTTCATGCCGGATTCGGGCACGGCCCGCGCGGATTTTCCCGGCGGCAGCGCATCGCACCTATGGGATTCGATCCAGCAGATCCTCGCCCTGCCTGGCACAACCCGCATCTTCGTTGGTCACGATTACCAGCCTGATGGTCGCCTGCCGCGCTGGGAATCTACGGTCGCCGATCAGAAAGCGAGGAACATCCATATGTCGAAGTGCCGGACCAAGGACGAATTTGTCGCGGTCCGTGAGAAACGCGATGCAACACTGCCTATGCCCAAGCTCATTCTGCACGCCCTGCAGGTGAACATGAATGGCGGCCGCCTGCCCGAGTGCGAAGCGAACGGTAAGCGCTATCTCAAATTCCCGCTCGACGTGCTGGAGGGTGTGGCATGGGACTGACCGCCATGACCCGCGACCTATCGCCCGAAACCGCCGAGATGGTCGAAAATGCCGGCGAGGCGGCGGAGTTCCTGAAGAAACTCGCCCATCCCTCGCGGTTGATGATAGTCTGCGCGCTGGTCGATGGCGAGCGCTCGGTACGCGACCTTGAAGACAGGCTGGGCATTCGCCAGCCCGGTCTGTCGCAGCAGATCGCCGAACTGCGCGAGGCCGGCTTCATCGTCGGCCGCAAGGAATCCAAGCACATGTTCTACCGGCTCGAAGACGGCCGCGTCTTTGAGTTCATTTCGATGATGCACGCCATGTTCTGCGCTACGCCGCGCGAAGGATCGAACGCATGACCGAATTTACTCCGTTCGCTTCGCTTACGGGAGGCATGATGATCGGCCTGTCGGCCGTCCTGCTGATGCTCTGGGAAGGCCGCATCGCCGGCATTTCCGGCATTGCGGGCCGTCTTCTGCCGCCCTTTCGCGACGGCGCGTTCCTCTCGCGCTTCGGCTTCGTCATCGGGCTCGTCGCCGCGCCGCTCGCCATAATTGCATTCGGCGGCGGCGAAGTGAGCCAAACGGTCTCGTCGAACATTCCGTTGATGCTCGCCGCCGGACTCCTCGTCGGCTTCGGCTCGGTCTGGGGCAATGGCTGCACGTCTGGCCACGGCGTGTGCGGCTTGTCGCGGCTGTCTACCCGCTCCTTCGTCGCCACCATGATCTTCATGGCGACCGCCTTCGTCACTGTATTCCTCGTCCGCCACGTCATCGGAGGCTGAGCCCATGTCCTTCCTCGTCAATCTTGCGCTCGGCCTGCTATTCGGCGCTGGCCTCGTCGTCTCCGGCATGTCAGACCCTGAGAAGGTCCTGAACTTCCTGGACTTATTCGGCGCCTGGGACCCCTCGCTCGCCTTCGTCATGGGCGGCGCGGTGCTTGTGACGTTCATCGGCTATCGTTTCGTACTGGCGCGCGGCGAGCCGATCGTCGGCAGCCAGTTTCATCTGCCGACGTGCAACCAGATCGACGCGCGCATCGTCGCCGGCCCTGCGATCTTTGGCATCGGCTGGGGGCTCGGCGGCTTCTGCCCCGGGCCGGCGCTGAGCGCGCTCGGGCTCGGGGCGACCGGCACGCTCGCCTTCATCCCCGCGATGGTCCTCGGCATGTGGGCGGCGCGCCTTCTCGCCGAGGGCAATGCGGCGCCTCGTACCGCCTGACGCGGGCAACAGTCGAAAGACCAAGACAATGAACCGGCTGGCAAGCTACCTGCCGATCCTCGATTGGGGTCGGCGCTATTCCCGCGTGACCCTGACCAACGACATGGTCGCGGCAGTTATCGTCACCATCATGCTGATCCCCCAATCGCTCGCCTATGCGATGCTGGCGGGCCTGCCGGCCGAAATCGGGCTCTACGCGTCGATCCTGCCGCTGGTCGCCTATGCGGCTTTCGGCACAAGCCGGACGCTCGCCGTCGGTCCTGTCGCGGTCGTCTCGTTGATGACCGCCTCGGCCATCGGCGAGATCGCCGCTCAAGGCACGCCGGCCTATCTGGCCGCCGCCATGCTGCTCGCCTTCCTGTCGGGCGCGATGCTGATCGCAATGGGCCTCTTCCGGCTCGGCTTCGTCGCGAACTTCTTGAGCCACCCGGTCATTTCCGGCTTCATCACGGCGTCATGCCTGCTTATCGCTGCCGGACAGCTCAAATATATCCTCGGCATCGAGACGGGAGGCCACACGCTGCCGCAGATCGCAATGGGCCTCGTCCAGAATGTCGGCTCGATCAACGTGCCGACGCTCGTCATCGGTGCCTCGGTACTGGCTTTCCTCTATTTCGTTCGGCTACGTTTGAAGCGTGTCCTCGTCGCGCTCGGCCTTTCGGCGCGCCTTGCTGATATCGCCACCAAGGCCGGCCCGGTGGCGGCGGTCGCCGCGACGATCCTTGCGGTTTCCGCATTCGACCTCGGCGCGCGCGGCGTAACCCTCGTCGGCATCATTCCGCCGGGCCTGCCCTTTCCTGCCCGGCCGGTCGTCGATCTCGAACTCGTGCGCACGCTGGCCGTCCCCGCACTCCTCATCTCGCTGATCGGCTTCGTGGAATCGGTCTCGGTCGCGCAGACGCTCGCAGCCAAGCGGCGCCAGCACATCCTTCCGGACCAGGAACTCATCGGCCTGGGCGCGGCCAACATCGCCTCGGCGATCTCGTCAGGCTACCCTGTAACCGGCGGGTTTGCCCGCTCGGTCGTCAATTTCGACGCCGGCGCCGAGACGCCCGCCGCCGGCATCTACACTGCCATCGGCATCGCGCTCGCAACCTTGTTCCTGACACCTCTCCTCGCCAACCTTCCGCAGGCGACGCTCGCCGCAACCATCATCGTCGCGGTCCTGTCGCTAGTGAATTTTTCCACCATCCGGCGCGTGTGGACCTATTCCAGCGTCGACTTCTCAGCCATGGCCGTCACCATCCTCGGCACGCTCTTCGTCGGCGTCGAGATCGGGGTCGTCATGGGCGTGGCGCTTTCGCTGCTGCTCCACCTCCACCGCACCTCGCGCCCTCACATGGCGGTCGTCGGTCAGGTTCCTGGCACCGAGCACTTCCGCAACATCGAGCGCCATGCGGTAAAGACCTCACCGGAGATCCTGTCGGTGCGGGTCGACGAAAGCCTCTATTTTGCCAATACCCGATATCTGGAAGACCGCATCACCGCCCTTATCGCCGAGCGGATTGAGCTAAAACACGTCGTGCTGATGTGCTCTGCCGTGAACATGATCGACGCCTCCGCGCTCGAAAGCCTTGAGGAGATCAACCATCGTCTTAAGGATGCGGGCATCACGCTCCATCTGTCGGAGGTGAAAGGCCCCGTGATGGACCGGCTCAAGCGTAGTCATTTCCTTGCAGACCTGACCGGCGAGGTTTTCCTCAGTCAACATGGTGCAATGTGCAGATTAGCGCCGCTGGCGACATTAGGCCGGCTAAGGTGACGTATGGGGATTGGTAGCGCGGTTGCATTTAGGCATCTACCTCGCGGTCAGCTTTCCCTGCCCCGTTAATGACTCAATTATCGATCTCGTGCTGTAAAGCTGACCAATAAGCCTTGATAAGGATGGTTTTGGCTGGCGGACCTCATGTTGCATATATTGTGCCTGCGCTCGCTGTATGTGCGTCACGACCTCCAGGGCTGCGGTGAATGCAATTGACCTTGACTGGACAGCGATGGTGCCGCTTGGACATGGTCCTGTCCCATGCTCGAAGGCAGCAAAGAACGGGCGATTGTTGCGCCAACAGGGTAAACACGCTCAAGGAAGGCTTTCCGACGCGCCAGCCCACTATAGGTTCGCGCAGATTACAGGCGGCCGCGGAACGATGCGTCAAGCCACGTGGCGGGTGTGGTCATTGATCTCGACCCAATAGCCGTCCGGATCCGCGAGGTAGATCTGATGGAAGCCGTCGGGTCGCACAGTGACCTCGCCGGTTTTTCTGCCCAGCTCCAGAACTTTACCCCTTTAAACTACAAATCGGCGACGAAATCGTCGACACAGACGGCAAAATGCGCCTGCTTTCGAGGCGCGTATCACCGAATTCTTCGTCGGTGATGTGGAGCGCGGTGATGCCGCGCATGCCAAACCAGCGGATTTGGCCTTCTCAATACCGTTATCAACCGGCACGAAGCCCGGCAGCTCAGTTTAAATTTTCGCGCTGGCCCCGAGGCTGCGGCCAAGCTTGGAGATATGGTCGATCGTCATGTTGGGCATGGGATCCTCCGATACCTACCAGCGTGGCACTACTTGTCTATGCGCAGACGCAGCGGCTTGACGACTCTGCGATGGGCTTACCGCGGCGCTGCGCCCTATGTGTGGAGTCGGGCGCTCGGAATGTTCGAAGCTTCCCGTTCACTTCGTATGCTACCTCTTGGGCTTGGTCGAGACATCCACGCGGCGCGCGACGATACGGGCGCGCCCAAAACATGCTCATAGAGAACGGTTGTGACAAAAACCGCGTCCAGGGTCACCCAATAGAGCTGCCTAGCCGGCGGATCTCGGCGCCAGAGCGAGAACGCTCGCAGTAGTGAACAGGCGAACAGATAAATCGCGAGCGCAGGCACGAAAAACATCGCGCGCGATGCCCGAATACTTGCAAGGAGCTGCCTCAAATTGACAGCATTCAAATAGGCCAGCACGTTCATGTCGGGACGTGAGGGGACCTCGCCGCGGCAGGCCGCGGCGAGGAATTCCTCACTTGATTTCAACGACGGTGATGCGGCCGTTGACGCGGTCGGCCACGAACTCGATCGCCTGCCCCGGTTTGACTTTTTCGAGCATGGCGTCGTCAGCAACGACAAACACCATCGTCATGGCCGGCATGTCGAGATTCTCAAGCGCCTCGTGCTTGATAGTGATCTTCTTCTGTTTGGCGTCGACCTTGGTCACCTCGCCCTTGGTGAACTCAGCGGCGAAGCCCGGCTGGGCAGCGGCGAAGCCAAGCGCTGCCGCGATGATGATCTTGCGTAGAAACATACGTTTTCTCCTGTATGGCGTTGTCGAGTTAATTGCCCGAGACTTTCAAGGCACCCTTCATCCCCGCCTCGTAGTGACCGGGAATGAGGCAGGCGAACGAGAACTCGCCGGCGTTGGCGAAGGTCCAGAGGATCTCGCCGCGTTCACCGGCCTTGAGACGCACCGCATTCGGGTCGTCGTGTTCCATTTCCGGGAACTTGGCCATAAGTTCCTTGTGCTCCATGACAGCCTCGTGCGTGTCCATGACGAACTCATGGTCTTGCTCTCCTCTGTTCAGGAACCGCAAGCGTATGGTCTCGCCTTGTCGCACAGCGATCGTCGACGGTTCGAAGACCATGCCGCCGTCCGACTTGTCTTTCATGACCACATTGATGGTGCGCTTCGGCTTGGCTTCCCCGGCTGGTTGGCCGATGGCCATGGCTTCATTTCCGTGCCCGCCGGCATGGTTGCCGGCTGCAAGGGCTGAATTGACTACAAGCGTTGCAGCCGCGGCTGCGATAAGAAATCTCTTCATGTCAGGTCTACTTTCTCGTTTGGGAGGGTTGGCTTCTCAGCCCTGTTTGTCGTGGTTGCCGTGCGAACCTGCCGGAACCATCGTTTTTGCGTCGCCGGCCTTCACGGGCTTGGGAACATCGCCCGTCCACTCGTAAGCGACGGTGCCTTCCGGGTGCTCGTACCAGCCCGGATCGGCGTAGTCGTTTGCAGAGATGCCCTCGCGGACCTTCACGACCGAGAACATGCCACCCATCTCGATCGGTCCGAATTTGCCCCATCCTGTCATCATCGGAATGGTGTTGTCGGGGAGCGGCATCTCCATTTCGCCCATGTCGGCCATGCCGCGATTGCCCATCGGCATATAATCGGGCGACACTTTCTGGATCTTCTTGGCCAGGGCAGTCTTGTCGACGCCGATGAAGGTTGGGACGTCGTGCCCCATGGCGTTCATGGTGTGGTGCGACTTATGGCAATGGATTGCCCAGTCGCCTGCGTACTTCGCGTCGAATTCATAGGCCCGCATGGCGCCAACCGGGATGTCGATCGACACTTCCGGCCATCGCGCTTCGGGCCGCACCCAGCCGCCGTCGGTGCAGGTGACCTCAAAATCGTAGCCATGCATGTGGATCGGGTGGTTGGTCATGGTGAGATTGCCGACCCGCACCCGCACGCGGTCGTTCTTCGAAACGACGAGATGACTGATGCCCGGGAAAAGCCGGCTGTTCCAGCACCACATGTTGAAGTCGGTCATCTCCATGATCCGCGGCACGTAGGAGCCGGGCTCGATGTCGAAGGCGTTGAGCAGGAACACGAAATCCCGGTCTACACGCATGAAAGCCGGATCCTTCGGGTGGATGACGAAGAAGCCCATCATGCCCATGGCCATCTGGACCATTTCGTCGGAGTGCGGGTGGTACATGAAGGTCCCGCTCTTCACGAGGTCGAACTCGTAGACGAAGGTCTTTCCGGGCGGGATGTGGGGCTGGGTAAGCCCCCCCACCCCATCCATGCCGGACGGCAGGATCATGCCGTGCCAGTGGATGGTGGTGTGCTCCGGCAGCTTGTTGGTTACGAAAATCCGGACGCGGTCGCCCTCCACCGCCTCGATCGTCGGACCGGGCGACTGCCCGTTATAGCCCCATAGATAGCCGGTCATGCCCGGCGCCATCTCGCGCTCGACCGGTTCGGCGACGAGATGGAATTCCTTCACGCCGTTGTTCATACGATGCGGAAGCGTCCAGCCGTTGAGCGTCACCACTGGCTGATAGTCGGGACCGCTCTTAGGAAAGAGCGGCGGCTGCATATCGGGGGATCCCATGATCGGCGCGTCAGGCAACCCCTGCGCCGAGGTCTTGGTCCACGCGGCCGCACCGGCCAGGAAGGCGCTGGCGCCAAGCATCTGTCGTCTTGAAAGCATTGTCGTCATTCCTTTTGGTCAGTGCCCGCCACTGGCGCTTGCGACGGCCGGTGCGGCTTCTCCGCCTCCGGCTTCCGCGGGCGCGCCGCCACCACCGTAGACGGCGGTGACCAGTGCGGCGTCGGCGAGCCAGAAGTCGCGCTTGGCATTGACGGATTGCAGCAATGAGTCCGTGCGAGCACGGGTGTCGGCAAGCAGTTCAAACGTGTTGGTGATCATGCCGTTGTAGGTGAGCGTCGCCTGCTCGGCGATCGCAGTTCTCAAGGGCACCACGCTGTTTCGATAGTGGCGGGCGATGTCATAAGTCGCCTGCCGGGCATTGTGGGCTTGGCGCGCCTCGGAGCGGATGTTGACCGCGCGCTCGGCAAGCAGGTTTGCGCCCCGCATGTAAGCCATTTCGGACTGACGCATGCGGGCTTGGCCGGTATCAAAGATCGGGATCGTGAATTCCAGGTCGACAACCGGCAGGACTTCGGTCTTGGTTTTCGGGGGGGCACCTTCCTCTTCGGCCTCCTCCTGCTCCCGCTCGACCTCTACCCCTGCGAGCAGGCTGACATCCGAGACGTACCGCGTCGCCTTGGTCAAACCGTAGCTCTGCGCAAGCGCCTCGAGTTCGAGCCTTGCGATCTCGAGATCGACGCGGTTCTTTAGCGCCTCGGCCTCGATTGCCTTCCTGTCGACACCTCGCGGGGGTAGCTTGGGCAATGTTCCGGGGAGCTTGTAGTCAATGTCCGCGCCCCACAGGCCCATGGCCCGGTTGAGCCCCTCCCTTGCGTTACGCGCTTCCAGTCGGACGCTGGCGGACTGTCCCGCCAGTTCGGCATACAAGACATGTTCCCGTGCCTGGGCGGTTTTCGGGAAGGCGCCGGTTTCACCGAGCTTCTGGGCCAGGTCCGATGCAGCATCGGCTGTCTGCTGGGCTTTGTAGAGGTAGCCGAGCCTCTCATTGGACGCGACTGCGTTAATCCAGGCGCGCCGGGTGTCGGCAGCCAACCTGAGAGTTGCTTCAGCGGCGACCAGTTGGGCCTGCCGGAAGCGGGCGTCCGCGACCGCCATGCGTCGGGGCCGGGTTATCGCGGACATGATGTTGGTTACCACGGCCGACTCGATGGCTCGAACCGGATCGATGCCGGTAACACCGATTCCGAAGGAGGGATTGACCGGGAGGCTTTGCTGCCAAAGCTCGGCCGCGGACGTGCCGATGTCGGCATAGGCGGCTTGCAGCCCCCTATTGTTAAGGAGCGCTACCTTGACGGCCAGATCCGCGTCGACGGTCTTGCCCCTCACGAGGTTCCGGACCCTATCGGCCGTGGCTTGCGCTTCGGCGTTGGATTGGACCCAAACCGGCTGCTGACCGGTCACGGAGGTCGTTCGGCTGGCAACCGTCATAAAGCCGGCCTTGGGATCGCTGACGTCCAGGGTGCCGCTCGTCGCGCAGCCTGCGAGCAGCGTCGAGGCAGCCAGAATGGAAAGGCGAGCGAGCGAGATCATGAGCCCGCTCCCTTGCCGGCGGGGGACAGGTCATCATTGAGTTTGCGCCAGTTCTTCGGATCGGTCGGCTGTCTGTGGGTATAGTTTACGACCGGATGATAGTGACTGTCGGTGATGCCGTAGGTCGGATCAGCCGGGGTAAAAGCCGGCATGACCTCGGGCGGCGTGGAATTGCAGCCGGCAAGGACAAGCGACGCCCCCAGCGCCGCGAAAACGGAGATGTTCATTAAGTGAACCTGAAAGCTGGAACGATGGTCAACGGCGCCGGCTTAAATGCCGGATACCGGGCACACTCCGCCTGTCGGCGGACTCGTCAGCTGATGGTTCGGGGCGGCTTGATGACGGACGAAATCTGCCCGTCCGGCAGGGCGTGGGCGAAGTCCGCGCGGACACGGCCGGCAGCCGGGGCGCGGATCACAGGCGATGAGGCCGGCATCGCCTGGCTCATCACGCAATGCATTTCACAGCACAAATCCATGGAGGTCGGCTGGTGGTGATCGCCGCTCTGACCCTGATGCTGATCGCCGGCAATCTGCGAGACATCGTGATCATGCGATGCGGAGGCGTCATAGTCGGCTGAAACGGTGGCCGCGTCCGCGTTACCATCCGCCCATACCGCGGCCGCAAGGCCTGGTTGCCAACTCGCCAGTAGCAGGAACATGCCCGCGATGAACGCGCGCAGCACCATGCCGAATCTGGACGAACCATTTACCATAAGCTGTTCCGACACGTGTTCGCTTTAAAAGTCAAGCAAGCGAACACAAACGTGAATGCGTTTCCGCACCCCTTAGAGGCGCTTCGTGTTCCCAAAATGGCAGCGAGATGATAGTGTTTACAGGTTCTCCCGGGAGGAGATGATGCGTGCCGTTGTGGTGGTCACAGGCGTTTTGCTGGTGGGCACGGCCCAGGCCGAACCCCGTGTGTTTTATACGGCGCACTTCCCTGACCAGACCTCCATCCAGATGAGCGTGATCGGTGACGGCGTGCCCTATGAAGGCGGCTACGATTTCGACGTCTCGATCGGCCTCGCCAAGATCAATGCAACGGGCGCGACGACCTTCTTTGACGGAAGCAGTCACAACGCGCGGATTCGCTGCGCGGAGCCTGCCTATGTAAGGTTCGGGGATCATCAATTTCCGGTGCATTCCATATCACCATCCGATTGGAAGCAGGACCTCTGGAAAGCCTATTGCGAGTCTCCCGTTTCGTGACGCGCGGCCGCAATGCGCGCCTTCATCTCAGTGATCACGGCCGGCAGACCCAGGAAGACTGCCTCTCCTACCAGAAAGTGGCCGATATTGAGCTCGGCGACGGGCGGCAGGGCCGCGACGGGCCCGACATTCTCGAATGTCAGGCCGTGTCCCGCGTGACATTCGATGCCCAGAACCGCAGCGCGGCTTGCGGCGGATGCCAGTCGGGCGAGTTCGGCTTCGTGCCCGCCCTTTTCGGCGTAGGTTCCGGTATGCAACTCCACCACAGGCGCCCCCACGCGCGCGACGGCTTCGACCTGGGCGATTTCCGGATCGATGAACAGCGACACCCTGATCCCGGCCTGCTTCAGCCGCGCCACAAAGGGCGCCAGCGTTTCGATCATGCCCGCCGCGTCAAGTCCGCCCTCCGTGGTCACCTCCTGCCGCTTTTCCGGCACGAGGCATACGGCGTGGGGCCGGGTGGCTATCGCGATACCGAGCATCTCATCCGTCACGGCCATCTCGAGATTGATCGGGGCGTTTATCGCCGCGCGCACGCGCGCCAGATCATCATCGCGAATGTGCCGGCGATCTTCCCTGAGATGCAGCGTGATGCCATCGGCGCCGGCTTCAATGGCCGTGCGGGCCGCGTGCAGTGGATCGGGATGCGGGCCGCCCCGCGCATTTCGAATGGTGGCGACATGATCGATGTTGAACCCGAGGCGGACGCTCTTCATGGTTTTGTCTTCCGGTGGACGGCAATGGTGGCGGCAAGCTTGAGTGCGGCGATCAGGCTGCCGGGATCGGCTATTCCCTTGCCGGCAATATCAAGGGCCGTTCCGTGATCGGGCGATGTCCTCACAAACGGCAGGCCGAGCGTGACATTCACCCCTTCGTCCATCGCCAGCGTCTTGAGCGGAATGAGCGCCTGGTCGTGGTAAAGGCACAGCGCCGCGTCATAACTGCCGCGCGCCCGCGCCGTGAACATTGTGTCCGGCGACAACGGCCCGAAGGCGTCAACGCCTTGCGCCCGCAGGCCTGCGATCGCCGGCGTCACGATCGTTTGCTCCTCATCACCCATATCGCCGTTTTCGCCGGCATGCGGGTTCAGGCCGGCCACGGCCAGGCGCGGAGCCGCGATGCCAAAGTCGCGCTGCAGCCCGCGCGCAGCCGCAAGGCCGGTCTCGATTATGAGGGCGGGCGTAAGCCGGTCGATGGCGCGGCGTAGCGCTTCATGAATGGTCACGGGGACGACGCGCAGGCCACCTCCGGCAAGCATCATGACGGCGCGCGAGCCGGGGCCGGATAAAGCCTGCAGGAACTCGGTATGTCCAGGGTGAAGAAATCCAGCCTGGTGCAGGCTATGCTTCTGGATGGGGTTGGTAACGATGCCGGCGGCCTGCCCCGCCATGGCAAAACGCACCGCCGTCTCGATCACGTTGATGACGGCTTCGGCATGCCTGGGCGATGCCGCTCCCGGCGTGACCACGTCCTTCAACGGAAAATCTATAACCGGCAGGCCGCGATCAAAAGCGGCCCGCGCTTGGGCCGGCTCTGAAATTCTGATCACCGGGGCCTCAAGTCCCAGGGCGTGCGCTGCCGCCTCGACGAGGGCCGCGCTGCCGCAGTAGAAGAAGGCAGGCCCGCTTGCATGAAGAGCCTGCCAGGCCTTGATGGTGATTTCCGCACCAACGCCACCGGGCTCCCCCATGGTCAAAGCGAGGGCGCCACTCATGACTCGACCTCGATGACCAGCATCAGTCCGCCACCGCCCTTCGTCTCGACATTGTTGTTCGTCGTGTGGTGCGGGATATGGCAATGGACCAGCCACTTGCCCGGCCGCTCGGCGCGCCAGAGGACATCGAACCGCTGGCCAGGCCCGACATTGACCGTGTCGGCCAGATATCGCGCACTTTCGGCCAGCGTCATGCCGTCGACCGCAGCGACCTGAAACGGTCCGCCGTGGATGTGCATCGGATGGATCGCGGTGGTGTGCGAACCGACGAAGCGGACCTTGAGTGTTTGGCCAACCTTCATCCGGATCGTTTCGGTCTCGGGATATGACTTACCGTTGATTGTAAAGAAGTTCGGGAAGCCGCCTTCCATCGGCATGGAGGGGTAGGTCAGCCATTCCCGCTTGAGCCATTCCTGGAGCTGAACCGTATATTCCAGGTCGGCCGCGATCTCGTCCGCCGGGTTGCTCGGATCGATGATCAGCGCGCCGTAGAGGCCGAGCGACTGTTGCCGGTCGACATGGTCGTGGGTGTGATAGAAATAGGTCCCGTGCTGCCCGACCGTATACTCATAAGTATAGGTCTCACCCGGCTTGATCGGCGGCTGGGTGATTTCGGCCGGGCCGTCCATTTCGTTGGGCAGGATCATGCCGTGCCAATGCACTGTCGTGCTTTCCGGCAGGCGGTTCGTGACGTTGATCCGAACCCGATCGCCTTCGGTCACGCGTAGCGTCGGGCCAGGCACCTGATTGTTGTAGGCATAGGCCTCGACGCTCTCGCCGGGCAGGATCGACCATTGGATAACCGACGCTTCGAGGTCGAAAACCTTCACGCCGTCTTCGATACGCGGCTCGAGAACCTGCCCGCCGCGCGCATCGGGCGCGGCCTCGAAGACGGTCAGCCTTGGATCGATTGCTGCCATGTCGCGCATCGCGTCGCCGGGCGTGTCGAAATCCATGATCATACCGGGCGCCATGATCGCGCCGCCGACATCGTGGGCGCTGAGATGCATGTTGACCTTCATGAAGGGGTAGGCAAAGCCGCCGACAAGCAGAATGGTCGCAAACGACGCTACCGCTGCGATCTGCGTGCGAGTCGGCGCGAAGGCCGGCGGCAGCGTGTTTCCGTGCTGGCTGTGGTCACCATTCCCGCCGTGCTCGCTCGAACCTGAATGCTGGTCGTCATGAGAAGCCGCGTGCCCGGCATGCTGCGTGGCAGGTTTGGCTTCACGGGTTGCGTCGCGATGGCCGGCGTGTGCGCCCTTCGTCTCATCATGATGCTTCGGCTGCTCGCCGCGCTCGGTCATCAAGCCGTGCTTCAATCCCTTGGAAACGAGCCAGACATTGAACGGATAGGCGGTCAGGAACCCGACCCCGATGCCGAGCGCCATCACACCCCAGAACAGCAGCTCTCCCGGCCACATCGCCCGCATGTCGCGGCCCATCATCAGGATCGCCATGACCGGCGCCATGCCGGCCATCATCGCATTCATGCTGATGAATTCCGGCATGAAGGAGTTGCGGACGTTCTCCCAATAGGTGCCGCCCATCATGTTCTTCATGAACAGCGCCTGGAAGATGAACAGGCCGAGTGCGAAGCCGGCGATGTACTCGATGATGATGTCCAGCCACATCGGCAGGCCGAGCATCGCGGTGACGGCCGCGGCAATGATGATCCCGGTGGCGTCGCCGGCGACGCAGTGGATAGTGCTGCCGATGCCTTGCTTCCACAGCGGCGCAATGAATTGCTCATGGGTTCCCGGACGCGGCTCCTTGTCCGCCAGGACATAAAGAAGAAGCCCGATCGGACCCAGATAGAGGGTGATCAGGATAAAGCCCCATTTCATCACGGCGGGTTCGGGATTGCCGCGAAACTGATCCCAGGCGACATAGGCGGTGCTCAGGCCGGCCAGCACGAACCAGGCGGCGAGGAAATAATCGATCGGCTGTACGAACAGTGTCATTGCGCCTTTTCCCGGAACTTGGCGTGGCAGCTTGCGCAGTCCTGCAGCATCAGGTGAAAGACGTGCTCGGCGGGCATCGCGGACGGATCAGCCTCCGCCTCGCCCGCCCCCTTTTTTCCAAGGAGGCTGCCGCCCGTCATCGTTCCCTGCCCCATCCTCATGCTTTTGGGTATGCCGTCTGGAGCATCGACTGCCGCGGCCGACAGCGCGGAAGCGAACTTCTGGAGATGCCCGGCCAGCGCGTCGAATTCGGCGCGGGATTTGTCTATTTCGGCCGTCGCGTCTGACGCGCCCCCAAACGAGCCAGCGGGGAACTCTTTGAGCAAGGCTTCCCCTGACTGACGTCTGATGGTTTCGGCGGCGTCCTTGAAAGCGGCCGCGTCATAGGACAGCTTGCCTTCGAACATGCCCGCGATCGTCTTCGCCGCTCGCGCCATCTCCTTCATCGCAGCCTGGCGTTTCGCCACAAGCCCATCGGCCGGGAGGTGGACGGCTGCGTAGCCGGCAACGATCGAAAGTGACAGGATCGCGGCGAAGGCGAGCGCGCGCCTCATTGAACCGTGCCGCTTCCCGCAAGGCCATCGATGATCGGGCAATCCGGACGTTCGTCGCCGTGGCAGTTGTGGACCAGATGGCTGAGCAGATCGCGCAAGCTTGCGAGCTCGGCGATCTTGCGGTCGATCTCTGCCAGCTTGGTTTGCGCGATGGCCTTTACGTCCGCGCTTTCCCTGTCCCGGTCGCCGTACAGCGACAGGAGCTGGCGGCATTCCTCGACCGAAAAGCCAAGGCTGCGGGACCGCTGCAGGAAGCGCAGCCTGTGCACGTCCGACATCGAGTAGTCGCGATATCCGTTTCCCGCGCGGTCGGCCTTCAGAAGGCCGATCTCCTCGTAATAGCGGATCGTTTTGGCGGGCAGGCCGGATTTCTCCGACGCGTTTCCAATGTTCATCGATATCTCCTCGTCGCTTGATGACAGAGATAATCCTTCCAGTCGCTGGAAGCTCAAGAACTTTTTTCCGATGCTCGAAACAAACTCCCAGGCCAGCCCCCAGCCTCGCTGCTAAGCCGCCTTTGCCTCTACCTCGACCGTCACATGCGAAAGGTCATGGATGTGCGCGAGCTTTGCGCGATAGAGCGAAGGCGGTTTTGGATTGTCGCTCACAACCGAAACGATCGCCCCGTGATGGCCCGGGCCAAGCTGCCACACATGCAGGTCGATAACTACATCTCCCTCGACTTCGATCGCCGAGCGGATTTCTTCCGGTAAATCCTCATCCGCCGGAACGTAGTCGACCAACACGCCTCCGGCGGCGCGGATGAGGCCCCACGACCATCTGGCGATGACAAGCGCGCCGACGATGCCCATGGCCGGATCAAGCCATAACCAGCCGTAGACGCTGCCGGCCAGCAGGGCGACGATCGCGAGAACGGAGGTTAGCGCGTCGGCGAGGACATGGAGGTAGGCCGCACGCAAATTGTTGTCGCGACCGTGGGTATGGTGGGCGTGATCGTCATCAGCATGGTGGTGGTCATGATGATGCCCGTGACCATGGTGCGAAGGGTCGTCCCGCAACAGCCAAGCGCAAACAAGGTTCACCGCGAGACCAATAACGGCCACGGAGATCGCTTGCGGGAAGCTGATGGGGACGGGACTGGCGAGGCGCAACAAGCTTTCCCACCCGATCAGCAGCGCGATCAAGGCAAGGATTACCGCGCTTGCAAATGCCGCGAGATCACCGAGTTTTCCCGTCCCGAACGTGAATCGCGGGTTCCGGGCATTTCTTCTGGCGAAGAGATAGGCCAAAGCGGCAATGAGCATCGCGGCTGCGTGAGTGGACATGTGCCACCCGTCCGCTACGAGGGCCATCGAGCCGAACACCGTTCCGGCCGTGATTTCGGCCACCATCATCGTCGCCGTCAAGGCGATCACCAACCAGGTGCGGCGCTCGTTGCGTTCATGGTTGTCACCTAGGAAAATATGCTCGTGAGCACTCGGGGCAGGGTGAACTGCGGTGTCGCTGATCATCGCAGATATGTCCTTACGACGTCTATGAGTTCGGCGGCTCCCTGCCCACGATCGCTGTCGGTCTCCTTGGCAGGGTCGACGACGTGCTGGCGAATATGATCTTCAATGAGTTCAACCATCAGGCCATTCACGGCGCCCCGCACCGAAGCGACGAGGTTCAAAATCTCGCCGCACGGAACCTCGGCTTCAAGGGCCTTGTCGACAGCGTCCATTTGCCCTTTCAGGCGACGAATGCGTCCAAGGAGCTTGGACTTCTGTTTGGTTGTGTGTGACATGAGATAGGGGGCTACCCTATTTTTACGAGGACTACAAGCTCGGCGCTGCCGATTGAGGACGATTGTTAGTCATCACTGACGCACATAGAAGCGCCTTGCTGAGCCGTGCAGAGCGCATCAACCGCGCCGGCGATCCCCAGATGCTCTCGGAGATGACCAGATAGACCTCGCGTTGGATGGCGAGACCTTGGAACAGAGCCAGTATCACGCCAGGCTCAACGTGGCCGCGGCCAAAACGAGATAGCGCGCCGTCTTCGCGATTGTTACGAGGAAGACAAGACTCCACAATGGTTCGCGCAGCACTCCGGCGGCGACCGTGAGTGCATCGCCGCCGAACGGCGCCCAGCTCAGCAGCAGGCTCCACCGCCCCCAGCGCCGGTACCAGCCGGTGGCGCGGTCAAGCAAGGATGGGCTGACAGGAAACCAGCGCCGGTCCCGGAACCGCTCGATCCACCGCCCCAATGCCCAATTGACGACCGCGCCGAGCACGTTTCCGAAGCTCGCCACGGCGACCAACAAAATCGGCGAATGCGTTCCTGCCAAGAGAAGACCAACGAGTGCCGCTTCCGACTGCGCCGGCAGGACGGTGGCGGCGACGAGCGAGATCGCGAACAACCCACCGAGGATTGCGAGATCATCCATGCCGAGAATTCCGCTGTGTTTGGAAGACCACAGTCGGCAAGCAGCCGTGACGCCCGAAGCTCATCGATCACGCGACACGGACGCGGTCCGTTGCTGAACCTCGGACGGAGGCCTTAGTCCTGCAAGAGTGACCGCGACCAGCCGACCCACCGCGGCCTTGGACGGCAGGCTACTGGCGGCTTGAAGGGCGTGGAGGCAATAGTTTGCCAGTTCATCGGGCGCGACATCGTCCCGGAAGTCGCCGGCCGCTGCACCCTCGGTAAGCAGGTCGCGAATGAAGCCGTTAAGTCGCTGTCGCGCATGGGCAACGTGCTCGTCGCGGTGCAGGCGCGCCGCAAGCTCATTGCCGTGATGGTCGTGGATTATGAACGCGTAGGCCTCAAGCACGGCTTCGAGATACTCACCGGGGTTGCCGGCCTTGTCCCGGATCGCAATGAACTGTTCGAGGTGGCCGGCGACCTGACGTTCGTGCCAGGCGGTGAGGATCGCTTCGACATCCGGGAAGTACTTGTACAGCGTCGCCCGACCGATGCCGGTCTCCTCGGCGATCCGCGACATCGTCACCGACAGCAGACCCTGTTTGGCCACGAGCGCGGCTGCGGCGTCCAGGGTCGCGTCGCGCACCGCGCGGCGATGCGTGTCGATCGTTTCGTTCCAAAGCTTTGGCATTGCCTCAGGATACCGCAGATTGCACCGATGTCGAGATACGAGACATATTGACTTGATAGCGACATTCTGTCTCGATAAAGTGAAACGGTCTACACGGAGACGACGGAGAATTCACATGGCCGATCCGGCTCCCTACCCCGGCGTCCCACGCTGGGTGAAGGTCTCGGCGATACTCTCTGCCGTCGTGGTGCTGTTTGTCGTAGTGCTGATACTCGTTGACGGTTCTGGTCGGCACGGCCCCGGTCGCCATTTGCCGTCCGCTGACGTCACAGAGCCCAGCGCGCAACAGCCATGATCATGCGACCTGCCGTGCGCAAGTTCGCGCTTGCCGCGCACGTCACGTCTTCCGTCGGCACGCTCGGCGCTGTTGCCGGCTTCCTGGCTCTCGCCATCGTTGGCCTGGTCAGCCTGGACGTGCAGGTAGTACGCAGCGCCTACATCGCAATGGATCTGACCGCGCGGTTTGTTATCGTGCCCTGTGTTTTCGCTTCGCTGCTGACAGGGCTTATCCAATCGTTGGGCACGTCATGGGGCTTGTTCCGGCACTATTGGATCCTGGCGAAGCTCCTGCTCACAATCGTTGTTACCCTGGTCCTGCTGCTTCAGCTGGAACTGATCGGCTATTTGGCGGACGCCGCGTCGAAGACGACGTTTTCCAGCGCCGACCTTCATGAGTTGAGGAGATCACCGGTGATCCACGCTGCGGGGGGCCTGCTTGTGCTGCTCTTGCCCGTGGCGTTGTCGATCTACAAGCCGCGCGGCATGACCCGCTATGGATGGCACAGACGGCAGGAGCGCGTGTCACGGCGGTAAGTGCCCGTCGATTTGGTTCAGCGGCATTTTTTGCAAAGCACCGGGCTCCAGACCAGCGGTCTTCGGAACCAAGCCGATAGCCCTCCGTTAGATCGAGATGTCACACAAGGGTGTTTTGCGGTTCCTCGAACTGGCGAATGTAGTCTGCATGGTCCTAGTGGCCTTTTGGATCATCTTTTCCGCGACAGCGTTTGCCGAGGCCACCGACAGTAATTATGAGTCCGGAACCTCAATATTGGTCGTTTCACACGCCGTGGAACAACCGAATGTCGTTGCCAGCAACACCAGTCGCTGCACAGACGACGGCCATGGCCTCGGACAATGCTGTTCTGCCCTGCATTGCGTGGTTGGCATTCCGGTAGCCCCACATGCTTTACCGAATGTGCCACCGGCGGCTCTTGTCGGCCCCGAAACGGCCGAACTCGGTGCCTCGCTGATGCCGGGCCGGCTTGATCGTCCCCCGAAATCCTAGCGCGTTTTGCTCGTAAAGCGACGTCCGAGCCAGTCGGCTCGCAGACGTCATGGTTTAACATTCAGGAGAAAAGACCATGGGTAATTCGAAACGCGCATTCGCCACCGCATTGCTCCTTTCGGGCTTCGTTTCAGCAGCCGCGGCACAGGACTCAAAACCGATGGCAATGGCCGCGACGCCATTGCCGGCACAATGCGGACAATCCGCGGACGCATCCGCCGATCACAAAATGCCGGACATGGGTAAGATGGACATGTCGGGCATGGATGAAGCGCACAAGGCCTACATGGCCGGGATGATGAAAATGCATCCGGCCATGATGCAGGGAATGATGGCCAAGGATCCCGACGTTGCTTTCGCCTGCGGGATGATCGCGCATCACCAGGGTGCGATCGACATGGCCGAAGTCGAGCTGAAGTACGGCGACAACGACGAAGCCAAGAAAATGGCCCAGACGATCATCGACGCCCAGACCAAGGAAATTGCCGAATTCACGCAATGGCTCGAAGCCAACGTGAAGTGAGACTCAAAGAGGGAGCGCCGCGCGGCGCTCCCTCTCACACAAAGGATTCCTCACATGCATCACCTTAGCCCGAAATGAAAAGCTGCATCGACGAATGCCTGCGCTGCTACTCGGCATGCCTATCAACCGCGATGGGACACTGCCTGGAACTGGGCGGCCAACACACCGAAAAACAACACTTCACATTGATGATGGCCTGCGCCGAAATCTGCCGGACGTCAGCGCATTTCATGCTGATCGGTTCCGAGCACCACAAGCATATCTGTGGGGAATGCGCCGAGATCTGCAACGAATGTGCGGACGATTGCGAGCGCTTTGGCGACATGCGGGAATGTGTCGAGGCCTGCCGTCGCTGCGCAGAGAGCTGCCGGAAAATGGCGGCCTAGAGGCGCCGAGGGCGCGCGGTTCAGACCGGGCGCCCTCGGCACTGCCATTGTCATCTGAAGAACCCTAACTTGACCAAGGCAGCGATCAACAGCAGGGACCAGAGCCAGGGGATTAAGTCTGCCACGCCCTTTCCCACATACCGCCCGACATTACCCTGAACCGTCTTTTTCGTTCCTATTGCGCGGCCAACTTCAGCCGCACTGCTGATCTCACTTCCTCGACCACACTCCGGCTCGGCAACCGCCAGCCCTTGGCGATGCCGTAGACGGCCGGAATAACGACGAGCGTCAGGATCGTCGAAGAAACCATCCCGCCGATCATCGGCACGGCGATCCGCTGCATGACTTCCGATCCGGTTCCCGTGCTCCAAAGGATCGGCAATAGGCCCGCCATGATGGCGACGACGGTCATCATCTTCGGGCGTACGCGCTCGACAGCGCCGAACATGATCGCCGCGTTCAGATCCATCCTGGTCAAACTCCGCTTCTCGGCCGCGCATCTGGCCCTCGCTTCGCTCCACGCGTTGTCGAGATAGATCAACATGATGACCCCGGTTTCGGCGGCCACGCCGGCGAGCGCAATGAAGCCCACCGCGACCGCGACCGACATGTTGAAGCCCAGCCACCACATCATCCAAATGCCCCCAACGATCGCGAAGGGAAGCGACAGCATGACGATCAGCGTCTCGGTTAGCGCCCGGAAGTTGAGGTAGAGAAGCAGGAAGATGAGCGCCAGTGTCAGCGGCACGACGATCTTCAGCCGCGCCTGGGCACGTTCGAGATATTCGAACTGCCCGCTCCAGGCCACCGAATAACCGGGTGGCATTTTCACCTCGGCGGCAACCGCAGCTTGCGCTTCGCTGACATAGCCACCGAGATCGCGGCCGGCAATGTCGACGAAGATGTAGACTGCGAGCTGCCCGTTCTCGGTGCGAATCGAGGTCGCGCCGCGCGTGAGTTCGACCTTGGCTACCTCTCCAAGAGGTACGAAGCCGCCGCCAGGCAGTGCGATCTGCACGTCCCGGGCGATCGCGCCCGGATCACTTCTCAGCGCGCGTGGATAGCGGATGGCGACGCCATAGCGTTCGCGACCTTCGACCGTGGACGTGATCATCTTTGCGCCAAGCGCCATGGAGATCACATCCTGCACGTCGCCGATCGACAGGCCGTAGCGTCCGAGGGCTGCCCGGTCGGGCACGATGTCGAGATAGTAACCGCCGATCACCCGCTCGGCATAAGCGCTCGACGTGCCCGGCACAGCCCGAAGGACCGCCTCGATCTGGCGCGCGACATTTTCCATCTCGGCAAGGTCGGTTCCATAAACCCTGACCCCGACAGGCGTGCGTATGCCCGTCGACAGCATGTCGATGCGGGCGCGGATCGGCATCGTCCAGGCATTGGAGACGCC
>JBFWUS010000085.1:0-19911 GCA_050247155.1 Rhizobiaceae bacterium
CCCGACCGCATCTCGGAAAAGCACCCGTATGCCTATGTCGGCCTGCACCCGAGCGAAGGCGTCAAGGAACGGGGAATGAACTACCGTCTGGCCAACGCTCTGCATGAGGGCGGGCCGCGCAACGGCGTGCTGACCGCCATCGAGGATTTCATTGCGGAGCTCGCGTCCGACGTCGATTTTCGCATTCTGCCTTACTTCAACGGCCTCGGCATCCTCGTGCCGGCATCTCGGTCGACCCCGGAATTGACGGCACTGATTGACGGCTTCTTCGAAGGCCCCAGCCTGATGAATGCGGCGATCGCCCTTGAGAAAGACGGGATGACGATCCGCTCGCAACTCGCCGAATGCCAGATCCTGCTCGCCCAGCGCACGGCAACCGCCATGCGCGGGAAGGCGCTGGTGCAGGCCCAGGCCGAGGAAATCAAGGCCCTGAAAGCAAAGGTCGAACAGCTTGAGCGAGCGGCCGACAGTTAGAGCGTCGGGCGATAATCCTGATCCATTCTGCCGGCGATGGTTTGGGACAAGATCGAGGACTTCGTCGAAGGTCGGACTGGTTGTCCGGCCGAGACGAAGGCCGAAGGAATTGGCCCAAACCAGCCCGGCCCTCCGGGTTTGCGTTTGGCGGACGCCCACGTCGTCGGCTTACTCGGCCGATGAACCACATCGACCTTCGCAACCCTCCTAGTGGATCGCCTCGCCAAACGGCAAACGGAATGGATCAGGATTATCGCCCGACGCTCTGACCGCCCGACAGGATTCAAACCATTAACGGCCCTGAATCCTTGGGGTAACCCGACGGCGCGAAGAACCAAGACTCGATGGCATAGCGATCCTTGGTCATGCCCTTCGGGAGCCCCGTGCGGTGCAGGAACAGGTGATCGAAGATTATCGCATCGCCAGGCGCGAAGATGGGGCTTTCGGTGCCCACATCGCGAACCGCCTCGGCTACGGTCTCCGGACCGAGAGACCATTTGAAGATAGCGCCGCCAACGCCGGTCGGCAGGATATGCTCGACGCGCCTCGGATAGACTTCCAGGCCGGATGCATCGCGGCCGCAGTGTGACAGGCTGAGCCAGATGTTGACGCTGCGGATATCCGTGCCCAGGAACGCGCCATCCTGATGCCAGTCAGCCTTGTCGATGGTGTGCGGGACACAGCGCAAGGTCGACTTCGAGACCGACATGACAGGCCGTTCGCCGAAATATTGCTCGATGACGTCGAGAGCGCCGATCGAGTCGAACATCGCGATGACCTTCTCCAGCATATGCGGAGAATCAGCCGTCCAGACGCCACCCATCTCGACCCAATCGCGGGCATTCGCGATTGTGCCGGGCAGGTTCATGCGCGCGTAGTAGGGGGAACGCGACGTCCGGTCCGCCTTCCAAGCATCGCGCGCCGCCATTGCGGTTTTGATGCCTTCCACCAATTCGGAGGCGCGGGCGTCGTCGAGCAAGCCGCGGACGATCAGTGCCCCGTGCATTCGGATTCCTGCAGACAGCGAGGCAAGGTCCAGATCGCGCGCGTGGATTTCCGGAATGCCGACGATTGCTGCGAACGGGTCATCGACGTTTGTCGGCCACGCGCCGCTTTGCCGTGGCGTGGGAGGACTGGCTTCGAAGACCCGAAAACGGCATTCCGCCAACAGCCGCTGACGCTGCTCATCGCGCGGCCCGCCCGGGCTTATCGTTTGCAGCAAGGCGATTGCCGCCTCGTAGTCCTTTTCGGTCATGAGTTTTTCGACGCGACCCAGCGCGTCGTCAGCCTGGCTCAGATCCATCGGTGGCTCCTTGACTGCGATCTTGCTCGTCTAATAGTGCCTCGTCGCACAATGTGTCCACGAGTAACTGGCTGTTCGCCAGAAAGTCATCCGCGACTTCCGGTTGAGGAAGTGCGGCGCCTTCGACGAGATGCCGGAAAAATACGGACATGACATGTCCCACAGCTGGCTCCAGCACGGATCGCCTGTCCGGCGCGAGCCAAGCCGGCCCGGCCGTGGTGACGATCTCGTAGGACGGGAAATAATAGACCATCGGCAGACGGGCGACCTGCTCGGCCGCCACCCTCAACACCGATTTGGAATAGGTCGTGGCGCTCAGCACATGGGTCGGTTCCGCCGTTGCCGCCAGCGGCACCGGTGAGACGGTCAGGACCAGGCGCATGTTGGGATTGACGGTCCGGACCTCGCCAATGAAGGCTGTCATGTCCGCGACGACGTCGTCGACAGTCAAATTCAGCAGTTCATGGCGCGCTGGATCGAATGTGCCCGCCGCGACGCCCGGACAAATCGGATAGGCGGCCCCGTCTTCGCGGGAAATCCAGCACTCGGTCAAACCCAGCGTGAAGATGAAGACGTCCATCGTCTCGAAGGCCGTCCGAACGGCCTTCATATGTTGCTCGCGGTCGAGATCGTACTCCTGGCGCGTTGGAAATCCGCCGGGCTGGATAGTGGGCCGGAACGGGTCGAACCATGCGTCCGGCACCCGCCACGCGTCATCGCGCGGCCGAAACTGGCCGTCTGCGCGACGCCATAGCTGAAGCAGTTGCCGGGAGGTGTAAACGTTGCCATAGCGAGCGGTGTAGACGCCATAGTTGTATTGGCGCGCGACATCCGCCGGCAAAAGCGGATGGGGTGGCTCGGATTCGAAACAGGGCCGGCCCAGTTCGCGCAGATAGCGCGCGACATGCTGGGCGAAACAGCTTCCCGCGCTGACGACTTTATCCGCCGGCTGGATGCGGAAGGGCGGCGGACCCGCCGGGTCGATCTCCGAACTGGCGCGGCCCGCCATTGTCCGGCTCCATCGCTGGCGATCCGGGATGTCCGCATAGGGATGCGTCATGCCAACCGTCCGATCTGCTCGACCACCAGCCTGCCATAAGCGCGATTTCCATGCAGGCCGTCCTGGAAGCATGCCTCGGCGAGAAAACCCCGCTCATCAAAAGATCGCTCAGGGCAGGGGGTAAAATCCGCACCAATGTGCTCGCACCAATCCCTGATCAGGGCGCTGTGCAGCCGCCACATCTTCCATCGGAACGGCGCCGCCGAAATCTCCCGCTTCATGTCCGGAAAGAGCGCCCATGGTATGAATCGGCGCATCTGCACGCCGTTCCAATATGGTGGTGGCGATTCGAAATGATGGATCGGCTCGGAGGCGATCCCGGCTATTTCCTCCATCAGATCGAGATAGCCCCTCATATGGGCGCGCAACATCGCCGCAACCGCGTGCTGCGGCAGCAATTCAGCTTCGGGATGGATAGGGAGGCCGGGCTGCTCCGCCAGAACGAAATCGAACCGGCGCGGGTGCACCAGTACGCCAAGCACGGTGTGGGATGAGCCACCGACAAATGACAGCACCGGTCCGCGATGTTTGCGGACGATTGTTCGCAGCTCGTCGGAGAGCCGCAGGGTTCCTTCAGCGGGGATGCTGGCGCCGGGCGAGAGCCAGAAATTGATGGCTTCCATCTCGAGGCCGCATGCGACCGCCGCATCCTGCACGCAGCCAAGGTGGCTGTGACCGATGGCCAGCAGCGGGCGCTTGGCAGGCTTGCTCATGTCACCCTGGCGGAGAGCAATTCTGCAAGCCGCGCCAATATTGTTTCGGCGCGCGCGTCGAAGCTGTGCTTTCGGTGGATCATCTCGGCGACGCTCTTTGCGGCTTTGCCCAGCCGGCCCGTCCGTTGAGGCGCGGAGGAAACGAGGGAAGCCAAGCTTTTATCGCGATCGAAGAACCGGCAGGCATTCTCGATCTCCACGGGCATCCCGGCGACGCTGTCGGTAACCAGGCTGCCGCCGCATGCCAGCACGTCGAAAATGCGGTTCGACATGAACCCGCGTTCCTTCATGCTTGGCCAATGGTCGTTGAGGACGATATCCGCGCTGGCGTAGTAGCGAGGCAGCTCTGCGTTTGGAATATTTTCGCCGTGGATCCATTCGGGCGGCGCGAGCCCATCCCACATCTCCCCAAAGATATCGATCTTCACGCCTTCGCGCCTGGCTTCGGCCACCACGGGCCGCATCACTTTGCGTGAATTGGCAACGAACAATGCCCGGCGGCGCTTCGCCGGATCGTAGGCGCCAGGATTGAACCGGCCGGGATCGGTACATTGCAGCAGCGGCTCCACCGGGGTGCGGCAAGCGCGGGCCAATTCAAGCGCCCAGGCCGTCGAGGCGACGAACACGTGATCGAAGGCGTCAAGCTCGTCGTTCGCCACCTTGTCCGGATGGCTTATCATCCACATCAGATTGATCGTATCAGGCGCGGGCCCGAATTTGGAAAGCCCACGCAGAACAAGGTTGATGTCGCCGGCTGCCGCGCTCGTTGGCCAGCTTTGCAGAAAATCGATGCGGGAGCCGACACCGCGCCGGTGAAACGCGGCAGCCAACCCGACGGCGAAATGATAGTCGCCCCAATGATCCTTCATATCGGGGCGCGGGCAGCCTATCTTGATCGCAATCGTTGCGCCTTGAAACAGCGCGGCGAATTCGGCGCTGCCCTCGTTTGCCGTATCGGACAAGCGTGGGGCCCATGCTGCCAGGCCGCGATCGACCCAATTCGGGTCGTCGGGTTCGTAGCCATCGACGGGAGTATGATCAGCGGCGTAATATTTGGCGTCGTCCGCTTCGAACGCCTTGTGCCAACGGCGGGCAAATTCCGAACGATTATGTTCGATGTGTTGTCCGCGGCCCGGCGTCCTGCTCTCATGATGAATAACAACGGAGTCCGGGACATATCTGAAGATTGCATCTCCATCGCCGATCCGCAAGCAAAGATCGACATCCTCCTGCCCGTTGACGAAGACGGGGTCGAAGCCTTTTGCGCCGGCGAAATCCGCGGCCCTGATCGCGAAAGCTGCGCCTGTCACCGCCCGATAATTCCGCGGCGCCGCGGTCGGCGGGAAATTGCCCGGCCGCTTTGCGTGAATGGGATAGCCGAAGGGGGAATAGCTGGAAAAGACGATGCCCACGCACTGGATGGTCCCGTCGGGATAGACCAGTTTGGGCTGTGCTCCCTTGATCTTCGGATCGTCGAGCGGGCTGACGAGCGCGCGAAGCCATTCAGGCGAGACCAGCGTATCGTTGTTCAGGAAGACGATCCGTGAACCCTGGGTAGCGGCGAAGCCGATATTGTTTCCCAAAGCAAAATTGAAGTTCTCGGGGTTTCTGATCAGTCTGATATTATCGTGCCTGCGGCTCCACTCGAGAAGCAGCGTTCGCGTTTCCTCGTCGCTCGCATTGTCGACAAGCACGAGTTCGAAGGGCTCGCCGGCCTCGTGAAGGAAGAGTGATTTCAGACATTCGTCGGTCAGGTCGGCGACACTGTGAACACACATCACGATCGAGACGAGATTGGCATCGCGTTCAGCGGTCCGCGACTGCAGCGCCTCCCAATCGACAAGGTGCTTGTTCCTCACGGCATAAAGGTAGGACCGGTTCTCCTTGTTGGAGATACGGTCCTTGGATGGGCCGGCATCGTATTTGACGCCGATGAAGTCAGCTTTGGTTACGTGCCTGCCCTTGCAATATCGAATGACCAGATCCCAATCCACCATCCGGCGCAAGGACGTGTCGAACCGGCCGAGTTCCGAAACAAGCGATGCACGATGAACGAAGATGTTGAGGTCGATGTAGTTGTATAATTTCAGATGTTCGTAATCGAATACGTTGTTCCGGTAGAAGATGGAGCTTCGTTCCTCGACAAAGGGAACCCGGTAACACTTTTGGACAGCGTAGGCGCAATCGCATTGGTCGCGCTCGATCGCGCAGATCATCAATTCCAGATAATCTTCATACCAGCGGTTGTCTGAATCCAGATACGCTATAAACGCGCCCGTAGCCCGTTTGAGGCCGACATTTCTTGCGTCGCCTACCCCTTGTCCATAATTGGCGACGATCTGGATGCGGTCGTCGTGGGCGAACTCTCGGGTCAGGAACGAAGACGTTCCATCGCTGCTGTGATCATCGACGACAATGAGTTCCCAGTGGGCGTAGGTCTGCCGCCGCACGCTTTCTATCGCGTCGACGATGCGCGTCTTTCGGTCCTTCGTCGGCATAATGACCGAGATCTTCGGGTTCTCGGCCATAATTTGGCTCGATGCGGTATGCGCCCGTAGTTTCGCTTTCCATTGAGCCGAGGCTACGTCGTCGAAGCTGTTCGGATCCGATGGCTGGCGACGTTCGATTTCACCATAGGTGAGATAGTGGACCAGCGGGTTGAGACCGGCCTCGCCGACATCGGGGTATCGTTTTAAATAGTAGCTTGTGCTGAAGTAGAGCGAGGGATCAAAACCCTGAGCGGCGCCGGCTGTGAGGTAGTGGACCACCGGGTCAATGCCGTTCGTCTTCACGTCATTATAAGTGTCGAGATACCACTCCCTGTTGAAGAGAGGGGATGAGGAGATTGCCTGATACTCGGCGCCGCTCGTTGCGGTATCCGTCGCGGGGCATGTCCTGCGGCCTTCGAACCGTCCGGTCTGAAGATAGTGGAGCAAGGCATTGACGCCTGAACGGCCGACATCGGGGTATTGTTCGACGTAGAACCGCGTATCGAAATACCGCGACGGGTTTCGCCCCTCATCGGCCCCAGCCGCCAGATAATGCAGCAAGGGGTCGGTCTTTGCCGCCCGCACGTCTGGATAGGCCGCGATGTACCAGTCGGGATCAAAAAGCCCCGACGCGGCAATGGTCCGGTAGTCGTCGCTGTCTGCGCTGCGTGGCCAATTACCGCGCGCAGCCGCCAGCAGCCGGCGACCCAGGCGCCGGGCAGCCAGGAGTCGGCGAATTAGCCGTGAGGCGCGAGCCCGAAACAAGATGCCTGCCGTCCGCGTGAGTGGCCTCGATGCCTCAGATGCAGTCTCCGTCATTCAACCTCGTACTGCTCTTGGTTAAGCCTTTATGTGATCGCTGCCGGATCGCGCAAGGCCAATCCCGTTGGAAGCTTGCATCTCGCCTAGTCTCGGACTTGCCCAGCCCCCCGGTCGTGCCGCTTGATCTTCCGCGATTCTGGGCCGACGCCTACAGGATTGGCCCCGCAGGCGTCATCATCGCATGTCACAGCGCTGGGAACGACCGAAATGCGGGTTGTGTGTTGCTTTCGTGCCGCTTGAAGCACCGAGCAGGGGTATCGATGTTTCAATGCTTTCCCGCAAACCGTGCGAAGTCATTCGTTGGCAATGAAGGGTATCCACTCGATACCGCCAAGCGGGTCGGCGAGCTGTATTTCGTTGAAAGGTATTGAGTTTTTTATATTGGAAGCGCAATATTCCAAGGCTGTTTGATCGTCCACATCTGCCGCCGAATATCGGTCGTTCCGGTATTTGGCGTTGAGGGGAACATACTGTTGCGATCATCAGATAGGGAATGCGCACGATAGACTGCGCAAGTAAGAATCGCCACCGATAAAGGGCAAGGCTGATGGCAGCGGGAAATTCACGTTGCGCCTAATATAGCATTTCACCTAAGAGTGCGGGCTAGCTTCCAGGCAACAGGGGTGGCAAGGGGTCATGAATATTGCAGAGCCGAGGTTCTCCGCCGATGAGACGCGTGCGTCGACGGTAGGGGTTGAGCCTATTGCAGTTGTGGGTATCGGATGTCGTCTACCGGGGGGAGCGAACGACGCCGAAAGTTTCTGGAATCTTCTGATCGAAAAGCGGACCGGCATCGTCGACGTGCCGTCGGACCGTTGGAACGTGGACGCGTTTTACGACCCGAATCCAGAGACGATCGGCCGGATGAAGACCCGCAAGGGCGGCTTCCTGACCAACGACGTTTTCGCCTTCGATCCGGGCTTCTTCGACATGTCTCCGCGCGAGGCGCTTTCGACCGACCCGCAGCAGCGCATGCTCTTGCAGGTGGCCTATGAAGCTATTCAGAGCGGGCGTACCACCGTGCGCGCCTTGCAAAAAGTCCGCACCGGCGTGTTTGTCGGCATTTCCGCCGTCGACTTCTCAGTGACATCGCGGCACGGACGCGCCGGCGGCGATATTTTCGCGGGCACCGGTTTCGCGTTTTCCATCGCTGCGAACCGCATCTCGCACCGCTTCAACTTCAGCGGGCCAAGCATGGCGATCGATACCGCCTGTTCTTCCGCGCTGGTCAGTATCGACCAGGCTGTTCGCAGCCTCAGCATGGGCGCCTGCGACTACGCGCTGGCGGGCGGCGTCAACTGCATGCTCGAGCCTGGGCCGTACATCGCATTCTCCAACGCCAATATGCTCTCGCCGACCGGGGCGATCTACACCTTTGACAGTCGCGCCAATGGCTTTGTGCGCGGTGAAGGCTGCGGTCTCGTGCTGCTGCGGCCGTTGTCTAAAGCTCTCGCTGCAGGCGATCGCATCTACGGCGTGATCCGCCAATCGATGGTCAATCAGGATGGCAATACGCCGACCATCACCGCGCCGAGCGGCGCGGCGCAAGAAGCCATGCTGACCGCTCTGATGGAGCATTCGGACGTCGATCCACTCGATGTCGACTATGTCGAGGCCCACGGCACCGGCACGCCGGTCGGCGATCCCATCGAAGCAACCGCTATTGGCCGGGCGTTCGGCCAGGACCGTGTGGGCAACAAGGTCTATGTCGGCTCGGTGAAGCCAAATGTCGGCCATCTGGAGGCCGGGGCAGGCATTGCCGGTTTCCTGAAGGCGCTGTTGTCGGCGAATCATGGCGTCGTGCCGCCCAATCTCAATTTCGAGGAACCGAATCCGGAAATCCCGTTCGATGCCCTGAAGATCGCGGTGGCGACTGAGCCGACGCCTTATACTTCGTCCGGCCACCCCAATTTCGCTGCGGTGAACTCGTTCGGTTTCGGCGGCACCAACTGTTCGGTTCTGATCGAGGGCTGGCGCACGCCTCGGCGTTCGGCCAAGCGGGTCGCGGCTGTCGAACCCGAGACCTCACCCGTTGTCGTTCCGCTTTCGGCAAGCAGTTCGGCCAGCCTTGCCCTGTGGGCGGGCAGCATCGCGGACGCTATGGAAGAGGGCGGAGCCATCGCTGATCGGTCCGTGGCCGAAATTTCCGACCATATGATGCGTCGGCGTGATCATTTCGGCGAGCGCGCAGGCATTCTTGTCGAGGACGGGGTAGCGGACCTGAAAGGCAAGCTGCGCAAACTGGCGGCTGGAGAGGCCGCATCCGTCGAGACGTCCAAGGGCGGCCCGGCCATCTTCACCGGCAGGGCCAGGCCCGATCGCAAGCTTGCCTTCGGCTTTTCGGGGCAGGGCGGCCAGTGGTGGCGCATGTCGCGCCGCCTGCTGGAAGAGGATCGCATCTACCGTCGCACCGTCGAAGCGTTCGACGAGATCCTCAAGCCTCGCGCCGGATGGTCCGCGATCGAAGAAATGATGCGCGACGAATCCACGTCTCGCATCAACGACGCCGATGTCACCCAGGCTGCGATCTTCTCAAGTCAGATCGGTCTCTTCGAGGTCTGGAAGGCGCGCGGCATCACGCCCGACTATCTGGTCGGCCATAGCTTCGGCGAGGTGGCTGTCGCGCATCTTTCCGGTGCGATCGACCTTGAGACCGCGGCGCGGATCATTCTGACGCGCGGCCAGGTTCCGCTACGTTCCACGCAGCGCGGCGCGATGGCTGCGATCGGCCTGACGGTCGAACAGCTCGCGCCTTTCCTCGTAGATGCCGGCAGGTGTTGGGTCGCCGCCTATAACGGCCCGATCGCCCAGACGATTGCGGGCGCGGAAGCCGATGTCGTTGCGGTGATGGAAAATGTAGCGGCGCAGTATCCGGATGCGCTGGTGCGCCGCCTGACGATGAACTTCGGCTGGCACACGGCCTTGCTGAACGAATTGGAAGACTGGTTCCGTGGCGAACTCGGCACTGTTGCGTGCCAGGATCCACGGATTCCAATCATTTCCACCGTGACCGGCATGCTGGAGACACGGTTCGACGCGGATTATTGGTGGGAAAACCTTCGTCAGCCGGTGAGCTTCACCAAGGCTGTCCGTTTCGCTCTGGATCTCGGCATCACGACCTTCCTTGAGCTCGGTCCTCACCGGACAATCACGCCGCTGATCCGCGGCATTGCCCAGGATGCGGGTGCGGAGGCCGTTGCCGTTCCGTCGCTGGACCGCACCGCGGACGACTATTTCACGCTGGCGTCGAGCCAGGCGGCGCTCTACGCCGCCGGCATCACGGCAAAGAGCGGTGACGACCGGGCAGGCGGCTCCAACGACAACGATTTCATCAAGCAGCCCTGGTCGAATCAACGCCTGCTGGCGCTGCCGCAGGAAGCACAGCGCTTCCTCTTCGAAGCACAACGCCATCCCTTGCTCGGCTGGCGTGACGCCACGCCCGAGCCGTCGTGGACAAACGAGTTCGTTCTGCGCAGCTATCGGTTCCTCGAGGATCACCGCGTGTCTGGCGACTGCCTGTTCCCGGCCGTCGGCTATATGGAAGTGATGGGCGCGGCGCTGCGCGATCATTTTGGCGACGGTCCCGTCGAGCTGCGCAATCTCAAGCTCCACGAAGCATTTTCGATCGGCGAGGAAGATACCGTCTTCCTATCGACCCGTTTCGATCCGGTGACCGGCAAACTCCGCATCTTCTCGCAGATTCGGGGCTCTGACGATGGGTGGCGGCTTCGAGCTGAAGCGTATGGGTACAGCCATCGCTTCACCCTGCCGGCGTCCGACATCGATCTTGAAGCGCTGGGTGCACCGGACATCGAGAAGCGCGATTTCTACGAGGTCACCCGCAAGCACGGATTGGAGTATGGACCGACGTTCCAGCTCTTCGACAAGGGCTGGTCGGTTACGGAGGAACGCGTCGTTGCCGTCCTCTCGGTCGGAGAAGTCAAAAACACAGACAAGTATTTCGCGTTTCCTGGCTTGTTCGACAGCGTTTTGCAGTCGGGCGTCATCAACGGGGCGCGCCATTCCGGTGCGTGGGTCCCAGGAGAATCCGTCAAGCCGGCCGAAGAGGATAGCCGGACCTATCCGCTGAGGCTGCCGATCGGAGCCCGCAAGGTTCTCATTGCCGCGCCGCTGACGGATCAGGTCATCGTCGATGTCAGCAAATCCAGCCACGGCTTGTTTGCGCGCTACCAGGTCTTCGACATGTCGGGGCAGCCACTGATCTTGATCGAAGATTTCGAGACAAAGGCCTTGGGCGGCGCTAATGCGCGTTCGCGCGAGCGTGCCGTGGGCCAGGCCGCTTACTCCGAACGCTTCGAGGCGTCTCTGCCGACCGCCGCCGAACCGGCGGCGCCCCTGCGTTGGCTGGCTATCGCGGCTGATTCGGCGCCGCTGGCCCCGCTCGCTGCGGCGATCACTGCCGGCGGCGGAAGTATGGAATTCGCCGATACGAGCGCCTTCAGCGCGATGGACCTCGAAGCGGCCACCAAGCTGGTCGAGACGTTCTGCACCGCCGATCCAATGCCTGCCGCCATCCTCTTTTCCGGCGCCGGCATTAATGTGCCCGCCGAAAATTGTGACGCTGAAAGCCTGCTGGCCGCGACCAGCCGGCTCACCGACATGGTGGTGACGCTTGGGCAGGTGCTGGGTCAGTTGCGCAATGGACAGTTGCGCCCGCGGCTCGCGGTTCTGTCACACCATGCGCGGCAGTTGCCGCAGGATGGGCCGTTGACGACCGCTGGCCTGGTGCAGTCGTCGCTGGTCGGCCTTGCGCGCACCGTCGGCAACGAGTGCCAGGAATTTCCGTCGGCAATGGTTGACGCGGACGACGCCGCGCTTGCCGAACCGGCAGAACTTCTGAAGGTCCTGCTGCAACCGGGTCCCGAGACCGAAATCGTCCTGCGTGGCGGTGGACGCTGGGTGCCGCGCGTCGAGCGGCATGAACTCGCCGAGCTGACACCGCTGAAGCGGGTCATCTCCAAGGCAACCGATCCCGCCAATTTCGCCATCACGATGAGCGCCCCGGGCGTCATCGACAACATCGTGCTGCGCGAAGCGAACACGCCGATCGCGCAGGCCGGGGAAGTCATCGTCGAAGTTGCGGCCGTCGGCCTCAATTTCCGCGACATCATGGCCGCGACCAGCATTCTGCCCGACGAATATGACGACGAGCGCGCGTGGTGGCGCAATCTCGGACTGGAATGTGCCGGTATCGTGCGTTCCGTCGGCGAAGGCGTGGATCATGTGCGGGTAGGCGACCGCGTCATGGGCATGGGCAAATCCTATCTGCGGCGATTCGCCGTGCTGCCCGCCCTGGCCACTATGCCTGTTCCCGACGATGTGGCCCTGGAAGATGCGGCTACAATCCCGACCGCCTTCATCACGGCCCATTATGCGCTGGCGCATGTCGGCCGCCTCACGGCCGGCGAGAAGGTGCTCATCCATCTGGGCTCCGGCGGCGTCGGACTGGCGGCTATCCAGGTCGCGCGCCACATCGGCGCGGAGGTGCTGACTACGGCGGGGAGCGATGAGAAGCGCGCCCATCTGAAGGCGCTTGGCGTCGATCACGTCATGAATTCGCGCAGCCTCGATTTCGCCGAGGATGTGATTTCACGCACTGGCAAGGGCGTGGACGTTGTTCTCAACGCGTTGTCGGGCTCGGCAATCGACAAGGGTCTGGAATGTCTGGCTCCGTTTGGCCGCTTCGTCGAAATCGGCAAACGCGATCTGGCCGACGACAAGCCGATCGGCCTGCGTTCGCTTTATCACAACAATTCCTATTCGGTCATCGACCTCTCCACGATGGTGGAGAGCCGTCCGGCGCTGATGAAGCAAATGCTTGTCGAAGTGTCGGAGCTGCTGAGACAGGGCGTCTACAAACCGATCTCATCGACGAGGTTCCCGGTTTCCCAAACCGCCGAGGCGATGCGGACGCTGTTCAAGGCGCAGCACATCGGCAAAATCGTCGTTACCTTCGACGAACCTGATGTCGAGGTGGAAGTCGATCTGTCGCGGCGCATCGCGTTGGCGGCCGACGCAAGCTATCTTGTGACCGGCGGCCTGCGTGGCTTCGGCGTAGCGATCGGCGACTGGCTGAGCCAGATGGGGGCCGGACGCGTCATCCTTGCCAACCGGTCCGGCGTGGCCGATGACGAGGTGAAGCCGGTTCTCGAACAGATGAGGGCGCGCGGCACGGACGTCGTCACGGCAGCGCTCGATGTGTCGGACGCGGCGCAAGTCCGTTCCGTTCTTGCGGAACACACCGCGGACAAGCCGCTGCGCGGCATCGTCCACGGCGCGGCGGTGATCGAAGATGGCTTCCTGAGCCAACTCGATCACGCGCGCATCGAACGTGTATTGCGGCCCAAGGTGGCCGGCGCCTGGAATCTCGGCCTTGCCGCCGACGACCTTGGCGCGCCGCTCGATTTCTTCGTCAGCTTCTCGTCCATGGCGCAGGTTCTGGGTTCGGTCGGTCAGGCCAACTACACGGCGGCCAATGCCTTCCTGAACGGCTATGCCACCTACCGGCGTACGCGCCGGCAGGCGGGCAGCGCCGTTGCCTGGGGCGCAATCGGCGGCAGCGGTTTCGTCGCGCGCTCCGAAGCCATGGGCAACTATCTCGACAGCGTCGGCATGAAGGCGTTGCTCGATACGGACGCCGCGGCCTCGCTCAGCTACATGCTGCGCGCCCAGATCGAAAACCTTGCGTTCGGCATCATCGATTGGAATGCCGTTTCGCGCACCAATCCGCGTGCCTCGCGCAACCCGCGTATTCAGCCGCTGTTCGACCAGCGCAGCGGCGGCGGTTCGCGCATCCAGGCCGAACTCGCGGCGGCGCCGCGCGAAGAATGGGAAAAGATTCTCGCGGAGCTGATCAGCCGTGAAGTCGGCCGCGTCCTCAAGGTGGAGCCATCGACCTTGTCGGAAACACGCAAACTGAGCGAACTGGGGCTCGATTCCCTCTCGTCCTTCGAACTCAAGAACCGCATCGAAGCGCAGGTAAACGTCGATATTCCGGTCGCCAAGTTCCTGCAGACGCCAACCATTGCGGGACTTGCCAAGGTCGTCGCAAACGCTTTCGACACGATGCTGAAGGCGCAGGCGGCTGCGAAGCAGCGTTCCGCCAACGCCGGGGCAGACGGTGGTCCCACGGCCCAGGAGCAGGGCTACCGGCCGTTGTGGCGGCAGAAAGCGGCCATTTCGCTACCGATCGCGTCGATGTCGTCGACGGCAATAAGGGCCGACCAGATCCTTTCCGCCAGCGCGGTTTCGGATGGTCCCGTGGAAGCCGCCGCATGGGCGGCAAATCTTGCCCGGTTGGCCGAAACTCAGGACGCAGTTCGTCTCGCCGCGGAAGAGGGCCCGGAAGGTCCGGACGTCACGGTCGGCGAGGCGCCGACACTTGGCGAATCTCTCGAGCCGATCGGAATACCTGGACCCTTGTGGCGTTTCGCGGCGCTGCCGGAGGCCGATGGAAGGCTGCGGCTGGATGTGCGGGCGCACCGCGCCGCCGCCGACCCGGCCAGCATGGATCTGGCCGTCGCCGCAATCGTCGGTGGCCAAGAACCCGTCGGACCCGGTTTCTCGCAACGGGCGGCATTGCTCGAACCGGCTGCGGGCACACCCGATTACCAGAACCATCTGGCCTACTGGCGTGAGGTTCTTCACCGGGCGCCGGCCTCGCCGCCGGTGCGCGGACGAAAGCGGGCGCTGGCTCCGACGGGTTGCGGCATCAACCGCGGGCAGGTTGGCACGTTGGCTGTGACGGTTGCCTTGGGCGATGTGGCGGAGGCCGATCGCGAAAGCCTGCTGCTTGCTGCCTGGACACGGGCTCTTGGCGCGGCTTTCAGCACAACATCGGTGGTCGTGGAAACGCATCTTTCCGGGCGTTCGGAAACGACCGCGGGCCTGATCGGACCGCTGCAGCATTCGATCCCGCATTTGGCGATCAATCTCGCGGAGCCCGTGGAGGAAGCCTTGCCTCGGGCCCGCAATGCGCTGGCAGCGGGCAAGAAGCACGGCCCGCTGGATACCGCTGCCATCGAAGATCTGCTTAAGGACAGCTTGAGGGCGCGTTCCATCAGCCTGCGTCAGTTCGGCTTCGGCTATGCCGGGCAGCACCTGCCGTCGCCGCTGGCCAACGAGGCGCAACTCGTTGCGAAAGATGCCCCGGCGGGGTTGGACATCGCGATCAACGTCGACGTCGATGTCTTTGGCGAGGAATGGGCGCGCAGTATGTTGGAGCGCGTTATGGAGGAACTGGCGGCACTGACTGGCGGCTTGCCGGTCAATCCCGAAAGCGAAGCGGCGCGGTGGAGCTTGCGGGAAGTCGCAAGAGAGCCGGAAAAACGGCCGGAAGCGCCAAAAGTTGTCAACACGCCAACGATCACGCGCAGCGGCGACATGGAGATCCCGCTCTATGCCAATCAGATAATCTTGTTGAAGAGTCTTCTGCGGCCTGACGTCAACCTGGCCTTCAAGCAGTTCTGGACAGTTACCAAATCGTTCATCATCAAACCGTCACTTGATTTGACCCGCATGAAGGCGGCCTTGGATCAGATGATGACGCGGCACGAATCCTTGCGGACGCGTGTGGAAGTAGGCCCCTCAGGAGAGTTCAAGGCATTTCTGGCATCCAAGGCGTCGTTCGAATTCAAGATCGAGGATGTGGAAGACGAGGCTGCGGCGCTGGCCCGTATGGCGGAACACGAAGCACAGCCGCTTGATCCGTTTACCGAGTCGATGCTGGAAGTAATGATCATCCGGTTCGGCAACGACGGGGCAGTGGTGGTGGCCAAAGGACATCACCTTGTCTTCGACGGCTGGTCGCTTGGCCTCCTGCTGGAGGAGACGCTTCAAGCGTATGTGGGTCTGCCGCTGGCGCCGGTTGCGATGACCATCCGGGAATTCGTCGAAAAGTATGATAATGTAGGCAAACCCGACATACTCGCGGCGCGAGACGACTATCTGCGCCACATCTATCGCGATCCGGTTCCGGTCGTCCCCAATCTGGGCCGCAAGTCGAAGGGTCTGTCGCCACTTTTCAGCGGCGTCGAGGGGCAGATTTCCAACGACTTCTATGTTCAGCTAGACGATGAAGGCACGGCGCACATACGCAATCGCGCGCGCGCGGCCGGCGTCACGGAGAACAATCTCGTGATGGCTGCTTATGCGCAGACGATTGCTGCGAACGGCGGCGTCAAGGATGTGATCCTGAACGTTCCCATGGCGCGGCGCTTGGATCGCAAGTTGGAGCACTTTGTCGCGTGGGTCGCTTCGGGAGCGGTGATCCGTGCCCCGGTTTCGACGAGCGCAACTTTGGAACAATTGGCGGGCGGCATCTCGGCCGGCCATGATGTTGCCCTACAATACCTGCCTTATGATGACATATTCCTCGGCGGTCATATGCACGACGAGATTGTCGACATGGGCTCGTACACAAACCTGTTTGCGTGTGGATCGCAAACTGCCGAACGGTGGGCGCAAGGCGCCCTGAGTTCCGGCATGCAACGCCTTGGCACAGGTGGGGTCATCGAATTTGGGCCTTTCAAAGTCCAAATGGTCGATGGAGATCACCTGCGGAACTGGTCGATGCACGAGTTGGAATTCCGCACTATCCAGGCATCAAATGGCATCGGTTTCCGTTGCGCCTATGGTGTGGAGGCCTTCGACTTGGGCGAGGTCCAGGCTTTGTTCGCTGAGACGCTGGATCGGCTGGGTGTCAAAAATCCGTCGACAACGGAAAGCGGCGCGAACTGAGTAAGGCCGGTTGAGATCAGACGATGCGCGTGACTCGATCCATATTTCTTGGCGTTGCCGGCCTTGTCGGAATCGGCCTGCTTGGCCAGTGGTATTTCCGGCCCGCGCATATAGAGCAGTACGCAGTCCAGTCCCGGTCCCTGGCCCGTGAAATCACGGGCCCGGGTCTGCTTGGCGCCATGAATCAGGTGATCGTGACCGCCAAGATTCAGGGGTTCCTGTCTTCGATCGACGTTGAGCGGAACGATTTGGTCAAGACCGGCCAGGTCATCGCCCGCCTCGATGCTTCCGAGATCCAGCACGAATATGAGGCGGCACAGGCCACAGCTCGCGCCGCCGCAGAGGCT
This sequence comes from Rhizobiaceae bacterium, assembly GCA_050247155.1. Classification (GTDB taxonomy): domain Bacteria; phylum Pseudomonadota; class Alphaproteobacteria; order Rhizobiales; family Rhizobiaceae; genus Mesorhizobium_G. Next base: position 16,968 of record JBFWUS010000085.1, read on the forward strand.
ATCAAGGAAGCGGAGATCGAAAAGGAGCGCGCCGAACTCGCGTTGCGCCGCGCGCTGCAGGATTACAATCGCAAGAAGCTGTTGATCGACCGCAAGTCGATTTCACAGGCAGAATTCGATCTGGCGGAAACAGCGAAGCTGCAGGCCGATGCCGATATCTCCCGCGCCTCTGTCGTCATCGAACGCGCGAAGGCGGAAGCGGCGACGGCAACCGCCAAGGTCGCGGCGCTCAAGACAAGGCTGAATGAATCAACGATCGCGTCGCCGATCAATGGCATCATCATTTCGCGCGGTCGCAATGTCGGTGATCTGCTGATGCCAGGCATCGACCTGGTGCAGGTCGTGGATCCGTTGTCGGTGGTGGTTTTTGCCCGGTTCGACGAATCGACGATCGATGACGTTCGCACGGGAGATCCCGCGGTCGTGCGGTTCGCCTCCGATAGCCAGAAGACCTATCCGGCCACTGTCGCTCGCGTCGGCCGCCAGGTTGACGAGGAGACCCGCGAATATACGGTCGACATCAAGCTCAACGCGTTGCCGGCAAACTGGGCGATCGGCCAGCGCGCCAACGTGACGATCCGCGCCGAAACGCCGCGGCCGGCTATCGCGGTACCCGAGAAATATATCGCGCGGGTCGATGGCCGGGCCGGCGTGTGGACCGTGCGCGATGGCCGTGCATCATGGTCGGCGGTGACGCTTGGCCATTCCATGGGCGGCGAAATGGAGGTTGTCGAGGGCCTGGCCGTCGGTGACGTCGTGCTCGATCCCAAGGGCCGCTACAGCTTCCAGCCGATCGCCGCGCTCGCGGCAGAACAATGAACCTTGCGCTCAAGGATATTTCCCAAAACCTGACGCGGTTCTTTCTGTCCGCGATCGGCGTCGGACTGCTGATGGCGGCGGCCATCGGCATGCTCGGCATGTATCGCGGGATCGTCTATGAGGCGCTCATTGTCGTCAACAGCGCCGGCGCGGACCTTTGGGTCGTGGAAGGCGGCCGATTGGGACCATTCGCGGAACCATCCGCTGTCCCAGGGAGCCTCGACCGCCGCGTTGAAGGTGTCGAAGGCGTCGCGGGTACGCGGCGTTTTATCCAGTATAACCAACAGCTTCCTATCAATGGCAAGCTGTCGCGCGTGTCCGTCACCGGCATCGACTATCCGCGCGACAACGCCAACTGGGTGCCGTTGATCGCGGGGCGCTACATCGAAGCATCGCGGTTTGAGGCCATCGCCGACCGCACGCTCGGCCTCATCGTTGGAGACCGCCTGAAGTTTGGCCACGAAACCTATACGGTGGTCGGAATTTCTTTTGGACAGGTCGATATGGCTGGCGACGGCATGATGTTCGTCACCATTCCCGATGCCCAGGCCATCAACCGGATGCTGCCCAGCGAAGCGATCCTGCTCAACCGTGCGTCCACCGCCCGCTCCAAGATGGGAGGGAGCCCTGGCGGCTCGGTTGCCGCCGTCATGGTAACGCTCAACCCTGGCGCCGACATGGGCCGTGTTCGCGAAAGCATCCAGCGTTGGGGCGATGTCGAGGTGCTGTCGCGCGAGGACCAGGAACGGATGCTGCTCGACGGGCGGCTGTGGAAGTTGCGGTTACAGATTCTCGCTTTCACCCTGGTCACGTTGCTGGTCTGCGGCAGCGTCGTCGGTTTGACCATCTATACGATGACGCTGGAAAAGATTACGCAGATCGCGCTGCTCAAACTGATCGGCGCCCGTGATCGCGTTATCATCAATCTTGTCGCCCAGCAGGCCATGCTGATCGCCGTGGTCGGTTTCATCCTCGCGATCATCAACGCCTTCACGGTCTATCCTCATTTCCCACGCAAGGTGCTGATCACGGAGTCGGACCTCACAGGCCTCGCGATATCGCTGTTCGTGCTCAGCTTGATGGCCAGCTTCTTCGCTATCCGGCGCGCGCTGGCAGTGCGGGCGCAAGAGGTTCTGTCGTGACCGGTCCGGTGTCCATGCGCACCGAATTGCGCCTCGACAACGTCAGCAAGATCTATCCGAGCGCCGGCGCTGACGTTGTCGCCCTGGCGGAAACGTCGCTGTCGCTCAAGCCTGGCACGCTGACCGGAATTATCGGGCCGAGCGGCTCAGGCAAGACCACGATGCTGATGATTGCCGGCGTTCTGGAGCCGCCGAGCACTGGGCGCGTCATTTATGGGGAGCAGGTCATTTCGCAGCCGAATGCCGAACTGAATGCGCTGCGCGATTTTCGACGCAATAACATCGGCTTCGTTTTCCAAAAGGCCAATCTGATCCCGTTTCTCAACGCCTTCGACAATGTCAGGCTGGCTCTGGAAATCAACGACGTCCATGGGCGTGCGGCCACCAACCGGGTGCATTCGCTGCTCGAAAGTCTGGACGTCGCGCACCGCTACAGAAATTTTCCGAGGCAGCTCTCAGGTGGCGAACAGCAACGCATCGCCATTGCTCGCGCCCTCGCCAACAACCCCTCCGTCCTGCTGGCCGATGAACCGACGGCGTCTCTGGACGGGAATCGTTCTACCCAGATCATGAAGCTTTTCCGCGGCCTTGCGGACACGCAAGGTGTTGCCGTGTGCGTCGTCACGCACGATCATCGATGGCTCGATCTTTTCGACGTGGTTCTGGAGCTCGAGGACGGTCGGGCGGTTTCCCGCAATCGATAACAGAAGAGTGAAGCGGCCCGGCAAGTCCGATGCCGGTGTGCCCGAATGTCCACTGATGCGGTCTCCCGCAATCGTTTCGCTTGCCACTGGCCGGCCTGCCGGGGTGAATAGGCTTTTCGAAAAAGGAAGGATTGTGAATGGATCGGGTTGCAATCGTCACCGCAGGCGGGTCGGGCATGGGGGCCGCCTGCGCGCGCCGCCTGGCAGCGGATGGTTTTCGTGTCGCCATCCTATCGTCGTCTGGCAAAGGCGAGGCGCTGGCGAAGGAGCTTGGCGGTT
>JBFWUS010000086.1:0-19833 GCA_050247155.1 Rhizobiaceae bacterium
TGGATCCCCGACCCTCCGCTCCACTTCGTTTCGCACCAGGCCGTGGCTGTCGAATGCAGGGAGGGTTCCGCCAAACCACCAAAGTCGGCGACTTGCGGAGACACAACTGCAAGCCGTCATCCTCGGTCTGGAGCGAAACGAAGTGGAGCGGAGGGTCGGGGATCCAGGCCTCGGAGTCGGTGAAGCCCAAGCCAATGAAGAAGGAACAATTCAGACCTCAAGTCGCCTAAGCAGAACTCAAGCACTGGATTCGCTGGCCACTTCGGCCTATGAAGCCGCCGCCTCTTTTTTCGGATTGGAACGATGTTCGAAGACCTGCAAGCTGCCCAGCCCGACAAGATCCTCGCCCTGATCGGCATGTTCAAAGACGACCCGCGGCCGAACAAGGTCGACCTCGGCGTCGGCGTTTACAAGGATCCGCAAGGACGGACGCCGATCATGCGCGCGGTGCGCGAGGCCGAACAGCGTCTCTACAAGGAACAGACGACCAAGACCTATCTCGGCATGGCCGGCGACCTCGCGTTCAACACGGCGATGATCAAGTTGGCCTTCGGTGAAAAGGCCGACATGAAGCGGCTGCGCGGCGCTCAGGCGCCTGGCGGCTCAGGCGCGCTGCGCATTATCGCCGAACTGCTCTACCGCGCGCGGCCGAAGGCCACGGTCTGGCTCTCCGATCCGACCTGGCCAAACCATGTGCCGCTGATCCAGGCGGCTGGCTTCAAGACCAAGTCTTACCCTTATTTCGACGCCGCGACCGGCGAAGTGCGTTTCGACGCGATGATGGCAGCGCTGACCAAGGCCAGGCCTGGCGACATCGTCGTTCTGCATGGCTGCTGCCACAACCCGACCGGCGCGAACCTGACGCCCGCCCAATGGAAGAAGGTCGCCACGCTGCTCAAGGAAAACGACCTCTTCCCCTTCGTCGACCTAGCCTATCTCGGCTTCGGCGACGGCATCGAGGCCGACGCCGAAGGTTTACGCACCTTGGCAAAGAAGGTGCCGGAGATGGCGGTGGCGCAAAGCTGCTCGAAGAATTTCTCCGTCTACCGCGACCGTGTCGGAGTCGCCATCCTGATGGCGCGCGATGCAAAGCAAGCAGACATCGCCGCCAGCCAACTCAACTCGGTGGCGCGCGGCATGTATTCCATGCCGCCCGACCATGGCGCGGCCGCCGTCCGCATCGTTATGGCCGATGACGGCCTGCGCACGGACTGGGAAGACGAGCTTGAAGGCATCCGCAGTCGCATGATCCGCTTGCGCGAAGGGCTGGCCGCGGCGCTGCGCCAGCGCACCAACTCCGACCGGTTCGATTTCGTCGCCAAGCATCGCGGCATGTTCTCGCGGCTCGGCCTCACCGTCGATCAGGTCAAACGGCTGCGCGAAGAGTACGGTATCTACATGGTCGACGACAGCCGCATAAACGTCGCCGGCCTGCCGGAAGACGGGCTGGACGAGCTGGCAAAGGCGATCGTTTCGGTTCTGTAGGCTGGAGCGGGTTTTAAGACTCGAATCCGGCTCCCGAGCTATTGAGACAGTTGAGCTCTTGACTTCTCCTCGCTTGTGAATGGACCCAATAGTGGACCCATCAAGTCACAGCGAGACAGTCTATTAGAGTTTAAATCTGAAGTGGAATTTCGTTTCACCCGCCGCACCGGCACCGGCCGGCCTCGACGTTTATCCGCGGGCAACGAGACCTGGAAATACCGACGACGCAAGCCAATCGACCATTAATGCAAGCCGAACTCTTTCAGAAGCTCCTCGCGATGCCTCACAAAACCAAGTTCGCTGCGATCGCGCGGGCGCGGCAGATCGATATCGATAAGCCTCGCGGCGCGCCCCTTGATCTTCGGCAGGATGAGCACGCGATCCGCCAGATAGACCGCTTCCTCAAGGTCATGAGTGACCATGATCATGGTCACGTTTTCCTCTCGCCAGATGCGCGCAAGCTCTTCCTGCATGGTGATCTTGGTCATCGCGTCGAGCGCGCCTAGCGGCTCGTCGAGCAGCAGGATTTCAGGCTGCACCGTGAGCGCGCGCGCAATGCCGACGCGCTGCGCCATGCCGCCTGAAAGCTGCCTAGGGTAGGCGCCGGCGAAGTCCGTCAGGCCGACAAGCTTGATGTAGTGGCGGGCCTTGTCTTCGGCCCGCAACCTCGTCTCGCCCCGCGTCTCAAGGCCGAAGGCGACATTCTCGAGGACTGTCAGCCAAGGCAGCAGGCGCGGCTCTTGGAAGATCACGGCGCGCTCCCGACCGACGCCTTCGATCGGGTGGCCGTCGATCTCGACCTGGCCCGTATCGGCATTTTCCAGGCCCGCCAGCACGCGCAGCAAGGTGGTTTTGCCGGAACCGCTGGCGCCGACAATGACCAGGCATTCGCCGGCGCGGATGTCGAGATTGAGCCCTCGCAGCACCGTCAAGGGCCGCCCGTTGAGTGGGAAGGATTTGGAGAGGTCGCGGATGCTGACCTCTCCGCGGCGAACCGTCTGTTGCTGGGTCATGATCAGCCTCAGTTCGATGTCGCGGTGGCGTCGGGCTGGAAGAGCAGATCGGCAACCTTGAACTTGCCCTTCGGCAGTTTACCCTCACGCTCCAGCACCTCGATCCAGAAGCCGATGTCGCGATCGGTCGCCTGGGCGCCGGGGCGAAGGCCGAAGCCGGTCCAATATTTCGCCAGCTCGGCGTTCTCGCCGCGCTTCTGAAGAATGCCGGCGATCACCTTGCGCGCCTCGTCCGGGTTTTCGCGGGACCACTCGGCGGCACGCTGTGCCTGTTTCACGAAATCCTTGGCGGCTTGCGGATGCGCCTGGATAAAGTCGCGCCGCAGGACGACGAAGCCGCCGGCGATCTCGCCCAGCACGTCGGTGTCGTCAAAGATCCCGCGCACGCCGCCATGCTCCTTGAGCAGCCCCTCGAACGTGGCCTGCCAGTAGCCCAGGGCCGCGATGTCGACCTGGCCGGAGCGCAGCGTCTGCTCCAGCTGTGGCCCGGGCACGACGACGAGTTTCGCAGCATCCTGTGGCAGACCGTTCTGGTGCAGCGCCTCACGCACGGTGTAGTCGAGATGCGCGCCCAGCGTATTCACCGCGATCGATTTGCCGGTGATATCCTTGATGCTTTTGATCGGGCTGTCCTCCAGCACGTAGAACACGCTCTGGACCTGATCGTTGATCCCGTTCGAGGGATAGGCAGCGACAAAGTCATTGCCGCCGGCGATCGAGTTGACCACGGCTGACGTGGCCGCCGAGCCGAGATCGACGCTTCCCGCCGCCAGTGCGAACAAGGAAGCAGGGCCGCCTTGCGCATAGCCGACATTCTCCAGCTTGATGCCGAGATCGTTGTAGTAGCCCAACTCGGCCGCGAGTTCATGCGGCGAGAGGCTGCCTTGCGAGGCGAGATAGCGGAACGTGACGGGTTCAGTCGACTGGGCAAGGGCCGAGCCGGGGATTACGCCGACCAGAAGCCCGGCGGCGACCAGAGCGCCGCTAAGGGGGCGAAACGAGAGAGTCATGAGATTTCCTTTCGGAGGTTTCGAATTCGAGAATTTGGGAGGTTGCTCAGCGGGCGACGTCACTCCATCGACAGAGCCGCTTCTGCAGGAGCATCAGCGCGTAGTTCGCGACCAGGCCGAGTGCCGCGAGCAGGAAGATCGCCGCGAACATCAGCGGGATCTGGAAGTTGTATTGCGCATTCATCACCTGGAAGCCGACGCCGCTATTCGCTCCGATCATTTCCGATGCGATGAGGAGCAGCAGCGCAGTGGTGGCGCTCAGACGCAGGCCGACGAAGATCGAAGGCAGCGCCGCGGGCAGGACCACCCGGCGGAAAGTCGTCAGCCGCGAGGCGCCGTAGACGCGCGCCATCTCGATCAACTTGGCGTCGACTTCCTTCACGCCGCCGATCGTGTTGAGCAGCAAGGGAAACAGGGCCGCCCAGAAGATGACGAACACCTTCGAGGTTTCGCCGAGGCCGAGCAGCAGGATGAAGACCGGATAAAGCGCCAGCGCCGAGGTCTGCCGGAACAACTGGAGGATCGGGTCAAGCGCCTGTTCGACCGCGCGAACCTGACCCATGAAGAGCCCGAGCGGGATGGCCACCAGCACGGCCGAGGCGAAGGCGATCCCTGACCGCTGCAGGCTGACGGCTATATCGTCGAGCAGCGCCCCGCCGACGATGCCATCCCAAAGGGCCGCCACGATCGTGTCGAGCGGCGGGAAGACGGCTTGACTGATCCAGCCCCGATGGCTGGCCACCTGCCACAGCAGGAGGAAGGCGGCGAGCACGCCGTAGCGCGAGATCAGCTTGCCCCCTGTTTCCCCGATCTTGCGCAACAATTCGCTGGCGCCGGGCAGGCCAGCACCGGGAACGACATTTTCAATCGGCTGAACGCTCATTGGTCTGTCTCCGGGTTTCTCATTCAGCGGCAAGCACGCGGGTGCGCGCAGCCGTCCAGGGATTGACCGGCCGTGGCAGGCCGAGATTGTCGCGCAGCGTCGAGCCTTCGTAGGCCGTCCGGAACAGGCCCCGACGCTGCAACTCGGGAATGACGAGGTCGACGAAGTCGTCGAGCGCTGTCGGCAGCCATGGCGGCAGGATATTGAAGCCGTCCGCGGCCTCGTGGCGGAACCAGCTTTCGAGTTGGTCGGCGACCTGCTCGGCGCTGCCGACAATCGTGTAATGCCCGCGCGCGGTCGCGACCCACTGATAGAGCTGGCGGATTGTGAAACTATGCTCGTCGGCGATTTGCCGGATAAGCGCCTGACGGCTCTTCATGCCTTCGGTTTCGGTGCTCTTCGGCAACGGACCATCAAGCGGATAACCCTTGAGGTCGAGCGTCTGGCCGGCCAGGCCGTTGAGCAGCGCGACGCCGTCTTCGGGCAGGATCAGATCGTTCAGGCGTTGGTATTTTTCGCGGGCTTCCGCCTCGGTGCGACCCACGAACGGCGCGACGCCGGGCATGATCAACACATGGTCGGGATTGCGTCCGGCCGCCCGGACACGGTTCTTGATGTCGCGATAAAATTCCTGCGCCGACGCCAGGTTCTGATGTGCGGTGAAGATGACCTCCGCCGAATGGGCGGCCAGCTTGCGCCCGTCTTCGGACTGACCTGCCTGAACAACCACAGGATGGCCCTGAACCGGCCTGGGCACATTGAGCGGCCCCTTCACGCTGAAATGCGCGCCTTTGTGGTTGATGTCGTGAACCTTGCCGGTGTCGTAGAAGCGGCCGCTGTCCTTGTCCCGGAGAAACGCATCGTCCTCCCAGCTATCCCAGAGCGCGGTGACGGTCTCGACATGCTCGCGCGCCCGGTCGTAGCGGTCGGCGTGAGCCGGTTGGATATCGCGATTGAAATTGCGGGCGGTGTCGTCGCCGGCCGAGGTCACGACATTCCAGCCCGCGCGGCCGTTCGAGATGAGATCGAGCGAGGCGAATTTGCGCGCCAGCGTGTAGGGCTCCTCATAGGTGGTCGAGGCCGTGGCGATGAAGCCGATTTTCTTTGTCAGCGGCGCCAATGCCGAAAACAGCGTCACCGGTTCAAAGCCGGCGATCTTGGCGTTGCCGCCTTCGCGTCCGCCGAGCCCGACCGAAAGACTGTCAGCCAGGAAATAGGCGTCGAACAGCCCACGCTCGGCCGTCTGCGCCAAACGCTTGTGGAACTCGAAATTCGTCGCGCCGTCCGCCGGCGAGTCGGGGTGGCGCCAGGCAGCGATGTGCTGGCCACCACCAGGCAGGAAGGCGCCAAGTTTGATCTGTCGAGGCATAAGAAGTCTCCTTGGATGCACGAAGCCGTTCGCCGTCCCACGGGACGACGCTCAGGCCATCAATCATTTCTCGGTTGGAACGGCTGGCTGCTCAGGCAGCCAAGCTGATTGGATCGCGGACACCGACCACGCGACAGGCTTCGTTCACCGCCTGTTGCGCACGGGCTCGGATGGCTTCGGACACGAGAACGCCATCCGCGAAGTCGCGGTCAGAAGCGTAGATAGCAGTTGGCATGGTCAGAGCCTCGAAGAACCCGAAGAGCGGCCGCAATTGATGCTCGACGATAAGCGAGTGCCGTTCCCCACCACCGGTCGCGGCCAGAATGACCGGTTTGCCCTTGAGGGCGGTCGGATCGAGAAGGTCGAAGAAGTGCTTGAACAGTCCGGTGTAGCTGCCCTTGTAGGTCGGCGAGCCAACCACCAGCACCGAGGCGGCGAGAAGCCTCTCCACGATGTTTCGGGCCGACGGATCGAGATCGGCAAGCCGCCTTGCCTGCGCAAGCGAGCGCCCGAAATCCTGGATGTCGAACGTTACCGACCGTGCACCAGTTGCCGCCGCCGTTTCGGCAGCGATGTGCCCAACAAACGCCCTGGTCTTTGACGGGCGGGTGATATTGCCGGACAGTCCCAGCACCAATCTTTCAGGCATGCCATTCTCCTCGCGCCAATCTGCAAACTAAGTCTATTAACTTAGTAGATATTAGAGAGGCAGAATGTTTCAAAAATGGACGGCGGCGCGAACTGGGTTTGCCGGATTGGGCTTGGCATTAGGATAAGAAGCGGCATCAATCGATGGCATGTCCGCGTCGGCGAGCAGCCTTCGCGCCAAATGCTGGCACTGGATGCGAATGTCCGGAACCGCCTCAATCTCCAGGAAAGCGCCGCGCGTGAGCGGTCCCAGCGCATAAAGGCGCGCATTCGCAATGCCGTTGCGATCGATCAGCGCGCCATCGTCGGCAACGTCGAGCCCTATGCGCAGCACGTCGGCGCGCGCCATTCCAGACGCAAAGAGAGATTGTAGCAGGCGGCTTGGCTGTTGCTCGGGATCGGCTATGACACCCCGGCAGTCGTAGAGGCGCGAAACACGCATCGCTTCCAGAAGACCGCCTTGCCGACGCTTGATTCGAACGGCCATGCCGTTGACGTCGGCCTCCATATTCTCGACGCGGCCGGCAATGATTTGAAGTTGGCCGCTGTCGATGGCCCCGGACAGTGTGTGGTAGCTTTGCGGCGCCATGCGGTGCCGGTGCACATCCCACCAGGACTTCAGATGCCGGAAAAACTGACGTCGCGAGTCTAGCGGCAGATGCCTCCAGATCGCCTGCGTATGCGACCGCAATCCATCGACTACATCGCGCCAATCGCCACCCCGCGCCAATTGCGCGCGAACAAGGCCGCGGAACCAGCGCAGCAAAACAAGCAATGGCCGGCCGAACGGGATGTCGGACGCATCCAATACGATCGGGGCGGTCTTGCGGTGTATGGTGGGCAAGAGCCCGCGCCGCGAAACCGCGACAATCGGGCCACGATGACCTTTCAGGATAAGGGCGAGGCAACTGTCGATCATGCTCAGGCCCGTTCCGAGAATCATGACGGGCTCGTCCGGGTCTTGCGGATAAGCGTTTGCGTCGGCCGACGGACAAAGCAGCGATCCGCCACGCCGCTCGTCCGCGCCGTGGCCCGTCGCCAGGACACAGAAATCGCAGATTTCACTGGCGCCGTTCACCAGCCGCAATTCAAGCGCGGAACCCCGGCTGACGACATCCACACACTCTTCATCGACGAAACGCAATCGGCCGCTTTCCACATGGCTTGCGACAAGTTGCTCGAGATAGTCGCCGTAGAGTGAGCGAGGCGCGAAAAAAGTCTCGAAATCGTCCGTCTGAACGCCGGCCATTTGGAGCCACCGCGTAAAATCACCCGGATCTTTGGCAAAAGCGCTCATATTGGAGGCGCGCACATTCAACACATGCGCCACAACCGTCGTCGAATAGGCGAGCCCCCGTCCCAGGCTTCTCCGCTTTTCGATGATTGTTACCTCTATGTTCTGCGACGGCTCACGCAGCAGGTGTGCCGCCAGAATGACGCCGGATGCACCCCCGCCTACGATGGCAAATGCGCGTCTGGCCTGATTTGATCGGTGCAGTTGCATTTCCCAAGGCTAGCATGAATCCTGATAATGTCTATAAATTGCGTATAATTTAGAGGCCGAACCGGCTGCAGTTGGCACACCTTGCGCAAAAATCTTCCACCACAGCGCCGGGCCGGATCGTTCTCGGCGCGGGCAGTCGCAATAGCAAATCCAAATCTGGACGCCGCGGTACGCGCGCGCGAACAAAACCGTTCAAAAACAAGGGTTTCTATACCCTGTTCGGTACTGTGATGGATGTTGTAAGACCAGTCGATGGAGCGGGTAGCGGGAATCGAACCCGCACAGCTAGCTTGGGAAGCTAGAGCGCTACCACTACACCATACCCGCGCGCCGATCTGGTTATCATGTAGGCCCCGTTCGCCGCAATGGCCATTCACACGCCTTGAAGCCGCCACGCCGGACCAATATGTCTTGCGCGACGATTCTCTTGAGAGACGCCATTGTCGACCTTCGACCGCATACTCGGCGACAGCCCGCTCAAACTTCTTTTGAAGCTTCTGGTGGTGTCGTTCCTCGTCGGCCTGGTGATGAGCACGTTCGGCTGGTCGCCCTGGGACATTTTCGACAATGTCCGCGATTTCTTCGTCGGCATCTACAATATGGGCTTTGAAGCCTTCGACCGTGTGTTCGGCTACATCCTGCTCGGAGCCGCCGTCGTTGTACCGGCCTATATCATCCTGCGATTGCTGAACTTCCGCCGTTAATCGGCAAAACTGGCGGCCACCTCGAACAGGATCGCGTGGCGCTCGGCCAGCGCCTCTATATCGAAGGAATAGCCGCCGCCGAGTACGCCGCACAGCGGAATGCCGCGCGATCGCACGTGTTCGATGACCATCGTCTCGCGCCGGCGCAGGCCGCCGTCGGTCAATGCCAGTCGACCCAGGCGATCCTCCCGGTGCGGATCGACTCCGGCATTGTAGAAGACAATGTCAAAGCGTTTTCCATCTGTCAGTACTGGGAGAATGTCGGCCAGCCGTTCCAGATAGGCATCATCGCTTGTGCCGTCAGGCAGCGGGACATCAAGGCTCGAAGCCATCTTGCGGACGGGATAGTTGCGCTCGCCATGCATGGAAAAGGTGAAGACGCGCGGCTCGTCGCGCAGGATATCCGCCGTGCCGTCGCCCTGGTGCACGTCGAGATCAATCACCAGGATGTTGTCCGCCAGACCTTCGGCCAGCAGCGTCAGCGCCGCCACCGCCACATCGTTGAAGGTACAAAAGCCGGCCCCTTGCGCGCGGCGCGCATGATGGCTGCCGCCCGCCGTGTTGCAGGCGATGCCATGATCCAACGCAAGCCGCGCCGCCAGGATCGTGCCGCCGGTGGCGAGCTGCGCGCGCAGCGACACCCGTTCCCCGACGGGAAAACCTATCTCGCGCTCGATTTTCGGCGGCACGGCGCAGGCAATCACCTGGTCGACATAGGTGCGGTCATGCGCCCGGCCGAGCCAGTTGGCGGGCGCCGGCGCCGGGCGATGCAGCGCACCGTTGCCAACCATGCCGCGCCGCTCCAGCGCGCGCATCAGCGCCGGATATTTGCCCATCGGAAAGCGATGCGTCACCGGAAATCCGGCATCGTAGTCTGGATGGCTGACGATCGGCAGCGGCATGCGACGTGGTCTGGCTCATAGGCAGGCTCGGTTTTGGCCGAGGCGGTGGTGATGACATTTCCTGCCAAGCTGGGTTAGGTCAAGCCAAGCTTCAAGGGGCTTGCAATGACTGATGATGCGCTCGGCAGGCAGCCGACACGCACCTTTGCCGTAACCAACCGCTCGGTGCTGGCCATCGCCGTGCCGATGACGCTGGCCTATCTGACCACGCCGCTACTGGGCATCGTCGATACGGCCGTGGTCGGGCAATTCGGTGATGCGGCTTTGTTAGGTGGGCTGGCCGCCGGCGCGCTGGTGTTCGACGTCGTCTTCACCATCTTCAATTTCCTGCGTTCGGGCACGACTGGGCTTGTCGCGCAGGCCTTCGGGCGGGGTGATGCGCTGGAGGAACAAGCCACGTTCTGGCGCGCGACCTTGGTAGCGGTGGTGTCCGGGCTGGTCTTGGCGGCGTTGACGCCGCTGCTTGGGGTCGCCGGCATCTGGTTCATGGACGCCGAACCGCGCGTCAGCCAGGCCATGGACACCTATATCCGCATTCGCATGCTGGGCGCCACGTTCTCGCTCGTGAACTACGCCATCCTCGGCTATGTGCTGGGACGCGGTCATGGCTGGCTCGGGCTGCTGCTGCAATTGATCCTCAACGGGATCAACATCGCCCTGTCGATCTATCTCGGCCTTCACCTCGGATGGCAGGTGGCCGGCGTCGCCTGGGGCACGGTCGCCGGTGAATTCATCGCCATGGTCATCGGGCTCGCCATCGTGCTTCGACGCTTTGGTGGGCGACCGCGCCCAGGCCTCGCGCGAATCCTGAACGCGCGGGACTTCGTGTCGATGATGGCGGTCAACCGCGACATCATGATCCGCTCCTTCGCGCTGCTCGCGGCATTCGCTCTGTTCACGCGGCAAGGCGCTCAGTTCGGAACATTGACGCTCGCCGCCAACGCGGTGTTGATGAATATCTTCCTCATCGCCGGCTATTTCCTCGACGGGTTCGCGACGGCAGCCGAACAGCTTGCCGGCCGCGCCGTCGGCGCGCGAGCCGTCGCCGCGTTCGACCGAGCGGTGAAGCTCACCTTGTTCTGGGGCTTTGCTCTGTCGGGGTTTGCGGCAGCGCTGTCGCTGGTGTTCGGGGCGGACCTGATCGGCATCATCACTACCGCGTCGGACGTACGGGTAGCCGCCGAAACCTACCTTCCCTGGGCCGCCCTGACAGCCGTCACCGGCGTACTGGCCTTCCAGATGGACGGCGTCTTCATCGGCGCCACCTGGTCGCGCGATATGCGCAACATAATGCTGCTTTCGCTGGCAATCTTCGTTGTCGCCTTGCTGACGCTGACGCCTGCCTTCGCAAACCACGGTCTTTGGGCCGCACTGCATGCGTTCCTGCTGGCGCGCGGCTTCGGCCTGTTTGCTGTGATGCGACGACGGCGCGACCAGACCTTTGCCGGTTTTGTCTGAGCGGCGAAGCGGTCAGATAGCCTGCGCCGTCCAATGCTCCAGCCGGCTGTCGCGTAGCTCGCGGAGCGATTTCACGCCCTCGGCATCCATCGTCTTGAGCATACCGCGTACGATGCGGCCAGGCAGCGATGGCCCGGCATAGATCATACCGGTGTAGAGCTGCACCAGATCGGCCCCTGCCCTGATTTTTTCCAGCGCGGTGTCAGCCGAGTCCACACCGCCAACGCCGATGATCGCAACATCCGGCCCAAGCAGCTTGCGCATCCGCGCCAGCACCGCCGTCGACTTTGCAAACAGCGGCTTGCCGGACAGGCCGCCGGTCTCGCCGGCATGGGTGCGCGACGCCAGCCCCTGCCGGGTGATCGTTGTGTTGGACACGATCACGCCGTCGATCTTCTTGTCCAGCACCTCGGCGGCGATGTCATCAATCTCCTGCTCGACAAGATCCGGCGCGATTTTCAGGAAAACCGGTGGCTGGCGGCTGGCCTTCGCCCGCGCCGCCATCACGCGCGCCAGCAGCTCGGCCAGGCTTTGGCGCGCCTGCATGGTGCGCAAGCCAGGCGTGTTCGGCGAGGAGATGTTGACGGTCAGATAGGACGCCAGCGGCGCGAACCGCGCCACGCCCATTTCATAATCGCCGATGCGATCGGCGCTGTCTTTATTGGCGCCGATGTTGACGCCGACGATGCCAGCCTTGCCGGCGCGGGCGCGCAACCGCTTCTCCGCCGCGTCGTGGCCCTCATTGTTGAAGCCGAGCCGGTTTATCACGGCTTCGTCTTGCACCAGCCGGAAGATACGCGGTTTCGGATTGCCGCTCTGCGCCAGCGGCGTCACGGTTCCGACTTCCGCGAAGCCGAAACCCAGCCCCAACAGCGCATCAGGCGCCTCGGCATTCTTGTCGTAACCCGCCGCCATGCCGAGAGGATTGTGGAAATCCAGCCCGGCGACCCGCACATTCAACCGCTTGTCGCGCGGCGCGCCGAGCGACAGCGGCAAGCCGCATTTCAGCGCCCGAATCGAAAGCCCATGCGCCGTTTCCGGGTCGAGCGTGAACAAGAGCTGCCGGCCGATGAGGTCGAGCACGATAATTCCTTCCAGATGATGCCAGAATCCACCTGAAAATGCGTCAGGGCGAGTTGAAAATGGTGCTCTTCGAGCATCGGAGCGGAGCGTACATGAAGTACGTGAGCACCGAAGCGCAGAAAAGCGCCATTTGCAAACCGCCATCACGCATTTGCAGTGGATTCTAGGGTTCTAGCTTCGGAAACCGATGCATCCCATCCTTGCCGACGGGCAGCGGGCGCACCCATTTCACCTTGTGGCGGTCGAGCTTGCCATAAAGGTGAGGAAACAGCGCGCCGCCGCGTGACGGCTCGAATTTCAGCTCGTCGCCAAGTGCGGCCGCATCCACGGCCGCGATCAGCAGCCCCTCCTGGCCGGCAAAGTGCCGGGCCGCGGTCTCCTCGACCTGATCGGCCATCGAAAAGTGAATGAAGCCGTCCTGCAAATCCACCGGCGCACCGGCAAAGACGCCGCTCTTTTCGGCCTCGCGCCAGAGAGCATCGGGGAGTATTTTATAGATCGTTTGGGCCATGCGTCCGCTATAGAAGCATTGGCCTGACGGGAAAAGCCGAAACGCGACCCGTCAATCGCATTTCTGGCATAAATCACTGGCATGCTGCGCGGCGAAAATGATCCGAAGGAGGCGCGAATGCGTACCGCAAGTCTGGCCGTAACGGCACTGCTGTCGATCGGTGTGCTGGCCGCCTATGCGCAGAGCGACGACGAACGCTACACGCTGGAAAAATCGGCGAACGGCTATGTCCGCATGGACAAGCAGACTGGCGAAATGTCGATCTGCCAGGAACAGTCAGGGCAGCTTGTTTGCAAGCTGGCGGCTGATGAGCGTTCCGCCTTCGAAAGCGAGGTCGACAGGCTGCAAGGCTCCTTCGAGGCGCTGGAGAAGCGCGTCACGGCGCTGGAGGCGGACAAAAAGTCCTATCTGCCGACCGATCAGGACGTCGACAAGTCGATCGATACCATGCAGCGTTTCTTGCGCGGCTTCTTTGACATCGTAAAGGAGTTCGATCAGGAGCGCGATCCGGAGGCGCTGCCGCAGAGAACAAGCGGCTAAAGCTTCTTAGAGCGAGATGAGATTAGATTGAACCATTCTGCCGGTGATGGTTCAATCTAATCTCATCTCGCTCTAGGCCCATCCTGGCTCGCGCCGGCTATGCGCTCATCTGGCGGCCTGGCATCACCATTCAGCGTGGATTCATGGGCATCGTCTCAATCGCTCCCTAACGGAATTGGCGAGTACCGTCACCTTACCCAGATCGGGGTCGGGGTCCCGTAGAAAGGAATCGATGGCTGTAACGATAGCTTCACGGAATTTCGTACTCATATTGCATTGAACAAACTGTACGGCCATGGTCGTGTTGTAGATCATATTGCCTTTGTCGAAGCTGATTTCGCGCTTGACCAGGGGCGGCCGCATCGGAGTCATGTAAATTTCGGTCACGGCGGCCAGCATGTTGGCCGAAACGTCGGCCGTCGGACCGCCAGGCCAACTGGTGGTTTCAATCAACCGTTGCAACACTTCGACTGCGGCGCGGCGCAACGTGTAATCGCCTTGCCCGGTCATCTGCACGAGGTAGGACATCTGTCGGCGATTCATAGACTGAGCGATAGGGACGGCCGTGGCGGGTTCAGCTCGGATCGCCCGCTCCCAGATCACCAGTCGGCCGAGGTCCGCGCGATACGAACTGGTTTCAACATTCCAGCCGTCGGTCAACAGCTTGAAGCCGGCTGGATCGCGCAGCTTCGCGAGTTCGTCGCGGGTATACTCGCGCAGTTGCTGATCCTCCGACTCCAGACCGGGGGAAAGTTTAGGCACGGCGCCAATTTCAAGTCCTTGCGCATATGCTGGAGTAACTAACGAAAGCCCCGCAATGCCATTGCCCCCGACGTCTGGTGCTGGAGCATCCTCGCCGCAGTCGCCTTGGTTCAATCGGCCAACATAACCACCACCGCCAGCCAGCCTGAGACGATATTCAACACGTCCTTCTCGCTCCCTTCGCTCGAGCTCGAACGACAACATCTTGCCGCTCTCCATCGCATGCCGCAGGTGTTCAGCCTCGATGCAATCAATGCGGAATTCCGATCCTGACGTTGGTCCGCCCGGGATTGGGTTGGTCACAAATGACAGCCTGAAAACATCGCCGTCGATTTCCTCCGGAAAAACGACGAACTTGAAGGCGCTCGCGCTCTCTCGGCCAACGAGGAAGCTATGCGAGCCGCGACCGGCAATGCTCTGGACCGACTCGGCGTCGAGGATTTGACCACGTGCGTATCGCGTGTCCAAAATTGGATACTGTCGCAGCACGAAATAGAGGATAATGGCCATGGCGCCGGCGCCGGCCACCGCCCAATTCTTGAATGAACCGCTCGCGCGATTGCCAAATACGGCCAGCATGACGCCGAAACCGATGCAGGTAGCGAGAATGCCTACATTGTAGAATGAACGGTTGACGAGAACGGAACCGAGCCCGCCTACGACAAAAAGGATGCCACAGAGCAGCGCCGTATATTCCAGATGCTGCGGCACGCCGCCATCTTCGTTCCTGCCGGCCGATATTGTGTCAGGTGCAGGGCTGCTTGAGCCGCCAGGGCTCGGTGAAGGATCACTGGGTTCGGGCATCGTACAATACCGCCAGTTAAAATCGTCGCTATTGTGTAGATCAGCAAGCCGACGCCTAATATAGCAAGTTTTTGTACGTCTATAAATCCCCTATCTTTCATGCCTTGAAGTGTTTTGAAAGCTTAAGCCCCTGCGCCTGATAGTTGGAGCCCATATCCGTGCCGTAGAGAGCGTTCGGCCGCGCCAGCATGTGCTCGTAAACCAGCCGTCCGACGATCTGCCCGTGCTCAAGGATGAACGGCACTTCGTGGCTGCGCACTTCCAGAACCGCGCGGCTGCCGGTGCCGCCCGCCCCTGAATGGCCGAAGCCGGGATCGAAGAAGCCGGCATAATGTACCCTGAATTCGCCGACCAGCGGGTCGAACGGCGTCATCTCGGCGGCATAGAGCGGCGGCACATGCACCGCCTCCCGGCTGACGAGGATATAAAACTCGTCCGGATCGAGCACGATCTCACCCTTGCCATGCGCGTGGATCGGTTCCCAGAAATCGACGATATCGTGCGCCGCGCGTTTGTCGACATCCACCAGCCCGGTGTGATGCTTGCCGCGATAGCCGACAAGCCCTTTCGCGTCGCCGCTCAGGTCGATGGCCATGGCGATGCCGCCGCCGGAAATGTTCGGCGGCTCGGCGGCGATCAGCCTTTCGGCGGTGTGCAGCGCCTGCAATTCCGGCTCGGTCAGCACTGCATTGCCGGTGCGGAATCTTATCTGCGACAGGCGTGAGCCCGCCCGCACGACGATCGGAAAGGTGCGCGGGCTCACCTCCAGATAGAGCGGTCCCGTATAGCCGGCCGGCACCTTGTCGAACTCGTGACCCTTGTCGGTCATGACGCGCGTAAAAATATCGAGGCGGCCGGTCGAACTTTTCGGATTGGTCGATGCCGCAATCATCTCGGGCAGAGCCAGCGTTTCCAGCAGCGGAACGAGGTAAACGCAACCGGTTTCCAGCACCGCGCCGTCGGTCAGGTCGATTTCATGCAGTTTCAGGCGTTCCAGCTTGTCGGCCACGAGACTGTTCGGCCCCGGCAGGAAGCTGGCGCGCACACGATAGGCCTTTTCGCCGAGCCGCAAATCCAGGCTTGCTGGCTGGATCTGATCCCTATCGAGCGAACGGCCGCTCTTCAGCGCGCCGTTTTCAAAAAGCGCAGCGATATCGCGATCGGGTAGGATGCCTGTCTTGCGCAAATGGACTGTCCTGCCGCGCCCTGGATGGAATAACGATCTTTATCTGGCTCATTCCTTTAGCTGCCCACCCGATTGACGCAAGCGAGCGCGCCCGCTAAAGGCACCTTATCCCGTGGTGATTTGGCCGGCCGGCTTGCAGCCACGTTAAACAACTCGCTAAAGGGCCGTGCGGCTGACAAAGCCATATGGACCGGTTAGCGATTTCGCGAGCCGGTTTTTTTGTGTCTGGAGAGACCGATGTCGAAGACGAAACGCAACTGGAAGCCCGCGACCACCCTGGTCCATGGCGGCACGATGCGCTCGTCCTTCGGCGAAACGTCGGAAGCAATCTACCTCACTCAAGGGTTTGTCTATCCCACGGCCGAGAGCGCCGAAGCGCGTTTCAAGGGCGAGGAGCCCGGCTTCATCTATTCTCGCTACGCCAACCCGACGGTCGATATGTTCGAGCGCCGCATGTGTGAAATGGAAGGCGCGGAGGATGCCCGCGCCATGTCATCGGGCATGGCGGCCGTTGCCGCGGCGCTTTTGTGCAGCGTGAAGGCTGGCGACCATGTCGTGGCCGCCAAGGCGCTGTTCGGCTCCTGCCGCTACATCATCGACACGCTGATGCCGAAATACGGCATCCAGTCGACCCTGGTGGACGGTGCCGACATCAAGGCGTGGCAGGACGCGGTGAAGCCGAACACCAAGCTGTTTTTCCTCGAAAGCCCGACCAACCCGACACTGGAAGTCGTGGACATCCGAGCCGTCGCCGACATCGCCAATGCCATCGGCGCCAAGCTGGTGGTGGACAATGTCTTCGCCACGCCCTTGCAGCAGAAGCCGCTGGAACTCGGGGCGCACGTCGTCGTCTATTCGGCCACCAAGCATATCGACGGTCAGGGCCGCTGCCTTGGCGGCATCGTGTTGTCGGACAAGAAGTGGATCGACGAAAACCTGCACGACTATTTCCGCCACACGGGGCCGTCGCTGTCGCCTTTCAATGCCTGGACGCTGCTGAAGGGTCTCGAAACCCTGCCGCTGCGCGTCAAGCAGCAGACCGAGGCGGCCGGCCTTATCGCCGACCACCTCGCTTTGCATCCAAAGATCGAGCGCGTCATCTATCCCGGCCGCAAGGATCATCCGCAGGCGGACGTGATTGCCCGTCAGATGAGCGGCGGTTCGACGCTGATCTGTTTCGACATCAAGGATGGCAAGAAGGCGGCCTACGGCTTCGAGAACAAGCTCGAAGTCATCCAGATCTCCAACAATCTTGGCGACGCCAAGAGCCTGATCACGCATCCAGCGACGACGACCCACAAGAACCTTACGGAAGAGGCGCGGCTGGAGCTCGGCATCAATCCGGGCACGGTGCGGCTGTCTGTCGGCCTGGAGGATGTCGAAGACCTGATCGATGATATCGACGCTGCGCTTGCGGCTGTGTAAGCGCGCGACCGAAAACGACGCCGGACCGGTGGTGTCGCATCAAACACAGATGCGGCACTCGCCGCTATTCGGACCGCTTCTCCCTACACCCTCCCCGCCGACGGGAGGGCGGGCGCCAGGCTTTCCAACCTCCCCTCCTTAGACGAGAGATCTGCCCCAAAGGTCGAGGGTAGCAATAAGTCCAATAGATCGCGACAGGCATTAGGCTCTTAAGCTTTCCGCACGGCTGCGCCGAGGGTGAGGCGGCGCATCGATAACAAGCAGCTCGCGGAGGAACCGATGCTGGAGAAGACCCCGACGACCAAGGTGCAGGCATTTCTGGACAAGTTCGGAAAGGCGCTCGAACAAGGGCATATCGGCGATGCCGTCAACATGTTCCAGGCCGATTGCTACTGGCGCGACCTCGTTACCTTCACCTGGAACTTGAAGACCATGGAAGGCCAGGATCAGGTCCGCGCCATGCTGGAATCGACATTGGCCAAGACCAAACCTTCGGGCTGGAGAGTGGCCGACGGCGAAGAGGCTACCGAAGACGGCGGCGTGACCACGGCCTGGATTCAGTTCGAGACGGAGGTCGCGCGCGGCTTCGGCATGATCCGCCTCAAGGACGGGCTGATCTGGACGCTGCTCACCACGATGGCGGAACTGAAAAACCATGAGGAAAAGTCAGGGTTCACCCGCCCGCTCGGGGCGAAGCATGGCCACGGCAAGGATCGCAAGAGCTGGCGCGAGGAGCGCGAAGACGAGATCTCGGAACTCGGCTTTTCGAAGCAGCCCTATGTTGTGATCATCGGCGGCGGCCAGGGCGGCATCGCACTTGGCGCGCGGCTGCGGCAGCTTGGTGTGTCGGCCATCATCATCGAAAAGAATGAGCGAGCCGGCGATAGCTGGCGCAAGCGCTACAAGTCGCTCTGCCTGCACGACCCGGTCTGGTACGATCACCTGCCCTATATCGACTTTCCGAAGAACTGGCCGATCTTCGCGCCGAAGGACAAGATCGGCGACTGGCTGGAAATGTACACAAAGGTGATGGAGCTCAATTACTGGAGCTCGACCACGGCAAAATCCGCCAGCTATGACGAAAAGACCAAAGAATGGACCGTCGTCGTCGAACGTGACGGCAAGGAAATCACGCTGAAGCCGAAGCAGCTCGTGCTGGCCACCGGCATGTCGGGCAAGGCGAACTGGCCGAAATACAAGGGCCAGGACATCTTCAAGGGCGAACAGCAGCACTCCTCCACGCACCCCGGCCCGGAAAAATATCGCGGCAAGAAGGTGGTCGTCATCGGCTCCAACAACTCCGCGCACGACATTTGCGCCGCACTTTGGGAAGGCGGCGCGGATGTTACCATGGTGCAGCGGTCGTCCACCCACATCGTGCGTTCGGACACGCTGATGGATATCGGGCTTGGCGCGCTCTATTCCGAGCAGGCGGTCGAGAACGGCATGACGACGCGCAAGGCGGACCTGATCTTCGCCTCGCTGCCCTACAAGATCATGCATGAGTTCCAGATTCCGCTCTACGACCAGATGCGCGAGCGGGACAAGGATTTCTACGACGCGCTGGAAAAAGCGGGCTTCATGCTCGACTGGGGCGACGACAATTCCGGGCTGTTCATGAAATATCTGCGCCGCGGCTCGGGCTACTACATCGACGTCGGCGCTTGCGATCTCGTCATCGACGGCTCGATCAAGCTGAAGACCGGCGAAGGCGCGGCGGTGCAGGAACTGACGGAGACTGGCGTCAAATTCGTCGACGGCACCGAGTTGCCGGCCGACCTTGTCATCTATGCGACCGGCTACGGCTCGATGAACGGCTGGGCCGCCGACCTGATCTCGCGCGAAGTGGCTGACAAGGTGGGCAAATGCTGGGGTCTCGGCTCCAACACCACCAAGGACCCTGGGCCGTGGGAAGGCGAGCAGCGCAACATGTGGAAGCCGACCCAGCAGGAAGCGCTGTGGTTCCACGGCGGCAATCTGCACCAGTCGCGCCACTATTCGCAGTATCTGTCGCTGCAGCTCAAGGCGCGGCAGGAAGGCATTCCGACGCCGATCTATGGGCTGCAGGAGGTGCACCACAAGGGGTGAGGAGCGTTTTGGCGTAGCCAAACGAAAAGCCCCCAAATGGGCTTTTCGAGCGACGAACGGTGAAGGTCCGGTTCGCCCACCGGGCGAATTGAAAGGTCCAGTGGACCTTTCAAAGGCCCTGAACGCCCGGAGGGCTGGGAGGCCGTAGCCGAGGGTTAGCACGGTTCGCCGAAGGCGAATTGGAAGGTCCGGTAGACCTTCCAAAGTGCTCGAACGCCCGAGGCCGTAGCGGAGGGCTGCTCTCGGCGAGACCCCTACTCTTCTTTCCGCGAGCGGTTCGCTGTTTCATTACGCCATACTTGTACCGACTCTGGCGGCGAGCCTGAGAGGCATGGATTCCTGATGACCTCCGCTTCACTTCGTTTCGCTCCGGCACAGGAATGACGAGCTTCTTTTGAGGCTCGGCGTCAATCATCAGCGTTGTGCCAGGCGTGAACGTTCGTGATTGGCGGTCATTC
>JBFWUS010000087.1:0-19671 GCA_050247155.1 Rhizobiaceae bacterium
GATGGCGAGCACCATGATCAGCACGATGTAGGCCAGCGCGCAGGAGCGGCCCGTCTGCCATTCCTGGAACGCCATCTTGTAAAGGCGGATGGAAATGACCTCCGTCGTCGGCTGGCTGGTCAAGACATAGGCAAGATCGAAGGTCTTGAAGGCTTCCATAGTGCGGAAAATGACCGCGATCATCAGAATCGGCGCGACCAGCGGCAGCGTGATGCGGAAGAAGGTGTAGAACGGCCCGGCGCGGTCGATGGCCGCCGCCTCATAGAGATGCTTCGGCACAGCCGACAGGCCGGCCAGCGAGAGCAGCATCACAAAAGGCGACCACATCCAGATGTCGGTCAGCGCCACCGCGTAGAGCGCCATGTTCGGATTAGCCAGCCACTCGAAAGTGCCGAGCCCCAGCGCATAATTGATGATGCCGAAGGACGGATCGTAGAGCAGCTTCCAGAACAGGCCGACGACCGCCATGGAAAGCATCATCGGCAGCAGCAGCAGCGTCGTGATCAAGCCCTTGAAGGGGATGTCGCGGTTAAGCAGCATCGCCGTGCCGAAACCGACCAGCACCTGCCCGACCACCGACACGATCACATATTTCGCCGTGATCGAAAAATTGTTCCAGATAAAGGGGTCGTTGAGCAGCTCGCGATAGTTCTGCAAGCCGACGAAATTCGCCGGGGCATTCGTCGAGGCGCGAAAATCGGTGAACGAATAGCCGAGCGAATAAATCAGCGGAAAGACGTTGAACACGATGAGGAAAAGGATCGTCGGGATGATGAACAGGTTGCGGATCGCGAGATCGCTCATGCCGCGGGAAGCAGCGCGCGATCCCGGATCGAGCCTTGTCATGACGTCGGTGGCCAATGCCGCATCCTCAGTTTCACAAATGAAAAGAGGGGGCGCGCGAACGCCCCCTCATTCTTCATCCCCGGCTATTTCTGACGACCGTACTTCTTGAAGATCGCGTCCCAATCGGCTGCCAGAGCGTCGAGCGTTTCTTTCGACGTGCCCTCGCCGCCGACGACGGCCGGATAGACACGCTGGTTCAGCGCGGTCAGCAATTCGGCATACTCCGGCACGGCCCAGAAATCCTTGACCTTGAACATCGTGTCGTAGAACGCCTTGTTGTAGGGCGTGGCATTCTGGAACTCAGCCGATTCCAGCACCGCCTTGTTGCAGGTATAGCCGCCGAGTTCGGCCCACTTCTTTTGCGTATCGTTCTTGATGAACCACTGCAGGAACTTGAAGGATTCTTCCTGGTTCTCTGAGTAGGAGACGATCGAGATGCCCTGCCCGCCCAATGCTGCGAACTGGTCGCCGCCCGGCCCCGCTGGATTGGCGAAGAAGCCGGTGTTCTTGGCGTTGGGATTGGTCGCCTCATTCACCAGCGCCGGGAAGAAGGCGAAATAGTTCATGCTCATCGCCGCCAGGTTTTCTGTGATCGCCTGATTGTTTTCGACGAAGAAGGTTTTCGCCCAGCCCGGAGGCGTGAACTTGTAGAGTTCCTTGTAGGCGTCGAGCGCGGCGACGGCCTTGTCGGAGTTGATGATGCCGTTGACCTGATAGGTCACCGGATCGCCAAGCTCGCCGCCGAAGGAGAACAGTGCGTTCTCAAAACCCATCGCCATCGCGTCGTAGGAATTATCGGTGTAGATCGCGATGCCGTAGCGCTTCTCATCAGGGCGATGGAAGAACTCGGCGATGTCGCGCAGCGCCTTCCAGTCTTTCGGCGGAGCGAGATCGTAGCCGTACTTCGCCTTGAAGGCTTCCATCTCCTTCGGGTCTTCGAACCAGTCCTTGCGGTATGACCAGCCAACCGCGTCACCCTCCGCGGGGATCGACCAGTACTTGCCGCTCTTGCCCGGATATTCGGAATAGAACTGGACGGTGGCCGGCGCCATCGTGTCGAGCACCTTGTTGTCGGTGACGAACTTGGTGAGGTCGACATAGTGGCCAGCCTCGGAGGCCGCGCCCAGCCACTGCGAGTCGCCGACGATCATGTCGTAGGCCGAGCCCTTGGCGTTGAATTCGGTGAAAGCTTTGGTCTGGAAATCCGACCACGGCGTGGTCTCGACGGTTACCTTGACGCCGGTCTCCTTCTCATACTCATTGGCGAGTTCCTGCAGATAGTTTGCCGGATCCCACTCGGCCCAGAAGATGGTCAGCTCCTGCGCCATGACCGATGTCGTATAGGCAAGCGATAGTGCAAAGCCGGCGATAAGGCCGGTTATTTTCCTGCGCATGTTGGTTCCTCCCTGGTGCGCCTTTGCCTGATCGTTCCTGGCCGGCATCCTGTCCGACCGGATCGCATTTTCTCAAACCACCTCTGTGTTTTCGGCCCTCCCCAGCCGACGGACTGGTATCAGTTTCCCAGCCCGCATATGCTCAATCTGGTAGTACCAAATATGGCGGTCCGTCAAGCGATTTCGGGTAGTTTACGCTCTCTCGTCCAAAACTGGTCTAGCCAGATTGAGTTAGCCCATCACGATGATCTTCGATCGAAGCGCGCACCAATGTCGCCGCCGCCCAACGGCTGACGGCGAGGGCTTCCTTGGCCTCCAACCCCCAAATATCCTTGAGCACAATCAGCACTTCAACGCCGAAGAGCAGCGACAACGCCTGATGCAGCCGCTCATAGCGGCGCTTTGGCAGACTACCCTGCAAAGGCTGGAGCGCCTTGTCGAGCAGCTCGACACGATGGCCGCGCTTGAACTCGGGTTCGTCCGCCAGCGTGCCCGCCTGCCGTTTGGACCAATGCTCCAGTGACAGGCGCAATGCCGCCTTGAAGGTCGCCTCGAACTCTTCGATGCGCGGCATCGCCGTCTCGATCAGATTGGCAACGCGGCGTTCCGCATCGGCCGATTTGGACGACCAGGACAGGATCGGACCAAGCCCCGCATCCACCACGGCCTGCACCATCGCGGCCTGACTGGGAAAATACCGATAGGCGGTCGCACGCGAGACGCCGGCCGCCTCGGCAACTTCGCTGACAGAGGGCGTCAGGCCTTTCTGCATGAGGTCGACTGCCGTTCCAAGCAACAAGCGCCCCGTGCGGGCGCGCGGCCCTTTCTCTTCCCGATCGTCGGCTTGTTGACGTGAGACATTCATATCAATACGATACGCACGTCTCAAAATTTTGCAACCGGATGTTTGCCTCCGGACGCAGGTCGACCGTTCTGATGGAGGAACAGACGGATGAAGCGGGTCTACGTCGTCGGCACCGCCGACACGAAAGGCGAAGAGCTGGCGTTCCTGTCCGATCGGATCGCCGAGGCCGGGCTGCCTGTGTTGCGCGTGGATGTCGGCACGCGCGAGCCGACTGTCGAACTGAGTGTGGACGCGGCCACCGTAGCCGCGCACCATCCGGGCGGACGGAGCGCGGTGCTGGAGACGAATGACCGCGGCGTGGCGGTTTCGGCAATGGGCGAGGCGTTTGCCGATTTTATCGCCACGCGCGACGATATTGCCGGCATCATCGGCATCGGCGGTGGCGGCGGAACCTCGATCGTCACCAAAGGGATGCGCGCGCTGCCGCTCGGCGTGCCGAAGATCATGGTTTCAACGCTCGCGTCTGGCGACGTCGCTCCCTACGTCGATGTCTCCGACATCATCATGATGCCGTCGGTGACCGACTTCGCGGGTCTCAATCGGCTGAGCCGCGCCATCCTTCACAATGCCGCGCAGGCGATCGCCGGCATGGCCAAGAACCCCGCCAAGCTTCAGAGCGGCAAGCCGGCGATCGGACTGACGATGTTCGGCGTCACGACGCCATGCGTGATGGCGATCAGCGAGCAACTGCGCAACCGCTACGATTGCATGGTGTTTCACGCCACGGGCACGGGCGGGCGTTCGATGGAAAAACTGGTGGACAGCGGCCTTCTGGCGGGTGTCATCGACATGACGACGACGGAAGTGTGCGACTTTCTGTTCGGCGGCGTTCTGCCGGCAACGGAGGATCGGTTTGGGGCGATCGCGCGCACGAAGTTGCCCTATGTCGGCTCGGTCGGGGCGCTCGACATGGTCAATTTCTGGGCGCCGCCGACCATTCCAGGAGAATATCGCGACCGGCGCTTCTACGAGCACAATCCGAACGTCACGCTGATGCGGACAACCGCTGAGGAATGCGCTGAAATCGGACGATGGATCGGCGAGAAGCTCAACGCCTGTGAAGGGCCCGTCCGGTTCCTGATTCCTGAGAAAGGCGTCTCGGCCATCGATGTTGAAGGCGGGCCGTTCTGGGAGCCCGCAGCTGACGCAGCATTGTTCCATGCCATCGAAGCCACTGTGGTCGAAACGCCAAGGCGCAAGGTGCAACGCCTCCCGTTGCACATCAACGATCCGGCATTTGCCGCAGCAGCAGTGGCTGCCTTTCACGAAATCGCCAGATCATAAATTCGGAGACTA
This sequence comes from Rhizobiaceae bacterium, assembly GCA_050247155.1. Lineage (GTDB taxonomy): Bacteria > Pseudomonadota > Alphaproteobacteria > Rhizobiales > Rhizobiaceae > Mesorhizobium_G. The sequence continues at coordinate 4,402 of JBFWUS010000087.1, forward strand.
TCGTGCTCTACGTTGCCCCCCTCTGTCCTGCCGGACATCTCCCCCACAAGGGGGGAGATCATGCACGTCGTCGTTTCCGCTCCTTCTGCAACGATGGTGATTGGCGAAACCAAAGCGGCCGGCTGATCTCCCCCCTTGTGGGGGAGATGTCCGGCAGGACAGAGGGGGGCGCTGTCCCTCCGACGTTTCAGCGCGAACATGCATGGGGGTTGTTCCAATGCCCCTGATCCCCCGTGCAAAAATCCTGGAAAAATTCCGTGGCATGGTTGAGCGCCGCATCCCGATCGTCGGTGGCGGCGCGGGCACCGGCCTGTCGGCCAAGGGCGAGGAAGCCGGCGGCATCGACCTCATCATCATCTACAATTCCGGCCGCTACCGCATGGCCGGCCGCGGCTCTGCCGCGGGATTGCTCGCCTATGGCAATGCCAACGAGATCGTGAAGGAAATGGCGGTCGAGGTGCTCCCTGTCGTGAAGCACACGCCCGTGCTGGCCGGCGTCAATGGCACCGATCCCTTCATCCTCATGCCGCGCTTCCTCGCCGAACTGAAGGACATGGGCTTTTCCGGCGTGCAGAATTTCCCGACCGTCGGCCTGTTCGATGGCGTCATGCGCGTCAGCTTCGAGGAGACGGGTATGGGTTTCGGTCTCGAAGTCGACATGATCGCCGAAGCGCACAAACTGGATCTGCTGACGACGCCCTATGTGTTCAATCCGGACGAGGCCAAGGCGATGACCAAGGCCGGCGCGGACATTATCGTGGCGCATATGGGCGTGACCACCGGCGGCTCGATCGGCGCGACCAGCGCCAAGACACTGGACAGTTGCGTGGCCGAGATTGACGCGATCGCGGACGCTGCGAAGTCGGTGCGCAGGGATGTCATCATCCTCTGCCACGGAGGCCCGATCGCGATGCCGGACGACGCAGACTACATCCTCAAAAGAGCAAAGACTTGCCACGGCTTCTACGGCGCAAGCTCGATGGAGCGGCTGCCGGTGGAAGGCGCGCTGGCCGAGCAGACGCGAAAATTCAAGGCAATTTCATTTTGACAGAGAGGGGAAACAGCATGCCCGCACCCGACAGGATGTTCCTTTACCCCCGGGATGTCGACGCTTTCGGCTTCGACTGGGGCCGGCTGGCGCTTACCTGCGCCCCGGAGGTGAACGGCGCCAAGCAGTTTTCCGCCGGCGTGGTCGACCTGCCATCCGGCCAGGGCCATTCCCGGCATAACCATCCCGGGTCAGAAGAAATCATCTTCGTCATCTCCGGAAACGGCGAGCAGATGGTCGAGGATGATGATGGCAATCCGGTCGTCAAGCAGGTTGGCCCCGGCTGCACTATCTTCGTGCCGGAAAGTCGCTTTCATTCGACGCTGAACACCAGCGATAAGCCGATGCAGCTTTTCGTCGTCTATTCCCCGGCGGGGCCGGAGGTTGGATTGAGAGACTTGCCGGATTTCAGGCTGGTGAAGGCTGGCGCTTAGCTCCCTCCCCTTGAGGGGAGGGTGCCGAGCGGAGCTCGGCGAGTGGGGTCGTCTCCGCTTGGAAAGAACGTCGAGCTCGGCCGCACGGACCCCACCCGGCCCTTCGGGCCACCCTCCCCTCAAGGGGGAGGGATCAGGCCGCCACGGTCCAGCCCCTTCCCCGATCACCGAACATCTCGTGGCCGGTCGCGGTAATCGCCACGGTGTCCTCCAGCTTGATGAAGCCGCGCGTTGGATGCGTCATGGTCGTCTCGACCGACAGCACCATGCCGGGCTCAAGCGGCTCAGAAGCATCTACGCCTACATAAGTCACTGGATGGTTGGTCATGAGGAACGGAACCTCATGCGTGATGACGCCCATGCCATGCGCGAAGAAGTCGGTGTAGTTGGCGACCTTGGAACCCTTTAGCGCCTTCTCCGCCGCGGCGATCATGTCGCCGCCCAGCGTGCCCGGCTTGCACAGCGCGAACGCCGCCTGCTGCACGGTCTCGATCTCGGCCAAAAGATCGACCAGTTCGGCGTCAGGCTCGCCGCGCACACCCATGCGGCAGAGGTCGCCAATATAGCCATGAAAATTGCCGCCAGAGTCGAGCGACATGATCTCGCCCCTGCCCCAGGTTTGGGGCGACACGGCGCGGTTGTGGCTGCTCCCGATGGTGATCAGGCAGTATTCGAACTGAAGGCCGCGATTGGTCTCCTCGCGGCGCAGCATGTCGACGATCTCCGCCTTCGATGAACCTTCCGGCGCGCCACGAAACACCGCCTGCATGGAATCGGTGATCAGTTCGGATGCCTGCTTCAGCTTAGCCAGTTCCTTGGGTGACTTGATGGCGCGTAGCCGCTCCAGCATGCCGGTTGCGTCGACAAAGGTTGCATTTTCCAGACCCTGTTCGAGGATTTGGTAAGCGTCGAGCGGCAGGAAACCGGGCTCGATGCCGATGCGCGCACCGGTCTTGCCGATCTTCTTCAGGTGCTCGATGGCAACCCGCGCGGCGTCGAACGAACCCCAGGCCGCGGGATAGATGGTCGGCGTCCAGAACGGGTTGTTGGTATGCTCGCCGCCTTCCATCTTGTTGGCGACATAGCCCGTGTGGTCGGGTCGGCCTTTCACGTAGATGATGATCGGCAGGTAGCGGCTGTGGCCGATCGCATCCATCGCCGAAAAGAAGATGAATTTGTAGCCGCCGAGAAGATACTGGACGTTGTGCTTCGATGTCGCCAGCAGCACGTCGATGCCGGCCTGTTCCATCAGCCGGTCGGCTTTCTGGTGATCAAAAGGAACGCTCGACAATCCCGTGGCGGCAGTCATCGCATTGCTCCCAATGAAACGCAGAAATCTGGTCCTACCAGATCGGGGGCCCTGGCGTCCAGTGTCTTAGCTTGGCCCTCAGTGGATTGCGCACGCGAGACGTCTGCCGGTTCACGAAACGTGCCAGTCAAAGCGTCGGGCTGGAGCAAGGCAGTCACTCGAAAGCATCTCGGGCCGGGGTCACGACGTGTCGAGCCATTGCGCCGGACGTTCGCACAAGCCGGCAGCATCGAACAGCTGGTCTTGCACGGGCTGAGGCAGCGGCTGGTTCATCAACTCCCAGACCGCACGCTCTTTCACGATGACCAGCCGGCCGGCGGCTTCGGCCAGACACAACAACGCAAGGATGGCATGGTTCAAATCGGCAGGCGACGTCGAGGACGGCTGATTGTCGATTGCCGGCGCGGCATTTTGCGTGGCGCTTTCGGTGGAAAGGACGGCAATCACGCCCCGCGACACCAGTCCGGTGCGGATGACCATCAGGGCCATGACGACGAACATCAGGAAGATGCGCCACCGCACTTCCTGTTGTTGTTCGTTCGCCGCCGTCCAGTTCATTGCCCTCGTTCCTCGTTGAACATTCGCGGGCATTGTCACGTGGGCCGAAGGGGTGTGGATGAAAATCGCAAAAAGAATTTTTGTCGATGCCTATCGCGCCGCATTCTGGGCCGACTCTGACGGCAGCAAAGGCAAGGCATAGATTCCTGATGACCTCCGCTCCGCTTCGCTCGCTCCGGCACAGGAATGACGGCTGCATCTATGCTTGTCGCCAGTCGCCGACGATGGCGATTGGCATCAGCCGCAGAAGAAGTCCGTCATTCCTGTGCCGGAGCGGAACGAAGTAGAGCGCAGGTCATCAGGAATCCAGGCCTAGACGATGCAGACATCAGAGCCGATGCGGACTTGGTTGGAGTCATCAGTCGCGACTGCTCGGCCAACCTTGGCCTGCCGCGACTGGTGTTTCAGATCCCGAATTATGCACCGACTCTGGCGACCGGGCCGGCGAGGCATGGATCCCGGATATTTGCTCTCCACTACGTTGCGAACAAATTCCGGAATGACGTGCAGCAAGGGCTGGCTGCACGCCCGAGAGACTTCCCTGCCTCAGCCCTTTTTCTTGTTGTACAGATCGAAGGCGACGGCGCCGAGCAGCACCAGGCCCTTGATGACCTGCTGCCAGTCGATGTTGATGCCCATGATGCCCATGCCGTTGTTCATCACGCCCATGATGAAAGCGCCGATGACCGCACCGGCAACCTCGCCAACGCCGCCCAGCGCTGACGCGCCGCCGACAAAGACAGCGGCGATGACGTCGAGTTCCATGCCCTGCCCGGCCTTCGGCGTCGCCTGGTTGAGGCGCGCCGCATAGATCAGGCCAGCCAAGCCCGCCAGCGCGCCCATGATGGCGAAGATATAGAAGGTCAGCCGCTCGGTCAGGATGCCGGAAAGGGCAGCAGCCTTTATGTTGCCGCCCATGGCGTAGATGCGCCGGCCGAAGGTCATGCGTTTGGTGAGGAACACGAAGCCGGCGATGAGGATCGCCATGACGATCAGCACATTCGGCAAACCGCGATACGATGCAAACTTGTACATCAGGAACATGATGATGCCTGCCATCACCAGGTTCTTGAGGACGAAGAAGCCGAAAGGCTCCGCTTCGTAGCCATGGCTTTCGCGGTTGGCGCGGCTCTTCAGCGCCGACCAGATCATCAGCGCCACGATGATCACGCCGATCAACAGCGTGGTCGAATGCAGGACGAGACCCGTGTTCGGCATCGCCTTGCCATCCGCGTTCAGGGTCGGGGCGACAAGCGTCAAAGGTCCGATGATGTCAGGGATGAAGCCGGCTGACAGCGCCTGAAACGCCGGCGGAAACGGCCCGACCGAGCGGCCGCCGAGCAGCCAGAGCAGCAGGCCCTTGAAGACCAGCATGCCGGCCAGCGTCACGATGAATGACGGTATCTTCATATAGGCGATGAAATAGCCCTGGATGCCGCCGATGACGGCCCCCATGGCAATGCCCAACATTCCAGCAAGGAAGGGATTCAATCCATAGTCGACCATCAGCACGGCCGCGAACGCGCCGACGAAGCCGGCCACCGAGCCGACCGACAGGTCGATATGCCCGGCGACGATGACCAAGAGCATACCGAGCGCCATGACGATGATGTAGGAATTCTGCAGCACGATGTTGGTCAGGTTCACCGGACGGAACAACACCCCGCTGGTGGTGAACTGGAAGAACAGCATGATCGCGATCAACGCGATGATCAGCCCATATTCGCGCAGATTGGCCTTGATGGCGTCCTGCGCCGTCGCCTTGGCGGGGTTGACTGTGGGTGCGGCGGTTTCCGTGCTCATTATGCTGCCCCTTCCAATTTTTCTTCCCGGTCGAGACTGCGCATGATCGCGCGCATGATCTTTTCCTGGCTGGCCTCCGAACCTTTCATCTCGCCAACGATGCGGCCCTCATTCAGGACATAGATGCGGTCACAGATGCCCAGCAGTTCGGGCATCTCGGACGAGATGACCAGAACGCCTTTGCCTTCGTCGGCCAGCTTGTTGATGATGGTGTAGATTTCATATTTCGCGCCGACATCGATGCCGCGCGTCGGCTCGTCCAAAATCAGCACGTCGGGGTCGGAGAACAGCCATTTCGACAGCACGACCTTCTGCTGGTTGCCGCCGGAAAGGTTGCCGGTGATTTGATAGACCGAGGACGAGCGGATGTTCGTCCGCTTGCGGTACTCGTTGGCGACCTTCAGCTCGCGCATGTCGTCGATCACGCCCGACTTAGACGACACGCCTGGAAGGTTTGCGATCGTGGTGTTGTGCTTGATGTGATCGATGAGGTTGAGGCCGTAGGTCTTGCGATCCTCAGTGGCGTAGGCAAGGCCGGTCTTGACGGCGCGGCCGACGGTCGAGGTGTCGGCCTTCTTGCCGTGCACCAGAACCTCGCCGCTGATGTTGACGCCATAGGTCTTGCCGAAGACGCTCATGGCTAGTTCCGTGCGGCCCGCGCCCATCAGGCCGGCGATGCCGACGACCTCGCCCTTCTTTACATGCAGATCGACGTTCTTGATGATCTGCCGCTCGGGATGGAGCGGGTGGTAGACGGACCAGTTCTTCACCTCGAAGATGGTCTCGCCGACTTTCGGCGTGCGGTGCGGATAGCGGTTTTCCAACGTGCGCCCAACCATCGAGGTAACGATTCGGTCTTCGGTTATGTCGGCCTTATCCATCGTCTCGATCGACTGGCCGTCGCGGATGACGGTGATCTGATCGGCAACGCGTTTGATCTCGTTCAGCTTGTGCGAGATCATGATCGAGGTGATGCCCTGCGTCTTGAACTCGAGCAGCAGGTCGAGCAGCGCCTGGCTGTCCTTTTCCGACAGCGAAGCCGTCGGCTCGTCGAGGATCAACAGCTTGACGTCCTTGGCCAGCGCCTTGGCGATTTCGACAAGCTGCTGCTTGCCGGTGCCGATATTGGTGATCAGCGTGTCGGGGTCCTCGCGCAGGCCGACCTTGCGCAGCAGTTCGGCCGAACGCCGGCGTGCCTTGCCCCAGTCGATGATGCCGCCTGTGGCCTGCTCGTTGCCGAGGAACATGTTCTCTGCAATGGAGAGCATGGGCACCAGTGCCAGTTCCTGATGAATGATGACAATGCCGAGCTTCTCGGAATCATGGATGCCGGTGAACCGGCATTCCTTGCCTTCGTACTGGATGTCGCCCTCGTAGCTGCCGAAGGGATAGACGCCGGAAAGAACCTTCATCAGCGTCGATTTGCCGGCGCCGTTCTCACCGCAGATGGCATGGATATCGCCGCGTCTGACGACGAGATTGACGTTCTCCAGCGCCTTGACGCCGGGAAATGTCTTCGTGATGCCGCGCATCTCGAGAATTGTGTCGCTCATTGTCCTCCTCCCCAGTTGGACACTGCGCTCTTCTCCCCGTTCACGGGGGAGAAGATGCCGGCAGGCAGATGAGGGGCAGCGCGAACTTGATACGGCTGGCCCAGCCCCTCATCCGACCCTAACGGGCCACCTTCTCCCCGTAAACGGGGAGAAGGAAGAGGCGTGTTACTGGATGTCTTCGGCCTTGATGTAGCCGGAGTCCACCAGGGTCTTCTGGATGTCGTCCTTCAGCACCGACACCGGCGTCAACAGGTAGGAGGGAACCACCTTGACGCCGTTGTTGTAGGTCTTCTCGTCGTTGATCTCGGGCTTGCCGCCCGAAATGATGGCGTCGACCATCGCCGCCGTGACCTTGGCCAGTTCGCGCGTATCCTTGAACACGGTCGAATACTGTTCGCCCGCAATCATCGCCTTGACCGACGGAACTTCCGCGTCCTGGCCTGAGATGATCGGCCAGGGCTGCTCGGCCGAGCCGTAACCGACGCCGCGCAGCGAGGAGATGATGCCGCGCGACAGACCGTCGTAAGGCGCCAGCACCGCGTCGACTCTGGAGCCGTCCGAGTAGTTGGCGGACAGGATGTTATCCATGCGCGCCTGCGCGACGGCGGCGTCCCAGCGCAGCGTGCCGACCTTCTCCATGCCGGTCTGGCCCGACTTCACCACCAGCGTGCCCTTGTCGATGAGCGGCTGAAGCACCGACATCGCACCGTCATAGAAGAAGAAGGCGTTGTTGTCGTCCGGCGAACCGCCGAACAGCTCGATGTTGAACGGGCCAGCCTTTTCCGGGATGCCAAGGCCCTTGAGGATCGACTCGGCCTGAAGTACGCCGACCTTAAAATTGTCGAAGGTGGTATAGTAGTCGACATTTGGGCTGTCGCGGATCAGGCGGTCATAGGCGATAACCTTGACGCCCTTGTCGGCGGCCTGCTGCAGCACGGCCGACAGCGTGGTGCCGTCGATCGAAGCGATAACAAGAACCTTCGCGTCCTTCGTGACCATGTTCTCGATCTGCGCGAGTTGGTTCGGGATGTCGTCTTCCGCATATTGCAGGTCGACGGTGTAACCCTTTTCCTCCAGCGCCGCCTTCAGCGCGTCGCCGTCATTGATCCAGCGCAGCGAGGACTTGGTCGGCATGGCGATGCCGACTAGACCCTTGTCTTGCGCCATGACTGGCGCGGCGAACATCACCGCCGTGGCGGCGGTGAGGGCAAGGATAGTTCTTCTGGTAAAGCTCACTGATTTGCTCCGTGACTAGATAACAAGCCGATATATCGATGCCTTGCGCAGCGCCCTGCGGGTGCAACGGCAGACCTCTTTTTTGCTTCCGGCAACCTCCCAACCGCGCGCCGTAGTTCCTCCTTTGGCGCACAGCGTCAACACGGACCTGCGCCCATGTTGTCAGCTCTGAAAGTGAGCGCCAGCGCGCCGCCAAGTCAAATGCAAAGTTTTGCCGCACCTATATCGATTCTGTGATAGCTAATCGATTTGAATAGCAGCAATGGTGATCGCTTGAGCATGACCAAAAAAGGTGCGACGCCGCGTGACGTCGCGGGTGATGACGAACTGGCGGCGCCACGCAGCGCGCTGAAATTCGGCCATATGCGTATGATCGCGGCGCTGGAGCAGCACGGAAGCGTCAGCGCCGCCGCCGCCGCTCTGAACATTTCGCAGCCGGCCGCCTCGCGTGTGATCGCCGAGATGGAGACAATCCTCAATGCGCGCCTGCTGGAGAGGATGCCGCGCGGCGTCGCGCTCACACCCTATGGCGAGGCTCTCGCGCGCCGGGCGCGATCGATCCTGGCGGAGCTGCGCGAGGCGGAACGCGAGATCAGCGACATCCGCACGGGCAAGGGCGGCACGGTCCACATCGGCGCGGTGACCGCGCCGGCCGTCGAACTCGCCGTCCCGGCAATCCGCGAGTTGCGGGACCATTTCCCGCGCATCGAGGTGAATGTGCAGGTCGAGGCCAGCAATGTGCTGGCGCGCGAGCTGATCGCGTCGCGACATGATTTCATCATCGCCCGCATCCCCGAGGATCTGAACCCGCGCCTCTTCGAAAGCAGGATTATCGGCAGCGAAAAAGCCTGCCTTGTCGTAGGGCGCGGCCATCCCTTGCTCGAGAAGAGCAAGGTGAACCTTCAGGACACGCTGGACTTCGACTGGGTGTTGCAGCCGGCCGGCTCATTGCTGCGCCGCACCGTCGAACAGCATTTCACCTATCTCAACACGCCGCTCCCCGAGCGCGTGCTCAATACAGGATCATTGTTGCTCACCTTCGTGATGATCACGCAATCAAACGCCATTGCCCCGGTTTCCGTTGAGGTCGCCCGGTTCGTCCGCTCCGGCCAGGGATTGGCCGGCGCGATCGAGGTGTTGCCCCTCGATGTCGAGATCGAGGTGCAGCCCTACAGCCTGATCACCGCGCGCGGCCGGGTTCTGTCACCGGCCGCGCAACTGCTCTACGATGCGATCCTGCAAAGAGCGGGATAACGCGTGGTCAGTCCAGCATCGACCCGCAGGTGAGATTGGCGATGGCGCCGGTCATCGCGCCGGCGCGGTCAGAGGCGACGAACGCGGCATAGTCGGCCACCTCCGCAAGCCTCGGCAGGCGGCCGAGCTTGGCCGATTTCGCATGCTCCTGCAGCATCGCGTCGATCGACATGCCGGCAGCTTCGGCGGCCGGCGCGAACACCTTCCTGGCGTAGGACAGTTCGATCGCTTCGGGCATGGCGTCCGGACGCAGGCAGATCGTACGAATGCCCCTGCCGCCAAGCTCCGCCGCCAGATGGCCGGTGAAACTTTCGATCGCCGCGCAGGTCGTGCCGTAACCGATGTAGCCGGTTCCACCCGGCCGCGAGCCCGGCGTCGACAAGGTCAGGAACACGCCGGAGCCCTGCTTGGCCATGTGTCGCGCGGCCGCCTTGGCGGTGATGAAATGCGATCGCATGAACTCGTGGATCGGCGATTCGAAATCGGCGAGGCTAAGGTCGCCGAATGAGACATTTTGCACGTGGAGGAAGCCGACGGCATTCATCGCGATGTCGATGCGACCGGCATCGGCAACCACCGCATCGGCGTGGCGTCCGACCTGATCCTCGTCGAGCACATCGATGACCGCCGTTTCGGCATTGCCGCCCGCCGACCGGATATCGCTCGCGACGGTATCGAGGCGAGCCTGCGTGCGGCCGGCGAGAAACACGCGTGCGCCTTCGCGGGCAAAGGCGCGAGCCGTCGCGCCACCGATCGCCCCGCCACCGCCATAAACGACGGCAATCTTGTCCTTGAGCAACATTTGTTTTCCTTTCTCTGTGTTCAAGTAAACCTCCGGCCTCCCGCTGAAAAAGCGGGCTGACGCAGGGCGAAAATCGTTGAGTATTGGGTCTTAGAGCGTCGGGGCGTTTGGCTACCAAGGCGGGAAGGTATTCTCGTAGCGGGCTTCCAGCTCGCCCATGCGCCGCCAATAGCTTGGAGCTTTCTCATCGGCGAGGCGCGCTTGCAAAATGTCGAGGAAGGTGTGCCAGCCGGCGGACACGGCCACCAGCTCGCCGCGCACCGTTGCCCGCGCATGCGTCAGCACCAGCAGCACCCTGTCGCCGCGGCGTTCCAGCTCGATCGTCACTTCGAAGGGTTCGCCCGCCTCGTGGTCCCAGAGATAGGCAAAGAGATAAGGCGGCTCACAGGCGGTCACGCGTCCACGAATATGGCTCTCGCCGGAGAGCTCGGCATATTTCGGCGGCGGAAGATCGCCCGGTTCCACAAAACGTCGGTTGTCCAGGATCATGTGAACCTTGCCACCGACCTTGAGGTCGACCGCGCCGCCACCGCCAGTCAGCCACAGACGCCGCTTCTCATCATCGACGATATATTGCCAGACCCGCTCGATCGGGCCGGGCAGCAGGCGTTCGAGCCGGACGGTGTCAGGCGCGAGCAATGTGCCGAGGCTATTCATCGCCCGGCTCCCTGCGCGCCCTGCCCTTCGCCACCTTCGCGGCGGCGCGATCCTCCTCGACCAGAAGACTTTCCAGAATGTCGAGCCGGCCCTGCCAGAACTTCTCGTAATGCCGGATCCATTCCATACCGGCATGCATAGGTCGCGCGTCGAGATGGCAGACGTGTTGCCGTCCCTCAATGCTGCGCCGAACGAGCCCTGCGCCCTCCAACACCTTGATGTGCTTGGAAACCGCGTTGAGCGACATGTCGAACGGCATAGCCAGTTCACCCACCGTCAACGGCGCTTTCGCCAGCGTCGACAGCATCGCCCGCCGGGTCGGGTCGGCCAGCGCGTGGAACACATCATCAAGCGTATGTTCGCGATCTTCAACCATGTAGATGAATATATGTTGAGTGGGTCACACTGTCAACCGTTTGGTTGATGTTCGATCAACCTTCGTCCGAACCGTCATCCGGTGAGTCGGCGGCCACCATCGCCAGCGGCACGCGCAGGGTCCATCCGACATAGCCAGGCTCGCGCACAAGTTCGGCCGTACCGCTCAGCGATTGTGGCGTGACACGTTGCAACACGACGCTGCCAAAACCGCGCCGCGTCGGCAGATCGCGCCGCTCGTCCTCGTCGGGCAAAGAACGTTCTATCCAGCTCAACTCGAATGTCTGGCCGGCCGGGTCGTCGCAAATCCTCCATTCGACGGCGATGCTTCCCGTATCGCCGCTCAAGGCGCCATATTTCGATGAGTTCGTGCCAAGCTCGTGAAACGCCATGCCGAGATGCTGGACGGCATTGGGTTTCAACTGCAGCGGCGGCCCGGACTGGCTGATGCGGTCCTCGTGCCCGAACGGGCGCAAGTGCTCCCTGATCAGCTGCGCCACGTCGGCGCCTGACCATTCGGAGGAAACGAGCAAATCGTGCGATCGTGACAGCGCCATGATGCGCTCGCGCACCTGTTCTTCGAATTTTTCCGGGTCGGTCGAGCGCTTCACAGTCTCGCGGATCATCGACAGGATAACGGCAAACTGGTTCTTCACGCGATGATTGACTTCACGCATCAGAAGCTTGATGCGCCGTTCGCTCTCCTTCGCCACGCTGTTGTCGCGCGCGATCTTGGACGCGCCGACGATGCGGCCGCTCCGGTCGCGTATGGGCGAGACGGTAAGCGACACCGGCACCAGCGAGCCATCCTTGCGGCGGCGCGTCGTTTCATAGCTTTGCACCCGCTCGCCCCGCTTGATGCGCTGGATGATATCGGTTTCTTCGGTCCTGAGATGGTCTGGAATCAGCATCAGGATGGATCGGCCGATGGCCTCATCCGCCGTGTAGCCGAAGAGCTGCTGGGCGGCTGGATTCCAGGTCGTGATGACGCTGTTCAAATCCTTGCTGATGATCGCGTCGTAGGACGACTCGACGATCGCGGCGAGCCGTTCGACCACATACTGGTCGTCATTCTGATTCGGCTCTTCAACCATCGCCATGCACAGACGCTAAAGCACTGCGCGGGCAATTCAATAAGTTAAGCTGTACCGGCCACCACGCGCCCTATGGATCACCGTTCGCGAGTTCGGGATCGAGCGTAAAAAGTTCCTGCGCGCGGCCAACGCCGCGTAACGCATAGCGACCGACACTGACCAGCCCGCGCTGCACATCGGCCGGCAACAGATCCCGGAACTCGGATGAGCACAGCATGTTGCGGCCGACGGACCGGCACATCGCTCCTATCCGGCTGACCTCGTTGACCGCCTGTCCGACCACAGTGAAATCCAGGCGGTCCGGGCTGCCGATATTGCCGTAGAATACGTCGCCGACATGCAGGCCGAGATGGATGTCGGCCACCGGCTGGCCGGCGCGCTGCCGCCTCAAGGCGAGGTCGGAAAGCCGCTCACGCATATCGCGCTCTGCCTGCATGGCCGCGCGGCAGGCATGGGGCGGCTTCGCGCCGGCGAAGATCGCCAACACGCCGTCGCCGATGAGCTTCAGCACGTCGCCGCCCGCCGCCTGCACCGACTGGATCACTGCCTCGGCATAGTCGTTCAGCAGTGGAATGAGCTGGCCGGTTTCGACCGTTTCCGAAAGCTGCGTGTAGCCGGTCATGTCCGAGAACCACAGCACCGCATTGATCTTCTGCACCGCGCCGCGATGGATGCCGCCGCTCAAGACGCGCCGGCCGGGATCGCGGCCGAGATAGGCTTCGACCAGCGTCTTGGCGAGTTTTGTCTGCGCGGCGGAGCGTATTGCCAGCCCGAGATGTGGCGTCAGACGGGTGAGTTGCTCGACCTCCTCGTCGGTGAAGCCGCCGGGCCGCGCCGTTGTCCAGCGGGCATAGAAAGCGTCGACATCCTTGATGCGCGGCGCCTGCTTGATGCGGTAGACCTGAGCAAGGTAATCCGTCTGTCCAAGTTCGCGCAGTTCGTCGATGGCTATGAAGCCACCGGTCTCCCCCTGATGCAGCCGACAGCGCATCGTCGTTTCGCGGCGCTTGATCAGATGGAAGAATGGGCTGCGTTGCCACAGCACCGCATCTTCGCCTTCACGGCTGGACGGAAACTCCTCGGTGCGAAAAGGGACGGCGGGATCTTCTTCCCAGAAATAGGCGCGCGATTCGTGCAGGGGATGCAGCGTGTCGATCATGATCATCGCCTTGCCGAGCGGCAGACCGGCGGCCACGCATTTTTCGCAAAAAGCTTGCGCCAGCGAGGCTTCCGTGCGGATGCCAAGCAAGCCGGCTTCGGCGAGCCAGGCGGCGATATCGTCAGCGTCGGATTGGTTCATGGTTTAGATCATAACGAGGATGGCGCGCGGGCCAAGCGCCACGCGCCTCAGGCGCGTTGCCCCTCACCGGCCAGCAAGGCAATCTCCGCACCGACCTTCATGTCGTCTTCGACGCCGAAAGCGTGCCTCCGCACATGCCCTGCTCTGTCGATCAGCACGAGGCTCGGCGTGCCGCGAAATCCGTATGTCGCCATCGTTCGCGGAACAGGGCCATCATCGGAAGGTCGGTCAACGCCGACAGGAAAGCGAATTCGATACTCGTGCAGAAAGGCTTCGAGCGACACCGGCGTCATCGCCGCGTGATGCTCGAAAACGGTGTGCAAGCCGATGACCGCGACATCCGTTGGTGGAAACACGGCAGCGATTTTCTGTGCCTGAGGCAGACCGCCTTGTACACAGCCGGGACAAAGCATCTGGAAGGCATGCAAGACGACGACGCGTCCGCGCAGACCAGCAAGCGTCAACGGCTGGTCTGTGTTGAACCACCGCTCTACCTGTATCTCGGGCGCGAGGGCATCGATCATGGCATTTACCTGATAGCGACTCGATACTATCGTATCAGATGGCCGCAATCAACTCAGGCGCTTGCTGCCCGAAGGCAGCGGCTTGCTGTCAGTGCAGCACCAGCACATCGCTGGAGGAGAAGGTAATATCGGCTGGCTGGCCGACTTGCGGCGGCGGTGTAGTCGACTTGTTGAACGTATCCATGGATACGATGTCCTTGCCGATGCCGACCTTCACGCGAATGACGGAACCGAGGAAATGCACGTCGGCTATCTTGCCGCTAAGCTTCTGGTCGCAGCCCGGATCGTCTCCGAGAGCGATCGCTTCGGGACGCAGCGCGAGCGAAACGGCATCGCCGGCCTTGTGACCATTCAGCGAATTCTTCACGAGGATTTCGTCGTTATTGACCTTGACCGTGCCTTTCTTCGGATCGGCGACAGTGCCTTCGAGCACATTCAGCGTCCCGACGAAGTTCGCGACGAATTTCGTCGACGGGCGATTGTAGATTTCGAACGGCGTCGCGACCTGCTCGGCCACGCCCTGATACATGACCGCGATGCGATCGGAGATCGATAGCGCTTCTTCCTGGTCGTGGGTAACAAAGATCGTCGTGATGCCTAGCCGCTTCTGGATCGAGCGGATCTCGTCGCGCAGCGAGACGCGCACCTTGGCGTCGAGCGCCGACAGAGGCTCGTCGAGCAGCAGCAGCTTCGGGCTCGGCGCCAGCGCGCGGGCCAGCGCGATGCGCTGCTGCTGGCCGCCGGAGAGCTGGAACGGATAACGGTCTCCCATCTGCGGCAGCTTAATGATGTTGAGCATTTCAGCAACGCGCTTGTCCTGGTCGGCCCTGTTGACGCCGGCGACGCGCAGGCCAAAGGCGATATTCTGCGCCACCGTCAGGTTCGGAAACAGCGCATAGGCCTGGAACACCATGCCGATGTTGCGCTGGTTCGGCTTCAGCCTGGTGACGTCCTTGCCACCGATCAAAATCTTGCCGGCCGTCGGCTCCTCGAAGCCGGCGACCATCCTGAGCACCGTCGTCTTGCCGCAACCCGAGGGTCCGAGGAAGGAGACGAACTCGCCGGGCGCGGCGTCGAGGTTGAAATCCTGAACGACGGTGACATCGCCGAAGGACTTCTTGACATGCTGGATCGAGAGGAAGGGATCGGCCATGGGTCAGCTCGGCTTGTTCGAGGATTTTGGCGCATAGCGTGCCAGGAACAGGATTGCTGTCATGCAGCCCCAGGTAAGCAGGAAGGCGATGATGGCCAGCGCCGCCGGTTCGTAGGCCCGGTTCGCGCCGAGGTTCTGCATATAGGGACCAAAGGCGGGCCTATTCAGCA